>DASSSJ010000048.1:0-66217 GCA_035708485.1 Anaeromyxobacter sp. | reverse complement strand
CGGCTTCGAGCTCCAGGCGCGCCTCGCCGCCCGCGCGGGGAGCTTCGTCGGGCGGCGGGGCCCCTTCCGCGCCGGCGGGGAGCGGTTCAACGGCGACTGCTCCGGGTACGTCCAGGCGGTCTACGCCGCCGAGGGCGTCCTGCTCCGCGCCCTGATGCAGCGCACCGCCCCCGACGAGCGCGGCGGCGTGAAGGCCGCCTGGCTCGCCGCGCGCGAGCACGGCCGGCTCTTCGGGGCCGAGGAGTGGCCGGCGCCGGGCGATCTCGTGTTCTGGCACGACACCTACGACCGCGACCGCGACGGCCGCGCCGACGACCGCTTCACGCACCTCGGGATCGTCGAGTACGTCGAGGACGGGACGGTCTACTTCCTCCACCGCGGCAGCAACGGCGTCGCCCGCGGGGTGATGACGCCGGGGCGCCCGAACGACGCGAGCGACGGCCGCGGGCAGCGGCTCAACAGCCAGCTCCGCGCGAAGACGCATCCGGTGAAGGGCGGGGGGCTCGCCGGCGCGCTGTTCGCCGGGTACGGCAGCCTCGACCCCGCCCGCGTCCCGCCGGAGCTGGCGGCGGCGCCGACCGCGGGCCCGGACCCGGCCCCGACCCCGACCGCGACCCCGACCCCGACCCCGACCGCGACCCCGACCGCGACCCCGACCCCGACCCCGACCCCGACCGCGACCCCGACCCCGACCCCGGCCGCGACGCCGACCGCGACCCCGGCCGCGACCGAGACCGCGACCCGGACGCCGACCGGGGAGCAGACCCCGACCCCGGCCCGGACCGCGGCCGCCGCGGCGGGCGGTGCCGCCGCGCGCGTCGCGAGCGTCGAGCGTCGCCTGGACGCTGCGCTCGAGGGCGTCGAGGCGCGGCTGCAGGAGCTCGCGGCGCGCGCGGGGATCGCCTCGGCGCCGGGCGAGCTGCGCGATGCGCTCGCGCGGATCCTGCCGGCGGTGCGCGGCCGCCTCGCGGCGGCGGTGGACCTCGTGCGGCTCCTCGAGCCCGCCGAGAGGCTCGACCGCTTCGGGATGGACGCGCGGTTCGCCGAACGGCTCGAGCCGCTCGTCGAGCTCCTCTACGGCGCCTGGTGGCGGGTCGAGGTCCGCGACGCGCAGCGCGTGCCCGCCGCGGGGCCGGCGCTGGTGGTCGCGAACCACGGCGGGGTCGTGCCGTGGGACGCGTTCGTGCTGCGCCACGCGCTCCGTCGCGCGCACCCCGCGCGGCGCGATCTCCGGCCGCTGCTCGACGACCGCGAGTGCGCCCTGCCGATCGTCGGCGCCGCCGCCGTCCGCTACGGCGCCGTCCGCGCGAGCGCGGAGGCCGCCGACGCGCTCCTCTCCGCCGGGCACGTCCTCGGCGTCTTCCCGGAGGGCAGCGCGGCGGCGCTCCGCCCGTGGCGCGAGCGCTACAAGCTCAACCGCTTCGGGCGCGGCGGGTTCGTGAAGGTCGCGCTCCGCGCCGGCACGCCCATCGTACCCTGCGCGATCCTCGGCAGCGAGGAGGCCTCGCCGGGGATCGCGCGCACCGGCTGGCTCGCCGAGCTGCTCGGGATCCCGCTGCTGTCGGCGACCCCGAGCCTGCGGATCGCCTCCGCCGCGCTCGTGCCGCTCCCGTCCCGCTGGACGCTCCGGTTCGCCGAGCCGATCGACGTGAAGGCCCTCGGCCCGGCGGCGGCCGCCGATCCGGCGACCGTGAACGCGCTCGCCGAGCGCGTGCGCGAGACGCTGCAGGCGATGCTCGACGAGGGCGTCGCCGCCCGGAGCTCGGTGTTCCTGTAGCGCGGCGGGCGCTCAGGCCTGCACCGCGCGCTCCGCCCGTGCGTCCGCCTCGCCGCGCGCGAGCCGGACGCGCGCGGGCGGGCTGCGGAGGTCCTGGACGACGCCTGCGGCCGCCAGCACCCGCAGCGCGTAGTACGAGAGATCGACCTCCCACCACAGGAAGCCCTGCCGCGCGCTCCCGGGGAAGAAGTGGTGGTTGTTGTGCCAGCCCTCGCCGAACGTCAGGAGGGCGAGCGCGAGGCCGTTCCGCGAGCCGTCGGGCGTCGCGTAGCGGCGGCGGCCGAGCACGTGCGCGACCGAGTTGATGGCGAAGGTCCCGTGCCAGAGCGCGACCGTGGAGACGAAGAACCCCCACAGGAGCGCGGGGACGCCCGCCACGGCGAGCAGGGCCGCCGCCAGCGCGAGCGGCGGGACGAGGTGCCAGCGGTCGAGCCAGACGAGCTCGGGGTAGCGCGCGAGGTCCCTCACGCGGTCGAGCCGCGTCCGGTCGTGGCGCTCCGAGAGGATCCAGCCGACGTGGCTCCACCAGAAGCCGCGCTGGAGCGGCGAGTGGACGTCCTCCGGCAGGTCCGAGAACCGGTGGTGATCGCGGTGGTGGGCCGCCCACCAGAGCGGCCCCTTCTGCACGGCCGTCGTGCCGGCCACGGCGAGCAGGAGCTGGAAGGCGCGCGAGGTGCGGTACGCGCGGTGCGAGAAGTACCGGTGGTACCCCGCGGTGATCGCGAACATGCGCACGGCGTAGAGCGCGGCCGCGAGCGCGGCCCACCGCCAGGCGAACGGCGCGACGAGCGGCGTCGCGGCGGCCACGGCGTGGACGGCGAGGAACGGGACGGACTTCAGCCACTGGATTCGATCGGAGCGGGCGGAGCGGAACATGCGCCCGGGGAACCTGATCTCCCGGCGTCACGAGGATGTCACCGCGACGCGCGGGCACGGAGGCCGGGGGATGCGCCGGCGGCACGACGGGGCCACCCTTCTCGGAGGGGAGAGACGAGGCGGGCGTCTGAGGGTGCAGCCGAACGGGGGAGGCCATGCTCGAGACCACCGAAGCGGGGCTCGACGTCCACAAGCAGGGATTCATCCGCCTCATGGCCGAGACCCTCCCGCTGGCCGGCTACGCGGGCGTGCGCGCAGACCTCCCGGGCTGGGAGGCGCCGGAGGTGATCCACGGCGCGATGCGCGACCACCGCCCGAGCCTCTTCTGCGAGCTGCCGAAGCCGACGTTCATGGACGTCCTCTCGCCCGGGCCGGTGACGCTCGAGGAGGTGGCGAGCCGCTGGCAGCTCTTCGCCTCGGCCGCCGAGCTGACGGGCGGCGAGTTCCACGTCGTGATCCCGCGCTGGGTCGCCGGGCGCGACGGGCGGCACGTCGCGAAGCAGATCGCGGAGCTCGTCGGAGTCCGGATCGGCTACATCTGGACCGTCTGAAGACCCGCGCGCCCGCGCTCGGCGGGTCCGCCCTCTCACGGTGCGTTCGGCTCGGCGGCGCCCCGATCCGCGGTGAGCTCGGCCCGCGCGCCGCCCGGCGCGGCGGCGACCGCGCGCAGGAAGCTCCACAGCTCGTCCGGCCCCTGCGGCCCGAGGGGCTCGCCCACGCTCGTCGTCCGCCGCGGGTGTCGTTCGAGGAGCGCCGCGAACGGGCCGGGCCCCAGGCGCGCCGCGACCGTCGTGAGGTCGGGCCCGCGCTCACCGCCCGCGCCGCGCATCCGATGGCAGCGGAGGCAGCGGTCCGCGTACGCGGCCGAGCCCCGCCGGGCCACGTCGGTGGCGCCGTCGGGCGTGGAGAGGGCCGCCGCGAACGCCCGCTCCCACTCCACGATCTCGAAGGCGACCACGTCGCGCGCCCACCACCCGTCCGCCCGCGGGTCCGTCTCGAGCCCGCGCTGCTCGAGCGTGGGCCAGGCGAGGACCGCCGAGGGGAGCGGCTCGCCGTCGGCGCGATCGGCGAGCACCGGCCTCCACTGGCGGATGAGGGTGAGCGGGATGGGGATCGCGGCCCGGTCCGCGGTCCGCACGATCACGGTGTCCGCTCCCGTCGCGAGGTCCACGCGCTCGCTCACGATCGCGGCGACCGAGACGCCCTCCCAGGACGCGGTCCGCCCGGTCGCGGGATCGAGGCCGCGCAGCGTCCGCCGCGGGAGCCGCCCGAGGTCGCCGCGCCCGAGCGCGTACGGGCCCTTCTTGAGCGCGCCGCGCACCTCGAGGACCGTGTCGCCCTGCGCGGTGTGCGGGAGCCTCGGCGCGCCCGTGCAGCCGGCGAGCAACCCGAGGACGATCCAGGACTTTCTCATTTGGGGGTCTTTCGGCTATCTTGCGGGCCCACGCTCGGGGAGAGCCAGATGGCACGCGCCTTCATCGGCAGCACTGAATGTCGGGTCCACGTCGACAAGGATCTAGGCGACACCTGGGCCGTCACGGTGTACCCGCCGTCGACGGGGAAGTCGCCGGGTGCTCCACTCGTCGTGAAGCTCCAGGGGAACGACAAGGAGAAGGCGACGAAGGGGGCGCTGGAGATCCTCCAGAAGTCCGGCAAGATCGATCGCTTCGACCTGTAGCGCGACGCCGGGGCGCGGCCCGCGCGGGCCCCTGCCTCGGAGGGGACCATGCCCGAGCGCTTCCAGTGGCGGTCCCCCGGCGACCCGACGGAGGGCCCGGACTCCATCGCGGGGGAGCTCGCGTCCCGGATCGAGGCCCTCCCGGCCGCGCCCGGCGACGCGATGGACTGGGCAGCGATCGCGGCCGCGCTCGAGCGCGAGGCCGAGGCGCTCGGCGCCCGCCCCGCCGCGGCGCAGCTCCTGTACGAGGTCGGCCGGATCTACGAGGAGCACCTCGCGGATCCGGCCGGGGCGCTCGAGTTCCACCGCCGCGCGGTCGGGCTCGATCCCGGGTTCCTGCCCAACCTGCGCGCGTGCCGGCGGCTCGCGATGGACCGGGGCGAGGACGCCCTCGCGGCGGACGCGCTCGAGGCCGAGGCGGCGGCCACGCCGGAGCCCTCCGCCCGCGCCGAGCTCCTCCTGCTGCGCGGCCGCCTCCTCGCCGGGCTCGGCCGCGCCGCCGAGGCCCGCGAGGTGATCGCGCGCGCCGCGGCGGCGGCGCCGGGCTCCTTCGCCGTCGCCGAGGAGGAGGCGCTCCAGGCCGCCGCGGCGGGAGATCGCGCCGGCCTCGCCGAGGCCTACGTCCGCTGCGCCCGGGCCGCCGCCGATCGCCGCCTCTCCGCGCACTACCTCTCCGCCGCCTCCGCGCTCCTCGAGGAGGGGCTCGGGGAGCCGGACCGGGCCGGCGCGCTCGCGTTCGACGCGTTCGAGCTGCTGCCGCACGATCCGCTGCTGCGCGCCGCCGCCCGCCGTCACGCCGAGCGCCTCCGGCGCGACGACGTGCTCGCCGCGGTGCTCCAGGCCGAGGCGGCCGCCAGCGCGGGCGGCGCCGCCGCCGACGCCTGGCACGCGCTCGCGCGCCTGGAGGAGCGGCTCGGCCGGCCGGAGGGCGCCATCGCGGCGCTCGAGCACGCCCGCGCCGCCGCGCCGTCGGACCCCGGCCTGCTCGCGGACCTCGCCCGGCTGCGCGAGGAGCGCCGCGCGTACGCGGACGCCGCCGAGGCGCTCGACGCGCTCGCCGCCGCGCACCTCGCGCGCGAGGACGCGGGCCACGTCCGCGCGGCGATCCTCGCGAAGCTGCGGCGCGCGGAGCTCGAGGAGGTCCAGCTCGGCAGGCCGCACCTCGCCGCGGAGTGCTGCCGCGACGTGCTGGAGGTGGATCCCCGCAACCGCGTCGCCCTCGCCGCGCTGGGCCGGATCTGCGCGCGGCTCGGCGACTGGGAGGGGCTGCTCGCGGCGTTCGAGGCGGAGGCGCGCAGCGCCGCGGACCCGCGCGAGCGCGCGCTCCGGACGTTCAAGGGCGCGGAGGTCCTGGAGGAGCGGCTCGGCCGCGTGGACGACGCGATCGCGCGCTACCGGGAGGCGCTCGCGCTCGACCCCGACCTCGCGCCGGCGCGCTCGGCGGTCGAGCGGCTGTGCGAGGCGGAGGGCCGGTGGGAGCACCTCTGCGCGCTGCTCGAGGGCGATCTCGACGGCCTCCGCTCCCCCGCTGAGCGCGCCGCGACGCTCTTCCGGGTCGCGCGCATCCGGGAGGATCGCCTCCGCGACCTCGACGGTGCCTCCCGCGCGTACGCGCGCGCCCTCGAGATCGAGCCCGGGAACCGCAGCGCCGCCGCGGCGCTCTCGGCCACGCTGCTGCGGCTCGGCCGCCACGACGAGGTCGCGGAGCTGCTCCTGCGCGACGCCCGGGACGCCGCCGAGCCGCGGCGCCGGCTCGCGGCGCTCCAGCGGCGCGCGGAGCTCGTCGAGGAGCACTCCGGCGACCCGCAGCGAGCGCGGTCCGCGTGGGAGGACGTCCTCGCCGAGGCCCCGCTCCACCTCGCGGCGCTGCGCGCGCTCGGGCGGCTCCACTCCCGCGCCGGCCGCTGGGAGGAGCTCGCCGCCATGTACCGCGCCGAGGCCGGCGCGGTGCCGGACGCCGCGCAGGCCGCCGACGTGGTCCACCGCGCCGGCGAGATCCTCGAGCGGCGGCTCGGCCGCGTGGACGACGCCATCGCGGCCTACCGCGAGGCGCTCACGCTCGCGCCGGCGCACGCCCTCGCGCTGCAGGCGCTCGCGCGGCTCTACCGCGCGCGCGGCGACGACGAGAACGTCGTCGAGATCCTCCGGGCGCAGGCGGCGGCGCACCCGCCCCCCGACGAGCGCGCCCGCCTCCTGTCCGAGGCCGCGCGCATCGCCGAGGAGCGGCTCGGCGATCGGCAGCGCGCCATCGACACCTGGGAGGACGCCCTGCGCGCCGACCCGGGCCACGCCCCCGCGCGCCGCGCGCTCGACCGCCTCTACGCGGAGACCGGCCGCGCCCAGGCGCTCGCGGCGCTGCGCCGGGCCCCGGGTGCCGCGGCCGCCGGCGAGGACGCGGCCGAGCGGCTCCTTCGGCTCGCGCGGCTCGAGGCGGACCGCGTGGGAGATTCCGCCGCCGCGCTCCGCGCGACCGAGGACCTCCTCTCGCTCGCCCCCGCCGACCCCTCGGGGCTGCTCCTCGAGCTGCGCCTCGCGCCGGACGCCGCGCGCCGCGCGCGGGCGCGCGCGCGGCTCGCCGGCACGGCCGAGGAGCCCGGGCCCCGCGCCGCGCTCCTCGCCGCGGCCGCGCTCGAGGCCGGGTCGCCGCAGGCGCGGCGCGAGGGGCTCGCCGCCGCCGCCGCCCTCGCCCCGGCGAGCGCGGCGCTCGCGCCCGAGGAGGAGCGCCGGCTCCGCGCGTCGGACGATCCCGCCGCCCTGGCGCGCTTCTGCGAGGCGCGGCGGGACGCGGCGCGGGATCCCGCGTCGCGCGCGTGCGCCGCCGTGCAGGCCGGCGAGGCGTGGGAGCGCGCCGGCGACGCGGACCGCGCGCTCGCGGCGTTCCAGGCGGCGCTCGAGGCCCTGCCGTCGAGCCTCGCCGCCCTGCGCGGCGCCCGGGTCCTCTTCGCGCGGCGGGGCGACTGGGCCGCCGTGCGCGGCACGCTGCAGGCGGAGGGCGCCGCGCTGCGCGACGGCCACGGCGCCGCGCTCGCGTGGCTGGGCGCGGGCGAGATCGCGGAGCGGCGCTTCGCCGATCCGGAGGCGGCGGTGGCGGACTACCGCCGCGCCGCCGAGCGCGACCCGCTCGACCCGGAGCCGCTGCGGCGCCTCGAGGCGCTGCTCGGCGAGCGCGGCGCGTCGGACATCGCCGCGGTCCACGAGGCGCGCGCGCGCGCCGAGGGCGACGCGCGCCGCGCCGCGGAGAGCTGGCTCGCGGCCGCGCGCACGGCCCTCGACGGCGAGGACGGGCGCGCCGCCGCGCTCGCCGCGGTCGACCGCGCGCTCGAGGCGCGCGCCGACCTGTTCCCCGCCCTCGAGCTGCGCGCGCGCCTGCTCGCCGCGGACGGGCGGCACGCCGAGGCGCTGGCGGACCTCGAGGCGTGCCTCGCGCACGGCGGCGAGCCCGCGGCCCGCCTCCTCGTCCACCTCGCGGCGGCGGCCGTGTGCGACGACGGGCTCCGCGATCCGGGGCGCGCGCTCCCGCACCTCACCGCGGCGCTCGCGCTCGCGCCGGAGAACCCCGAGGCCCTCGCCCGCCTCGCGCGCGTGCGCGCCGCCGGCGGCCGGATCGCGGAGGCCGCCGCGGCCCTCCGGCGGCTCGTGGAGGTGCCGGGGATCCCCGGCGACGCGCTCCGCGAGCACCTCCTCGCGCTCGCGGACCTGGACGAGCGGCTCGGCTCGCGCGAGGGCGCGGTCTCCGCCTGCCGCCGGGCGCTCGCGCTCGATCCCGCGAGCGACGAGGCGCACCGCCGCCTCGTGCGCCTCGAGGCGGCGTCCGGCGATCCCCGGGCGCGCGTCGCGTCGCTGGAGGCGGCCGGCGCGCACGCGCGCGACCCGGCGTTCCGGACGGACTGCCTCGTCGAGGCGGCGCGCCTCCTCGGCGGCGAGCTCCAGGCGCGCGACCGCGCCGTCGCCCGGCTCCGGGCCGCGCTCGAGCTCGACCCGGCGCGCGACGACGTCCGGGCCGCCCTCGCCGACCTGCTCGAGGACGGCGCGCCCGCGGAGGCGGTCCGCGAGCACCGCCGGCTGCTGCGGGCCGCCCCCACCCGCCTGGCGAGCTGGGCCGCGCTGTACCGCCAGTTCGAGCGGACGCGCGCCCACGACCGCGCCTGCGTCGCGGCGAGCGCCCTCCGATGGCTCGGCGCGCCCGCGCCGGGCCCCGCGGCCGAGCGGCTCCTCCTCGAGGCGGACCGGCAGGTCCTCGGGGAGCCGCCGCAGCTCGGCGCGGAGGACCTCGCGCTGCTGCGCGCGCCCGGCGACGACGGCCCGCTCTCGGCGCTCGTCGAGGCGGCCGGCGACGCCGTCGCGGCGGCGGCGGCCGGGGTGGGCCCGGAGGGCGCGCCGGCGCGCGATCACCCGCTGCGTCGCCCGTTCGGGGACCTGGCGCGCGCGCTCGGCGCGCCGGAGTGGGAGCTCCACGCCGGCGCGATCGGCCGCGTGGACGTCGAGGTCGGCGCGCCCTGGGTCGTGCGCGTCGGGCCGGACGTCGCGCGCAGGTCGACGGCCCGCGAGCAGCGGTTCCTGCTCGCGCGCGCGGCGGCGCGGCTCCGCACGCGCGGCGCGCTCGCCTCGCTCCCGCCCGCGGAGCTCGAGGCGTGGATCCTGGCGGCGATCCGCGTCGTCGTCCCCGGGCACGCCCCCGGCGGTCCCGCGGACGAGGGGCGCGTGCGGCAGCTCGCGAAGCGGCTCTCGCGCCGGGCGCGCCGCGCCGTCGAGGAGCCCGCCCGCGCGCTCGCGGCGCCCCCCGCCGCGCCGGACCTCGACGCCTGGCGGGCGGCGTCCGCGGCGACGGCGGACCGCGCGGGCCTCGTCCTGTGCGGCGACCTGTCCGCGGCGATCGCGGTGCTCGCGCGGGAGGGGACGCCGCGGCCGACGCACGGCGCCCCCACGCCCGCGCCGACGCGCGAGACCGCGTCCACGCTGCCGCGCGTGCTCGCGGTCCTGGCGTTCGCGGCGAGCGAGGAGCACCTCGCGCTGCGGCAGCGGCTGCGGGTGGCGATCGCGTGAGGGGCCCTGCTAGGGTCCCTCGGTCCGCACCACCGACCCGGGCGGCAGGGCGGCGAGGAGCGCCGCGAGCGCCGCGGCGACCCGGGCGCCGTCCTTCGCCTCGAGCGTCACCTTCACCCGGTGATCGGCGTCGTCGAACCGCGGGTAGCTGCCGATCTCGACCGCCCGGTGCTCGTCCTGCACGCGCGCGAGCAGGGCCGCGAGCTGGCCCTCCCCCACCGAGAGGTAGACGCAGGCGAGCCGGAACGGCGGGGCGGCGAGATCGGCGGCGATCCGCTCGAACTGCCAGCGGAAGAACTGCGGGACGCCGGGGAGCATGATCACGTTCTCGATGGCGAGCGTCGGGAAGCTCGCGTCGCCGAGCAGGCGCGTCCCGTCCGGCACGTCCGCCATGCGCAGGGCCGCCTCGGGCGGCTCCGCGCCGGGATGATGGCGGCGGTGCATCGCCCGGATCGCCTCCGCGAGCGGCGCGCACCGCACGATGGGCCGCCCGAGGGCGCGCGCGACCGCGGCCACCGTCACGTCGTCGTGCGTCGGCCCGACCCCGCCCGAGGTGAACACCCAGTCCACCCGGCGGCGCACCCGCGCGACCGTCTCCGCGATCTCCTCGACGCTGTCCGGGATCGTGTGGATCGCCACGAGGCAGACGCCCAGCTCGCGCAGGCGGCGGGCGGCCCACGGCCCGTTCTCGTCCTGCACCTTGGCGGAGAGGACCTCGTTCCCCACGACGACGAGGGCGGCGGTCGGCGTCGGCATCGACCTCCCTCGTAACCGTTCCGGCGTCCGGCGCCAAGACCGGACCGTGGGGCGGGTCGGGCGGGCGTCGCGGGCGGGGCGGTCACCGCCCCCGCCGCGCCCTTCCCCCGTCGAGCCCCCGCACCGCGACGTGGATCTCCCGCGTCACGTCGTCCACCGGCTTCTCGCCGTCGAGCACGACCACCGCCTGCCCTGCGGCGCGCAGCCGCTCGACGGCGCGCTCGTAGCTCGCCGCGACCCGCCGCTGGAACGCGGCGACCTCGAAGATCTCGCGGTCGAGCGAGGCGGCGTGCCGGCGGCGCAGCCCGACCTCGGGGCGCACCCGCAGGAACACCGTGAGGTCGGGGGCGGGCGCGCGGCCGTTCACGGCCTCCACCCACGCCACGTCCCCCACCGCGAGCCCCTGGTACGCGAGCGACGAGAGGGTGAACCGGTCGGACACCACGTCCACGCCCTCCGCCAGCTTGGGCGCGATCTCGACGGCGGCGTGGTCGAGCCGGTCCGCCGCGAACAGGAGCGCGAGCGCGGCGGGGTCGAACGGGCCGCCGTCGCGGCCGGCGACGCGGCGGCTCAGCACCTGGCGCACGAGGGCGCCCACCGGGCCGCCGGACGGCTCCGCGGTGAGATGCACCGCCCGCCCCTCCGCCCGGAGCGCGTCCGCGAGGAGGCGGGCCTGCGTGGTGGTCCCGGCGCCGTCGAGCCCCTCGACGACCAGGAGCCGCCCCCGGCGGCGTGCCGACCGCGCCCGCGCGCTCACGGGTCGAGCCTCAGCCGGTCGCGGAGCGCGCGGAACCGGGCGAACAGCGCGTCCTCCTCGCGGCCGAGGGCGCGGGCGCGGCGGAACGCGCGGGCGGCGAGCGCGAGCAGCGTCACCGCCAGCGCCGCCGCGAGCAGGAAGAGGAGCGGCGGCCCGGCGTGGACCTTCCGCACTGCCCCGGGCGCCAGGACGCCCCAGCGGTCCCACGCGAGCTTCAGCGTCAGGCCGACCGAGATCAGCCCCGCGAAGGCGAGGTACAGCGCCCTGCGCGTCGCGTCCACGGAGCGCCGGACCGCGAGCTTCCGGGCGAGCGCGTCGTGCTCGGCGCGGAGCGCTGCGTCCGCGGGCGCGTTCTCTCCGGAGGTCATCGCGGGCCGGTTCTACCCCCGCCCGACGCGGGCGGCAATCGCGTCCTGCACCGCGCCGAGCGTCGGCGCGAGGCGCACCGAGCCGTTCTTGAGCGGCGAGCGCAGCCCGGGGAGCGTCTCCTCGTGGTAGCCCACCTTGAAGTCGGAGAACTTGAGCCCGTGGGCGGTCGAGATCACGACGACGCGCTCGTGCTTCCGGACCGTGCCGGCCGCGGCGAGCTTCTCGAGCGCCGCGAGCGCGACGCCGGTGTGCGGGCAGGTGAAGAGCCCGGCCCGGTCGGCGCGGGCCGCCGCGTCGGCGAGCTCCTGCTCGCTCGCCTGCTCGACGATCCCGTCGAGGGCCTCGAGCGCCCGCAGCGCGCGCCTGGCCGACACCGGCGCGCCGATCTGGATGGCCGACGCGAGGGTCTTCCGCGCGGGCACGGGCGCGACGGTCAGGTCGCCGGTCGGCCTGCGGCCGGCCCCCGACGTCGCCCGCCAGAGCGGGTTCGCGTGCTCCGCCTGCGCCACCACGAGGCGAGGGAGCCGGTCGACGAGGCCGAGCTCCTTCATGAGCACGAACCCCTTCCCCACCGCGCTCGCGTTCCCGAGGTTTCCCCCCGGGATGACGATCCAGTCCGGCGACGTCCACCCGAGCTGCTGCGCGATCTCGATCGAGGCGGTCTTCTGCCCCTCGATGCGCAGCGAGTTCATCGAGTTGGCGAGGTAGATGTCCTTCGTCCGCGACAGCTCCTTCACGACGTTCATGCAGCCGTCGAAGTCGGTGTCGAGCTCGAGGACGAGGGCGCCGTTCGAGATCGGCTGGACGAGCTGCGCCGTCGAGATCTTGCCGCGCGGCAGCAGCACCACGCTCGCGATCCCGGCCGCCGCGCAGTAGGCGGAGAGCGCGGCGGAGGTGTCGCCCGTCGAGGCGCAGGCGACCGCCCGGACCGTCGTCCCGCGCGCCCGCATCTCCTTCACCGCCGAGACGAGCACGGTCATGCCGAGGTCCTTGAAGGACCCGGTGTGCGTGACGCCGCACTCCTTCACCCACACGTCGGAGAGCCCGATCTCGCGGGCGTAGCGGTCCACGCGCAGCAGCGGGCTGCCGCCCTCGAACATCGAGACGACGTTCTCGAGGGCGAGCTGCGGGTAGATCCACTCCTTCTTGCCCCACACGCCCGAGCCGTAGGGCCACGGTCCCAGCTTGAAGCGGGTGTCGAAGAGCGCCTTCCACTCCTCCGCGGGCCGGCCCGCGAGCGCGGCGCGGTCGTGCTCGACCTCGAGCAGGCCGCCGCAGCGCGGGCACTCGTACACGACCTCCGTGAGGTCGGCGCGGAAGTCGCAGCCGTCGGCGCACCGGAACCAGGCGGAGAAGGAGCGTTCCATGGGACACGCGAATTTGCCGGGACCGCGCGCGGTTGGCAAGGGCCGGGGGGCCGCGCCGCAGCCGCAGGCCGGAGGGCGCCGGTGCTACGACGCCAGCCCCTCCGGCTCGAGGGCGGGGATCGGCTCCGGCGCGCCCCAGGCGTCCGGGCGCGCCTGGTCCTGCGGCCGGCGCGCCCGGTGGCGCGCGTGGACCTCGATGGCGAACCCGTCGAGCGGCTCCGGGTCGATCGGGTCGCCGTTCAGCGAGAGCGTGAGCGAGAGGAGCTCCTCGCGCTCGCCGACGTGGACGAGCTGGGACTCGGCGAGCTTGTTGGGCATGCACTCGAGCGGCCCGATCGAGACGACGCCGTCCACCTCGCGCCGCCGCCAGGCGTGCACCGCCCCGCCGACGGTGAGGACCGTCTCGCCCTCGAGCGCGTCGCGCACCCACGGTCCCGCCGCCTTCACGATCTCCCTCACCTGCGGGGGGACGTGCCAGCCCATCGGCTCCGCGGCCGCCGCGTGGCACGCCGCCTCGATCCGGCGCCGGACCCAGCGGTCGATCCGCTCTCCGAGCCCGGGCTTGCTCTTCCGGGCGCCGATGAAGTCGGAGAACTGCATGAACTCGGCGACGCCCGCCACCCGCGCGCGGATCCCGCGGCGCTCGAGGACCTCGACCGCGTTCCCGTTCGAGCTCGCGACGTTGCGCAGGTAGATCTCGCCGACCACGAGCACGAGCGGCAGGTCCGCCGCGCCGCGCAGCGCCGCGAACTCGCGCCCCGCGCGCGCGAGGACGTCGGCGAGGCCCCAGACGCGCCCGCTGGCCGCCTCGGCGAGGACGCGCCTGCCCGAGACGTCGCCCGCGGTGGCGCGCTCCGCGATGGCGGCGACCTCGCCGAGGTAGCGCCGGTACGCGGCGTCCGCCTCGCCGGGGCGCGCCTCGCGCGGCCGCACGTCGTGGAGCATGTCGC
This sequence comes from Anaeromyxobacter sp., assembly GCA_035708485.1. GTDB lineage: Bacteria > Myxococcota > Myxococcia > Myxococcales > Anaeromyxobacteraceae > Anaeromyxobacter. The sequence goes on along the minus strand of DASSSJ010000048.1, from coordinate 52,644 downwards.
GCAGCAGGTCCGTCGCGAAGGTGCCGGCGAGCACCATCGCGCCGAGGCCCGGCGGCACGTCCTTGAAGTAGTCGCCGAACGGCGGCGCCCAGATGCGCACGCGGTCCCGGAACCCGAGCCGCTCGAGGACGAGCTGGTGGACCTCCTTGTACGCGCCGAACCGGCACGGCCCGTCGGCCCCCGGCATGAAGAAGGCGAAGCGCTCGCCCTCGCCGGCGCGCTCGAGGCGCTCGAGGAGGCTCCCGAGCGTGAGCGTCATGGGGAGGCACTCCTTCCCGGAGGTGTGGCGCCGGCCGAGCCGCAGCGCCTCGGCCCCAGGCTCCGGCAGGTCCTCCGCCGGGATCCCCATCCCGCGGAGAGCCGCCGCGAACACCGCCGAGGCGTCGCTCATCGCGGGGACGAGCACGCGCTCCCCGGAGCGCGCGATCTCGGCGACCGTCGCGCTCCTCACCGTGAGCCGCTCCGCCCGACGGGGCGGGCGCCGCTCCCCGCCGGCGAGGTGCTCGCGGACGCAGTGCAGGTAGGCCTCGACGCGGGTCTTCGTGCCCGCGTCGCCGGCGTGGCCGTCGGTCTCGATGACCGAGAACGGCTTGCCGTCCATGAGGTCCTGGACGAGGTGGTGGGTGAAGCTGTCGGGCCCGCAGGAGTAGTTGGACGCGAACAGCGCGTAGACGCCCGGCGTCCGGCGCACCTGCCACGCGGCGCGCAGGATCCGCTGCCCGTGCCCCCAGTACATGTTCTCGAACACCGGGGCGTCGGGGCGCACCGGGAAGCAGTCGAGCGGGATCGCGATCGCCCCCTGGTCGCGGAGGATGGCGGGGAGGTTCGAGTTCAGCACGTCGTCGTGGATCGTGTACGTGCGCCCGAGGACCACGACCGGCACGACGCCGTCCCGCGCGCAGCCCTCGAGCGCCGCGCGGCCCAGGTCCAGGAGCCGCGCGTCGAACTCGAGCTGCGCGGCGCGCGCCGCCTCGTAGGCGGGGCGCCACGAGCGCTCGCCCCGCGCGCCCAGCTCGGCGGCGAGCCTGCGGCACGACTCGACGAGCTGCGGCGCGGCGAGGCTCCCGTCGCCGACGTCGATCACCGGCGAGAGCATGCGCCGGCGCACCGGCTCGCCGAGATCCCAGCGCAGCACGTCCGGGCTCCCCTGCACGATCGGGCAGAGCTGCGAGGCGCGCTCGGAGGCGACGCGCGGCGTCTCCCGGATCATCGGGGCGAAGAGGAGGTCCGTGCCGCGCTCGGCGAGGGCCGCCACGGCGCCGTGGTACTGCTGCATCGGCGCGCACCACGGCACGTTCGCCCCCTCGATCCCGCGCTTCAGCGCGGCGCGGTCCGCGTGCTCGGCGACGTCGAGGTCGAGCCCGAGGCCGTGCAGGAACGTGGCGAAGAACGGGAACATCCCCTTCAGCTGGAAGTCGTCGGTGAGCGAGACGCGGCGCCCGCCGCGCGGCGGCGAGAGGCGCGCCGCGATCGACGCGACGAGCTCGGCGCGCTCGCGGAACGGGTGCGGGGCGCCGTCGGGCAGCTTTCGCGTCCGCGTCCCCTTGTCGTAGAGCGAGCAGCTCCCGCCCCAGGTGAAGCGGCGCCGGTCGCCCTCGAGCTGGGTGGTGAGCCGGTCGATGCGGCACTTGTTCCCGCCGCCGCCGCAGCCCTGGACCGACCTGCAGACGAAGGTGTCCTTCGACTCGACCTTCGCGCCGAGGAAGCGGCGGCCGTCGAGGACCGGCAGCGCGCCGATCGCGACCTGGTCCGTGGCGAGGAGCGCGATGCCGAGCGCGCCGACCGTCCCCGGGCTGGGCGGCACGATCACCTCGGCGCCCGTCTGCCGCGCCACCGCCGCGGCGAGCGCGTCGGAGGCGAACGGCATCCCCTGGCAGAACACGACCTCGCCGACGGAGCGGCTCCCCTTCACGCGGTTCAGGTAGTTCTGGATGACCGACTCGTAGAGCCCGGCCACGATCCGCTCGCGCGGCAGGTCGGCGGCCACCGCCTCGTCGATCACCTCCGCCATGAAGATCGAGCAGTGCTGCCCGAGCGCGGCGCTGCCGTCGGACTCGACGGCGATCCGGCCGAGCTGCGCGACGTCCTCGACGCCCTCGAAGCGGCGCCCCTGCTCCTCGATGAAGGAGCCGGTCCCCGCGCTGCACGCCTCGTTCATGGCGGCGTCGACGATGCGGCCCCCCTCGAGCCGGATGTACTTCGCGTCCTGCCCGCCGATCTCGAAGATCGTGTCGACCCGCGGGTCGTGGTGGGTCGCCCCGCGCGCGTGCGCGGCGATCTCGTTCAGGACGAAGACCGACTGCGGCCCGTAGCAGGTCGCCATGAGCGACCCGACGATCTCGCGGCCGCTGCCGGTCGCGCCGAGCGCGCGGACGCGGCTCCCGCCGGCCGGGCCCGCGAGGAAGGCGGACATGAGCGCCTGCGCGGCGCCGACGGGGTTCCCGCCCGTGCGCAGGTACCCCTCCCAGAGCGGCTCCTTCCGCTCGACGTCGAGGGCGACGACCTTCGAGCCCGTCGAGCCGATGTCGAACCCGAGCACCACGTCGTGGGGAGCGCCGTTCGCCCCCGGCGCGGGGCGCGGCATGCGCCGCACGCGGCCGAGCGCCGTGCGGAGCGCGGGCACGGTCTCGATCCTCGCGGCCTCGAAGGGGCGGAGCAGGTCGGGCAGCGCCCGCGCGCCGGCGCGGGTGAGGGCCGCGTGGACCGCGCAGCCCACCGCCTCGAGGACGAGCGACGTGTCGAGGTCGCCGTCCACGAGCGTCATGCCGTTCCGCTCGAGGAACGCCCGGAAGTGCTCGCGCACGCGCCGCGCGCGCGAGACGCCGCCGGTGAGGAGCACCCGCGCCGGCGAGCGCCGCGGCTTCACGAGCACCTCGGCGCTCTCCGCGATCGCGTCGAGCAGCCCCGCGAGGATCCGCTCCTGCCGCTCGCCCTTGTTGGCGAGGTGCGTCATGTCCGTCTTGAGGATGACCGGGCAGCGCCCGGACAGCGGCGCAGGATCCTCGACCGCCTCGGTCCGCAGCGCCGTCTCCTCGACCGTGAGCCCGAACCGCTCGACGAGCTGCCGGAGGAAGTTCCCGGTGCCCTGCGCGCACCGCGAGCTCTCCCGGTAGGCGGGATCCCCGGCCGAGCGGATCTCGAGGACCGAGAAGCCGCGGCTCCCGATCGTCACGACCGTCGCGGGCTCGCCGCCGTGCAGGAACCGGAACCCCCGCAGGAGCGCCTGCTTCGTCGGGATGCGCTCGAGCGCGAGCTGCCGTCCCAGGCGGCCGGTGGCGACGGCGCCGGAGACCGAGTCCCAATCCCAGGCCCGGAGGAGCTCGAGCACCCGGGGACCGGGCTCCTTGCCGTGCGGAACGAGGGCGTGCCGGACGAGCCGAAGGGAGTCCGCCTCGCGAACGACCTCCGCGAGCTTGACGGTCTCCGCTCCGACGTCGATCCCGACATACCGTTCCATGGAACCTCCTCGCGCGATGCGCCATCCCCCCCGGGACGGGAGACTCCGAGCGCCGCTGCCGTGACCGAAAGGGCGCCATTTTGTCACAGCATCCCGGGCCCCCGCCTCCCCCGAGTTACGCGAAAGCGCACGGGGAGGACCGGATGCGATACCTCGTCTCAGCGGGTTCCTGGGCGGCGCGACCGCCGCGCGCGCGCGGACTTCGCTTACAGTGAAGCTCGCGAGGGCCGCTCGCCTCGCCCGAGCCGCGGCGTCCGCCCGCGCGACGTGACGCGGCGCGGCGTGCGCGTCCTGCCCCGCCGCCGCCGGCCTGTTCAGGCGGGACGGCCCGCGCGTATGCTGGTCGCGCATGGACGACGTCGAGTCGCGCGCCTTCGCCCTCCTCGCCGCCGGCGACGACCGGGAGGCCGCGACGGCCGCCATCCAGGCCTACGGCCCCTCCATCCTGGGCTACGTCTCCCGGCTCCTCGACGGCGACGACGCGCTCGACGTGTTCCAGCAGTGGGCGGAGGACGTCTGGCGAGGCCTGCCCGCCTTCCGGCGCGAGTGCCGGCTGCGCACCTGGGCGTTCAAGCTCGCCTACCACGCCGCGTCGCGCTTCCGCCGCGACCCGTACCAGGCGCGCAGGGAGCGCTTCCCGAGCAGCGCCGCCTCGAGGCTCGCCGCGTCCGTCGCGGCGTCGAGCAAGATGGCGGGCGCCGCGCGCCGGGAGCAGCTCCGCCGGCTCGAGGCGGAGCTGACGCCCGACGAGCGGGCGCTGCTCCACCTCCGCCACGACCGCGAGCTCTCCTGGGACGAGACCGCCGAGATCCTCTCGGCCAGCGACGCGGGCCCGGTGACCGCGGTCGCGCTCCGCAAGCGATACGAGCGCATCAAGGAGAAGCTCGGGCGGCGGGCGAAGGCCCAGGGCTTGCTCGAGGGGTGACGGAGGCGCGCCGGATGTCCCAGGACGACCCCCGCCCCTCGCAGGATGCCCTCTCGGCGCTCCTCGCGGAGATCGTCGCCGCGTCGGACGGCGGCCCTCCCGCCCCGGGGGAGCGGGTGCTCGCGCCCGGCGCGCGGGTCGGCCGCTTCGAGCTCGTGCGGGAGCTCGGCCGCGGCGGCTTCGGCGTCGTGTTCGAGGCCCTCGACGGCGAGCTGCGCCGCCGCGTCGCGTTCAAGGCGATCCGCCCCGGCGAGCGGGCGCGCGATCCCGCCAGCGCCGAGCTGCTGCGCCGCGAGGCGATGGCCGTCGCGCAGCTCCAGCACCCGAACATCGTGACGCTGTTCGACGCGGGCGCCGACGCGGGCCGGTACCTCATCTTCGAGCTCCTCCGCGGCGAGACGCTCGCGGAGCGGCTGCGGCGCGGGCGCGTCTCGGCCCGCGAGGCGATGCGCATCGCGCTGGCCGTCTCGCGGGCGCTCGTCCACGCGCACGCGAACGGCGTCCTCCACCGCGACCTGAAGCCCTCGAACGTGTTCCTGTGCGCGGACGGCGTGGTGAAGGTGCTCGACTTCGGCCTCGCGCACTGGTTCGGCACGGGCGGGCCCGCCGGGAGCGGGACGCCGGGGTACATGGCGCCCGAGCAGCGGCGCGGCGAAGCCGAGGACGCCCGGACCGACGTGTACGCGGTGGGCGTCCTCCTCGCGGAGATGGTGACCGGCGCTCGGCTCGCGGACGGCGGCGACGTCGCGGCGCTGCTCGCGGCGGCGCGCATCCCCACGCCGCTCGCGGAGCTCGCCGGCCGCTGCACCTGCGTGGATCCCGCCGGCCGGCCCGCCGACGGGCGCGCGCTCGCCGCGGCGCTCGAGCGGCTCATCGACGCGCTCGACCGGTCGCCGCGGCGCACCGCGCCCGCCGCCGCGTCGGGCCCCGCGGCGGTCGAGGCGCTGCGCCACTTCTTCCGCGGCGAGGAGTGCCAGGCGCGCCCCGTGTTCGGCCAGGACTGCGCCGAGCACTACCGCCGCGCCGTCGAGCTCGACCCCACGCTCGCGGTCGCGCACTACCAGCTCGCGGTCTGGACGCGGCGGTTCGGTGGGCCCGTCGCGGACCAGCGCGCCGCGATCGCGCGGGCGCTCGAGCACTGCGACCGCGCCCCGCCGCTCGAGCAGCTGCTCATCCGGGCGTTCGCGGCCCACCTCGAGGGCAAGGACGACGAGGCGATGGCGCTCTTCCGCGAGGCCATCGAGCGGTGGCCCGGCGACAAGCGCGCCTTCTACGAGCTCGGCGACCTCCTGCGGCACCAGGACGAGCTCGAGCTCGCCATCCCCTACTTCGAGCGCGCGGTCGCGATCGACCCGGACCTCGGCTGGGCGCTCGGCCAGCTCGCCGAGGCGCTCGGCGCCCTCGGCCGCACGGACGCGCTGCGCGCCTGGGCGGAGCGCTGGGAGCGCGCGCAGTCCCCGGTGACCCTCCACGCGCTCGCGATCGCCCGGGGGTGGCTCGGCGACGCCGAGGGCGCGGGCGGCGCGGCGCGGCTCGGCCTCGCGATGGGCGCGGGGCTCGTCGCGCAGCAGGACCTGCTCGGCGCCCTCACGTTCCTCGGGCGCTACCGCGACGTCGAGGAGGGCGCGACGGCGTTCTGCGCGCCCGGGAGCCCGGTCCGCCGCATCGGCTTCTACGCGCTCGCCGCGCTCGAGGCGTACCGCGGCCGGCGCCGGGCGGGGCTCGCGCACCTCGACGCGCTCGAGCGGGCGATGCCGGAGGTGGCGCGCGACGCGCTCTACCACGCGATCCGCGCGGACTACCTCCTCGGCGACGGCGACCCCGCGGCGGTCCGGGCGGTGACGGACCGGCTCCTCGACGTCGACCCCCGGGTCGCCGCGGAGCACGCGCCCGGGCTCGCGTGGCTCGGCGACGTCGAGAGCGCCGCCGCGCTCGCGCCCCGCCTCCCGCGCGGCGGCGTGCTCGCGCGCACCTACGACGCGATGGAGGCGTGGCACGGCGGCGCCCGCGATCGCGCCATCGCGATGCTCGCGTCCGTCTGCGCGGACACGCCCATCAGCGTCTGGAGGGTCGCGCCGCTGTACCTGTACGGCGATCTCTGCGCGCGCGCCGGCCGCGACGGGGAGGCCGCGGCCGCGCTCGTGCGGGCGGACCGGCTCTACGCGCCCCGGATGATGTGGCGGACGTGGGCGCGCCCGCGGGGGCTCGTGCTGCTCGCGCGCGTGCGCGCGCGCTCGGGCGATCCCCGCGGGGCGCGGGCGGCGCTCGACGCGTTCCTCGCGGAGTGGGCGGAGGCGGACGCGCGCGAGCCGCTGCTCGCGGAGGCGCGGGAGCTCGACCGGCAGATCGGGGTGGCGTGAGCGTCGCGCCCTCCGGGCGATCCGCTACCCCCTCGCCCCGCAGGACGGACAGAGCGCTCCGCGCACCATGGCGCCGCAGCCGCAGCGCCGCGCGGGCGCGCCCTCGGCGGGCGCCGGCGCGCCGAGGTCCGGCAGCCGCATGCCGCAGCGGGCGCACACGCGCTCGCCCGGCATCGCCTCCGTCCGGCAGTAGCGGCAGACCGGGAACAGCGGCACGTCGGTCGGCGCGTCGTCCGGGAGGCCGTCCGCGAGCCGCTCGACGTCCGGCGCCGGCTCGACCGCCACGTCGACCGGGGCGACGCGCGTCGCCTCGAGCGCCACCGGCTCCGGCGCCACGTCGCCCGCGGCCGCGAAGGCGGTCGGCTCGAGCTCGCCGAGGCGCTCCACGCCGGTGGCCGCCGCGGCCGCGTCCGGGTGCCGCGTGAGCTCGAGCCCCTCGACCGGCGCGACGGGGGGGATGCCGGCCGGACCGGTGACGAGCCGCTTGCCGCAGACCTCGCATTCGCCTCCCTGGGGCTGGGCGTGGTCGCAGACGGGGCAGACGATCATCGTCGTCAGTGTACCTCGCACGCGCCCGCGCCCGAAGCCGCCGTCGGCGCGGGCGCAGGCCTCGGGCTCGAGCGAACCGGGCGCCCCCCGTCACCCGTGGGTCAGCGGGACGAAGCGGACCGGCAGGAGATCGGCCCCCGCGGTGACGCCGTCGTTCCCCCGGTCGATCACGCGCAGGACCTGGGCCTCGGCGTACGGACCGACGGGCAGGATCATCCGGCCCCCGGGCGCGAGCTGCTCGACGAGCGCGGGCGGGACCTCCGGCGCGGCCGCCGTCACGATGATCCGATCGAACGGCGCCTCCTCCGGCCAGCCCAGGGTGCCGTCGCCGGTGCGGAGCCGGACGTGGGCGAGCCCGAGCGTGCCGACGAGCACCTCCCGCGCCCGCGCGGCGAGCTCCGGGACGATCTCGATCGAGAAGACCTCCTCCGCGAGCCGCGCCAGGATCGCCGTCTGGTAGCCGGAGCCGGTCCCGACCTCCAGGACGCGCTCGATCCCCGACAGGCGGAGCCGCTCGGTCATGTACGCCGCCACGTACGGCTGCGAGATCGTCTGGCCGCAGCCGATGGGCAGCGGATGGTCCGCGTCGGCGGCCTCGCGCAGGTGCTCGGGGACGAAGAGGTGACGCGGCACCTCGGCGAACGCGGCGAGCACGCGCTCGTCGTGAATCCCGGAGTCGCGCAGGAAGGCGGCGAGCGCCGCGGTCACCCGGCAATGATAGCGGCTGCGGGGCGCGCCGGGGCCCCGGCGAGCGGCCCGACCCGCGGGGGTCGAGGGCCGGGCCGGCGGCGCCCGGGCACGCGCGGCGCGGGCGCCCGCCCGGTCACCCGACCTGCGCGAGCGACAGCCGCTCCGCCCAGCGGAGCCGCAGCGCCTCCGCGGCCGCCCGGTGCTCCGGCCGCGAGAGCTCGGGATCCCGCTCCACGAGCAGGAACGCCTCCTCGCGCGCCTCGTCGAGGATCGCCTCGTCGCGGTACAGGTCGGCGATGTCCAGCGGCGCGAGCCCCGACTGGCGCGTGCCGAGGAGCTCGCCCGGCCCGCGGATCCGCAGGTCCTCGCGCGCGATCTCGAAGCCGTCCTGGGTCCGCTCGATGGCGCGCAGCCGCTCGCGGGCGTCGTCGCCGGCGCGCCGGAAGTGCGCCACGAGCAGGCAGTGGCTCCTCGCGGCGCCGCGCCCGACCCGCCCGCGGAGCTGGTGGAGCTGTGACAGCCCGAACCGCTCCGCGTGCTCGACGATCATGACGCTCGCGTTCGGGACGTCCACGCCGACCTCGATGACGGTGGTCGCGACGAGGACCTGGACCTCGCCGGCCCGGAACCGGTCCATCACCGCCTGCTTCTCCTGCGCCTTCATCTTCCCGTGGACGAGCGCGACCTCGTGGGGGGCGAGCTCCTTCGCGAGCCGCGCCGCCCCGGTGGTGGCGTCCGCGAGGTCCGTCTTCTCCGACTCGGCGACGAGCGGGTACACGACGTACGCCTGCCGGCCGGCCGCGACCTCGCGCCGCGCGACGTCGTAGGCCGCCTTCCGCTGCGAGTCCCCGAACACCCGGGTCACGACCGGCGTCCGGCCCGGCGGCAGCTCGCCGATCTTGGACTGATCGAGATCGCCGTAGAAGGCGAGCGCGAGCGTCCGGGGGATGGGCGTCGCGGTGAGCACGAGCACGTCGGGGCGGCGCCCCTTCCCGATCAGCGCGAGCCGCTGCATCACGCCGAACCGGTGCTGCTCGTCCACCACGACGAGGCCGAGCCTCTCGAACGCGACCTCCTGCTCGAGCAGCGCGTGGGTGCCGATCGCGACGCGGGCGCGCCCGTCCGCGAGCGCCGCCCGCGCGTCGCGCTGCGCCTTGCCGCGCGCCGCGGCGCCCACGAGCGCGAGCTCCACGCCGCTCCCCTCGAGCCACGCCGCGAACGTCCGCGCGTGCTGCTCGGCGAGGATCTCGGTCGGGACCATGACCGCCGCCTGCCAGCCGGAGCGGACCGCGATCAGCGCCGCAGCGAAGGCGACCGCCGTCTTGCCGCTGCCCACGTCACCCTGCAGCAGGCGGTTCATCGGCTCCGGCCGCCCCATGTCGCGGGCGATCTCCGCGAGCGCGTTCTCCTGCGCGCGCGTCGGCGCGAACGGCAGCCGCGCCACGGCCGCCCGCACCGCCTCCGGCCCGGCGTCGAACGCGATGCCGGCCTCGGCGCGGACCCCGCGCCGCCGCAGGGCGAGCACCAGCTGGAGGAAGAAGAGCTCCTCGAAGACGAGCCGCCGGAACGCCGGCGTCGCGCGCTCCGCCGCGGCGAGGACGTCCGTGCCCGGGGGCGGGAAGTGCGCGTCGTGGAGCGCGCGGGCGCGGGAGACGAGGCCCCGCCGCGTGGCGATCTCCGGAGGCAGGTCGTCCACCGCGAGCGGGGCGATCTCGTCCACGAGCCGCTTCATGAGGCGGCGGAGCGCAGGCTGCTGGAACTCGGCGGGCCCGGGGTAGACCGGGACGATCCGGCCGAAGCTCGCCGAGTCGCCCGCCTGGAGCTTCTCCACCTCCGGCTGCGCCATCTGGCGGCGGCGGCCGAACCCCTCGGTCACCTTCCCCCAGGCGAGGAGCGTCTCGCCCGGCTGGAACTGCTTGAGCCGCCACGTGGGGGCGTTGAAGAAGACGAGGTCGATCCCCCCGGTCGCGTCCGACGCCGCGACCTTCAGCATCGGCTTCCCGCTCCGCATCCGCTGCTGGCGGACGGCCGCGACCCTGGCGACGACGATCCCCTCCTCGCCCGGGCGGAGCTCCGCGACGCGGCGAACCTTCGTGCGGTCCTGGTACAGGCGCGGCCAGAGCTCCAGCGCCTGCTCGACCGTGGTGCGCCCGCGCTCCTCGAGCTGGCCGCGCGTCGCCGGGTGCACGCGCGGGAGCTCCGGGAGCGGCGTCGCGAGCCGGCGGCGCCGCGTCGCGCGTTCCTCGGGGGTCGCCGGCGGCGGCGCCTCGCGCCAGGCGTCCTCGGCGGCGAGGGCGGACACGTCCGCGTCGAGGTCGCCCCGGGACGGAGGGGCGCGCGCGGAGCGCGCCGCGGTCGCACCCCCCTCTCCCCGGCCCTCTCCCCCCGCTGCGCGGGGGGAGAGGGGGGTGGACGGGCGGCGCGAGGTCGGGGTCGGCGTCCGGGTCGAGGTCGAGGTCCGGGTCGAGGTCGGGGTCGAGGTCGAGGTCGGGGTCGAGGTCGAGGTCGGGGTCGGGGTCGGGGGCGGGGGCGGGGGCGGGGTCGAGGTCGAGGTCGGGGTCGGGGTCGAGGTCGGGGTCGCGCGGGAGACTCCCCTCTCCCTCGACAGCATCTCGATCCGCGCGCTCCGCGCCACGTCCCGGAGCTCCGGCGGGAGCGGGACCAGCGCGGAGAGGTGCGCCGCGATCCGCGTCAGCGCGCGGCGCCGCTCCGGGAGCGGCAGCGCGTCGAAGCCGGCCGCCTCCGCGTCGAGCCGCTGGAGCGCGGGCGAGTCCGGCACGCCGAGCGCCCTCGCGCGCGCCACGGCGGCGCGTGCGGTGAGCCCGAAGGCGGCGAGCCGCCCCGCCCCTCCCTCGCCCTTCAGCGCGAACCGCAGCGGCGGCACGAGCGCCTCGAGCGCGCGCGCCGCGGACGCGCCCGGGATCCCCCCGGCGCCGGGACCTCGGCCCGCTCCGTCCGCTCCGCTCGCCACCGGGCGAGGCTAACAGCGCGATCCGACAGGCGCAGCCGCGAGGCGCGGCTCGACGGCGGGCCGGGCGCTACTCCCCGGACTCCCCGGGGAGGTCCTCCTCGACGAACTCGACCGACTGGATCTCGTACTCCTTCTGCCCACCCGGGGTGCGCACGACGACCGTGTCGCCCTCCGAGCGCCCGATGAGCGCGCGGGCGATGGGGCTCGTGACGGAGATCCGCCCCTGCTTCAGATCCGCCTCGAGCTCGCCGACGATCCGGTACTTCACCTGGTCGCCGGACTCGGCCTCCTCGAGCGAGACGGTCGCGCCGAAGACGACGCGGTCCCCGGCGTGCTTCGTGACGTCGATGACCTCGGCGCTCGCGATCCAGTGCTCCACCTGGGCGATGCGACCCTCGACGTGGCTCTGCTTCTCCTTGGCCGCGTGGTACTCCGCGTTCTCGGACAGGTCGCCGTGGGAACGCGCCTCCGCGATCTCCTTCACGATCTTCGGGCGCTCGACGTTCTTCAGGCGCTTCAGCTCCTCCTTCAGCCGGAGGAGGCCGCCCTTCGTCATCGGGACGCGCTCGGCCATGCTGCCTCCTTCCTCGAAAAAAGCACGGCGGCCGGCCCGGAGACCCGGAGCGGCCGCTTCGACAGCCGATCACTTAGGCCGTGCGGCCCCGCCGTGTCAACCTCCGACCGCCTCCCGGACCCTCAGCGGGACGCCCGGTGGTACTCCTGGAGCGGCGCCACGCCGGGAGCCCCTCCGCGCGCCGCCTCCATGGCGCCCACCGCCGCCTTCGCGGCGGTGACGGTCGTGCAGTACGGCAGCCGCTTCATGAGGGTCTCGCGCCGGATCGAGTAGCTGTCCGCGATCTCCTGCTTCCCCGCGGTGGTGTTCACGACGAAGTGGACGTCGCCGTCCTTGATCCGGTCGACGATCGACGGGCGTCCCTCCTGCACCTTCTTCACCGGGGTCGTCGCGATCCCGCGCGCGGCGAGATGGCGGCTCGTGCCGCCGGTCGCGAGCACCTCGAACCCGAGCGCCGCGAGCCGGCGCGCGATGTCGACGACGCCCTCCTTGTCCGCGTCCCGCACCGAGACGAACGCGCGCTTCCCGGCGCCGCCGGTGGGCAGCGTGTTGCCGCCCGCCGCCTGCGCCTTGAAGTACGCGCGGAAGAAGTCCCGGTCGATGCCCATCACCTCGCCGGTGGAGCGCATCTCCGGGCCCAGGATCGTGTCCACGCCGGGGAAGCGCGCGAACGGGAACACCGCCTCCTTGACCGACACGTGGGTGGGGCGGGGCGTGGCGCGGACGCCGGCCTCGGCGAGGCGCTTGCCGACCATGCAGAGCGCGCCCGCCTTGGCGAGGGGGAGCCCGGTCGCCTTGCCGACGAAGGGCACGGTGCGGCTCGCGCGGGGGTTCACCTCCAGGACGTAGACGTCCTTCCCCTGGATCGCGAACTGCACGTTCATGAGGCCGACGACGTCGAGCTCCTTCGCGAGCGCGATCGACTGGCGCTCGATCTCGGCGATCACCTCCGGGGCGAGGCTGTACGGCGGCAGCGCGCAGGCGGAGTCGCCGGAGTGGATCCCCGCCTCCTCGATGTGCTCCATCACGCCGCCGACCACGACCTCGCTGCCGTCGGACACGACGTCCACGTCCACCTCCGCCGCGTCCCGCAGGAAGCGATCGATCAGGACGGGCCGCTCGTTCGAGGCCTGCACGGCCTCGCGCAGGTAGGTCTCGAGGTCGCGGTCGTCGTGGACGACCTCCATCGCGCGGCCGCCGAGCACGTAGGACGGCCGGACCATGGCGGGGTAGCCGATGCGCCGCGCCACCGCGAAGGCCTCCTGGGCGCTGCGGGCGACGCCGTTCTCGGGCTGCCGCAGCCGGAGCTTCTCGATGAGCTGCGCGAACCGCTCGCGGTCCTCGGCGCGGTCGATCGCGTCGGGCGTGGTCCCGAAGATCGGCACGCCGAGCTCGTGGAGCGGCACGGCGAGCTTGAGCGGCGTCTGGCCGCCGTACTGGACGATGAGCCCCTTCGGCGCCTCGACGTGGACGATCTCGAGCACGTCCTCGAGCGTGAGGGGCTCGAAGTACAGCCGGTCGGCGGTCTCGTAGTCGGTGGAGACCGTCTCCGGGTTGCAGTTGACCATGATGGTCTCGAACCCGGCCTCGCGCAGCGCGAAGCACGCGTGCACGCAGCAGTAGTCGAACTCGATGCCCTGGCCGATCCGGTTCGGGCCGCCGCCGAGGATCATCACCTTGGGCCGGCCGGTCGGCGCCGCCTCGCACTCCTCCTCGTACGTCGAGTAGAGGTACGGCGTGTAGGCCTCGAACTCGCCGGCGCAGGTGTCGACCCGCTTGAACACGGGCCGGACCCCGGCGGCGTGGCGGGCGTCGCGCACGGCCCGCTCGGTGGTCCCGGCGAGCTGCGCCAGCCGCCGGTCGGAGAAGCCCATCCGCTTCGCCGCCCGCAGCTCCTCGGCGTCCGCGGGGACCCCCTTCGCGAGCGTCGCCTCGGTGCGCACGATCTCCTCGATCTCGCGGAGGAACCACGGGTCGATGAAGGTGAGCGCGAACAGGTCGTCGACGGAGAGGCCGGCGCGGAAGCCCTCCGCGACCCAGAAGAGGCGGTGGGCGCGGGCGACGCGGCACTCCGCCCGGATCCGGTCCACGTCCGCCTGCACGTACGCGTCCCCGGGGCGCTTCCCGAGCGGCGACTCGAGGCCGGCGCGGTCGATCTCGAGGCCGCGGATCGCCTTCTGGAGGCTCTCCTGGAAGGTGCGGCCCATCGCCATCACCTCGCCGACCGACTTCATCTGCGTGGTGAGCGTGTCGTCCGCGCCCTTGAACTTCTCGAACGCGAAGCGCGGCACCTTCGTGACCACGTAGTCGATCGTCGGCTCGAACGAGGCCGGCGTGTAGCGCGTGATGTCGTTCTTGATCTCGTCGAGCGTGTAGCCGACCGCGAGCTTCGCCGCGATCTTGGCGATGGGGAACCCGGTCGCCTTCGACGCGAGCGCGGACGAGCGCGAGACGCGCGGGTTCATCTCGATCACGACGACGCGGCCGGTCCGGGGGTGGACCCCGAACTGGATGTTCGAGCCGCCCGTCTCCACGCCGATCTCGCGGATGATGCGGATCGAGGCGTCGCGGAGGACCTGGTACTCCTTGTCGGTGAGGGTCTGCGCCGGCGCGACGGTGATCGAGTCGCCCGTGTGGACGCCCATGGGGTCCACGTTCTCGATCGAGCAGATGATGACGACGTTGTCCTTCCTGTCGCGCATCACCTCGAGCTCGTACTCCTTCCACCCGATGATCGACTCCTCGCAGAGGATCGTGTGGGTGGGGCTGAGCGCGAGGGCGCGCCGCGCGAGCGGCTCGAACTCCTCCACGTTGTAGGCGACCCCGCCGCCCTCGCCGCCGAGCGTGAAGGACGGCCGGATGATGATCGGGAACCCGATCTCCCGCGCGATCGCCTCGGCCTCCTCCCAGCTCGTCGCGTAGCCGGAGCGCGGCATGCCGACCCCGATCCGGTTCATCGCGTCCTTGAAGAGCTGCCGGTCCTCCGCCTTCTCGATCGCCTCGAGCGACGCGCCGATGAGCCCCACGCCGTGCCGGGCGAGCGCTCCGTTCTTCGCCAGGGCGACGGCGAGGTTGAGCGCCGTCTGCCCGCCGAGCGTCGGGAGCAGGACGTCCGGCTTCTCGGCCTCGAGGATCTTCTCGGCGGCCTCGGGCGTGATCGGCTCGACGTAGGTCCGGTCCGCGAACCCGGGGTCGGTCATGATCGTCGCCGGGTTGGAGTTGAGGAGCACGATCTCGTACCCCTCCTCCTTCAGCGCCTTGCAGGCCTGGGTGCCCGAGTAGTCGAACTCGCAGGCCTGGCCGATGACGATCGGCCCGGAGCCCACGATCATGATCTTCCGGATGTCCGTGCGGCGCGGCATGGGGAGCGGAACCTAGCACAAGTCGCCGACGCTTGAACCGCGCCGGCCCGGTCCCATATCGCGCCGGCGGAGCCGGCGCCCGTCCGGCCGCGCCTAGGAGGCGGCCCGCTCCGAGGCGTCCCGCTCGCGCGCCGCCTGGACCGCCTCGAGGAGCTTCCGCACCTTCGGGTACCGCTCGCCGATGGCCGCGATGACGGGAGCGGGGAACGCGACGACGGTGACCTCGGTGACCGCCGAGAGCGACGCGGCGCGCCCGCCGCCGAGCACCCGCCCCTCGCCGAAGAACGCGCCGCGCTCGAGCCGGGCGATCTCGACCGGCTCCGCGCGCCCGGGCACGAGGACGGCCGCGGCGCCGTCGAGGACGAGGTGGAACTCCTCTCCTTCGCGGAGGATCTCCCCCGGCGCGAGATCGACGAGCGTCGCCACCTGGAGGAGGTCCCTCCGGGCGTCCGGGTCGAGCGACTTGAACAGGTGGCTCGACTCGACGAACGCGGTCGTGGCGAGGTCGCCCCAGACCGGCCGCGGCGCGCTGGCCATGGTCTGGACGCTAGCATAAGCTCGCGCGCCGGATGAACGGTTTCACAGGCGCCGTCCTCGCCGTCGCGCTCCTCCAGTCGGAGCCCGCGGCGGCACCCGCACGGGAAGTCGAGCCCGCGCCCGCGGCGGCGGCGCCCGGCGAGGCGTCGCCGCGGACGCCGACCTCGACCCCGAGCGCGACCCCGACCTCGACCCCGGCCCGGACGACGCCGACTTCGAACCCGGCGCCGACCCCGACCCGGACGACGACGCCGACCTCGAACCCGACCCCGACCCGGACGACGCCGACCTCGAACCCGACCTCGAACCCGACCCCGACCGCGACCGCGACCGCGACCGCGGCCCCGACCCCGACCCCGACCCCGACCGCGACCGCGGCCCCGACCGCACCCGCGCCGCGTCCGCGCGGTGACGCCGGCGAGCGCGCGGAGGCGGAGCGGGTCGCGCGCGCCTTCCTCGACGCGCTCGCGGCGAGCGACGCGGACGGGCTCGCCGCCTCCGCGGCGGACCGCTTCAGCTTCGACGGCGACCCGTACGCCGGGCGCGACGCGATCCGCGCCCGGTGGCGCGCGCTCCTCGCCGGGCGGTCGGGCCCGCCGCCGCGGGTGGGCGCGGTGGAGGTGCTCCCGGCGGCGGACGCGGTCGCGCGGCTGGGCAAGCCGCCGGCGCGCGTCGCGCCGCTCGCGCGGCCGGGCGCGTGGGTCGTCCTCGCCGACGTCGGCGGGCGCGGCGTGGTGCTCTTCGTCGCGCGCGAGGCGGGCCGGGTGGCCGTCCTCGGCGTCCACGACTGAAGCGCGCGCTCCGCCGCGCTACCCGCCGCCCCCGGCGCTCCCGCCCCCGCCGCCGGTGGCGGCGCCGTCGCCGCCCTCGCTCGCCTTCCGCAGGATCTTGATCTCGATCCGCCGGTTCTGAGCGCGGCCCTCGGGCGTCTCGTTCGCCGCGCGCGGCCGCACGTCGCCGAACCCGACCACCTGCATCCGGCGCGGGTCCACGCCGTTCGCGATGAGGAGCTTCACGACGGACTGCGCGCGCGCGGCGGAGAGGTGCCAGTTCGACGAGAACCGCGCGCCGCGCATGGGGATCGAGTCGGTGTGCCCCTCGATCCGGACGGTGTTCGGGAGCCGCGCGAGGATCCCGCCCGCCTTCACGAGCGCCACGCGCCCGCGGTCGGAGAGCGCGTCGTCGCCGCTCGCGAAGGTCACCTCGGACGAGAGCCCGACCGTCACCTCGGTCTCGGTGTTCTCGACGAAGGTCTGGTCCTTCTGGAACTGGGCGGCGATCTCGCGCGCGGCCTGCTCGAGGTCCTCCCGCGGGCGCTCGACCTGCACCTTGTTCTTGGTGACGTCGCGCAGCTCGTCGACGAGCTGCTTGCGCGACTCCTCGCTGAAGACGCTGAACGAGTACATGAGGAGGAAGAAGGACAGCAGCAGCGTCACCATGTCGGAGTAGGTGATCAGCCAGAAGCTGGTGATGTCCTCGTCCTCCTCCTTCCTCGGGCGCGTCAGCTTCCCGCCGGTGACCGAGTGCGCCATCTCAGCCCCCCAGCACGACGATCTCGACGCGCCGGTTGAGCGCGCGCCGCTCGGCGCTGTCGTTCGGCACGAACGGGTGGAACTCGCCGTACCCGGCGACGGAGAGCCGGTCGCGGGCGATCCCGTGGTCCTCGAGGTACTGGATCACCGAGATGGCGCGCGCGGTGGAGAGCTCCCAGTTGGACGGGAACAGCGCGCTCCGGATGGGGACGTCGTCGGTGTGCCCCTCGACCCTCAGGCGGCTCGGCGCCTTCGCGAGCAACGGGGCGAGGCCGGCGAGCACCGACTCGGCCTTCGGCGTGAGCGCCGCCTGCGCCTCGGAGAACAGGATCGCGCTCTTCATCCGGATGACGAGCCGGTCCGCCGCGCGGTCGATCGCCATCGAGTCGTCGAGGCCGCTGTCCTTCACGAACTGCTCGACCTGCTTCACCGTCTCGAGGAGCTGGTCGTCGCGCCGGTTCTCCTGCGGCTTCTTCAGCCCGAGCACCGCGATCATCAGGATGGAGAAGATGAGGAGCTGCGTCATCAGGTCGGCGTAGCTGTAGAGCCACGTCGCGTCGTGCAGCGGGTTCGAGTCGTCCTCCCGCGTCGCGCGATGGCCCCTCGCGCTCTTCACTTTCGGGACCCGCTCGTGAAGACCTCGAGCGTCTCGCGGACGTACTCGGGGTTCTGGCCGAGCCGGATGGCGAGCAGGCCCGAGACGATCTGGTCGCGCTGGAGCCGCTCGTCGAGATCGAGGGTGCGCACCTTGCCGGCGAGCGGGAGGAAGAGGAGGCCGGCGAGGAGCACGCCGTAGAAGGTCGCCATGAGCGCCACCGACATGCCCTGGCCGATCGCGCGCGGATCGGTGAGCCCCTTCAGCATCTGGATGAGGCCGATGAGCGTACCGACGAGGCCGAACATCGGGGAGTAGGTGCCCATGAGCCGGAACATGCGCTCGGCGGCCGCGCGCTTCTCGGACATGATCTCCGACTCGAGCCGGAGGAGCTCCTCGATGCGCTGCGGCTCGACGCCGTCGGCGACGAGCCGGAGCCCCTTCACGAGGAAGGGCTCCTTCGTCGTGGTCGCCTCCGGGTCGAGCGAGGCGATGCCGTTCACCTTCGCCTGGCGCGCGAGCGCCACGAGCTCGTCGGCGAGGACGTTGTTCGGCACCGAGCCGGTGAGGAAGATCCGCTTCGCGGCGGAGAAGCCGTGGACGCCGGTCATCCGCGACGACGAGAGCGTGGTCGCCGCGAAGGTCCCCCCCACCGCGATGAGGAGCGCCACGACGTTCGTGAAGATCGTCACGTCGCCGCCCTTCGCGAGCACGGCGTAGTAGATGATGGCGACGCCGAGGCTGAGGCCGAGGTAGGTCGTGGTTCTCACGGGGGTCCTTCCGGGATGGCTAGCGCTTCTGCGACGACTGCTGCGGCGGCGGCTTCTTCTCCTTGCGGCCGTACTCCTGGATCGCCATCCGCACCGCCTCGTTCGTCGGATCGAGCTCGTAGGAGCGGCGCCACGCCCTCACCGCCGCCTCCTTCTGATCGAAGAGGAAGTACATCGACCCGAGGAACGCGTGCGCCACGGCGAAGTCCGGCAGCGCGGCGGCCGAGGAGCGGACCTTCTCGAGCGCCCTGAAGTTGTCCCCGTCGACGTAGGCGACGAGACCGAGCGCGAGGTCGCGGTAGCCGTCGAGCTGGGCGAGGAGCGCCTTCTTCACGGCGCCGCTGCGGATGGCGCGGGCGCGGCGCGCCACGAGCGTCGTGTCGATGCCGGGGATGGCGGAGCGCTCCACCTCCGCCTGCGCGACGGCGCGCTCGACGAAGAACAGCCGGCGCTCCTCCCAGGTCACCGCGTCGAGGTAGGCGGTCCGGGCCTCCTCCATGGGCGCGCCGGTGAGCGACTGGAGCTTCGCCCGCATCGCGTCGGGCTCGACGCCGCCCTCGGTGTCGAAGAACATCCGGACCGCCTCGACGAGGGAGCGGGCCATCATGTCCCCCATCGCGAGCTGCTCGTTCCGCTTGTCGAGGGCGTCCCAGGAGAGCTTCAGCTGGGCGCCGCCGGGGCCGTCCCAGGGCAGCTTCACCCCCCCGTCGCGCGAGGCGGTGGTGTTCGTCATCGAGAGGAAGCCCATGACGTCCGCGTCGACGACGATCTCCTCCGCGGGCGGCGGCGCGTCCGCGGGCGGCGCGGGCGGAGGAGTCGCGGCGGGCGGGGCCGCCGCCGGCGCCGCGGGCGCCTTCGGGGCGCCGGGCGCGGCCTTGGCGGGCGCCGGGGCCGGCCTGGCGGCCCCGAGGACGAGGGCGAGGGCGAGGCTGAGCGCGTTCACGGGGCTCCTCAGGCGGCGCGGGCGCGGATCTCGCCCCGCAGGTTCAGCTGCCGCATCGCTTCCTCGAGGACGCGACGCGCCCCCTCGATCTCCGCGGCCGGCTTCTCCTGCACCACCTCCTCCTCCACCTCGAGGATGGAGCGCAGGCGCTTCGACACCGCCGCGTGGATGACGTCGCGGACGTCCGGCGCGCCGACGAGGGCGAGCGCGACGACGCTCGGGTCGACCCCGGTGACGACCTGGCGGACCGTCGCGTCGGACAGCCGCGGCAGGTCCTCGAACAGGTACATCGACTCGCGCGCCGCCTGGGCGAGGTTGGGGTCGCGCGCGGCGACGCCCTCCAGCACCTCGCGGCGGACCGCGTCGGGCGCGATCGCGAGGAACTCGGCCAGCTTCCCGGAGCCGCCGAGCGGCACGCGGTTGCGGATGCGCTGGAGCACCTGCGCCGCGGCGTTCTCCATCGCGGTGAGCTGGTCGCGCGTCAGGACGCGGGCCGTGGCGAGCCCGATGCCGATCTCGATGCGGCGCTGGGCCGGCACGATCTCCTCGACGAGCTTCGCGGCCTCCGCGTCGAACCCGACGAGATCCGCGATGGCGCAGGCGGTGTGCGGATCCGCCTCCGCGATGACCTGCACGATCTCCCTGGGCGTCGCGTCGGCGAGCGCCTTGAACGCGCCGAGCTCCTCGCGACGCTTGCGGCGCTCCTCGGCCTCCGCCGTGGTCGCCGGCACCGCGAACCCGCCGGTCGTGGTGGCCGGCCCGCCCTCGGCGCCGCCGCGCCCGCCGCCCACGCTGACGGAGGCGCCGCGCGCGCCGCGGATCCCGCGCGACACGATGAACGCGGCGAGGATGCCGCTCACGCAGACCGCGATCACCTCCCACGGCACCTTCGACTGGATCGTGGCCTGGACCACGGTCGCGCCGTGCGTCGGCTTCGCCGACTCGGGCCACTCGCGCGTCTGCACCTCGTCGCCGCGGGCGCGATCGATCCCCGCGAGCTCGCTCACGAGCTGGACGAGCAGGTCGCGGCGCTCCTTCGGCATCGAGGGATCCACGAACAGCATGACCTTGAGGCGCGAGACCTCCGTCTCGACCTGCCGGGTCACCGTCTCGCTGACGCGGCTGCCGCCGTCGATGCTGATCTCGGGCATGATGTTGCCCTGCCCGCCGCCGCCGTCGACCATCCCGAGGCCGGGCAGCTTGACCCGGTTCTTGCCGCCGATCTTGACGGACGGGATCCCGCTCTCCTGCTTCGAGCGCAGCTCCCTGATCGACCCCCGCATCTCGACCTGGACGATGGCCTCGACCCGGTAGGGCTCCGCCGTTCCGGCGAGGCACTTCGTCAGCCAGTCGCCGATCAGGCGCTGCAGCTCGATGCGCGAGGCGACCACGCTGCCGATGCGGTCGCCGCTCTCGGCGGCGCGCGCGCCGGCCGCCCCAGCGAGCGCGATCGCCAGCACGGCGGCACGCCCCCAACCCCTCGGAATGACCATGGCGAACACCCTTAACACGCGGGGTTGTGCGCACCCCATGACCCGCGTCAAGGCCACGGGGCCGGCGCCGGAGCCCGAGTCCGGGGCGCAACCGCTCATCCCTTCAGCTTCCGCTTCAGCGCGTCGAGCACGCTCGGCGGCACGAACGCCGAGACATCGCCCCCGAACGTGGCGACCTCCCGGACGAGGCGGGCCGAGACGAAGAAGTAGTCCTCGCCGGTCATCACGAACACCGTCTCGACGTCCGGGAGCAGGTGTCGATTCATGTTCGCGATCTGGAACTCGTATTCGAAGTCCGAGACCGCGCGCAGCCCGCGCAGCACGGTGTGGACGCCCTTGCGACGCGCGTAGTCCACGAGCAGCGCGTCGAAGGAGTCGACCTCGATGCGCGGGTCGTTCCCGAGCGCGTCGGCGATCATCGCCTTGCGCTCGTCCACGGTGAACAGCGGGCTCTTCTGCGGGTTGTTCGCCACCGCGACGACGAGCCGGTCGAACACCTTGAGGCCGCGCTGGATGATCGCGACGTGCCCGTTCGTCAGCGGATCGAACGAGCCCGGGTAGATGGCGGTCCTCTTCGGCATCGCGGGCGCGGAGTATGACTCAGGTCCGGGCGTAGATCGAGATACCGGTGCCCCCGTAGGCCCGCCGGTCGACGAGGGCGAGCGCGCCGTACCGGTCCGCGGGCGGCCGGCGCGCGTCGTGCTCCGCGACCGCCCGGCCGCCCGGCGCGAGCGGCCCGTCGAGGAGCGCGAGCGCCGCCTCGGGCCCCTCGCCGTACGGCGGGTCCACGAAGGCGAGCGCGAACGCGCCGCGCGCGAGGCGCGGCAGCTCGTCCTCGACCCGGCCGCGCCGCACCTCCACGCGGTCGCCGAACCCGCACGCCTCCGCGTTCCGCCGGACGATCTCGGCGGCGGCGCGGTCCGCCTCGACGCACACCGCGCGCGCGCACCCGCGCGACAGCGCCTCGAGGGCGAGCGCGCCCGTCCCGGCGTAGAGGTCGAGCACCGCGCCGCCGTCGAAGAACTGCCCGAGCACGTTCATGACGGCGCCGCGGACCTTCTCGCCGGTCGGCCGGGTCCGCTGCCCCTTCGGCGCCTCGAGCCTGCGGCCGCGGGCGGTCCCCGCGATGATGCGCGTCATCGCGAGGCGAGCCCCGCCTCGAGCTCCCGCGCGAGCGCGAGCGCGCTCCCCGGGGCACGGAGCCGCTCGAGGAAGTCGAGCGCGTCCATGTACGCGAGCGCCTCGAGCCGCTCCGCGGCGTCGGCCGCGAGCTCCGCCGCGGCGCGCTCGAGCGGATCCTGCCGCGTCTCGCGCCCCTCCCCAGGGGCCCGCGCGGACTCCGGCAGCAGCGCGAGCGCCCGCGCGGCGACGCCGCCGCCGTCCTCGCAGGCCTTCACCGGCGAGCCGGCGAGGAGGTCGAGCAGCGCCGCAGTCACCGCCCCGCGACGCATGACCGGGACGCCCTTCAGCGCCTGGGAGATCCGCGCCAGCGCGCCCGCCTGCAGCCGCGCCTCGCCCTCGTCGGCGGGCGGCAGGCACCGGACGCTCGCGAGGTCGGCGGGGGCGCCGCGCCGGGCGAGCTCGTCCAGGATCGCGGCGGCGCGCCTGCCGGCCTGCGCGCCGTCCGCGAGCGGCACGACCACGTCGATGGCGGCGCCGTGCTCCGCCGCCGGGGCGACGACCTCGCCGACGACGCGCCCGCGCTCCTCCGGCGCGACGGCGGAGGCGTCCACCGCGAGGTGCGTGATCCCCGCGCGCACGAGGCGCCAGGCGTCCGCGACGGCGCGCTCGACCTGCGTCGCGCCCTCCCCGTCCACGCGGATCTCGCCGCAGAGGAAGATCGGGAGCCCGGTGGCCACCTCGTCGGCGATCCGGGCCGTCGCCGAGAACCAGGTCTCCGGCGTCGCGCCGGCGGGGAGCGCCAGCCCGACGGTGGCCTGCAGCTCCTTGGCCGCGACGAGGACACCGCGGATCACCGCCGCGACCGGGGCCCGGACGACCGGGAGCACGACCCGCAGCCCGGACGCGGCGCCGAGCAGCTCGCGCGTAGAGAGGGGGCACGCGCCGCTGCGCGGCCCGAGCCGCTCGACCACGCTCGCCGGGCGGTACGCGAGGATCCGGGAGACCACGCGACCGGTATAGCACCCCCGCTCCGCTCACGCGCGCGAGGCGGCGGCCTGTCGCTCGCCGAGGCCGGAGGTGAGACCGCCCGGGCGCGGCGCCCGCCGGACCGAGGCGGCGAACGCCCGCTCGCGCCGTCGCGTCGAGCCGATCGAGGAGCGCGTCCGCGGCCTTCACCGCCGCCCCGCCCGGCTACCGCCAGGCACCGGGCGAAGACGGTCCGGCGGGCTCGCGTCACGGTCCGTGATGCTGAACGGACGTGTACACCACGCGGCTCCGGCACCGGCACACCGGCTTCACGCCGTGACGGGGACGCCCGCCTCCGCGGCCGCCCTCGCGAGGAAAGGCGCGCACTTGTCGGAGGCATGCCCCTGGCATCGACCACGGAGAGCGCCCTTCGCCCGCGTTCCCTACAGGTTCGGGCGGCCTCACCCGGAGGAGGACCGATGCGTCTCGCGGCCATCGCACGAAGGTCGATCCTGGCGGTCCCGCTGCTCCTCGGCGCCTGCTCGACGCCGCTGCACGCGCGCGTCCCCGACGCGATGGGCTTCTCGTCCCCGAGCGCGCCGAACCGCTGCCGCGTCGGCGCCGAGCGAAGCGACCCGCTCGTCACCGAGTGGCCCGCCCCCGAGAAGGCGAACCTCGAGGCCCTGCTCCGCCACGGCGGCGTCGCGGTCGAGTACACCGGCTGCGCGATGCGCGTGCTGCCGAGGTGCGGGATCGCGGGCCGGTACGCGTGGCAGCGGACCTCGCCCGCCACGGACACCTTCGACATCGACGGCGAGGACGAGCTGTGGGCGAAGCTCCCGCTCGGCGCCGCGTCGCTCGAGGGCGAGCTCTCCCGGAGCGGGAAGCTCGTGGTGAAGACGAAGGTGAGCGGCCAGCTCCGGCTCGAGGCGGCCGGCCCCATCGTCCCCGCGGACGAGGCGTGCGCGCGCGCGACCCACGTGGTGGGGGCGCTCGCGATCGGCGCGTTCTCGCTCGAGGCGGGGAGCTCGGTGACCGCCAAGGCCGGCGTCGAGCTCTCCGTCGCGAGCGCCGGCGGCAAGCGGGAGCGGAGCCAGGGGTTCGTCCACGCCTCGGGCGACTGGGAGGCGTGCGCGTCGAGCACCGACGAGGCGCCCCACCCCGACTGCCGCTCGCCGATCCAGGCCTTCCTCTGGCCGATCGCCGGCCGCGCCGCGGAGGAAGGGCCGCCCGGCACGGTGAAGGTCGACCTCGTCGCCGGCGACGCCAGCCAGCGCTGGGACGTGTACTACGACGACCAGGTGATCTGCTCGACGCCGTGCACCCGCTGGCTCGATCCGGCCCACCCGATCCTCCTCCGCGCGCGCGCAGACGGCTTCCTCGGCAGCCCCCGCCTCCACGTCCGCGACCTGCAGGACGCCGCCGACTCGGGCTCGGCGCAGGTGGTCGCGAGCTCCATGTCGAAGGGGAAGTTCGTCCTGGGAGCCTCCATCGGCGGCACCGGCCTCATGACGCTCATGTTGAGCGGGGCGATCGCGCTCGCGGACTGCGGGGATCCGGCCAGCGACCCGTTCGCCGATCCCGACGGCTGCTCGGGCGCGAAGAGCGCCGCCGTGATCGGCGCCCTCGCCACGGCGGTGGGCGCGTGGCTCGTCGTGGACGCGCTGCCGCGGGCGGAGGTCCTCCCCGGAGGTCCGGCGCCGCGCGGCCCCTTCGGCTCGCTCGTCGTCGGGCCGGGGTTCGTGGCCGGGAAGTTCTGACGACGGGCCGCCGCGCCGTCAGTGCGTGTGCACGTCGTCCACGTGCGCGTAGGCGGCCGACTCGATCTGCAGCGTCGTGTGGTCGATGCCGAAGGAGCGGCGGAGCCGGGCCTTCACCTCGGTGAGGATCTCGTCGTTCCGCCCCATCGCCACGCCGTCCACGACGAGGTGGGCCGAGAGCGCGCACATCCCCGACGAGATGGACCAGATGTGGAGGTCGTGCACGGCGAGGACCCCGTCGGCCGCCTCCATCTCGCGCGTCACCTCGCCGACGTCGAGGTGCCTCGGGACCGACTCCATGAGGATGTGCGTGACCTCGAGCACCAGCCTCAGGGCGCCCCACAGCACGAGCGCCGCGATCGCGAGGGAGAGCAGCGGGTCGATCCACCAGAGGTCGGGCCGGACCGCCATCGCGCCGGCGCCGGCCAGGATCGCGACGGACGAGACCGTGTCGGAGAGGACGTGCAGGAACGCCGAGCGGGCGTTGAGCGAGCGCTCCTGGTGGAGGAACCAGAGGATGGCGAGGTTCGCGGTCAGGCCGACGAGGGCGATGGCGGCCATGAGCCGCAGGTCGATCGGGTCGGGGCGCGCGCGGAGCCGCTCGACCGCCTCCCAGGCGATCCAGACCGAGAGGACGAAGAGCGCGCCGACGTTGATCTGCGCGCCGAGCACCTCCGCCCGACGGTAGCCGAAGGTGCGCCGGTCGTCGGCGGGCCGGCCGGCGAGCACCGCCGCGACGACGGCGAGCCCGAGCGCCCCGGCGTCGGTGAGCATGTGCGCCGCGTCCGAGAGCAGGGCGAGGGACCCGGACAGCCACCCGCCGACCGCCTCCGCGATCATCACCGCCGCGGTGAGGCCGAGCGACGCCGCGAGCCGGCGGAGGCTCCGCCCCGCGCCGTGCGCCCCGGCCCGGTGCTCCCGGTCGTGGTCGTGCCCGCGGTGGGCGTGCGACATTCCGCTTGAACCTCCGGCCCGCGCAGTCTACCCCTTTAAGCTGTAAACCCGAGGCACGCCGGCCGCCAGCCGCGCGCGCCGTTCGCCCGACGGACGGGCGCCGCGGAGAGCATGAGGCGGTCACGCCGATTCGCCGTCGCGCGCGACGGGACGCGCATCGCATGGACCAGCGCCGGGGCCGGCGCTCCGCCCGTCGTCCTGACCGACGGCATCGGCTGCGCCGGCTGGATCTGGACGCGGCTCTCGCCCGAGCTCGCGCGCGAGCGGCGGGTCATCCACTGGAACTACCGCGGCCACGGCGCGAGCGGCGTCCCCGCCGACCCCGAGCGGATCACGCTGCAGGAGTGCGCGCGCGATCTCGTGACGGTGCTCGACGCCGCGCGCGTGGAGCGGGCGGTGCTCGTCGGCCACTCGATGGGCGTGCAGGTCGTCCTCGACGCCTGGCGCCGCGCGCCGCGGCGCGTGGCGGGGCTCGTGCTCGTGTGCGGCGCGCCGGGCCGCGTCCTCGACACCTTCCACGAGTCCACGGCGCTGCGGACCGCGCTCCCGCTCGCGCGCCGGCTCGTGGACCGCTGGCCCGAGCTCGCCCGCGCCGGGTTCCGCGCGCTCGTCACCGCCGACGTCGCCCTCGACTACGCGCTCGCCTTCGAGGTGAACCGGGCGCTCCTGTGCCGCGACGACCTCCTCCCCTACTTCGAGGACCTCTCGAAGGTGGACCCGGCGCTGTTCGTGCGGCTCCTCGCGTCCGCGGCGGACCACGACGCGACGCCGTGGCTCCCGGACGTCGACGTGCCGACGCTCGTCGTCGCCGGCGCGCGCGACGCGTTCACGCCGATGCGCCTGTCGGTCGCGATGAGCCAGGCGATCCGCGGCAGCGAGGTGCTCGTCCTGCCCGGCGGGACGCACGTCGGGCCGCTCGAGCACCCCGAGCTGCTCGCCGCGCGCGTGCGCGCGTTCCTCGCCGCGCGGGTCCCGGTGGCGCCCCCGCGCTCCCGCGCGAGGCGCCCCGCCGCGCGGGCCGGAGCGCCCCGGCGCCGCGCGGCCCGGGGGACGCGGGCGTGAGCCTCTCCCGGTCCTTCGCCGCGGCGGCGGCGCTCCTCTGCGCGGCCGGCGCCGCGCGCGCGCAGCCGTACGACCCGCGCTTCCGCTGGCGGACGATCCAGACGCCCCACTTCCGGATCCACTTCCACCAGGGCGAGGAGGCGCTCGCGCAGGTCGTGGCGCGCGAGACCGAGCGGGCGCACGCGCTGCTCGCGCCGCGGCTCGCGTTCGAGCCGCGGCGGCGCACCGAGGTGGTCCTCTCCGACGACAGCGACGACGCGAACGGCTCGGCGACGCCGTTGCCCTACGACACCATCCGGCTCTACGCGGTGCCGCCGTCGTCGGGATCGGTGCTCCAGGATTACCGCGACTGGCTCCGCCAGGTCGTCCAGCACGAGTACGCGCACATCCTCCACCTCGACCGCGCCGGCGGCGTGCCGGAGGCCGTCAACCGCGTCTTCGGGAAGCTGTGGGTGCCGAACGTGTTCCTGCCCCCGTTCTTCGTCGAGGGGGTCGCGGTGGTGAACGAGGCGGAGGGCGACGCGGCGGCGGGGCGGAACGCGAGCGCGCTGTTCGACATGTACGCGCGGACGCTCGCGCTCGACGGCCCCTTCCCGCGCCTCGACCAGGCGTCGAACCCGTACCTCGAGTGGCCCGTGGGGAACGTGCCCTACCTGCTCGGCGGGCGGTTCATGGGGTACCTGCAGGCCCGCTACGGTCCGGAGGCGATCGCGGGCTGGATCGCGGCCCAGGCGCGGTACGTCTGGCCGTACGCGCCGTCGTGGGCCGGCGAGGACTGGTTCGGCGGGCTCGGGTTCGCGCAGCTCTGGTCGGAGTACGCGGCCGCGGAGCGCGCCTACGCGGAGGGGCAGCGCGCCCGGGTGCGCGAGCGGCCGGTGACGCGCCCCGCGCCCGTCACGCGGCGCGGCGGGATCGTCGAGAACCCGCGCTTCTCGCCGGACGGCGAGTTCCTCCTCTTCCACGGGCGGAGCCTCGACGACAGGCCCGGCGTGTTCCGCGTCTCGCCCGACGGCGGGGACGTCCGGCGCGTGGCCGGGGTGGACGCGAACGGCACGCTCGCGCTCCGCTCGCCGTCGGAGGCGCTCGTCGCGATCGGCGAGGTCTGGCGCGAGTACCGGCTCTACGACGACCTGTGGCTCGTGGACCTGCGGAGCGGCCGGCGCCGCCGCGTCACGGACGGCGAGCGCGCCACCGACCCCGACGTCTCGGCCGACGGCCGGACGGCCGTCTACGTGCGGCGCACCGGCGCCGGCGAGATGGCGCTCGTCCGGCGCGACCTCGCGAGCGGCGCCGCCGGGCCGATCTTCGCGCGGGCCGGCGCGCAGGTGTTCATGCCGCGCCTCTCGCGCGACGGCGCGGTCGCGTTCGAGCTGCACGAGGGCGGCCGGCGCGACGTCGCGGTGTGGCGGGACGGACGCGTCGCGCGGGTGACCGACGACGACGCGCTCGACACGGCGCCGGCGTGGACGCCGGACGGCCGCTTCCTGCTCTTCGCCTCGGACCGGGGCGGCATCTACAACCTGTACGCGTGGGAGGTCGCGACGGGCGGCCTGCGGCAGGTGACGAACGTCGAGACCGGCGCCTTCCAGCCCGAGGTCTCGCCGGACGGCAAGACGCTCGCGTTCGTGACCTACGGCCGCGCCGGGTACGACCTCGCGACGATCCCGCTCGACGAGGCCACCTGGCTCGAGCCGTCGGCCGCGCCGCCGGCGCCGCCCGCCATGGCGGACGGCGCCGCGGCGCCGCTCGCCTCGCGCCCGTACAGCCCGTGGGCGACGGTGACGCCCACGCTGTGGCTGCCGCTCTACAGCTCGAACGGCAGGGACTCGATCTTCGGCGCCTTCACCGGGGGCGCGGACGTCCTCCTGCGCCACCTCTGGGCGTTCCAGGCCTGGTGGGACACGCGCGGCACGGCGCTGGGAAGCGGCGAGCCCGGATACGCCTTCGCGTACCAGGGCGGCTGGTCCTGGCCGCGGCTCGATCTCTCGTCGTCGATGGCGATCGCCGCGTCCCCCGGGCCGCCGGATCGGCTCCAGCGCGTCTCGAACTACGCGAACGCGGGGCTCACGTTCACCTGGACCCGGCTCGCGCGCCAGCTCGCGCTCCGCGTCGGGTGGAGCGGGACGCGGTACGAGTCCGTCACGTCCCCCGCGTTCCCGCTCGACCCCGTGCCGGAGGCGATCCGGTTCGAGGACGGGTTCCTCTCCGATCTCTCGCTCGGCGCCGCCTACTCGGACGCGCGCCGGTTCGTGCGCTCGATCTCGCCGGAGGAGGGGCGGCTCCTCACGGTGCGCCTGCGCGTCGCCGAGCCCGAGATCGGGAGCGACTACTCGCTCGCGCGGGCGCGCGCCGCGATCGCGCAGTACGTCCGGATCCCGTTCACGCGCCACGGCGTGCTCGCGCTGCGGCTCTCGGGCGGCCTCGCGAAGGGGAGCGTCGGCGGCGACGCGCCGTTCGAGCTCGGCGGGGTGGCCGGCGGCGTCGACGTGGCGTCGCTCGTGCCCGGGGCCTTCCCCTCCTCGTCGTCGGACCAGCTCCGCGGGTACCCGGCCGGCGCGCTCGCGGGGACCGGGCTCGTGGCCGCGAACGCGGAGCTGCGCTTCCCCCTGGCGGGGCTGCGCGCGGGGCGCTCCACCTGGCCCGTCTTCCTGTCGCGGCTCCACGGGGCGCTGTTCCTGGACGCCGGCGACGCCTTCGATCGCCCCGGCGAGCTGCCCTTCGCCGGCCACGGCTTCGAGTGGGAGCAGCTGCGGTTCTCGACGGGCGCGGAGCTCCGGACCGAGTTCGTGCTCGGCTATTACCTCCGCACGGACCTCCGGGTCGGCGTGGCGAAGCCGCTCGGCGCGCTCCTCGGGGGCGGGCGCGCCGCGGACCGGGCGGCGGGGATCGACGCCGGGACGACGTTCTACGTGACGGTCGGGCCGTCCTTCTAGGGGTGGACGACGGCGCGCAGCGCGAGGCGCGGCACCGCGAGGGCGAGGCGGAGCGGCGCGACCACGACGGTGCGCGCGAGCCCGAACGCGCTCCGGACGAGGTCCGCCATCGCCCAGCGGAACGGGGGCGCCGGGCCGTCGATCGGCGTCCCGCCGCCGTGCTCGCGCGAGACGTCCGCGGAGAGGTCCCACACGTCCTCCGTCGCGACGGCCCGCGCGGCCGCCTCCGCGTCGGCGCGGCGGCCCGGGTCGCCGTCCTCGCGGGCGGGAAGGCTCGTCACGGTGGCGAGCGGCCGCCCGAGCGGCTCCACCTCCGCCCCCGCGAGGGCGGCCTCCTGCTCCGCGGCGCGGAAGGTCGCCTCGGCGTCCGGGACCGCCGCCGGCAGCCGCTCCGGCGCCGGCGCGGGCCCCTTCCTCGCCCGCTTCGCGCCTCCCCGGCCGCGCCGCTTCGCGCCGGCCGTTCGCGCGGCCTCGGCGCGCTTCGCCTTCCGCGCCGCGCGCGCCATCCGCGCCACCTTCTTCCGCTCGCCCTGCCGCGCGCGCTCGCTCTGCTCCGCCGTCTCGCCCACGAAGCGCTTGCCCGGCGCGCTGCGCTTCCGCGCCGCCTCCTGCTTCGCCACGGTGCGCTTCGCCGAGCCCGGCCGTTTCTTGGAGGCCATGCCGCAAGCTAGGGGCGCGCGGCGCCGGACGCGAGCGGGCGAGCGCGGCGTGCGGACGCTTGCGACCGGTTGCCCAGGGTGCTAGAAAACGCGCCGCTTCGGGCTTCGCCGACATAGCTCAGCCGGTAGAGCAACTGATTCGTAATCAGTAGGTCCCCAGTTCAAGTCTGGGTGTCGGCTCCAGCTCCAGGGGGAATCCCGCGCGCGCGGGGTTCCCCCTTCTTCTTTCCCCGGACTGCTACGGCCAGCGGGGCCCCATGCCGCCGCAGCCGCAGCACCCGCCCGTGCAGGACCCGCAGCCGCACCCGTCGCACCCGCAGCCGTCGCAGCCGCAGCCGTCGCAGCTCGGAGGCGGCGCGGTGCACAGGCCGGCCAGGCACACGCCGGTGCCGGCGGCGAGCGGACACGACGTCCCGTCCGGCGCCGGCGGGGCCGAGCAGCTCCCGGTCGCCGGATCGCACGCCCCCGCGAGGTGGCACGCGTCGAGGGGCGCGCACACGAGCGGGGTTCCGGGCTGACAGGCGCCCTCGACGCAGCGTTCTTCCGACGTGCACGGGTCGCCGTCGTCGCAGGCGGTGCCGTCCGGCTCGGCCGCGGCGACGCACCCGCCGGTCCGGGGGTCGCACGCGCCGGGCGCGTGGCACGGCGCGGGCGCGGCGCAGACGACGCCGACGCACTCGCACGCGTCGCCGACCCCGTCGCCGTCCGAGTCCAGCTGGACGGGATCCGGCACGGCCGGGCAGTCGTCGTCCGCGTCGGGGACGAGGTCCCCGTCGGCGTCGGGCGCCCGCTCCGCGATGCGGAACTTGATCGGGAGGGTCCGCGCGCCCGTCAGCGGGAACGTCTCGAGCGAGAACAGGAACTGCAGCTCCTGCCCGTCGTCCGCGACCCTCGCGTCGGCCCACCCGAGGACGTCGCCGGAGAGCGAGACGCGGATCCGGTACGTGCGGGCCGGCGACAGCGGCGACGCGCTCGCGTGCCAATCGACCTGGTAGTGCGCCCCCGCGTCGTTCACCTCCTCGAGGCGGGCGACGACGCCCGCCGTGCCCGGCGCGAGCTCCTCGACCTCGACGACGGGGGCGAGCCCGCGGTGGTTCGGCGTCGCGTCGTCGGGCTCGCCGGCGATCGGCGGAAGGAACCAGAACCCCGGGGTCCCGCCCGTGCGCGCGTCGACGAGGAAGGCCCTGCGCGCCGTCGCGGCCGGGTCGGAGCCCCCACACGCGGCGAGGCCGAGCACGGCGGCCACCGCGACCGTCCTGACGATCCCGTTCATTCGTTCCCCTCCCGGACGGAAGCGCGCCCTGGAGAGGTCACGGTATCCCATCCTTCACCCGGAGCCAATGCGGATGGGCTGCACGGGTGCTCGCGATCCGCGTGGCGACCGACCCTCGCCGGAGGAGGCGCGCTTGCGCGCAGCGCGGCGCCATCGTAGAAACCCCCGCACGCCGCGCCGCCCGAAGGCGCTCGTCCGGAGCCTGCAGGAGGCCCGCCATGTCCCAGGCCGCCCTCGCCGCCCCCGCCCGCGCGAGCGTGACCCGCGGCCTCTCCTTCCTCGATCGCTACCTCACGCTCTGGATCTTCCTCGCGATGGGCGCGGGCATCGCCCTCGGCTGGGCGGTCCCGGGCGTCGTCCCCGCCCTCGACCAGCTCAGCGTCGGGACGACGTCGATCCCCATCGCCGTCGGGCTCATCCTGATGATGTACCCGCCCCTCGCGAAGGTCCGCTACGAGGAGCTGCCGCGCGTCTTCCGGAACGGGAAGGTCCTCGGCCTCTCGCTCGTGCAGAACTGGATCGTGGGGCCGCTGCTCATGTTCGCCCTCGCGGTCGTCTTCCTGCGCGACGCGCCCGAGTACATGGTGGGGCTCGTCCTGATCGGCCTCGCGCGCTGCATCGCGATGGTCATCGTCTGGAACGACCTCGCGAAGGGCGACACCGAGTACTGCGCCGGGCTCGTCGCCTTCAACTCGATCTTCCAGGTGCTGTTCTTCTCGGTCTACGCCTGGGCGTTCATCACCGTGCTGCCGGGCTGGCTGGGGCTCCGCGGCGCCGAGGTCCACATCACCATCGGCGAGATCGCGAGGAGCGTCTTCGTCTACCTCGGGATCCCGTTCCTCGCGGGGATGGCGAGCCGCTTCGGGCTCCGGGCCTTGAAGGGCGAGGAGTGGTACCGGCGCGTCTTCATCCCGAGGATCTCCCCGATCACGCTCGTCGCGCTCCTCTTCACCATCGTCGTCATGTTCTCGCTCAAGGGCGAGACCATCGTGCAGGTGCCCCTCGACGTCGTGCGGATCGCGATCCCGCTCCTCGTCTACTTCCTCCTCATGTTCTTCGTGTCGTTCGCGATGAGCCGGAAGGTGGGCGCGACGTACGGGCAGACGGCCACCCTCTCCTTCACCGCCGCCTCCAACAACTTCGAGCTCGCCATCGCGGTGGCGGTCGCCACCTTCGGCATGGGGCACGGGGCCGCGTTCGCGGCCGTCATCGGGCCGCTCGTCGAGGTGCCCGTGCTCGTCGGGCTCGTGAACGTCGCCCTGAAGCTCCGCGACCGCTGGTTCCCCGGGGAGACGGGGGAGATCGCCGAGGCGGCGAGCTGCGCGGTGGCGGTGGAGGGCCCCGCCGCCGGGAGGCCGAGGTGAGCGCGGCCTGGGAGCAGGGCGCCGAGGCGCTCCGGGCGGCCCGCCCCCGTCACGTGCTGTTCCTGTGCGTCGCGAACTCGGCGCGGAGCCAGATGGCCGAGGGGATCGCCCGCGCGCGAAGGGGATCGGCGAGATCCCGCGCGACGACGTGGACGCCGTCGTGACCCTCTGCGCCGAGGAGGTCTGCCCGGCGTGGCTCGGGAAGGCGCTCCAGATCCACTCGGGCCTCCCCGATCCCGCGGGCGCCGGAACGACCGAGGGCGAGCGGCTCCAGGCGTTCCGGGACGTGCGCGACGAGCTGCGCCGGCGCCTGGCGCGGGTCTTCTCCGGGTAGCGCGGACGCCCGGACGCCGTCGGGCCGGCGCCCGTCCGGGCCGCGGCCCCGGACGCGCGCGGCCCGGCGGGAGCCGCCGGGCCGCGGTGGCCGCCGGTCCCGGCGGGACGGCGCTACTTCGCGCGCACCGCGCGCGTCGCCTTCGCGACCGCCTCGAAGACGAGCGGGATCTGCGCGTCGGCGCAGGACGAGAACGCGATCCGGAGCTCGCGCTTGCCGAGGGCGATCGTGCCGACCCCGGAGTCCTCGAGGGCGCGGGCGCGGACGGTCTCCGCGTCCGCGTCCTTCAGGCGCACGCACATGAAGTAGCCGGAGTTGAACGGGTAGACGTCCCAGCAGTCCCGGTACTCGGCCTTCTGGCTCTCCTTGTGGGCGATCGCCGAGCGGGAGCGGAGCACCGCGACCTTCTCCGCCTGCTGCTTGCGGAACTCGGGATCGGCGAGCGCCTTCAGCACGACGGACTGGCCGGGGTTCGAGATGTTCGAGACGTACGCGCGGATGAGGCCGGCGGTCTTGTCCTCGAGCGCCTTGTACGCGGCCGGGGTCCCGTTCTTCACGCCGAACGTGACGAACCCGACGCGGAGGCCCCACACGAACTCCTCCTTCGTCGCGCCGTCCACCTTGACGGCGAGGAGGTTGTTCGAGGCCTTCACGAGGCGGCCGAAGATCGACTCGCGCGAGGCGGCGTCGTCGAAGAACATCCCGTAGTACGCGTCGTCCACGCAGACGACCAGCTTCGTGCCGGCCTCGGCCTCGGCGGTGAGCGCCTTCGCGATCCCGTCCATCTCGGGCCTGGTCGGGGTGTAGCCGGACGGGTTGTTCGGGAAGTTGAGCGAGACGACGATCTTCCTGCCGCGGAGCTTCGCGAGGGCGGCGGTGAACCCGGCGAGGTTGAAGCCGGTCAGCGTCTCGTCGAAGAACGGGAAGTAGTGGAAGGCCGCCTCGAGCCGGGTCTCCCAGTTGAGGTTGTAGTTCTCCCAGAGGAGATCGGGCGTCAGGACCGCGTCGCCCGGGTCGAGGAACAGGTCACCCACGAGGCCGAGCCCGTGCGTGAGCGCGTTCGTCACCACCGGGTTCGAGAGCGGGTGGTCGCCGAGGCTCGGCGTCTCCTCGCGCTGCTTCTTCGCCCAGGCGGTGCGGACGTCCGGCTTCCCGTAGGACGGCGCATAGTCGAAGATCTCGGACGGCGTGAGCCCGGAGAAGTACTTGTTCACGCAGGCGAGGTGCATCGGCGCGCCGCCCTCGGTCGCGATGCCGATCGTGGCGTTCGCCGCCTTCGCCTTCTGCTTCGCCTCCGCGCTCTGGGCGAGGATCCCCTTCGCGGGGAAGAAGAAGCGCTTGCCGCGCGCGGACAGCATCGCGAGGACCTGCGGGCAGTCCTTCGCGAGGGCGTCGTTGGCGGCCTGGGCGAGGGGGTGGGGGGGCGTGCTCATCGGCGGCTCCTAGGGGGAGTCGAGGGTTGGGGCGCGATTGGTGCACGACGGCGCAGGACGGGTCAAGGGCGGCGAGACGGCGCACGCCTGCTTCCATTCCGACAACTCGCCGCCCACGTTTCCGGGATGTATAGGAAGCCCATGGCCCTCCGGAACGGCGGAAAGAAGAGCTTCTACGAGGAGGCGATGGAGATCTTCCATCGCGCGGCGGACCTCATCGGGATGAACCCGCGCGTGCGGATGGAGCTCGAGGAGCCGGACTTCGAGCACATCTTCTACGTCACCATCGACACCCGCGACCGCCTCGTCCCCCTCACCCCGGAGGAGCAGGCGGCGGCCGTCTCCCTGCCGCCGTCCGACGTCCGGGCCGCCGACGCGCTCGAGCCGCTCGCGAACGGCAGCTACATCCTGCACCGGCGCGCCCTGCTCGACGCCGACATCACCATCCGCAACCGGATCATCAACGTCCCGGGCAAGGGGCTGTTCCGGTTCCAGCGCGGCGGGCCCAAGAAGTTCAAGGCCTACCGGATCCAGCACAACCAGGTCCGCGGCCCGTACAAGGGCGGCATCCGCTACCACAAGGAGGCCTCGCTCGACCTCTTCAAGACCCTCGCCGCCGACATGACCTGGAAGACCGCGATCGCCGAGATCCCCTTCGGCGGCGCGAAGGGCGGGATCAAGATCGACCCCTTCAACTACTCGAAGGAGGAGATCGAGCACCTCTCGCTCCGCTACGTCTACAAGTTCAAGAAGTTCATGGGGCCGTTCCTCGACATCCCGGCGCCGGACGTCGGCACCAACATGGAGATCATGGCGTACATGATGCGCCAGTTCACCGACGGTGAGCGGGAGCACCACAAGCTCCGCGGCGTCGTGACGGGCAAGGACGTCCGCATCGGCGGCTCCGAGGGGCGCCTGAAGGCCACCGGCCAGGGCGTCGTCTACTGCATCGAGGAGTGGGCGCGGGAGCGCGGCTTCGACCTCCGGGGCGCCCGCGTCCTCATCCAGGGGTTCGGGAACGTGGGCTCCAACGCGGCGGACATCCTCGCCGCGCTGGGCGCCAAGATCGTCGCGGTGAACGACGCCGACGGCACCGTCCACCGGGACGGCGGCCTCGACGTCCCCGCCCTCGTCCACCACGTCCACGGGACCCCCTCGAACCTGCGCCGCACCGTGGCGGGGTTCCCGGGCGGCAAGGCCATCTCCAAGGACGACTTCTGGGAGGTGGACGCCGACATCTGCATCCCGGCCGCGCTCGGCGAGGAGATCACCGGCGACGTGGCCGAGCGGCTCAAGGTGAAGCTCGTCGCCGAGGCCGCGAACGGCCCCACCACGCGCGACGGCGACCGCATCCTCGCCGCCCGCAAGATCGAGGTCATCCCGGACATCATCTGCAACGCGGGCGGCGTCACCGTGTCCTACTACGAGTGGCTCCAGAACCAGCGGCTCGAGCACTGGACCGAGGGCGAGGTGAACCGGCGCCTCGAGCAGGCCATCAAGAAGAACTACTCGATCATCCGGGACATCGCCCGGAACCGGCCCCAGCGGACGCCGATCTGGGACTCCCACCCGTACTGCGTGGGCAAGGAGGTGGACGTCCGCACCGCCGCGATGGTGCTCGCGCTCCACAGGATCGAGGCGCACTACCTGCTCGAGGGGTTCAGCCAGTAGGCCGGGGCCGGGTCCGGCCGAGCCTGCGCTCGCTAGGCGTCGTCCCCGCAGGCGACCTCGAGGAGCGGCTCGCGCCGCGCGACGAGCAGCCGCCCCACGCGCGGGAGCGCGAGCCGGTACGCCCCGAGCGACGCCGCGCCGAGCGCGAGCCAGCCCGCCGGCAGGAGCCAGGCCTCGTCGAGCTCGATCGCGACGAGCACGGGGAGCGCGAAGATCGCGGCCCCGCCCGAGAAGATCGCCATCCCGGCGAACGCCGAGAGCGGCGCGAGGTGGCCGCCGCGCTGGACGCTGTGGGCCGCCGGGCGCGGGTTCAGGATGGAGACCACGTTCCCCGCGCCGAGGAAGAGCGGCGCGATCCCGGCGTGGAGCGCGAGCGCGCCGAGGATCGCCCACGCGGGCGGCGCCCCGCCGGCGGCGACGCCCGCGGCGGCGCTCGCGACGAAGAGGGCGAGCGACAGCAGGTACGCCGCGACGTTCTTCGCGAGGAGGACGTCCGCCGGCGCGACCGGCGCGAGGAACCAGGCCCGCGCCCCGCCCCGCTCCCAGCCGAAGGCGTTCAGCCAGAACGGCTGCGTCGCCAGGTGGGCGTACGCCGCGAACCCGAAGAGCGGGAGCGCCCGCACCACCTCGCCGGCCTCCTCCGGGATGGCCGGCGCGATCTTCCACGCCACCAGCGCCGCGAACGCGGGCACCACGAGCGCGAGCACGGCGGCGACCGGGTGGCGCAGCAGGTACTTCCCCTCCTTCTCGAGGAGCGGCCCGAGCCGGCCGCGCAGCCGCCACCCGCCCGCGCCGGTCGCGGCGGCGCGCGGCCGCTCGTCGCCTCCCGACCGCGCCGCCCCGAGCGCGAGCCGGAACCCCGCCCACGCGGCCGCCGCCGACGCGGCGGCGAGCAGGACGAGCCACGGCACGGCGCCGCCGATCCGGCCGGCGTAGAGCGCGGAGATCGCGCGCTCGGCGAGCGCGGGCGGGAAGGCGAGCCAGCGGACCGCCGCGAGCGCGCGCAACGCCGCGAGCGCCGGGCGCGGGCCGCCCGACATGAAGAAGACGAGGAACGCGGTGCCGACGTACACCGAGGCGATGGCGAGCTCGCGGACGCGCCGCCCGCGGAGCAGCCGCGCGAGGAGCTCCTGGATCAGCGCGACGAGCGAGATCGTCCCGGCGACGTAGAGGAGGTACGCGAGCGCGAGCAGGATCGCCCACGCGCCCGGGCGCGCCAGGACGGCGCCGAGGAAGGCGCCGCCGAGGACGAGGCACCAGAAGATCGCGAACGGATCGCCGACGACGGAGGCGGCGAGGCCGTACGCGAACACGCGGCCGGGCGGGATCGGGTACGGGAGGAAGCGCCCGAGGTCCACCGCGTCCCGCTCCGAGACGCTGAGGGACACCGCCGTCCACGTCTGCCACACGCCGAACAGCAGCGCCGCCGCCGCGATCTCGGCGCGCATCCCCGCCCCCGCCCTCACCGCCTGCCACGCGCCCGCGGCGGCGAGCGACGCGAAGCCGAGCCCGGCCGGGATGGCCAGCGCGAAGAGCGCGACGCGCGCGACGAGGTCGGCGACGCCGCCGCGCCCGCGGAAGCGCCGCCACAGGAGCCGGGCGCGCAGCTCGGCGAAGGCGGGGAGCGCAGAGCGCGGCCGCGCCGGGCCGGGCGCGGCGGCGAGGCCCGCGGCGCGTGCGTCGCTCACGGCCCGCGCCGCCCGTCGCCGAGCCAGGAGAGGCCCCGCGCCGCGGCCCGGTCCTCGCCGACCAGCCGGATGAACACCTCCTCGAGCGTCCCCGTCCCGCGCACCTCCGCGAGCGTCCCCTGCGCGGCGAGCCTGCCCTGCCGGACGATCCCGACGTGCGTCACGAGCCGCTCCACCACCTCGAGGACGTGGCTCGTGAGGAAGATCGTGATGGCGCCGCGCGCGACGAGGTCCTGCAGCATGCGGCGGATGCCCGTCACCGCGACGGCGTCGATGCCCTCGAACGGCTCGTCGAGGAAGAGCAGCTCCGGACCGTGGATGAGCGCGCACCCGAGCGCGAGCTTCTTCTTCATGCCGTGGCTGTACTCGCCGACGAGCTTCCCGGCGTCGGCGGAGAGCTCGAGCGCGCCGAGCAGCTCGTCCGCGCGGCGGGCCGCCTCGCGACGATCGAGCCCGTAGAGCTGGCCGTGGATGCGAAGCTGCTCGGCGCCGGAGAGCCGCTCGAACAGCGACAGCGGGTCGAGCACCACGCCGATGCGACGGCGCACGTCCACGCCGTCCCGCGAGAGATCGACGCCGAGGACGCGCGCCTCGCCCGAGGTCGGCGCGAGGAGCCCGGTCAGCATCCGGATCGTCGTGCTCTTGCCCGCGCCGTTCGGGCCGAGGAAGCCGTAGAACGCGCCGGCGGGCACCTCGAGCGCGAGGTCCTCCACGGCCGGCTTCCCCTCGAAGAGCCGGGTGAGGGCCCTCGTCTCGATCGCCCGCATCCGCGGGGATCCTAGTGCGTCTCGACCGGCGCCGCCTCGTCCGCCTCGAAGTAGAGGAAGCGGACCCCCATCCCGCGCAGCGCGAGCGGGCCGCGCCGCGCCTCGGGGGTGCGGCCGAGGAGATGGCACACGTACCGAACTTCGGCGACACAGGTCATGTCGCCCGCGTCGGCGGGGAAGGTGATCCGGACGTGTGACCCGATGGGCTGCGGCGCGCGCGTCTCGACGAACATGCCGCCCTCGGAGATGTTGCGGGCGATCCCGAGCCCCATCCCGCGCTCACCCTCGAGGTAGACGCGAAAGACCTTGTCGAGTCGCGGTGCGAGCCGGCGCTCGACCGGTGCCGGGAACCGCGCTTCCTTCCGGGAGAAGAGCATCCACGCCTCCGCCGCCGCCGTCTCGGAAGGACGGTAATACACGTGCCCACATGTAGGCAAGTTCCCGACCTCTCCCGAGGGGGAATTCCGTCCGGCGCCGATGTGGGCCCAACTTGTCGTAACCAGGAAGGTTTATGCCCTGGTACAGTCGTGTTGCCTGCACTCGCCCGATTCGGGCGTCAACCCCCAGCACGGACGAACATGCTCCGAACCCTCGCGATCGCCCTGCTCGTCGCCGCCCTCCCCGCATCCGCCGCGACGGACTTCGCGTCGCTGGCCACGGCCGCCGAGCGGCTCGAGACGCTCGAGCCGTTCCTGTCGCGGTACGTCGGGCACTGCACCGACGTCTACGAGCGGCGGACCTGCGAGGCCAACGTCGCGGCCTCGCGCCGCGCCGTGACGGGCAGGACCTTCGCGGTGCGGGTGCCCGACGCGGCCGCGCTGGTCCGGCCGCGCCTGGAGGGCGAGCGCTTCGTCCTGCTCGTCACGCCGTTCGTGGACGGCGGCGGCCTCGCGCTCTCGAACGGCGCGCCGCTCCGGCAGGACCCGCGGGGGAACCCGCTCGTCGGCCTCATCCCCATCCGCGGCAAGGTCCCGCCGGGCACGATGGAGCTCGAGTTCCAGGGGCCGTTCCGGACCGGCGCCATCGAGCTCGAGATCGTGTTCCGGCCCGAGCGCGCCTGGAAGCTGCCGCGCCGCGAGGGCGGGAGCTACGAGGGCGTCGCCGCGCGCTTCCTCGCCATCCGGGTGCTCGACGCCCGCACGGGCGCGGAGATCGCGTCGAAGGTCCTCTAGGGCCGGCCGCCGGGCGGGCGCCGGTCGGCTACTGCCGACCGCCGACCGGGACGGCCAGGTAGACGGCCTGGTCGCCGCGCCGCACGCGGAGGAGCGCCATCTCGCCCTGCTTCATCTTGGCGATCGCGTTCTTCACGTCGTCCGGCTGCTTCACCGGCTGGCGGTTCACCTCGAGGATCACGTCGCCGCGACGCATTCCGGCGCGCTCCGCGGGGCCGCCCTCGACCACGTTCGTCACGACCACGCCCTCGCTCCCGGACGCGCCGAGCTCGCGTGCCATCTCCGCGGTGAGCGGCGCGAGCGACACGCCGAGCTTCTGGGTCTTGGCCTTGTCGCCCCCCTCCTCCTCGTCCGCGGACTCGCCCCGCTGCGCCACGCCCTCGTCCTCCGGGCGCTGCGCGACCTTGAACGAGAAGCTCTTCTTCTCCCCCTTGCGCAGCACCGTGAGGTCCACCTTCTCGCCGGGCGGCACCACGGCCACGCCGCGGGTCACGCCGCCCGCGGAGTCCACCGGCTTCCCGTTCAGCGCCACGATGAGGTCGCCGGCCTCGAGGCCGGCCTTCGCGGCGGGGCCGCGCGGCACGACGTTCTGGACGAGCGCGCCCTTCGTGCCCGACGGCAGCCCGAACGCCTGGGTGAGATCGGGGGTGAGCTCGCCGACGGAGACGCCCATGAACCCGCGCGTCACCTTCCCCTTCTCGCGCAGCTGCGGGAGGATCGACTTCGCGAGGTTCACGGGGACCGCGAACCCGATGCCCTGCCCGATGTCCGGACGGACGATCGCGGTGTTGATGCCCACCACCTCTCCGCGCAGGTTGAAGAGCGGACCGCCGGAGTTGCCGGGGTTGATGGCGGCGTCGGTCTGGATGTAGTCGTCGTACGTCCCGGTGCCGATCGGGCTGATGCCGGCGCGGTGCTTCGCGGAGACGATGCCGAGCGTGGCGGTGTCGCGCAGGCCGAGCGGGCTCCCGAGCGCGAGCACGAAGTCGCCCTGCTGGAGCGCGTCGGAGTCGCCGAGGACGACCGTGGGGAGGTCCGACGGCGGCTTCGAGAGCTTGATGAGCGCGACGTCGGTGAGGGCGTCCCTCCCGACGACGTCCGCCTTGAACTCGCGGCCGTCGGACAGGCGGACCACGATGTCCGTCGCGTCCTTCACGACGTGGTT
Organism: Anaeromyxobacter sp.; assembly: GCA_035708485.1. GTDB lineage: Bacteria > Myxococcota > Myxococcia > Myxococcales > Anaeromyxobacteraceae > Anaeromyxobacter. The sequence goes on along the minus strand of DASSSJ010000048.1, from coordinate 11,563 downwards.
GTTCGTGAGGATGAAGCCGTCGCGGTTGAGGACGAAGCCCGAGCCGAGCGACTGGCCGCGCAGCTCCGGTCCCTCGGGGCCGCCCGGAGCCGGCTGGCCGAAGTAGCGCTCGAAGAAGTCCTCGAACGGATCCTGGCCCTGCGGCCCCTGGGGCATGCGGCGCTGGAACCGCTGCGCGCGCGGGTGCTTCACCGCGGTCGTCGTCGAGATGTTCACGACCGCCGGCTTCAGGCGATCGATGAGCGGGGCGAGCGACGTCCCGAGCGGCACCTGGGCCTCGGCGGTCGGCGCCCCCGCTGCCGCGTCGCGGAACAGGCTCTGCCCGGACGCCTTCGGGGCGGGCTGCGTCGCGGCCTGGCCGTCGCGAGAGCAGGCCAGCAGGACCAGCGTGAGCCCCACGGTGAACGTTCGCCTCACGTAACGATGCATGCTCCCCGCTCCTGTCGAGAGTGGTGCTCCCAAGCCTTTCCTGACGCTCGGCCGGATTTTCTATTCCCGTCCGCGCAGCCTACGCTCGCGCGAGCCGCCCGACCCTGACCCTCGCGGGGCGGAGGACCCGGTCGCCGATGCGCCACCCGGAGCGCACCTCCTGCAGGACCATCCCGTCCTGCGCCTCGTCGGCGACGGCGACGGTGTCGATCGCCTCCGCGACGTGCGGGTCGAAGGGCCTCCCCTCCACCGGGATCCGCTGCGCGCCGAGCGCCGCGATCCTGGACTGCAGCGCCCCGAGCGAGAGCCGCACGCCCTCGACCAGGCTCGCGAGCGGGCCGCCGCCGTCGCCGGCGCCCGCGACCGCGGCGAGCGCGCGCTCGAGGTCGTCCGCGGCCTCGAGGAGCGCCTGCGCGACCGAGGCGCGCTCCGCCTCGACGACGCGGGTCCGCTCGCGCTCGAGCCGCTGCCGGAAGGCCTTGTTGTCCTCCACGAGCGCCGCGTAGGCGCGGGCGAGCTCGTCGATCCGGGACGCCTGCTCCGCGATGCGCGCGTCGCGGGGATCGGCCCCGTCCTGGGGCGCCGCCTGCGGCGCGGCGGCCGCCGGCTGCGTCCGTTCCTCGGGCGCGGGCGCCTCGGGCGCGACCGGCTCGCCGTCCGCCGTGAAGCGGCGGCGGTCGGTCACCTTGACGCGGCCCTCTTCTGGCTCCGGCGTGCCGGGACGATCGTCGGACATCCCCGTCTTCCTCCGCGCGCGAAGCTAAGCACCGGGCGGGCGCTGTCAAACGCGGGGGGCCGGGCGGCGCGGAGGGAGCGCGCGGACGCGCGCCGGAGCGAGCGCGGGCGTGGGGCAGCGCAGCGCGCGCGAGCGAGGCGGGAGGCGAGCGCTCCCCCGTTCAGCCGGGCGGGAGATCGCCGGGCGGGTGGCGCTCGACCTCGACGTGCCCGCCGTCCCGGTCGCGGATCTCGACGCCCGCGGCGCGCAGGCTGTAGAAGAGCAGCCACCGCTCCGCGGGCGAGAGGCTGCCCGGCGGCAGCGCGCGGTCGATCTCGTCGAGCGAGAGGTGCCCGCGCCGGATCCCGAGCTGGAAGAGCGCCTTGCGGGCCTCGTGGGTCTCGGACCCGTGCCTCACGGCCCCCTCACCGCTCGTCGGAGTCCACCGACGCGTCCGCGGCCGTGGCGTGCGGGACCGCCCAGCCCGGCCGCCCCTCCGCCGCCGCCGCGGGCCGGTTCGGGTTGTCGGGCGGCGCCTCCGTGTGCCCGCGGCTCTCGATGGTGCCGGGCCGCACGACCTTCGGTCCCCACAGCCGCTCGATCTCCTCCTCCTCGACGACCTCGGCCGTCAGCAGGCGCGCGGCCATCGTGCCGAGCCTGTCGCGGTTCCCGTGCACGATCGCGCGCGCGCGCTCCTGCGCCTCGACGACGAGCGACTGGACCTCGCGGTCCACCTCGAGGGCCGTCTGCTCGGAGTACGTCCGCGACTCGAGCCCCTTGAGGCCCAGGAAGCTCGGGCCCCCCTGGTCGCCGAGCGAGACCGGGCCGAGCGCGGGGCTCATGCCGTAGTCGCGCACCATCATCCGGGCGAGGCCGGTCGCGTGCTGCAGGTCGTTGGACGCGCCGGTGGACGGCTCGCCGAACACCTCCTCCTCGGCGACGCGCCCGCCGAGCAGGCCCGCCATCCGGTCCCGCAGCTCGCTGCGGGTGAGGAGGTAGCGGTCCTCGATGGGCAGCTGGAGCGTGTAGCCGAGGGCGCCCAGGCCGCGCGGGATGATCGACACCTTCGAGACCCGGTCCGCGTACGGCAGGAGCCACGACACGAGCGCGTGCCCCGCCTCGTGGAACGCGACGATCTCCTTCTCGCGCTCGTTGATCCGGCGGCTCTTCTTCTCGAGCCCCGCCACGACGCGCTCGATCGCCTCCTCGAACTCCGAGCGCGTGACGTGGTTCTTGTTGCGCCGCGCGGCGAGGAGCGCCGCCTCGTTCACCACGTTGGCGAGGTCCGCGCCGGCGAACCCCGGCGTGCGGGCCGCGATCGCCTTGAGGTCCACGTCCGGGCCGAGCTTCACGTTCTTCGCGTGGATGAAGAGGATCTTCTCGCGGCCGCGCTTGTCCGGCCGGTCCACCAGGACCTGCCGATCGAAACGGCCCGGGCGGAGCAGGGCGGGGTCGAGGATCTCCGGCCGGTTCGTGGCGCCCATCACGATGAGGCCGGCGCGCGCGTCGAAGCCGTCCATCTCGGCGAGGAGCTGGTTCAGCGTCTGCTCGCGCTCGTCGTGCCCGCCCATCACGCCCGCGTTGCGCGACTTCCCGAGCGCGTCGAGCTCGTCGATGAAGACGATGCAGGGCGCCTTCTGGGTGGCCTGCGTGAAGAGGTCGCGCACGCGCGCCGCGCCGACGCCGACGAACATCTCGACGAACTCGGAGCCGGAGAGCGAGAAGAACGGGACGCCCGCCTCGCCGGCGGTGGCGCGCGCCAGCAGCGTCTTGCCGGTGCCGGGGGGCCCGACGAGCAGCACGCCCTTCGGGATCCGGCCGCCCAGCCGGCGGTACTTCTCCGGCGTCTTCAGGAACTCGACGATCTCCTGCAGCTCCTCGACCGCCTCGTCGATGCCCGCGGCGTCCTCGAACGTGATGCCCGTGTCCGGCTCCATGTGGACGCGGGCGCGGGTCTTCCCGAACGCCATCACGCCCGGCGGCCCCTGCCCCATCTGTCCCGACATGCGGCGCATGATCCAGGCCCAGAACAGGAGCCCGATCGCGACGGGCGCGATCCAGATCCAGAACACGTCGCCCATCCCGCCCCCCGACACCGCGTCGTACGGCACGCCCTGCTTCTCGACGAGCTGCACGAGGTCGTCGCCGCCGCCGGGGATCCGCGTCGCGAGGTACGGCAGCGCGCGGCCGCCCTCGCCGTCGCCGCCCACGCCGCCCTCGACCGGCTTCGGGATGCCGCGCACGAAGTCGGGGCCGACGACGACGCGCTCGAAGCTGCCCTGGCGGAGCATGTCCTTGAACTGCGAGTACGGGACGCGGCGGACGCCGACGTCCTGGAACGCGCGGAACAAGAACACCGCGAGCGCGATCAAGACGAGCCACGCGGCGGGCGACGCGAGCGGGACCCGCGGCTGCCCTTCCCTGCGCGAGCCCTTGTCGCCGCGATGGGCGCCCTTCTTCTCGTCCGAGGACACGAGGCCTCCCGCCCTTCCGGTGAATGTGCGCACGGCCGGGGGGCGGGCAATTCGCAGCGGGGGTACGGGCGGCCCCCCGCAGGCCGCTCCGAGGCGCGGGCCGCACGGCGGAGGCTGCTCGGCCGCGCGGCGGCGCGCGCGTCTCTCGCGGGGGACAACGCCCGCTACAGGCCGAGGAGCTTCGCGATGCTCTTCTCGTCCGCGGGCGGGAACTCGTACCTGTCGAGCTCCTCCGGGAGCACCCAGCGGTGCGCGTGGACGCCGAGGTCTCGGACGGGGCCCGAGAGCAGCCGGCAGCGGTAGACCGAGAAGTCGATGTCGTACCCCTCGTACGCGTGCTCGACGTGGACGCAGCGGTCGCCGACCGCGACGCCGATCCCCATCTCCTCGCGGAGCTCGCGCTCGAGCGCCGCCTGGTCGGTCTCGCCCGCCTCGACGCGGCCGCCCGGGAACTCCCACAGGAGCGGGAACGAGGCCCTGGGCGACCGCTGCGTGATGAGGTAGCGGCCGTCCTTCTCGATCATCGCCCCGACCACGCGGATCTTGCTGCGCATGAAATGTCTCCGGACGCCCGCGAATCGTAGAATACGCACCGCATGGCGTCCATCCGGTTCCTCGGAGCGGCCGGGACGGTCACCGGCTCCCGCTTCCTCGTCCAGCACGGCTCGGCCCGCGTCCTCGTGGACGCGGGCCTCTTCCAGGGGCCGAAGGAGCTCCGGCTCCGTAACCGCGCCCCCTGGGCCGTCGCGCCCGCGAGCCTCTCCGCGATCGTGCTCACCCACGCCCACGTGGACCACACCGGGGCCCTCCCGCTCCTCGTCCGGGACGGCTTCGCGGGGCGGGTCCACTGCACGCCCGCGACCCGCGACCTCGCCGCCCTCCTCCTGCCCGACTCGGGGCGGCTCCAGGAGGAAGAGGCGCGGTTCGCGAACAGGAAGGGCTACTCGAAGCACGCGCCGAACGCGCGGCCGCTCTACACCGAGGAGGACGCGGTCGCCGCGCTGCCGCGGCTCAGCCCGGCCGCCTACGGCGAGCGGCGCGAGGTCGCGCCGGGCGTCGCCGTCCGCTTCCGGCGCGCCGGCCACATCCTCGGGTCCGCGATCGCCGAGCTGGAGCTGGCGGGCTCCGGCCTCCGGCCGCTCACGGTCCTCTTCTCCGGCGACCTCGGCCGCTACGGCGCCCCGATCCTGCCGGACCCCGCCGCCGGGACGCGCGCCGACGTCCTCCTCGTCGAGAGCACCTACGGGGGCAGGCGCCACCCCGAGGCGTCGGCCGCGGACGCGCTGCGGGACGAGGTGCTCCGCGCGGTGAAGGCCGGCGGCGCGCTCGTCGTCCCGGCGTTCGCGATCGGCCGCACCCAGGAGATCCTCTTCACGCTGCGGCAGCTCGAGCGCGACGGCGCGATCCCGGCGATCCCGGTGTTCGTCGACTCCCCGATGGCGGTCGACGCGACGCCGATCTTCCTCGCGCACCGCGAGGACCACGACCCGGAGATGGCGCGCCTGCTCGCCAGCGGCGACTCGCCCCTCCGCCCCGCGCGCGTGACGTTCGCGCGGCTGCCCGAGCAGTCGAAGGCGATCAACGGCGTGGCGGGGCCGTGCCTCATCCTCTCCGCGTCCGGCATGGCGACCGGCGGGCGCATCCTGCACCACCTCGCGCGGCGCCTCCCGGACCCGCGCACGACCGTGCTGCTCGTCGGCTACCAGGCGCAAGGCACCCGCGGGTGGTCCCTCCAGACCGGCGCGCGCACGGTCCGCATCCACGGCGAGGAGGTGCCGGTGAACGCGCGCATCGCGTCGATCGGCGGCTTCTCCGCGCACGCCGACGAGGCGGAGATCGAGCGCTGGCTCGCGTCGTTCCCGGCGCCCCCCGCGCGGACGTTCCTCGTCCACGGCGAGCCCGCCGCGCTCGCCGCGGCGAAGCAGCGCATGGACCGGCTCGGCTGGCCCTCGCACGTGCCCGCCCACCTCGAGGAGGTCGCGCTGTGACCTCGTCCCCCGGGCCGCAGGCGCGCGGCGGCAGCGCCGCGCCCACGCCCGGCAGGACCGCGCTCGTCCTCTCCGGCGGCGGCGCCCGCGGCGCGTACGAGGCCGGCGTCCTGAGCTACGTCCGGAGCGAGCTCGCCGCGGAGCTGGGGGAGCAGCCGCGGATCGACGTCGTGTGCGGCACGAGCATCGGCGCGGTGAACGCCTGCTTCCTCGCCGCGCACGCGCACGCCCCCGCGCGCCAGGGGGAGGCGCTCGTGGAGGCGTGGCGGTCGCTGCGGCTCGAGGAGGTGTTCCACTGGAGCGCGCTCCGGCTCGCGGCGCTCCCCGCGTACGTCTTCCGCCAGCTGCGCGCGACGCGGCTCCGCCAGGTCTCCTGGCGCGTCTCCGACTTCGTCTGGCCGGAGGCGCTCACGCGGCTCGTCGAGGGGCGCGTCGACTGGCCGCGGCTCCACCGCAACGTGCGCGAGGGGCACCTCGACGCGCTCACCGTGACCGCGACCGACCTCGGCACCGGGCGCGCGGTGGTGTTCGTGGAGAGCCGCGAGCCGCTCCCGCCCTGGAGCCGGGACCCGGTCGTCGAGGCGCGGGCGCGGTCGATCGGACCCGAGCACGCCCTCGCCTCGGGCGCGATCCCCCTCCTCTTCCGCCCCGTGCGGATCGAGGGCTCCTGGTTCACCGACGGCAGCGTCCGGCAGAACGTCCCGCTCGCGCCGGCGATCCGCCTCGGCGCGGAGCGGATCCTGGTCGTCGCGCTGCGGCAGGCGGCCCGCTCGGAGCGCGCGCCGCGCGCCGACGGCCACGAGCCGCCCACGACCGCCGCGCTCCTCGGCCGCATCCTGAACGCGCTCCTCCTCGACCACACCGACTACGACCTGGAGCGGCTCCGGCGGCTCAACGCCTTCATCGACCAGGGCGAGCGCGCCTACGGCCCCGCGTTCGCGGAGTGCCTCGCGGAGCTCGCCGGCGGCGAGCTGGGCGTCCAGCTCCGCCGGGTGCGGGACCTCGTGATCCGCCCGTCGCGGGACATCGGCCAGCTCGCGCGCATCCACGCGGAGCGGCGCGTCCGCGGGCTCCGGCGCGGCACGCTCGCGTCGCGCCTCCGGCGGCGCGCCGCCTCCGACGCGGAGGCCGCCTCCGACGGCGCGGCCGACCTCGCGAGCTACCTCCTGTTCGACCGCGACTTCGCCGACGAGCTCGTCGCGCTCGGGTACGACGACGCCCGCCGCATGCGCGCCGAGCTCGTCGCGTTCTTCTCCGACCGGACCGCCGCCGGCGCGCGCTCGGCCTGAGGCGAGGCGAACCGTGCTCGACCGCCCGACCCTCCTCGACGCGGCCATGGGGACCGCGCTCATCGCGCGGGGGCTCCCGCAGGGCGTGCCGCCCGAGGCGTGGCTGCGGGACCGCCCGGAGGAGATCGCGCGCGTCCACGCGGCGCACGCCGCCGCCGGCGCGCGGGTGCTCCTCACCTGCACGTTCGGCTGCGCGTCGGCGCGGGTCGAGGCGGCCCTCGGTGCGGCGGCGATCGGGTCGCTGTGCGCGAGCGCGGTCGGGCTCGCGCGCGGTGCGGCGCCGCCGGGGGTCCGCGTCGCGGGCGCCCTCGGCCCGACCGGGCTCGTCGCGCCGCGCGCGCCCGCGGCCCCGACCTCGGCCGCGCCCCCGACCTCGGCCCCGCCCCCGACCTCGACCCGGACCCCGACCCGGACTCGGATGCCGACCCCGACCCGCGGAGCGCCCCCGGCCCCGAGCCGCGGCGCGCTGGAGGCCCGCTACGCGGTCCCGGTGCGGGCGCTCGCGGCGGCGGGCGCGGACCTCCTCTGGATCGAGAGCCAGTGGGACCTCGACGAGGCGCGGGCCGCGCTCGCGGCCGCGCGCGCGTCCGGGCTGCCGACCGTGGTGACGTTCGCGTTCGCGGAGACGGGCGGGCGGCTGCACGCGCCCGGCGGGTCCACCGCGGAGGAGTGCCTCTCCGCGGTCGCGTCGCACGGCGCGCTCGCGGCGGGCGTGAACTGCGTGTTCCCCGGCCCGGCGCTCGCCGCGCTCGCCGCGTGGGCGAAGGCGCGCCTCCGCGTGCCGTTCGTGGCGAAGCCCAGCCCGGGGCTGCCGGGCGCCGTCGCTTCGCCGGAGGCGTTCGGCGAGGCGCTCCGGCCCGCGTTCGCGGCGGGGCTGCGCATCGCGGGCGCGTGCTGCGGCGCGACCGCGGATCACCTGCGGGCGCTCGCGCCGCTCGTCTCGAGGGCCTGAGCAGCGCCGATCGCGCACGGGAGCGCGGCCGGCGGGAGCGCGAGCGCCGACGGCGTCCGGCGGAGCGCGCACTCCGGCATCGACGGCACGATGGCCGAGGCGGGCTCCTGGCACAGCGCGCGCCCACCGCGCCGCGCGATCTCGGCGAGCCCGCCCGCGCCGTCCGCGCCCATCCCGGAGAGGACGAGCCCCGTCACGCGGCCGCCCCGCTCCGCCGCGGAGGCGAGGAGCCGGTCCGCGCACGGCACGAACCGGCTCGACGCCGGGAGCGCGCGCAGCACCTCCCGGTCGAGGACCAGGTCGCGGCCGCCGGCGGCCAGGTAGACGACGCCGCCGGCGAGCGGCGTCGCGTCGTGCACGAGGACCGTGCGCCAGCCGGAGGCCGACTGGAGCCAGTCGGCGAAGAACGGCACGAACTCCGGCTCCATGTGCTGCGCGACGAGGACGGCACGCCCCTCCCGCGACACCTCGCGCAGGAGCGCGGCGAGCACCCACACGCCCCCGGTCGAGGACGCCACCGCCACGACGTCGGAGACGTCCCCGGCGACGCCCGGCGGCGCGGCGAGCGCCCCCGCGCGCGCGGGCGCCGCCGCCGGCGCGGGGTCGCGCGACGCGGGCTCGGCGCCACGCGCGGCGCGCCCCGCCGTCACGACCGGCACCCCCGCCATCAGCAGCACGCGCCGGCCGACCCGCCGGGCGCCGGCCGGGACGAGGTCCACGACTCCGGGGCCGCGGAGATCCGCGGTCGGCGCGACGCCGGGCGGGAGGATCGCGATCACCGGGGCGGCGACGCTGGAGGTGGCGCGCTCGAGGCGCGAGAGGAGCCCGGTGCGATCGGGCCCGCCGACCACCGCCGCGCCGCGGTAGCGCCGCAGGAGGTGCGGGTTCGGGAACCCCTTGAACGCACGCATCACGAGGGCGCCCTCGCGCGCGAGGTCCTGGTCCAGCCCGGGCACCGCCGCGAGCGCCCAGTCGTCCACGATCACCGCGACCGGAGCGTTCGCCGGCCCTCCCCCCGCGCCGCCCGTCATCCGCTCCTCACCCCGATGCGCGCGAGCGTCTGCTGGAGGACGCCGGCGTCGAACCTCGCCTTGAGGAGGTACGCGTCCGCGCCGGCCGCCGCGCCCTCCGCCCGCGTCGCCTCGTCGTCCTGCGACGTGAGGAGCACGATCGGGAGCCGCTCCGTCTCGACCCGCGCGCGCAGCGCGCGCGTGAGCGCGAGGCCGTCGCGGCGCGGCATGTTCACGTCGGAGACGAGGACGTCGGGCGCCCGTTCCACCACCCGCTGCAGCGCCTCCTCTCCGTCCGCCGCCACGCGCACGCGGAAGCCCTGCTCCTCGAGGAGCACCCGCAGCACCTCGCGCGTCGCGAGCGAGTCCTCGGCGAGGACCACGTCGAGCGCGCCCGCTGGCGCGGCGGCCGCCCTCGACGGCGCGGCGGCGGGGCGTGGCCGCGGGCGGACGGCGCGCGCGCGGTCGACGAGGTGGCGCGGGTTCAGGACCGCGACCGCGCTGCCGTCGCCGAGCCGGGCGATCCCGGTGACGAGCGCGTCGGCCTGCGCGACGCCCGCGACCGTCGCGGGGACCATCCCCTCCACGCCGCCGAGGTCGTCCACCGCGAGCGCCGCCAGGCTCGCCTCGTGGCGGACCACGACCGCGAAGCGGGCGGCGCCCACCGCGCCGGCGTCGCGGCGGAGCCGGTCCGGCGCGCGCGCGAGGCCGAGCACCTCGCCGAGGTCGCAGAGCGGCAGGATCGTCTCGCCGGCGGCGAGGGTGGGCCCCGCGGCCCCCTCGTGGATCGCGTCGCCCGCGCCCGCCGCGTGCACGGTCCGCTCCACCGCGCCGAGCGGGACGCCGAAGAGCCGGCCGCCGGCAGAGACCGTGAGCGCCTCGACGGCGTACACCTCGAGCGGCAGCGTGAACTCGACGATGCTCCCCTCGCCGCGGGCGGAGAGGATCCGGATGCCGCCGCCCGACGCGCGCGCGAGCTGGGCGACCGCGGAGAGGCCGAGCCCGCGGCCGGAGATCCGGGTCGCGGTGGAGCGCGTGGAGCCCCCCTCGAAGGCCCACGCCCGCAGGACCTCCTCGTCCGAGAGCGACGCGATCCGCTCGGGATCCCCGGTGCGGCGCGCCAGCTCCCCCCGGATGGCCGCCGCGTCGAAGCCGGCGCCGTCGTCGGAGACGGTGACGCGCAGCGTGGACTCGCCGGCGTGCACCGCCACCGAGAGGTGGCCCTCCGCTTCCTTCCCCGCCGCGATCCGGTCCGCCTCCGGCTCGATCCCGTGGTCGAGCGCGTTCCGGACGAGGTGGCGGATCATCCCGCGCGCCGACTGCAGCGAGCGCCGGTCCGCGCGCACGTCGCGACCGGTGATCCCGAGGGCCACCCGCTTGCCGAGGTGGGCGGCGAGGCCGTCGACCTCCTCCTCGAGCCCGGAGAGCGCGGCCTCCGCGGGGAGGAGCCGCAGCGACGCGACGATGCCCTCCAGCCCGGCCGCGCCGTTCGCGAGCGACTGCGCCGCGTGCGCGAGGTCGCCGCCGGCGCGCTGGAGCGCCTCGTGCAGCTGGGCCGCGCCGCGCGCGAGGGACGACGCGAGCCGGAGCGCCGCGTCCACGTCGGTGGCGGGGACGCTGATCCGCTCGCCGGCCTCGGGCGCACGCGGCGCGGCGGGCGAGGGCGCGCCGTCCGGGGCCGCGGGGGCGCTCGCGTCGCGCTCCGCGCCGGCCGCGGCGTCCGCGGCGGCCCGGCCCGGGGCGACGACGTCCAGCAGCCGCTCGAGCAGGTCCTCCGGGAACGCGTCGGCGCCGGACGCGCCCATCCGCGCGGTCCCTTCCGAGACGAGGTCGAGCGCCTCGCCGACCCGGCGCCGCCGCTCCTCGGCGCCGGCCGGGCGCTCGTCGCGGACGCCGAGGGCGAGGTCCTCGAGGTCGTGCAGCGCGCGGGCGAGCCCCTCGTAACCGAGCGCCGCCGCGGCCCCCTTGAGGCCGTGCGCGATCCGGCCGAACTCCCGGAGCACGTCGCCGCGGGCGCCGGCGGTGAGCCCCTCGGCGAGGTCGCGGAGCGCGGCGACCGTCTCGTCCGCCTCGGCGACGAACAGGCCGACGAGCCGCGCCCGGGTCGCCGCGTCGAGGTTCACGGCCGCACCGCCTTCGCCGCCCACCCCGCGAGCCACGCCCCGTCCACCAGGTCGGCGCCGCCGGCGAGCCGGCCCGCGATCCGGGGGACCTCGTCGCCTCCCGGCGCGGCGGTGGCGGCGAGGCGGTCCTCCGCGAGCTCGAGCGGCGCCTCGACCGCGACCGCCACCGGGCCTTCCGCGGTCTCGACGAGGAGCGCGGGGGCCCCCGAGAGCGCCGCGGCGGCGCGCGGCCGGCCCGCCGCCGCTCCGGCGAGATCGGCGACCGGCACCGGCAGCTCGTCCACGAACGCGACCGGGCGCTCGGAGCCGTCCACGAGCGGGATCGCGAGGGGCGCCGCGAGCACGACCGCCCGCGCGACGACCGCGCCGTCGACGGCGCAGGGCCGGCCCCGCAGCCGGAACGCGACGAGCCGCGCCGCGCCCACCGCGCCCAGCGCGTCCTCCTCGCGCGCCGGGTCGCCCGCCGCGAGCGCGCGCGCGCGGCGCTCGAGCACCGCCGCGTCGCCCGGGACGACGCGCGGCAGCGGGAGCCGGTCCGTCACTTCGCCTCCGGCCGGCCGAGCAGCAGCTTCACGGCCGCCGC
>DASSSJ010000047.1:0-8585 GCA_035708485.1 Anaeromyxobacter sp. | reverse complement strand
ACCGCGATCTGGACCGACCGCCGCTACCTGGACATGTCCCTGCTGAGGTCGAAGGAGGCCATCGTCGCCAAGGCCGCGTGAAGCAAGCGAGGAGCTTCACTCCGCGTGCGATTTACACACGAAGAGGGACTTGACCGGTTTCCGTCGTTGCACCGCGCTGGAGGCAGGCTGTTGCACTCGCAACTCCGTGTTTCGGCGTCGCACGAGCGGCCTGTCGGGCAGAGAGCCCGAGTGCCGTGACGGGCAGCGCCAACAGTCCCGCGGCGGCGAGAACACAACACGTGCGCATGCCCCCCATGCGTCCACGTTCGCGGAGCTTCTGACACCATCGCTTCCGTCGTGGACGCATCCGCGTCGTTACATGGTCACACGCTGCTGGTCAAGGTGCGTCTACACCGTCCAGCCAATCCCGCGCCGGCGCAAGAAGACTTCGACGTTGCTTCTGGTCAAGAGCGGGCGCGGGCGCGCCTGTGCAGACGGTGCACCACAACCTTCCTGCGGCGCCTAGTGCGCCTCCGCCCACGACCGCCCGTGCCCGACCTCGACGTCGAGCGGGACCTTCAGCGTCGCGGCGCCCTGCATCTCGCGCTTCACGAGCGCCTCGACCGGCGCGAGGTCCTTCTCCCCGACCTCGAGGACGAGCTCGTCGTGCACCTGGAGGAGGAGCTTCGCGTCGCGCCGCTCCGTCTCCAGCGCGGCGTGGACCCGGAGCATGGCGATCTTCACGATGTCGGCAGCGGAGCCCTGGATGGGCGTGTTGATGGCGGTCCGCTCGGCGGCCATGCGGAGCGCGGGGTTCCGGGCGGAGATCTCGGGCATGGCCCGCACGCGGCCGTAGAGCGTCCGCGACTCGCCGGTCCGCCGCGCCTCGTCGATGGCCTGCTCGACGTACCGCTTCACGCCGGCGTACCGGGCGAAGTAGCGCTCGATGATCCCGCGCGCCTCCGCGTCCGGCAGGTCGAGCCGCTGCGCGAGGCCGAACGCCGAGAGGCCGTAGGCGATGCCGAAGTTGAGCATCTTCGCGACGCGGCGCATCTCGGGCGTGACGTCCGCGGGCGCGACGCCGTAGGTCTCGGCGGCCGTGCGGGTGTGCACGTCTTGCCGCGTGCGGAACGCCTCCAGGAGGCCGGGATCGTCCGAGTAGTGCGCGAGGATCCGCAGCTCGATCTGCGAGTAGTCCGCGGAGAGGAGCCGCCGCCCGGGCGGCGCGACGAACGCGGCGCGGATCCGGCGCGAGAGCTCGGTGCGGATCGGGATGTTCTGGAGGTTCGGGTCGGACGACGAGAGCCGGCCCGTCGCCGCGCCGGCCTGGTGGAACGTGGTGTGGATGCGGCCGTCGTGCGGATCGACGAGCTGGGGCAGCGCGTCCACGTAGGTGCCCTTCAGCTTCGCGAGCGAGCGGTGCTCGAGGACGAGCCGGGGCAGCTCGTGCTGCTCGGCGAGCTTCTCGAGGACGTCCTGGTCGGTGGACGGGCCCGTCTTGAGCCGCTTCAGGACCGGCAGCTCGAGCTCGCCGAAGAGCACCTGCGCGAGCTCGCGCGTGGACGCCACGTTGAACGCGTGGCCGGCGGCGGAGTGGATGCGCTTCTCGAGGTCCTCCATCGCCCGGCCGAACTCCTCGCTCATCCCGGCCATCGCGCCCCTGTCCACGAGGATCCCGGCCCGCTCCATCGCGAACAGCACCGGCACGAGCGGGCGCTCGATGTCGGCGTAGAGCCTCGCGACGTCCTCGTCGCCGAGCGCGCGCTCCAGCGCCGGCGCGAGGTCGAGGAGCGCCGCCGCGCAGAGCGCCGCCCAGCCGCCGACGCGCTCCACCTCGAGCCCCTCCACCGGCACGCGCTCCGACTTCCGCGCCGCGTCGCCGCCGCTCGGGTCGCGCGGCAGGTCGCAGGCGATCCGCTCTCGCGCGACGTCGGCGAGCGCGTGCTCGCGCCGGGTCGGCAGGAGGAGCCGGCTCGCGAGCTCCGTGTCCACCCCCGGAGCGCGGAGCGCGAGCCCCAGCCGCGCGAGCGCGTGCATCGTCGCCTTCCGGTCGTGGACGTGCACCGGGCGGTCCCCCTCCAAGATGGGCCGCAGCGCGTCCGCGATCGCGGCGGGCGAGAGCTGGGCGGGCGCGCCGAGAAACCGGTGCGCGAGGGGGACGTAGAACGCGCGCCCGCCCCCGGCGAGCGCGACCCCGACCATGGGATCCGTCCGGGGCGAGCCGCCGGCGAGCACCGGCCGGAGGCCCACCGCCGGCGCGTCGCGGAGCACCTTCATCGCCGCGGCGAGCGCGTCCGCGTCGAGGACCGCCTCGGCCTTCTCGACGCGCGCGGTCGGCGGCGGGGCGGGGAGGTCCTTGAGGAGCCGCGAGAACTCCAGCTCCGAGAAGAGCGCCCGGACCTTCGCGTCGTCCGGGACCTTGCGCCCGAAGGTCTCGGGCGAGAACGGCAGCTCGAGGTCTCGCCTGAGATCGACGAGCCTGCGGTTCGTCCGGATCCGCTCCGCGTTCGCGACGATCTTCTCCTTCAGCTTCTCGCCCCCGCGCGAGACCGCCTGCGGGATCTCGTCCGGACGCCGCAGCATCTCCTCGATCGTCCCGAAGTGCTTTATGAGCGACGCCGCCGTCACCTCGCCGACGCCGGCGATGCCGGGGATGTCGTCGATCTTGTCGCCGAGGATCGCCATGTACTCGACGACCTGCTCCGGCCTGACGCCGAGCTTCTTCACGACCTCCTCGGGCCCGGTCTTCCCTCCCCGCCCGCTCGCCTCCGCCATCGGGTCGTAGAGCGAGAGCTTCCCGTCCACGAGCTGCGCGAAGTCCTTGTCGCCGGTGACGACGACGACGTCCCACCCCCGCTCGCGCGCCCGCGCGGCGAGCGTCGCGATGACGTCGTCGGCCTCGACGCCGTCCTCCTCGACGATCGGGACCGCGAGCGCGCGCGCGACGTCGCGGACGAGCGGGAACTGGGACTTGAGGTCGTCCGGCGCCTCGGGCCGGCTCCTCTTGTAGCCGGGGTCGATGTCGTGCCGGAAGGTCCGGCGCGCGGCGTCGAACACGAGCGCGACGTGCGTGGGCGCCTGCTCGCGCAGCGCCTTGAGGAGCATCGTCGTGAAGCCGTAGACGGCGTTCGTCGGGACGCCCTTCGTGGTCGAGAGGTGCGGGATCGCGTGGTAGGCGCGGAAGATGAACCCCGAGCCGTCGATGAGGGTCAGCGTGGGCATGCGCGGGACGAACGATAGCCGCGGGGGCCGACGCGGGCAGCCGGAATCGGCGACTACCGCACCGCCACCGCCCACGTCGTCCGCGCGCCCGCCCCGTCCACGATCACGATGGACGTCGTCCCGGGCGACACGCCGACGACGGTCAGCGTCTCCCCGTCCACCTTCACCCGCGCGACGCCGTTCTCCTCCACGAGCACCCGCGCGGCGCCCGGCGAGCGGAACCGCCGCTCCTCGCCGATCCCGAGCGCGATCGCGGCGGGCGAGCCGCCCGAGAAGGCCGGCCGCCGCGCGGCCGCCACCGCGACGTCGTAGGCGACCGTCGCCCCGTCCTCGAAGGCGATCTCGATCGACCCGCGCCCGCCCTTGAGCGCCCCGAGCTCGACGCGCGAGCCGCGCGTCCGCACCGAGAGCAGCTCCGGATCCGTCACCGCGACGCGCGACACCGGCCGGTCGAACTCGAGCGTCACGACCTGCCGCTCGGCGAGCGCGAGCGCGGTCCCCGCCCCCGGAGGCCCGGCGGGCGCGCGCATCGGCGCCGCGACGGCGAGCGCGGCCGCGACGCCGATCAGCGCAGCACGCACTTGACCTTCTCGGAGCAGACGAAGAACTCGTCGCCGTCGGCGATGCGCCTCCGGTCGATCCGCTCGCGCTTGTGCCAGGTGCCGTTCGAGGAGCCGAGGTCCTCGATGGCCCAGCCGGTGCCGTCGCGGAGGATCGCGGCGTGCTCGCGCGAGATCTTCGCCGAGTCGATGACGAGGTCGCAGTGTCGCCCGCGCCCGATGAGGAAGCGGTCCTTCGCGACCTCGAGCGTCGTGCCGTCCTCGCGCACGACGACGAGCCCGATCGCGCGCTGCGCCTCCACTGGCGTGGGCTCGGCGATCGCCTCCTCGAGCCGGGCGGCGGCCTCGAGCACCTGGCCGACGGCCGGGTTCGGGGCGGGCGCCGGCGGCGCGATCGGCGCCGGCCCCGGGATCGCGGGCGGCGCGGCGGCCGGCTTCGGGAGCGGCGGCGCCGCGAGGTTCGGCAGCCCGCGCTCGGGCGCGCCGGGCACGACGAACCCGTTCAGCCGGGCGAACACGTGCATCGCCTGGTTCACGAGCACTTCGCGGTCCGACCCCATCTCCTGGGCCATCCGGCCGAAGGCGTCCCAGAGGTGGTCGGCGATCTCGATGCGCCTCGTCGTCTTCACGTCACCCTCCGTGGCACGAGGAACGCCAGACCCGTCCACCGTAGCAGATGGACGGGTCCCGAGGGAGGAGGCGCGTGTGCGTCAGCGGATGACGGCGGACGGCACCGGGTTCCCCGACAGGCTCGGCGTGGCGTCGAGCACGAAGTCGGCCGGGTACGACACGTAGAAGCGATATCCCTCGGCGGCGGTCGTCCACGGCGTCCGGTCGAACGGGACGGCGCCGGTCGCGTGCTGCGGGGCGGTGCCGCTCTGGCTCGCCGCGCTCTCGCCGACGCCGCTCGTCGTGCCGAACTCGAGCTCCATGTCGCGGAACGGCGCGTAGGGCCCGAGGTCGCCGGGGGCGGGAAGCTGCTTCTGGACGGCCACCTGGAACTTCAACGCGACGGGGTCGTTCACCGTGGGGAACGCGTTGCCGGGCCAGAGGACGTTGCAGGTGTCCCGCTGCGCGGAGTTGGTCTCGCAGGTCACCGAGACGTTGTGCAGGCGGCGGACCTTGCGGGCGATGACGAGCTGCTCGCAGCTCGTCCTGCACGCGTCGGTGCAGGCCAGCGGATGCGTCGTCGGCCAGCTCCCGTCCCAGTCGGCGAGCGGACACTCGGCGGTGAGCTGGGCCTCGGCCGCGCCCCCGGGATACCGGAGCTCGTGCGGCCTCGGGACCCCCGGATCGCCCATCGGCGGCCGCCCGGCGTACCCGAACGCCGCGCCGCGGAGGACGAGCCCGCTCGCGCGGATCGTGGCCCTGACGCCGGTGACGACGTTCGTGCCCGTCGCGCCGGCGCTCAGCACGTCGTAGCAGGCCTGCCATGCGGGGATCCTCTCGTCCGGCGGAGCGGGGGGCGGCGGCTGCGCGGCCGGCACCAGGGTGACCGCGCCGCCCGGGTGCTGGTCGCTGGGGGGCAGCAGCGCGCCGATGCGGACCTCGAATTCGTTCGGGAGCACCTGTGTGGACCCGGGTGGCAGGAGCCGACGCGTGCCCTCGCACGACAGGCCCGCGCCCATCCTGTTCACCGGGATGACGACGATGTCGTTCACCTTCACTCCGAGCGCGGGATGCCAGAGCCGCGCCACCTGCGTGAAGGTCGCGGGCCCACCCGAGGGACGATCGCCGACCTGGAGCGCCAGCGCGAGTTGCCCCGTGGCCACGTCGGTCATGACCTCGCCGGTGCGCTCGGCGAGATCAGCCGAGAGGACCCCCTCCCAAATCAGCGACCACACCGTCTCGTTCGGCGTGAACCCCGGCGTCGTGGTGAGGGCGTTCCGCCTCGCCGCGGCGTCGTTCGGCGCGACGAACGCTCCGTTCTCGTCCTGGATCCAGAGCCTCAGCCACTCATCCGTCGCGGGCGGCTCCTGGGCCGGGTCCTCCTGCGGCGGCGGCTCGAATTCCGGCGCGGTCGGCCCGGTCGACCTCGCCTGGACGATCGGCGCCGCCGTCGCCGTCTCGAACCGGCCGAGGTCGAGGAAGTACACCTTCCCGTCGTCGCTCGGGACCGCGGCGACCGCGGTCGTCGCGCGCCCGACCGATCCCATGAAGAGCCGCATGAACCCGGCCGGATAGTCGACGGGATCGCCGTCGACGGTGCCCAGCGGGACCGCGGGCGGGCCGGCCGCGACGATCGCGAGCGGGCGGCCGGGAACCCGCATCGGCGCGCGGTGCGGCATGAGGCCGGCGTAGTCGTCCGGGATCGCCATCGAGCCCGACGGGACGGCCGGGCCGGCGTCGAGGGTCACGACGCCGCAGTCGATGGGCTTGTCCGGACCGCAGGCGGACTCGTCGAGCACCGCGTAGACGCGCGGCACGCGCTCCGCCTGGAACGCGCCGGTGCCGGAATCGGCCGAGTGGTCGAACCGCTCCTGGAGCCGCGCCGCCGCGACGAGCCGCGTCGGGGCGCGCGCGCCGAGGACGCGCGGCTGCGCCTCGACGTCGGCGCCGGGGAGCTCGGCCACGCCGAAGATCGGCGGGACCGCGCCGGGATCCACGGCCTCGCGCGACGCGAGGTAGATCGCGGTCTGGAGCCCGGGAACTGCCGGGTCATCGGGCATGGCGGCGATCGCGACGGGCTGGAACGGCAGCGGCGTGGTCCGGATCGCCGTCGATCCGTGCACGATGGCGTCGCCGTCGCCGCGCCGGTACGCCACCACCGCGACGAGGCCGTCTGACAGCGCGGCCGCGATCCGGGCGACGCCCGGGTCGGCGGGATCCGGCGGCAGCGGCGCGAGGGCGAGGACGTCGTGGCCGAGGTCCACCGCGAGGGCACCGGCCTCCGCGGGATCGGAGTGGACGAGGTTCTTCGAATCCCAGGTCTCGATCACCTGGAGCACCGAGTCGCCCGCCGAGACCGCGACGAGGAGGTCGGCGCGGTGTGGCTGCTCCACCGTCTCGTCGCCCAGCGAGGCGGCGGCGAGGAGCGACGGCCGGTCCGGGACCGGAACGACCAGCGTGCGGAGCACGACCGGCGCCTTGACCGGATCGTTGGTCACCGCGTCCACGATCGCGACGTCGTTGCGAGACGCGTTCGCGACGGCGAGGTACGGGCGGACTTTAGGCGACGCGAGGGTGACGCCCTGGAAGACCGCGATCGCCTCGGGCTGCCGGAGGCGGGCGCCGGCGGCGGAGCTCTCTCCCTTCGTGCAACCGGAGCCGGCGGCGGCGAGCGCGAGGGCCGCGGCGAGCGGAAGCGAGCGGGTCACGGCGCCCCTCCGATCCGCGGACCGATCCGGCGGATGACGCCGTTCGAGGTCACCGGCGCGGCGGTCTCCGGGGCGTCGAGCGGGACGTCGATGGGTGTCACATGGTTCTCCCGGAACGAGCCGACGTAGACGCGGGCGATGCCGCCGGGCGCCTCGGGACGTACCGCGAGCCCGGTGTCGTGGCCGACGATGGGGGCGCCCGTCGCGGGATCTCGACCGATCGCGACGCGCCCGCCGGTGTCGTCGTCGTAGATCCAGAGCACGCCGTCGTCCGAGGCGAGCGCCACCACGACGTCGCGCTTCCCCGTGCGGGCCGGCAGCACCCTCACGTCGCCCGCGCCGTAGCCGATCGGGATCTGATCCACCATGTCGATCCGGAGCGTCCCGGTCAGATCCTCCCAGAGGTCCACGACGAGGAGCAGCCCGTCGAAGTCGCCGACGCGGCCGCCTGCCAGGGCAGCCGCGGCGGCGTCGTAGATCCGCGCGGTGAGGTACGCACGCTGGATCGTGGCGCGCTCGTTCGCGAGCGCGATCCCCCGCAGCTCGAGCCCGTCCGGAAGCTCGTCGAGCTTCGAGAAGCCGTCCGAGCAGCCCTGCGGGTCGGCTCCCGGGCTCACGTCGAAGAGGCAGCCGCTCGCGAGATCCACCCACCTGAGCTGGGTCTCCGCGCTCGTCGCGGTGCGCGTGAAGTACAGGCGCTTGATCCGCTCGTCGTAGGCGAACGCACGGACCTGGCCGCCGCCCTCGATCTGCCTGATCCGCACGTACCCTTCCTCCCCGGGGTTCTTCTGGAGGTCGAGCTGGGTGATCCACGCGTTGCCGCTCGAGCGCAGGAAGCCCACGAACGCCCGCGCGAGCCCCGGCCCGCACGCGATCCCGACGGCGAACGGGTCGCCGTGGTCGCGCGACCCGACCCCGGCCTCGCAGCCGTCGCACGCGAGCGCGCCGGACGCGTCCGCCGTGAACCGGTAGACGAGGTCCGACCCGCGGATCGGGACGATCACGAACGGCCCGGCCGTGCCCAGCGCGGCGCAGCGCGCGGGGTCGGCGACGCCGACCTGCCCCGAGAAGCTCGGCAGGTTCGTGGCGCCCGAGATGGAGTCGGCGCAGGCCGGCCACGGCTCGCAGACGTTCGCCACGATGAGCGACCCGCCCGTATCCGACGAGTACGTGAGGTCCGCGTTCGACGACGCCACCACGATCTTGTCGCCGAGGATCCCGAGGCCGGTCGGGTAGAAGAACGTGTCGAGCGGGCCCGGCTCCGTCTTCCGGATCGAGTCGCCGCACGCGGCGGCCAGGGCCGCGACGACCGCGACCCGCGTCACGGCGCCGCTCGTCACCGCGCCTCCTGCGCCGGCGCGCCCTGCGGCAGCTCCGCCTGGATCTTGCGGAAGTCGGCGAGGTCGGCGAACAGCGCCGCCACGCGCCGCATGAGGCCGAGCCGGTTCGCGCGGAGCGCGGGCTCCTCCGCCATGACGAGCACGTCGTCGAAGAACCGCGCCAC
>DASSSJ010000046.1:0-35989 GCA_035708485.1 Anaeromyxobacter sp. | reverse complement strand
GGTCCCGGTCGCGGGAGGGGTCCCGGTCGCGGGAGGGGTCCCGGTCGCGGGAGGGGTCCCGGTCGCGGGCGCCCGCCCGCTGGGGCTCGGCGCCGGCGGCGGCGGAGCGGACGCAGTCGACCGGACGGAGGCCTTGGGCGGGACGTAACCGGCGGGGACGCGCTCGAGCTTGGGCGGCCCTCCCGCGGGCGCGGGCGGCGGATCGGGCTTCGGCTTCTCGTCGCTCACGGGACGGCTAGAGTACCACCGTCTCCCGATACTCGCCGAACACGTCGCGGAGCGCGTCGGAGATCTCGCCGAGCGTCGCCTCCGCCTTCACGGCGGCGAGGATCGGCGGCATGAGGTTCTCCTTCCCCTTCGCCGCCGCGCGCACCTGGTCGAGCGCGCCCCTCGCGGCGGAGGCGCTGCGGCGCGCGCGGAACGCCCCGAGGCGCGCGACCTGCCGCTCCTCGAGCGCGGGGTCCACCTTCATCACGGTGACGGGCGGATCGTCCGCCTTGAACGCGTTCACCCCGACGACGACCTGCTCCTTCGCCTCGACCTGCTTCTGCCAGGCGTAGGCGGCCTCCTGGATCTCCCGCTGCACGTACCCCTTCGAGATCGCGTGGACCATGCCGCCCATCTCGTCGATCTTGCGGATGTACTCCTCCGCCCGGCCCTCGATCTCGTCGGTCATCGCCTCGACGACGTACGCGCCGCCGAGCGGGTCGATCACGTCCGCGGCGCCGGACTCGTTCGCGACGATCTGCTGCGTGCGGAGCGCGATGCGGGCCGACTCCTCCGTCGGCAGCCCGAGCGCCTCGTCGCGCGAGTTCGTGTGGAGCGACTGCGTGCCGCCGAGCACCGCCGCGAGCGCCTGGAGCGTGACGCGCACGATGTTGTTGTCGGGCTGCTGGGCGGTGAGCATCGAGCCCGCGGTCTGGGTGTGGAACCGGAGCATCATCGAGCGCGGG
Source organism: Anaeromyxobacter sp. (assembly GCA_035708485.1). Taxonomy (GTDB): domain Bacteria; phylum Myxococcota; class Myxococcia; order Myxococcales; family Anaeromyxobacteraceae; genus Anaeromyxobacter. The sequence continues at coordinate 35,036 of DASSSJ010000046.1, read as the reverse complement.
TCCTTCGCCTTGAAGCGCTCCTTCATGATGCGCGCCCACAGCCGCCGCGCCGCGCGGAACTTCGCGACCTCCTCGAGCAGGTGGTTGTGCGCGTTGAAGAAGAAGGAGAGCCGGCCCGCGAAGACGTCCACGTCGAGCCCCGCCCGCACCGCGGCGTCCACGTACTGGATCCCGTCGGCGAGGGTGAAGGCGACCTCCTGCACCGCCGTCGAGCCCGCCTCGCGGATGTGGTAGCCGGAGATCGAGATGGGGTTCCACTTCGGCATCACCCGCGCCGTGTACGCGAAGATGTCGGTGATGAGCCGGAGGGACGGCTCGGGCGGGTAGATGTACGTCCCGCGCGCCGCGTACTCCTTCAGGATGTCGTTCTGGATCGTCCCCTGGAGGTCCGCCGGCGCGACGCCCTGCCTCTCGCCGACCGCCTGGTAGAGCGCGAGCAGGATCGACCCCGTCGCGTTGATGGTCATCGAGGTCGAGACCTCGCCGAGCGGGATCCCGTCGAGCAGGATCCCCATGTCCTCGATCGAGTCGATCGCCACGCCGACCTTGCCGACCTCGCCCTTCGCGCGCGGGTGGTCCGAGTCGCGGCCCATCTGCGTCGGGAGGTCGAACGCGACCGAGAGGCCGGTCTGGCCGGACTTGAGGAGGTAGTGGTAGCGCTTGTTGGACTCCTCCGCGGTCCCGAACCCGGCGTACTGGCGCATCGTCCAGAAGCGGCCGCGGTACATCGTCGGCTGCACGCCGCGGGTGAACGGCCACTCGCCGGGGAGCCCCAGCCGCTCCTGGAGCCCGGGCTTCACGTCCGCGGCGACGTAGACCGGCTCCTCCGGGATCCCGCTCGTGGTCTCGAACCGCGGGCGCCGCTCCGCGCCCGGCTTGCCGGTGGCCTTCCGGTAGAGGCCCTCGCGCCAGCGCTGCTTGGCGGCCTTCGACTTCTCGGCGTCGTCGTGCATGTGCGTCCCTCGCCCGCGCGGGTTCCCCGCCGCTCCACGGTGCGGAGCTCGTCTGCCGCCACCACCGGCCGCTCGGGAGCCCGAGACCATACTCGTGCGCGCGCGCCGGAGTAAAGCGGCTCCGCGGCGCCCCCGCGGCGGGATCGGGACGCGTCGCGTCGCACGGCCGTGCGTGCCGCCGCGCGGCCGCGCGGGGGGCTTCCCCGGCCGGGCGCGCGCGCCCACCATCGCAGGGTGGGCGACGAGGGGCTCCACCGAGCACAGGCGCCCGCGCCGTCCGAAGGGGCGCGGGCGCTCGCGGAGGCGCTCGGGCGGCTCCTCGGCATCGATCCCGACGAGCGCGCGCCGCGGCGCCTCGCCGGGGCGCTCGTGGACGCGGTCCCGGCGGCGGACTTCGCCGCGGTGGTCGTCCGCGCCGACGGGGGCGGGCGCCTCGAGCTCGCCGCGGCGGTCGGCCTCGACGACGGGGCGGCGCCCTCGGCCGGCGCGCTCGCGGAGGAGGCGATCGGCGCGCGGGCGCTCCGCGTCGCGGCGAGCCCGGGCGCGCCGTTCCCGCCCGGCACGCGCGCCGGAGCCGCCGCCGCGGGCGTCGCCGGCGAGACGGCGTGCGCCCTGCTCCTCGGCTCGCGGAGCGCGGACGCGTTCGCGGACGAGGCGCTCGTGCTCCTGCGCGCGGCCGCCGACCGCGCCGCGCTCGCGCTCGAGTGCGCCCGGCTCGCGCGCGAGAGCGCGCACCAGGGCGAGATCGCGGCGCGGGCGGAGGCGGACATCGCGAGCCGCCGGAAGGCCGTGGACTACGTGCTCGGGATCGTGGGCCACGACCTCCGGAACCCGCTGGGCGCGATCCACATGTCGGCGGCCCTCCTCCAGAAGCGGGGCGGGCTCGCGGGATGGCAGGCGCAGACGGTGGACCGGATGCGCTCCTCGGCGGGGAGGATGGCGCGGATCATCGCGGACCTCCTCAGCTACACGCGGACGCGCCTCGGGAGCGGCCTCCCCATCGCGCGGCGCCCGGCGCGCCTCGACGAGATCGTGGCGCGCGTCGTGGACGAGCTCCGGGCCGCGAACGCCGGGCGCGAGATCGTGATCGCGACCGAGGGCGACCTCTCGGGCGAGTGGGACCCGGACCGCCTCGAGCAGGTCGCCTCGAACCTGGTCTCGAACGCGGTGGACCACGGCGACCCCCGCGCGCCGGTGCGCGTCGAGCTCGCCGGCGAGCCGGACGCGGTGGTCCTGCGCGTCCGGAACGACGGGCCGTCGCTCCCGCCGGAGGTGCTGGCGCACCTGTTCGAGCCGTTCTCGCGCGGGCCGGACGAGAAGAGCCGCAAGGCTTCCGGGCTCGGGCTCGGCCTCTACATCTCCCGCGAGATCGTGCGCGGCCACGGGGGCGAGATCGGCGCCGTCTCGGACGGCGAGACCGTCGTCACCGTCCGGCTCCCGCGGCGGCCCGCCGGGAGCTGAGCGAGGCGAAGCCCGCCCCGGCCGCTCGCTCCGGGGCAGCGTCCTCCGGCTGCCCCTGCGCTCGCCGCGCTCAGCGCGCGGCGCGCCAGGCCGCCGCGAGGTCCGGCGGGAGCCGCCGCGCGATCGGCTCCAGCGCGTCGGCCGCGATCACCGCCTTCGCGGCCGCGAAGACCGCGCGCACGTACTCGGCCGCGCGCCGGGGCGGGTGGAGGACGAGGCGAGACACCTCGGCGACGTAGTCCGCCGCGCCCGCCGGGGCGCGCACGCGCGCGTTCAGGTTCAGGTCGGCGTCCGCGAGCTCGCGCGCGAGGTCCTGCGGGAGGGTCGCGGTGAGGGCGCCGAGCGGCTCGCCCTCGAGGGAGGCGCGCAGTGGCGCGAGGACGGCGAGGACGACCCTCGCCAGGTCCACCTCCGACCCGAGGCGCATCGCGAGCGCCTCGAGGAGGTCGCGCGGGCGCCGGAGCGGGACCCACTCGGCGCGGCCGTCGAGATCGGCGGGCCCGAGCGTGCCGGGGAGGCGTCCGCCGACGCCGCCGGCGGGCTGGTACGGGTTGGACATGCCGCGAGCATGCGGCGCGGGCCCGCCCGGCGCAGCGCCCGCGGGGGGCGCGTTGCGTCGCTCCCTTTCCCCGGCCGGCGGGTCGGCCGACGGCCGACCCCGGGGCGCCCGTCTCACGCGCCCGCAGCGCGCGCGCCCCCGGGCTCCCCGGCGAGCGCGGCGGCGATGGCCGCGCGCGCCGCGTCGCGGAGGGCGGCCGCCGTCGGGTGCTGGGCGGGGGAGATCGGGTCGAGCACGCGCACGCGCGCGCGCATCCCGTTCCGGAGCACGAGGCCGCTCCTCGGCAGCGAGTCGAAGGTGCCCGTGACCACGATCGGGATCACCGGGCAGCCCGCCTCGACGGCGAGCCGGAAGGCGCCGTCCTTGAACGCCTGCAGCCGCCCGTCGCGCGAGCGCGTGCCCTCCGGAAAGAGCAGCATCGGCGTGCCGCGCGCGAGGTGGACGCGGCACCGCTCCATCATCCGGCGGATCGAGTCGGGGTGCCCGCGCCAGAGCGGGACGTAGTCGTTGAGCCACATGTTCCAGCCGACGAAGGGGATCCGGAACAGGTCCGCCTTCGCGACCCACTTGAACGGCCGGAAGAGCGCGTACACGACGAGGATGTCGAGCATCGAGAGGTGGTTCGCGACGAGCACCGCCGCGCCGCGCCAGGGCAGCTTCCCGCGCCCCTCGACGCGGAGCCGCCAGAGCGGGTTCATGACCACGTAGAAGCTCGCCCAGGCGCAGGAGTAGAGGTGGAGCACGAGGCGGCGGCGGTCGAACGCGGCGGTGGCCAGGAACACGGCGAGCGCGCCGGCGAAGAGGACCGGCATCGTGACGACCACGAACGCCCAGTACAGGACGGAGAAGGCGGCGAGCACGCCCAGGATCCTCGCCGCTCGCCCGGTGCACCGCAAGCGGCCCGGCGGCGGGGACGGGCGGCGGCGCGTGCGGGCGGCGGGCGCGCGCACGGACGGCGCACCACCCGGTCGCGTGGACCCGGGGCGCCGACCCGGAGGGTCGCCCCACGACCCGTTGACGCCCAGGAGGTACGGCGCTAACGCTTTGCGCTCCACATGCCCTCCGGTCGCTTCGCGATGGCCGCGCACGCGCTCGCGGTCCTGTCCCAGTCGGACGAGGGCTACCCGTCCGCGTACATCGCCTCGAGCGTCAACACGCACGCGGTCTTCCTGCGCCGCATCCTGCGCGACCTCGTCGGCGCCGGCCTCGTGGTCGCGCGGGAGGGGCGGACGGGCGGCTACCGGCTCGCCCGCCCGGCGGCGCGCATCTCGCTCGCCGACGTCTACTGCGCCGTCGAGCCGGAGGGGCCGCTCGCGCGGAGCCCGGCCGAGCCGAACCCGCGCTGCCCGATCGGCGCCGGCATGCGCGGCGCGTTCGCGGAGGCGTCCCAGCTCGCGGAGCGCGGTCTCCTCGAGGCGCTCCGCTCGCGGACCGTCGCGGACCTCGCGCGGCGCGCGATGCGCGGCGCGAGGCGGCGCGCGTCGAGCTAGCGCGAGCTAGCGCGGCGGCGCCGCGAGCACGGTCTCGACGATCCGGTAGAGCCCGAACTTCGGCAGCCGCATGTAGCCGGCCCACGCGGCGGCGGCGAGGACGCCGTCGGCGAGGGCGTCGCCGAGCCACTCGGCGGCGAAGCGCGGGTCGCGCTGCTTGAGCCCGGCGCCGCTCTCGCGCGCCCAGCGCCGGTTGTAGCGCTCGTGGACGCCGACCGGCGGCGCGAGGACGAGCGGCAGCCCGAGCGCGCCGTAGAAGGTGAGCTCGGACGGCTTCGTCCAGAGCACGTCGGTGCGCGCGAGGAGCGCGTTGAACCGCGCGTAGTACTCGGCGAACGTCGGCGCGAGCAGGAGCTCCACCGGCCCGCCGACGAGCCCCTCCATCCCCGCGCGCCGGAGATCCTCCCGGAAGCGCGCCTCCACCTCGGGGCGCACGCCCGCGACGAGCGCGACGCGGAGCCGGCCCGCCTCGAGGGCGGCGCGGAAGCCGGGCAGGAACGCGCCGGCGAGCGCCGCCTGCGCTCCGGCCCCGCCCACCGCGTACGTCACGAGCGGCGGCCGCCCCTCCTCCTCGCGCGGCAGCGCGCCGAGGAAGTGCGCGAGCTCCTCGGGCATCGAGCGGCGGAACTCGCCCGACGGATCGAGCCGGACGAGCCGCGCGGCGAGGTTCCGCTTCAGGACCGGGAGCGCCGGGCCGCCCACCAGCGCGTCCGGGAGCGGAAAGCCGGTGAACGCGATCCGGTCCTCCCGGACGCCGTAGGCGCGCAGGCGCCGCGCGGCGCGCCGGGTGGGGACGAGGTAGCGGATGCGCGTGCGGGCGGGATCGACGGGGACCCAGATCCGGTTCAGGTCGGTGTCGGTGACGACGCAGAAGATCGATTCGAGCCCGGCGCGGTCCGCGACGATGGCGGGCGAGTAGAACGTGGTGAGGAGCGGCGCGCCCGTCCGGCGCAGGTGCGCGACGAGCCCCTGGCCGAGGTTGCGGCGCGCGAGCCGCTCGAGCGTGAGGACGCCGCGCGTCGGCGCGGACAGGTCGCGGTACGGGTGGAGCCGCGGGATCTCGGTGAGCTCGTCGAGGAGCCAGCGGAGCGGCCGCCCCGCGACGGGCAGCTGCGAGAGCCGCGACACCGCCTCGTACCCGCGGCGCACCCGCCGCCACAGCCGCTCCTCCTCCGGGGCGACCACCGGCGCCCGGTCCACGTGGAGGATCTCGGTGCCGAGCGCCTCCGCGAGGGGGGCCGCCGCGCGCAGGTGGCCGTAGCCCATGTCCACGGCGACGACGACCGGCCTCGGCGCTCCGCTCCCCATTCGCGCGCGGAGGGTACCGCACCCGGCGAGGGGGCGCCGCGCCGCGCGGCACGCCCGCCCCGGACGCGCTCGCCCGCCCGGCGGTCGCGGACCGCACCCGTCCACGATTGGCGCGCTGCGTGATCTCAACCCCCCGGATCGCCCGGGGAACCCCTTGCCGCGGGTGGGTGCATTTGCCAGAATCTGCCGCTTTTCGCCGCACCCACCTCGCGCGGTCACTCGCCGCCGGTTGGCCGGGGCGACACGCACGCGTCCGTCCCGGAGCAACGAACTCGGAGGCACGAGCACATGTCGACGAAGGCGCTGAAGCCGATCCTGCAGAACCCGCTCGATCCGCCCGAGAAGGTCGAGTTCACGATCCCAGGCGAGATCGCCCGCGAGACCGGCGGGTACGAGGAGGCGATGAAGGAGGGCTACGACCTCCTGCAGCGCCCGATCCGGTCGGTGTCGATCGACCAGATCGAGAAGCAGCACGCGAAGCGGCGGATGACGGTCTGGGAGCGGATCCGGGTCCTCACGGACAAGGAGCCGAACGTCCTCTTCCAGAACTGGGGCAAGAACCTCGACGGCGCGTCGCTCGTCACCGCCGTCCTGAACGTGAACGGCCGCGACGTCGCGTGCTACGGCCACGACTTCACGGTCCGCGCGGGCTCGATCGACGCGACGAACGGCTCGAAGCTGGCGCGGCTCTTCCGCCTCGCCGGCGAGAAGGGGATCCCGCTCATCGGCATGAACGACTCCGCGGGCGCCTTCGTGCCCGCCGGCGTCGGGGGCCTCGACGGCTACGCCGAGGCGTTCACCGCGCTCCGCAAGATCAGCGGCGTCGTGCCGTCGATCATGTGCATGTTCGGCTTCAACGCCGGCGGCGGCTCGTACCTGCCGCGGCAGGGGAGCTTCGTGATCCAGCCGGCCGAGACCTTCTTCGGCCTCACCGGCCCCGGCGTCGTGAAGTCGGTGCTGGGCGAGGACATCAGCCCCGAGGACCTCGGCGGGCCGAAGGTGCACGGCGCCTCCGGCGTCGCCGACCTCACCGTCGCCGACGAGCTCGCCGCGCTCCGCCAGGCGGTCCGGCTCCTCTCGTACATCCCGGACAACAACTCGGTCGCGCCGCCGTACGAGGAGACGAGCGACCCGATCGACCGGAAGACCTGGGAGATCAACACGCTCCTCAAGAAGGCGTTCAACTCGCCGACCGGCTTCAACACCCCGTTCGACGTCTCGATCATCATCCAGGCGGTCTGCGACTACGGCGACTACTTCGAGCTCCAGCCGGAGCGCGCGAAGGAGGTCGTCACCGCGTTCGGCCGCGTCGGCGGGCACGTCATCGGCTTCGTCGCGAACAACAGCGCCGTCGCGTCGGGCCAGATCGATTGCGACTCCGCGGTGAAGATCGCGAGGTTCGTCCGGTTCTGCAACATCTACAACGTCCCGATCGTCTTCATGGAGGACACGACGGGCTTCCTCCCCGGCCGCGAGCAGGAGGCGCGCGGGATCGTGCAGGCGGGCCGCTCGATGCTCGACGCGATCGTCGACGTCCGCACGCCGCGCATCCTCCTCATCCTCCGCAACGCGTTCGGCGGCGCGTACGCCTCGTACAACAACTACCCGACGGGCGCCGACCTCGTGCTCGCCCTCCCGACGACGCGCCTCGCGGTGATGGGCCCGGCGGGCAAGGAGTTCGTCTACAAGGACGAGCTCCGCAAGGTCCGGACCCAGGCCGCGGACATGGCGAAGAAGGGGATCGCGCAGCGCACCGCCGCCGGGATGGACGGCGCGCAGGCGAAGAAGGACGCGGAGAAGGAGGCGGGGGAGTGGCTGAAGCAGCAGGAGGCCGCCCTCAACCGCCGCTACGAGAAGGAGCTCATGAACCCGAAGGAAGGGCTCACGCTCGGATCCATCTCGTCGCTGGTGATGCCGACCGACCTGCGCGAGGTGCTCGCGAAGAACCTCCAGTTCCTCATCCGCCACTACAAGCCCTCGCCGATGACCGGCCCGCAGCGCGAGTTCCACTAGGCCGCCTCGACGTCCGGGCCAGGCGCTCTTCGCGAAGCGAAGCGTGCCGGCCCGCTCCCCGCGGCCTACGCCTCAACGAACCCTGGAGAAGCTCAAATGGCTCCGACCGTCGACTGGTACCGGCAGAACCCGCTCACCCACCGCGACCGCCGGCTGCGCGGCGCCGGCTCGGCGTGGGGGCGCTCCTTCGCCTGCGAGGACCTGAAGCCGCTCATCGTCTGCCGCGGCCCGATCCGCAAGGAGGCGATGGACGTCTTCGAGGAGATGGGGATCCGCCACTACGGCATCCTGCTCTCCGAGAAGGACTCCATCGTCTACCCGAACGCGCTCGCGCCCGAGCTCCGCCAGCTCACGGACACGAGCCGCGTCCACCGCGTGCCCGACTACACCGGCGCCACGAAGGAGGAGCGCGTCGAGCGGATGAACCAGATCGTCCAGATCGCGAAGGACAACGGGTACGACTCGGTCTTCGCGGGCTACGGCTTCATGGCCGAGGACGAGGAGTTCGTCGCGACGGTCGAGAAGGCCGGCCTCGAGTTCATCGGCCCGAACTCGTCGGTCCAGGCGCGCGCCGGCAAGAAGGACGAGGCGAAGCGCACCGCCCTCGACGTGAAGGTCTCCGTCACGCCCGGCGTGAACAACGTCACCGCGCGGACGCTCGTCGCCAAGCACAAGACGCGCAAGCAGCTCCTCGCCCTCGCCGAGGCGGAGGGGCTCGCCGTGGATCCGAGGCACCTGAAGGACGAGAAGCTCCCGCTCGAGGACCTCGCCGACCAGATCCTCTTCGCCGCCTACGCGAAGGGGATCGACCTCTACTCGATCGACGAGCTCGGCGTGCAGGTGCAGAAGGAAGTCACCGAGATGTTCACGAAGCACCCGGGGAGCCGCGTCCGCCTGAAGGCCATCGGCGGCGGCGGCGGCAAGGGCCAGCGCATCCTCGGCGGCATCCTCCTCTCCGTCGTGAACCCGGACGCGAAGCTCGTCGCCGAGGCCGCCGCCGAGGCCCCCGCGATGGTGCGCGAGGTCCTCTCCGAGGTGAAGGCGACCGGCGTCGGCGACAACAAGAACGTCCTCATCGAGCTCAACATCGAGCAGACGCGCCACAACGAGATCCAGCTCCTCGGCAACGGCAAGTGGTGCGTCTCCCTCGGCGGCCGCGACTGCTCGCTCCAGATGCACGAGCAGAAGCTGCTCGAGGTGTCGGTGACGCAGGAGGGGCTCGCCGCCGCGGCCGCGAAGGCGGAGAAGGCGGGGAGGAAGGAGGAGGCGAAGGCGCTCCTCACCGACCTCGAGACGCTGCGGCGGATGGAGGACGACGCCGCGCGCTTCGGCGCCGCGGTCGGCCTCGACTCGGCCTCGACCTTCGAGTGCATCGTCGACCGCGACCGCTACTACTTCATGGAGGTCAACACCCGCATCCAGGTCGAGCACCGCGTGACCGAGCTCTGCTACGCGCTCGAGTTCACGAACCCGGACGACGCGAAGGACTCCTTCGTGGTCGAGTCGCTCGTCGAGGCGATGGCGCTCATCGCCCGGCACGGCGAGCGGCTGCCGAAGCCGACGCGCATCCCGCGGTTCCCCGCCTCCGTCGAGGCGCGCCTCAACGCCACCGACGCGTCGCTCTCGCCCCACGCGGGCGGCCTCATCCGCTTCTGGTCGAAGCCGATCGAGGGCGAGATCCGCGACGACCAGGGGATCAGCCTGCCGAACCCCGACACCGGCATGTTCATGCGCTACCGCGTCGCGGGCGCCTACGACTCGAACATCGCCCTCCTCCTCACGAAGGGCGACGACCGGCTCGACAGCTACGTGCAGCTCTCGCGGGTGCTCGCGAAGACCAGCCTGCGCGGCATCAACCTCGCCACGAACCTCCAGTTCCACTACGGGCTCGTGAACTGGTTCATCGGACAGAACGTGATGGCGAAGCCGACGACGCGCTTCGTCGTGCCGTACCTCACCTTGGTCGGCCAGCTGAAGGAGGAGGCGAACAAGCTCGACGTCGCCTACGCCTTCGCCGAGATGAAGAAGCACTACGCGGCGCAGGTCGCGGCGGAGGGCGCGACGGATCCGGCCATCGCGAAGTCGATGTCCGAGGTCATCGACCGCAAGTTCACGCTCCTCACCCGGGTGATGGAGCGCCTCATCGACGACCCGCACCTGCTCGCCGGGTGGCTCTCGCTCAACCGGAAGAACTACCGGATCGACAACGGCCAGGTGTTCTGGCTCCGCAACCCGCTCGGCGTGCTCAACGACACGTACGAGTACCTCAACATGAGCTGGGATCCGAAGGCGCCGCCCGCCGAGGTGATCTGGGAGCACGACCACGACCTCCTGCAGCGCTCGATCCGGATGTACCAGAAGCTCCGCGCGACCTTCGGCCTCCGCAAGGAGGAGTTCTACAAGCTGAACGAGATCCTGAAGTCGGAGGCGCCGCAGGGCGGCTACACCGCCGAGCAGTGGGCGCAGATCCGGGCGGCGCACCTCGGCTTCGAGGCGGGGAACGAGCTCATCGGCCTCCTCTTCATGGTCGCCGAGAGCGTGAAGTTCTTCGACTTCCTCGTGGAGCCGAACCTCGAGGTCACCATCCCCGCGCACCTCTCCGATCCCGAGCTGCAGGCGCGCATGAAGAAGATCCTCGTTCCGCCGCCCCAGACGAAGGCGGACGAGCTCGTCGCGCCGTTCGGCGGCATGTTCTACCGGCAGGAGGCGCCGGGCCGGCCGCCGTTCGTCGCGGAGGGCCAGCACTTCGACAAGGGGCAGCCGCTCTACATCATCGAGGTCATGAAGATGTTCAACACCGTCCGGGCCACGTTCTCGGGGACGATCGACCGGGTCCTCATGACGGGCACGGACGGGACGGTGGTGCAGAAGGGCCAGCCGATCTTCAAGATCACGCCGGACGAGAGGTTCGTCCCCGTAGACCCCAAGGAGATCGAGCGCGAGCGGCGGTCGCGGACGGGCGCGCACCTGAAGGCCGTCGTCATGTCGCCGTACGAGAAGCTCTACGACGTCGAGCCGAAGAACGGGGGCGAGACCGAGGAGCACGCGCGGATGTTCATCGCGGCGGTGTGAGGGCTACGCCTCCTCGACCCGACCCCGACCTCGACCCCGGCCCGCGACCTCGACCGCGCCCCCGACCCCGACCGCGACCCCGACCGCGACCCCGGACCCGCGACCCCGGACCCGCGACATCGATACCGACCGCTGCCGCACACCCCGTCGCGGTCGGCCGCGGCGCGTCACGCGTGGTCTGCGCGCCCGGTCCGCCGCCGTGACAGACGGGTGACACGCCCCCCGTACGCTCCACCTCCATCGCGCCGCTCCGTTCACCCGGCGCGCCCGGAGCCCCATGTCGCCGACGCTCCCGCCCGTCCGCCCGGACGACCGCCCCTCGCCTCGCCTCGACCGCGCGGCCATCCAGCAGATCGTCGCCTCGGGCCGGCGGCTCCTCGTGCAGGGCGGGATGGGCATCCACGCGTCCGACGGCGTCTCCGGCCTCGTCGCGGCGCACCGGGGCGCGCGCCTCGTCGGCGTGGGGACGATCTCGGCCGTGCTGAAGACGCCGGAGCACCTCCGCGCCGAGATCCGGCGCGCGCGGCGCGACGCGAACGGCGGCTACGTCGGCGTGAACCTCATGGCCGCGATCGACAAGCGCGACTTCGAGGCCCTCGCCCGCGTGTCGATCGAGGAGAAGGTCTCGTTCGTCGTGCAGGGGGCCGGCATCTCCCGCGAGATCGTGCGCTGGTGCCGCGAGGGCGGCGTCCCGTTCGCCGGGATCGTGTCCTCCGGCCGCCTCGCCGCCATGTACGAGAAGTGGGGCGCGGACTTCATCGTCGCCGAGGGCGCCGAGGCCGGCGGCCACATCGGCGACATCGACCACCCGCTCCCTGCGCTCACCGCCGAGGTGCTCGCCGCGACCTCGCTCCCGGTCGTCGCCGCGGGCGGCGTGGACGCCGGGGACGTGTCGCGCTTCGTCGCCGGCGGCGCCGCGGGCGTCCAGCTCGCGACGCGGTTCCTGGCCTGCTCCGACGGCGACGTCCACCCCGCCTTCAAGGAGATGCACCTCGGCAAGACCGCCGACGACGTCGCGATCATCACGAGCTGCGTGAAGGGCATGAAGGCGCGCGCGGTGCGCAACGCGTTCACCGACCGGCTCGCCCGCGGCGAGGCGGTCCCGCCCCGCTCGAAGCTCTGGTTCTACGGGAAGGACGGATACCAGGGGCGCCGCAAGGCCTGCATCGAGTGCCTCGGCGAGGGGCTCTGCAAGTGCCGCGCGAGCGGGTTCAAGGAGAGCTTCTGCATCACCGACGCCCTCCTCGCGGCCGCGGTGCACGGCGACGTCGAGAACGGCCTGTTCTACACGGGGATGAGCCTCGTCCGGATCGGCGAGAAGGCGGTCGCGGCGCTGCCGAGCGCGGGGGAGATCCTCTCCGAGCTCGAGGCGCGGCTGGCGGAGGACGCGCGCGCCATCGCGCCGGCTCCCGCCTGCGAGGTCGCGGCGTAGCCCGACCGCGGTCCGCGCCGCGCGGTCCGCATTGACCTCAGTCAACGAACCGCCCGCCCCGCGCCGTCGGCGCAGCGCGGCAGGCGTCTCGTCTCGACCGAAACGAATTTTTCGGCTACTGGTTCGAGGTCCACCATCGTGCGGGTGGACCGAACGTCATCTGTGGCGGATCGAGACGAGAGAGAGATGTGCGAATGGCGACCGGTACCGTGAAGTGGTTCAACGACGCGAAGGGGTTCGGCTTCATCACGCAGGACAATGGTGGCGAGGACGTGTTCTGCCACTACAGCGCGATCAGCGGCGAGGGCTTCAAGACCCTCTCCGAGGGTCAGAAGGTCGAGTTCGACGTGGTGAAGGGCCCGAAGGGCTTGCAGGCCGCGAACGTGAAGAAGCAGTAGCCCGTCCGCGCGGACCGCTCCAGAGGCCCGGCCTCCGAGAGGCCGGGCCTTCGCGTTTCGCGGCTCCGGGGGTCAGCGCGCGAACCAGATCATCGCGCCGACGAGCGCGGCGACGAGCAGCGCCGCGAGCGCGACCCGCCCGCCCCCCCTGCGCCGCGAGCGAGGGTACCGCTCGACGCCGGGGCTCTGGAGCCGGGCCCGGATCGTGTTCTCGACGTATCGGCGCCCGGTGTCGGACAGATCGGGCAGGCGCTTCTTCGACATGCGGACAATCTAACGGTCGTGCGGCGTGGCCGGAAGGGGCGGGTCGGGCGGTCCGGCCGGTCTTCGCTTCGCGAGCCGAGCCTCGCGTGGCGGGAGCGGCTGGCGCTCCACCCGCGGAGCGGAGCGGGCTTGCGCACGCCGGGACCGCCCGCCGAGCCCGGCTCCGTTGCCGCGCCGCCGGGCGCGCCGCAACGTGACGCGCGGAGGGTCCTCCGAATGCCGCTGCGCACGCATGAGCTGCACCCGTCGATCGTCCACGCCCCCCTCACCCTGCTGCCGCTCGCGGCCATCCTGGACCTCGCGGCCGCGCTCTCGCCGCGCGACCGGCGGCTCGACCGCGCCGCCGCGGGGCTGTGGTGGGCGACCGCCGGCGCCGGCCTCGTCACGGGCCTCGCCGGGATGGCGGCGTCGCAGGAGATCGAGATCCGGAGCGACCGCGCGCGGGACATGATGTTCCTGCACGGCATCGGGAACCTCGGCCTCGTCCTCTCCGCGCTCGGGGTCGCGTCGTGGCGCTCGCGGAACCGCGCGTCGCTCACGTCCGCCATGGCGGGCCTCCTCGCCACCGGCGCGTCCGTGTACACCGCGTATCTCGGCGGCGAGCTCGTGTACTCGCACGGCGCCGGCGTGAAGCCGCTCGGCGGCGCGGCGGCGGAGGCCCCGGCGCTGTTCTCGGGACGGGGAGCGGCGCGGCTCGCGCGCGACGCGGGGCGCGGGCTCTCGTGGCTCCTCTCGCGCGGCTGGCGCGCCGTGACGGAGCGCGAGAAGGTGGACCGCGGCGCGCTCGGGCCGATCGCGGAGAAGGCCGCCGCGCCGGAGCAGCCGCCGGCGGCGCTGTAGCCGCGGCGGCGGCGTCCCGTAAGCCGAAGGGCCATGTGACCCGTCCGGGGACGGAGGACGCGCCCGGCGATCGGTATCCTCGCGCCCGATGGACGCGATCCGCGGGACGCTCGCCCTCGCCGGCGTCGCCGCTGCCCTCTTCGGCCTCCCCGCGCTCGCCGCGGAGCTCGAGGAGGACGCGGCGCGCCCCCCGCGCGCGCCGGTCGAGGTGCGCGGGCAGGTGCTGTTCGAGGTGCAAGCGCCGACGGGACGCCTGCCGGTGCCGGACCGCGCCGCGAGGATCCAGCAGCGCGCGGCCGAGGCGGTCCGCGCCGGCCGCCGCGGCTCGGACGTGAGCATCGAGGAGCGCGCCGGCGCCTCCGACGTCTACGCCGGCCCGGACTTCGTCTTCTCGGTGTGGGACGAGGACGCGGCGCGCGCCGGCATGCCGCGCCAGGTCCTCGCGGCGGAGCGGGCCGACGCGCTGCGCCGGGCCCTCGACGGCGCCGCGGCGGAGACCCGGCCGCGCTCGCTGCTCCGCGCGGCCGCGCGCGTCGCCGCGGCCACCGCCGGCCTGGTCCTCTTCCTCGTCGTGACGAGGTTCCTCGTCCGGCAGGCGCGGCTGCGCACCGCGCGTCTCTACCGGCGCAGGCTGCGCCAGCTCCGCCGCGGCGTGCCCGGGCTCTCGGCGATGCACCTCGGGACCCTCGGCCGGCGCACGCTGCGGCTCCTCGGGCTCGCCGCCGCGGTGGTCGCGGTCGTCGCGTGGGTCGAGTTCACGCTCTCGCAGGTGCCCTGGACGCGCGGCGCCGCGCGGACCGCCTTCCGGTTCGCGTGGGACGCCGTCCTCACCGTGCTCGGGCGGATCGCGGAGTACGCGCCGAACGCGTTCTACATCCTGCTCATCGTGATCCTCACCCGCGTCGTCCTGCGCGTCGTGCGCGCCGGGTTCCGCGAGCTCGAGATCGGTCACATCACGCTGTCCGGCTTCCACGCGGACTGGGCGCGCCCGACCTTCAACATCGTCCGCGTGCTCGTCGTCGCCCTCGCGGCGGTGTCGATCTTCCCGTACCTGCCGGGCTCCGGCTCGCCCGCGTTCCAGTCCATCTCGATCTTCGTCGGCGTGCTCGTCTCCCTCGGCTCGTCCTCCGCCGTCGCGAACGCCATCGCGGGCGTGATCCTCACGTACATGCGGCCGTTCGCGGTCGGCGACCGGATCCGCTCCGGCGACGCCGAGGGCATGGTCCTCGAGAAGAACCTGCTCGTCGTGCGGCTCCGGACGGACAAGAACGAGGAGGTGACCCTCCCGAACGCGACCGTGCTCGGCGCGCACGTCGTGAACTTCAGCGCGCTGGCGCGGCGCGACGGTTACCTCGTCCACACCGCCGTGACCATCGGCTACGCCGAGCCGTGGCGGAAGGTCCACGCGCTCCTCCTCGCCGCCGCGCGCGGCTCGCCGGGCCTCGAGGAGGCGCCCGCGCCGTTCGTGCTCCAGACCGCGCTCGACGACTTCTACGTGCGGTACGAGCTGAACGCGCACTGCCGCGTCCCGGAGCGGCTCCCCGCCGTGCTCGCGGCGGTCCACGAGCGGATCCAGGACCAGTTCGCGGCGGCGGGCGTCGAGATCATGTCGCCGCACTACACGGCGCTCCGCGACGGCCACGCGATCGCGTTCCCCGAGGCGTTCCACCCGCCGGGTGCGGAGCCCGGCCGCTTCCGCGTCGAGACGATCGAGGCGCCGCGCGCGGCGGACGCCGGGGAGCCGCGCCCGCAGGAGCGGAAGCGAGGCGCCTAGGCAGGCCGGCGCCGCCACGCGCCGCCCGCCCGAGCCCGCCCCTCGGCGCGCGACGAGAGCACCCAGCGGGCGCCGCGCGTCCTGCCGCGCCTCTGCAGGAACGCGGCGGACGCGAGGTCGCGCTGCGCCTGCCGCGCCGACGCCTTCCCCTTCAGCGCGGCGAGGTAGTCGCGGAGCGTCACGGATCCCTGCCGCTCGGCGAGGCGGCGCAGCAGGTTCGCGCGCTCCGCTGGGCCGAGCGTGCCGCGGGCGACCCCGCCCAGCTCCTTCGCGAACGGCTCCTCGCGCCCGAGGTACCCCCAGCGCTTGTACTCGGCGAGCGACTCCTCCGCGTCGCGGCGCGCCTGCGCCCCGGCGAACGCGTGCGTCCCCAGGAAGAACCGCTCTCCGCGCGCGGCGGGGAGCCGGGCCGCGACGAACCGGGCCCAGTCGTCGAGCTCCTCCGACCGAGCGGCGCGTCGCGCGAACTCGAGCGCCAGCCCGACCGCGGCGGGCCAGCGCGCGCGGAGCGCGGCGCGCCGGAGCGCCAGCGCGTCGAAGCGATCGTACGACCGGGCGAGCAGCTCGACGACCGCCCAGAGCAGCCGCGGCTCGTGGCGGGCCGCCTGCGCCGCGAGGACGAGGACCTCCTCCGGCGAGGGCCGGCCGAGGCTCCACGGCAGCCGGCGGCCCTCGACGCGCGCGCCGATCGCGCCGAGCTCGTGGAAGAGGCGCGAGACCTCGGGGGCGTCGCGCGGCACGCGGGCGACGTCGCTCACGGCTCCCCCTCGACGACGTCGTCCAGGAAGTCGAGCGCGTCCTGCGCCCCCGGGACGCGGCGCTCGAGCAGCGCGTGGAGCCGACGCTCGACCAGGGCGAGATCCGGGCCGCGCCTCAGGAGGGCGCGCGCGTGCCCGACGTCCTTCTCGCGCCCGGCGAAGCACTTCATCACGAGCAGGTCCTCCACGCCGAGGGCCATCGCCCGGAGCCGCTCCCCCACGAAGATCGGCCGCAGCCGCTCGCCGTAGTCCGGCGGCAGGACGTACGCGAACGTCTCGAAGTGCGGGTTGATCCAGTCCGGCGCGAGCCCCCGCTCGCGCGCGACCTCGCGGATGGCCGGCAGGATCTCGTCGAGCGAGACCTCCTTCGGGTACGCGTCCACGTCCATCGTCCGGACCGGCAGGCCGTAGGCGAGCATCATCGCCGTGCCCCCGCCGACGACGAGCGTCACCGGGCGGGCGAGCCGGCGGTCGAGCGCCTCGAAGGCGGCGCGGAGGCCGGCGGCGTCGAGAGGAGCGTAGCGCGAGACCATTGCGACAGGATTATGCCATGTCGTAATCGAGACGCCAATGTGCGGCGTCGCCGCTCACGGCACGCGCCGGGCGCGGAAGCGGATGGCGCCCGCGAGCTCCGGGCGCTTGCCGGCCTTCCCCTCGTAGGCGGCGCGGATGCGCGCGAGGTCCGCCGCCTCGTCGCCCGTCGGGTCCACGTACGTCTCGAGCCCGACGACGCGGCGGCGCCAGTCGATGAAGGCCAGCCCGATCGGCACCTTCGCCTCCACCGCGAGCCGGTGGAACCCGGACTTCCAGTGATCCACGTACGAGCGCGTCCCCTCGGGCGCGATGGCGAGCCACATCCAGGGCCGCGCCCGCATCTCCCGCACGAGCTGCGGCACGAGCCCCGCGGCCGCGCGGCGATCGACCGGGATGCCGCCCATCCGCCGGAGGATGGCGCCGAACGGCGGGCGGAAGAGCGTGTGCTTGCCGACGAAGTGCACGGGCAGCCCGCACGCGAGCTTCGCGAGGTAGCCGACCACGAAGTCCCAGTTCGACGTGTGCGGGTAGACGGCGATGACGCACCTCGGCCCGGGCGGCAGGACGACCCGCACGCGCCACCCCGCGAGCGCGAGCAGGCGTCGCGCCCAGCGGCGCTCGCGGACGGCCGGCAGGGTCACGATCCCATCCCTATCACCGGACGCGGCGGCGCAGCGGGAACCGCTCGGGCCGCCGGCGCGGCGGCGCGGCACCGGACCGCGGCTGCCCGCCGCGCGCCCGCGACCCGCCGGCGCGAGAGGCGGACGATCGCGCTCGACGCGGCGCGTCGGCCGCGAGGCGAGGAACGCCACGGACCGCCGATCGTGCTGGCCGTCCACTCTCGCCGACCGGAGCCGGTCACGCGAGGGTGCGTGCTTCACGAGCTCCGGCGGCGCGGGGGGCGGAGCGCGCTTCGTCCGGATGGCGGCGCGGCCGGGGCGCGCTACGCTGTCGCCCACGATGCCGCGCCACCCGGACGTCTCACCCACGACCGCGACGCTCTCCGCGTCCGTCTACAGCGCGCTCGCCGAGCGCGCGAAGGCGCGCGCCGGTCGCGTGTTCGCGCTGCAGGTCGGCGACACCTGGCGGGACCCACCCGCCTGCGCACGCGCCGAGGCGCAGCGCGCGGCCGACCACCCGCGCCTCCACGCCTACTCGCCCGTGGTCGGCGAGCCCGCGCTCCTGGACGCGATCGAGGTCCGGCTCCGCACCCGCCACGGCGTCGCCGTCCCTCGTGACGCGCTCCAGGTGATGCTCGGGGCGACCGGCGGCCTCGCGGTCGTCGTCGACACGCTCGTCGACCCGGGCGACGAGGTGATCGTCCTCGCCCCCTACTGGCCCCTCATCCGCGGCATCGTCGCCTCGCGCGGGGCGACGCCGGTCGAGGTGCCGTTCTTCGACCGGCTCGGCGCGCCCGGCTTCGACCCGGAGGCGGCCGTCGCCCGCGCGATCCGCCCCCGCACGGCGGCCATCTACGTGAACACGCCCAACAACCCCACCGGCCGCGTCCTGCCGGAGGAGGTGGTGGACGCGATCGCGCGGCTCGCGCGCGCCCACGACCTGTGGGTGATCTCGGACGACGTCTACGAGGACCTCGCCTACGCCCCGCAGCCGCCGCCCGTCTGGACGCACCCGGCGCTCCGCGCGCGGACCGTCGCGAACCACTCGTTCTCGAAGAGCCACGCCCTCGCCGGCGCGCGGGTCGGCTACACGCACGGGCCGGTCGAGGTCATGCGCGCGGTGCGCGGCGTGCAGACGTTCAAGACCTACTGCGCCCCGCGCCCGTTCCAGCTCGCCGCGGCGCGCTCGCTCGCCGAGGGCGACGCCTGGCTCGACGAGACGCGCGCGCTCTACGCGGCGGCGGGCCGGCGCGCGGCGGCCGCGCTCGGCGTCCAGGCCCCCGAGGCGGGCTCGTTCCTCTTCTTCGACGCGGCCGCCTTCTTCCGGCCTGGCGAGGACCTCCCCCGCTTCCTCGAGCGGTGCCTCGACGACGCGGGCGTGCTCGTGACCCCTGGCGCCGCGGCGGGCGCGGACTACGGCACGTTCGTGCGCCTGTGCTTCACGGCCCTCCCGCCGGACGAGCTCGAGCTCGCGCTCGCGGCGCTGGGCGCGGTGCTCCGGCCCTGCGCGCCGACGGGCGAGACCGGCGAGCGCGCGCGGTGATGCGCCGCGGCGTTCGCTCCGCGGGCGACGGAGGCGGGCGTGAGCGCCGCCCTCTGCCCGGTGTCGATCGACGTGTGCCGCCTGTTCCAGCTGTGCTTCCAGCCCACCTGCGTGCCGCCGCCGGCGCCCTGAAGCGGCCGGCGCTCGCCTCGTTCCTCAGAGCGGGATGTTCCCGTGCTTGCGGGGCGGCGTGCGCTGCCGCTTCGACCGGAGCATCTCGAAGGCGCGGATGACCCTGGGCCGCGTGTCCTCCGGCCGGATCACCTCGTCCACGTAGCCGAGCTCCGCCGCCTTGTAGGGGTTGGCGTAGCTGTCGCGGTACTCCTGGATGAGCCGCGCCCGCTCGGCCACGGGGTCCTTCGCGGCGCGGAGCTCCTTGCGGAAGATGATGTTCACCGCGCCCTCCGGGCTCATCACCGCGATCTCCGCCGACGGGTAGGCGAGGTTCACGTCCGCGCGGATGTGCTTCGACGCCATCACGCCGTACGCCCCACCGTAAGCCTTGCGCGTGACGACGGTGACCTTGGGCACGGTCGCCTCCGCGAACGCGTAGAGCAGCTTCGCGCCGTGCCGCGCGATCCCGCCCCACTCCTGGCCGGTGTCCGGCAGGAACCCGGGGACGTCCACGAAGGTGAGGAGCGGGATCCCGAACGCGTCGCAGAAGCGCACGAACCGCGCCGCCTTGAGCGACGCGTCCACGTCGAGCATCCCGCCGAGCACCGCCGGCTGGTTCGCGACGACGCCGACCGGGCGGCCGTCGAGCCTCGCCAGCCCGACGACCACGTTCGCGGCGAACTGCTCGGCCACCTCGAAAAGGTGCCGGTCGTCGACGGTCGCGCGGACGATCTCGCGCATGTCGTACGGCTTCGACGGGTTCTCCGGGACGGCGGTCTTCAGGACGGCGTCGCGGCGCGCGCGGTCGTCGGAGCAGGGCCGCACCGGCAGCTCGCCGGAGTTGTCGGACGGCAGGAAGGACAGGAGCTCGCGCACCGCCCGGAGCGTCGCCTCCTCGCCGTCGATCGCGAAGTGCGCCACGCCCGAGCGCGTCGCGTGCACCCTCGGGCCGCCCAGGTCCTCCTTCGTCACGTCCTCGCCCGTCGCCTCCTTGATGAGCTCCGGACCGGCGGTGAACAGGTACGAGGTGTCCTTCACCATGAACACGAAATCGGTGATGGCGGGGCCGTACACCGCGCCGCCCGCGCACGGCCCGAGGATCACGGACAGCTGCGGCACGACCCCGGAGGCGAGCGTGTTCCGCAGGAAGATGTCGGCGTACCCCGCGAGCGCGACGACGCCCTCCTGGATCCGGGCGCCGCCCGAGTCGTAGAGCCCCACGATCGGGCAGCCGACCTCGACCGCGAGGTCCATCACCTTGCAGATCTTCTCCGAGAAGGCGCCCGAGACGGAGCCCCCGAAGACCGTGAAGTCCTGCGCGAAGACGAAGACCTGGCGCCCCTCGACGAGCCCGTGGCCCGTCACGACGCCGTCGCCGGGTACCTTCTGGGCGCCCATCCCGAAGTCGGCGCAGCGGTGGGTCTTGAACCTGTCGAGCTCGACGAAGGTGCCCGGGTCGAGGAAGAGCGCGATCCGCTCCCGCGCGGTGAGCTTCCCGGCCTCGTGCTGCCGGGCGACGCGATCGGGTCCGCCTCCCTGCTCGGCCGCGGCGTTCAGCCGATCGAGGAGGGCGCGGCGCGGATCCGGGTCGATCGGGTCGTCCATGGCGTCGCCTCGCGCGCTTCGTCCGAGGGGTCGCGAGGATATCCACGCGCGTTCGCGGGTGGCAAGGGCGATCGGGCGCGGCCCTGCGACCGCTCGGGTTCGGATCCGCGCTCCGCCGGACGGCGAGACGCGAGCCTAGAGCACGTGGCCGGATCGGGCCCACCAGCCCGCCCACGCCCGCGCGGCCTTCTCGCGCTCCGCGGGCGGCAGGTCGGCGGAGTAGGCGACGGGCGGGGGCGCCGCGAGCGACAGCTCGATCGACGCGGCCATCCGCGTCTCGCGGTCGGCGCTGGTGAGGCCCGAGAAGAGCCACTCCGCGCGTCCGCGGCCCCTGTTCTCCTTCCACCAGCCGAGCCACTTGCGCGCGTCGGTCCCGAGCCGCTGCAGCGTGATCGCGGCGAGCGCGTCCGCGGAGGCCCGCGCGGTCTCCGGCTCGCTCGCCTCGAGCACCTGGATCAGCAGCGGGATCGCCTCCATGTCGCGGATGGCGCCGAGCGCCCGCGCCGCCCTCGTCGCGCGGGCGGAGATGCCGGAGAGGAGCGCGCGCCGGAGCTTCTCGTTCGCCGCGCGGATCCCCGGGTCGCGCCGGCGGTCCGCGAGCGCCGCGCACGCCGCGTCCGCGGCGTTCCCGTCCGACTCGAGCGCGCGGTCCGCGAGGAGCTGGAGCGAGGGCGAATTGGACCGGGGCTCCCCCTCGCGCGGCGCCGCGGGCTGCGGCTCGGTCGCGGGCGGCGTCGCCGGCGCAGCCGGTGTCGCGGGCGCGGGTGACGGCGCGATCGGGGTCGCGGTCGCGGTCGGGGTCGGGGTCGGGGTCGAGGTCGGGGTCGGGGTCGGGTTCGAGGTCGCGGTCGGGGTCGCGGTCGGGGTCGCGGTCGCGGTCGCGGTCGAGGTCGAGGTCGCGATCGGGGTCGAGGTCGCGGTCGGGGTCGAGGTCGAGGTCGGGGCCGGGGTCGAGGTCGAGGCCGGGGCCGAGGTCGCGGTCGGGGTCGAGGTCGGGGCCGGGGTCGAGGTCGCGGTCGCGGTCGCGGTCGCGGTCCCGACCGCGCTCGCTCGCGCCGCCGCGGGCTGCGTTCCCGCCCCGGCACGCTGCTCGATCGGCGCCGCGCCGGGCGCGCTCGAGAAGAACGCCTCCTCGATGGCGTCGAACGTCGCCGCGGCCTCCGCGGCCGGAGGCGGCGGTGCGTCGAACTCGAACGGGGGAAGATCCTGCGGGATCTCCACGTCCACGGCGCCCAGGTCGTCGTCGGGCGGCCGTTCCGCCGGGGCGGGCGCGGCCACGCTCCGCTCCACCGCAGCCGCCGCGGTCGGCGGCGCGGTCGCCTCGGGCGGAGCCGCAGCGGAGCTCGCGGGCGCCGCCGGAGCCGCGGCGGTCGGAGCGGGGGCCGGAGCGGGCGGGACGTCCGCCGCCGGAGCCGCGGCGGCCGCCGGCTCGGGCCCGGCTGCCGGACGGCGCGGACGCCGGCCCGTCTTCCGGTCCCGGATGATCCGCTCGAACGCGGCGCCGACGCCGGAGAGGAAGAGGAGGAGGTCGCCGAGCCTGCGCGCCGAGACCGGCGCCTCGCCGTTGTCGGCGTACACGACGCAGATCGGCCGGTCGCGCAGCAGCACGGGGTAGAGCAGCACGGTCCGCGGCGTCTCGCGCCCGAGCCCCGAGAGGATCGCCGCGTTCCCGGCGGCGTCGCGCGACACCGGCCCGAGGTACGGCGCCCGCGTGTCGACGGCCGTCCTGAAGATCCCCGGGTCGCTCGCCCAGATCGCGACGGAGCGGGCACGGTCGCGCTCGTCGTGCGCGCCGAGGGCGTCGTGGCCCGCGATCGCGTCGCGCGTGACGGCGAACACCGCCGCGTACTCGAAGAAGTCTCGGGCGTACCGGATCGCGGCGAGGACGACCTCGTCGCGGTGGCGGGCGGCCGCGAGGGCGGCGCGCGCGTCGTCCACCGTCCAGCGGGGCGGCGCGGTGCGGTCCGGAGGCGCCGCGTCCGGCCCGGGCCCGTCCTCGGCGCCGCCGTCCGGCGCGGCGCCGGTCCCGCCGGCCGCCGCGACGACCGCGGACGCGCGCGGGGCGTCGTCGTCGAACAGCGCCGGGTCCGCCCCGTCCAGCGCCTGCTGGAGCGCCGCCGCCAGCGGCTCGAGCGGCTCGTCGGCGTCGCGCGCGAACCCGGTCGGCGGCTCGGGCGGCGGCGGCGCCTCCGGCTCGGGCGCGGACGCCGTCCCCGCCGGGCCGGGAGGCGCCTCCACCGATGCGCCCGCCGCGGCCGCCAGGGCCGAGAGCCGCGGGGACAGCGGCGCCCCGTAGAGGCGGTGGATCAGCTCGCGGACGCGCCACTCCGGCCCGACGTGCGCGGTGAGGTGGAGCGACAGCATGAAGCTGATCTCGTCGAGCAGCGCGAGGTCCACCGGGAACGTCCCGACGAGGGAGAGCTCGCGGCCGTCGAGCGCGAACGGCGCGAGGCCGTGGCGCTCCGCGACGCGCGAGGGGAACACCCGGCGCGCGCGGCCGTCCGACGCGTTCCACGCCGACTCGGGCGCGGCCGGGAGCTCCGCCGCGCGCGCGAGCCACGCCGTGAGCTCCGCCTCGGGGAGGACGCGCTCCTCGAGCAGCGCGGTGTCGAGCGCGCCCCCCTCCTCGCGCTGCCGATCGAGCGCCCGCGCGACGGCGTCGGCGGACGCCGCTCCGTCCTCCACGAGGAGCGCGGCGAGATCCTTCGGCACGGGGTCGGTTGTAGGGCCGCCCGGGGCGAGGGGTCAAGGTTGCGCGTCCACGACCCATGTCCGCGCGACGAGATCGTGGAGGCCCCTGCCGCTCGGCGTGAACAGCGCGAGCAGGAACCCGAGGCCGAGCGCGGCGATCGACGCGAACGCGAGCGCGGAGCGCGCCGCGCTGCGCGCCAGGCTCGGGCGCCCGCCGTCGGGGCCGACGACGCGGAGGTGGAGGAGCCGCTTGCCGAACGTCGCGCCCGCCAGCGCGTGCGCGAGGGTCGCGTAGACGCCGAGCGCGAGGACCACCGCCGCCGCGACCGAGAGCACGATGACCCGCTCCCGCGCGACGAAGTCGAGGAGGTCGAGCCCGGTCACCGGCCCGGGCACGCCGACGGTCGCCTCGCGGACCAGCGCGCGAGAGAGCGCGACGCCGCCCGCGAGGAACGGGACCCCGTCGACGCCCCACGCCGCGGCGCGGCGCCACGGCTCCGCGCGCCGCACGTGGACCTCGATCACGCCCTCCGAGACCGTGACGGACGAGGTCGGGGTCGCCTCGACCGCGCGCGCGCCGGGCCGCGGCGCTGTGGCGGCCGGCGGCGCGGCCGGGGGCGGCGCCGCCGTCGTCCGGGGCGAGGTCCGGGCCGGGGCCGCGGTCGGGGACGCAGTCGGGGCCACGGTCGCGGTCGGAGTCGAGGTCTGGGTCGCGGTCGGAGTCGAGGTCTGGGTCGCGGTCGAGGTCGGGGTCGCGGTCGGAGTCGAGGTCTGGGTCGCGGTCGGGGTCGGGGCCGCGGTCGGGGACGAGGTCCGTGCCGCGGTCGGGGCCGGGGCCGAGGTCGGGGGCGAGGTCGGGGGCGAGGTCGGGGACGAGGTCGGGGACGAGGTCCGGGTCGCGGTCGGAGCCGCCGCCGCGGACGAGGTCCGGGCTGCGGTCGGGGCCGGGGCCGCCGCCGGCGTCGCGGTCGGAGCCGAGGTCTGGGTCGCGGTCGCGGTCGCGGTCGGAGCCGCCGTCGGGGACGAGGTCCTGGCCGCGGTCGGGGCCGGGGCCGCCGTCGGGGCCGCGGTCGGGGACGCGGCCGCCGTCGCGGTCGGCGGGGCCGTCGGGGTCGCCGTCGTCGCCGCGGCCGGCGTCGCGGTCGAGGTCCGCGGCCGAGGCGCGGCGGGGGCGGCCTGCGGCGCAGCGCGAGGCGCGGCGCTCCGGCCCGCCGGCGCGGTCGCGCCGGGCCCGGGCGTCGCCGCCCCGGGCGACGGCTCGGCGCGCGCCGGCGCCGGACGCCCGAGCTCCCAGTGCGATCGGTCGAGCTCCGCGAGCTGATCCCGCGCTGCGGGCGTCGGCGCGGCACTCCGCGCGGGCGGCTCGGGGCGGAGCGGCGCCGGGACGACGCCCGCGCGCGTCCGCTCCGCGTCCGGTGCGTCCTCGGCGCGGCGGTCGATCGCGATCGGCGCGGAGAGCGGCCTGGGCGGGGGCTCCTGCGCGAGGCTCAGCGGCGCGCCGCAGGCCCGGCAGAACGCCGCGACGGGGTCGCTCGTCTCGCGGTGACAGCGGGGGCAGCGGAGCGCGTGCACCTCGCGAGGCTAGGGCGAGGCGCTGCGCGGATCAAGCGACGTCCCCGAAGCGGGCCTGCAGGAGGGCGACGGCGACGATCGCCGCCGTCTCCGCGCGCAGCACGCGCGGTCCGAGGGACGCGCGGCGCGCGCCCGCGCGCTCGCACGCGGCGAGCTCGGCCTCGGTGAGCCCGCCCTCCGGCCCCACGACGGCGGCGAGCCCGCCCGGGCCGGGCGGGGCGAGCGCCGCGAGCGGCGCGCCGCCGGGGTGGAACACGATCGGCGCGGCGCCGGGCGCGAGCGCCGCGAGCGCGGCTTCGAGCGGGAGCGGCGCGGCCACGTCGGGCACGTCGGCGCGCCCGCACTGGCGCGCGGCGTCCTCCGCGATGCGCCGCCACCGGCGCGCGCGCTCGGCCCCGCGCTCGGGGCCGAGCCGCACCACGGACCGCTCCGCGGCGAACGGCAGGATCCGGGCGGCGCCGAGCTCCGTCGCCTTCTGGACGACGAGGTCGGTCTTCTCGCCCTTCGCGAGCGCGAACAGGAGCGCGATCTCGGCCCCCGCGCCGCGCGCGTCCTCCCGCGGGCCGACCGCGACGGTCTCGAGCCCCGGCTCGAGGCGGCCCGCGTACCGGCCGCCGCGCCCGTCGAACACCTCCACGGCGGCGCCGGCGGCGAGCCGGAGCACCTCCGCGACGTAGTGGCGCGCGGCGGGCGACAGGCGCGCCCGCCCGCCGTCGATCCGGTCCGGCGGCACGTGCACGCGCCGGAGCGTCACGCCGGCCTCTCGAGCGCGAGGAGGCTCCACTCGCCCTCGCGCCGGTCCCCGCCCGCGACCCGCGCGAGCCCGAGGGCGAGGTACGCCCGCCGGACCTCGTCCTCCTGGGGAGCGAGGATGCCGGACAGCAGCACGACGCCGCCCGGGGCGAGCCTCGCCGCGATCTCCGGCGCGAGCTCGACGAGCGTGTTCGCGAGGATGTTCGCGACCACCACGTCGAAGCGCCCCTCGATCCGCCCGGACGGTGCGAGCGCGACCTCCAGCTCCACCCGGTTCGCCGCCGCGTTCTCGCGCGCGACCTCGACGGCCTTCGGATCGTCGTCGTTCGCGGCGACGCGCCCCGCGCCGAGCTTCCTCGCAGCGATCGCGAGGATCCCGGAGCCGGTCCCCACGTCGAGCACGCTCGCGCCCGGCCGCGCCGCGAGGAGCTCGGAGAGGGCGGCGAGGCAGAGGGAGGTGGTCGGGTGGCTCCCGGTGCCGAAGGCCATCCCCGGATCGAGGACCACCTCCACGGCGCCCGGCGGCGGCGGCTCGTCGATCCAGGACGGCCGCACCCGGACGCGGCCGACGTCGAGCGGGCGGAGGTCCTTCTTCCATCCTTCACCCCAGTCCTCATCGGCCACCTCGGCGATCTCGCCGCCGTGCGTCGCGCGGCCGGCGGCGGCGGCGCGGGCGTCCGGGAACCAGGCCACGAGGAGGGCCCTCCCGGGCGCCGGCAGCCGTGCGCCCGGCATCGGCGTCCCCTCGCCGTCCCGGATCTCGACGCCGGCCGCCCCCGCGTCGAACAGCTCGGCCGCGACGTCTTCGGCGCGCGCGACCGGGACCTCGAAGGTGAGGGAGAACGTGGGCACGGCGGGAGTGTAACCGCGCCGATCTCCGCGGATCCCGATTTCGCCGCCCGGGGCGGGGATGCCCCGCCCGCGTCGCATGACCATGGCACTCCGGAGAGACCGTGGCCCCCTCCGTCGTGGCGCTGGCGCGCCGCGGGCGGGCTGACCGCACGTCGCGCGGCGCGGCGTGTCCGCTCCGCGTCACACCGCCGACCCGGGACCCATGCGCCGGCTCGCGACCGCGCCGTGTTTCCGCGCGGATGCGGGGCCAGCGCGTGGCACGCTGCTCGCACCGCAGTGACGGTGAAGTCGAGCCACGGAGCCGAACATGTCCGAGACCGTGCACTGTCCGATGTGCGCCGACGGCGTGGCGGTACGAGGCGAGGGACGCCTGGAGCAGTCCGGTGACACCTGGCTGCCCACGAACGTGTGGCGCTGCGATCGCTGCGGCTACACGCGGTACGAGGCGGCGCTCGACGCGCGCTGGCGCGCCGAGCCGCTCGAGCCGTCCGCGCCGGTGCGCCGGGCCGCCTGACGCCGACTCGCGCGCCGGCGGCGCAGCCGATCGGCCCGCGGCGCCCGCTCGCCGGGCGCGGGTGGCGATTCGGCTGGAGCGGCACCCTGGTGTAGCATCCCGGATCGCCATGGGGTTTCACGTCCTCCTCGTCGACCCGGACGCCGGGCTCGCGGACGAGGTCCGCCGTGCCTTCGCGCCGGTGGGCTTCTCGGTCGCCGCGCTCGGCGCGGGCGAGCCGGCGGTCGACCGTTGCCGGCAGGAGCCGCCCGACCTGATCCTCCTCGCGGCCGAGCTGCCGGACATGAGCGGGTTCTCGGTGTGCAACCGGCTGAAGCGGGCGCTGCCGTCGGTGCCGCTCCTGCTCTACACCGGCGAGGCGACCGACGCCGCCATCGACGCGCACCGCGCGACGCGCACGCGCGCGGACGACTACCTGAAGAAGCCGTTCCAGGTCGCGGACCTCCTCGCCCGCGCGGCGGCCCTCCTCCAGACGGATCCCTCCGCGCCGCCTCCGCCGGAGCCGCCCTCGGCGCCGCGGCCGGACGGGCGCCGCGCCCGCGCGCAGACGCCCGCCCCCGGGGACGAGACGCCGCCCGTCCTGCAGCGCGTGGACTCGGGGCAGGTCGCCGCGCGCGGCCTCGCCTCCGCGCTCGCGGCTGCGGCCGGCCCGGAGGGCGCGCCCGCGCGCAAGCCCGGGCGCCCGCCCCGCCCCGCCGCGGCGGCGGCCGGCGGCCCCGCGACGACGCCCGCGGCGGGCGTCGCCCCACCGCCCATCCCGCCGCCGGTCCCCGGGCAGCGCGCGCAGGCGCCGCTCGGCCGCGTCCGCGTCCAGGCGCCCGGGAAGGATCCCTTCGAGTTCCTCTCGGAGTGGCCCCGCGACCCCGCCCCGCCCAAGGGGACGCCGGAGGACAAGCTCGAGTACTTCCGCGAGCGGCTCCGCGCGCGCGACGCGTTCCTCGCGAAGGTCCGCGAGGCCGTCGCGGAGATGAAGGCCTACGCCGCCCAGCTCGCCGGCGAGCGCGACCTGCTCCAGGCGGACCTCGACCAGGAGCGGGCGCGCGCCGACGGCCTCGAGCACCGGATCCAGGAGGCGAGCCAGGACGCCGCCGCCCAGGCCGCCCGCATCGACGACCTGAAGCGGCAGCTCCAGGACGCGGACGCGACGCGCCAGTCGATCTCGGACGTGCTCTCGCAGGCGATGCAGGAGAAGGAGGCCGCGGATCAGGAGGCGGCGACCCGGATCGCCGCGGCCGACGCCGAGCGGGCGCGGCTCGAGGGCGAGCTCGCGGAGCGGTCGGAGGCGCACGCGCGGGCGGTCGCCGCCATCGAGGCGGAGCGCGCCGACGAGCGCGCGCGGTTCGAGGCCGCCCGGGCCGAGGCGGAGGAGGCCCACGCGCGCGCGCTGGAGGAGGCCCGCGCCGAGCTGGAGCGCCAGAAGGCGGACGCCGGGTCCAAGCTCGCGCTCGCGGAGGAGCGGATCACCGCGCTCGGCGTCGAGCGCGACGGCCTCGTCGCCGACGTGAAGCGGCTCGAGGCGGAGGGCGCGGCCGCGGACGAGCTGCACCGCGGCGCCGAGGAGGAGCTCGCCGCGGTGCGCGCCAAGGTGGACGAGGCGGAGGGGCGCGCGCAGGCGACCTCCGCGGAGCTCGCGGACGCGCAGCGGCGGATCGAGGGGCTCGAGGACGACCTCCGGCGCGCCGCCGAGCAGCGGGAGGGCGTGGCGGGCGAGCTGCGCGCGGCGCGCGGAGAGGCCAAGGCGTACGAGGAGAAGGCGCGCGCGGCCGAGCACGCGTGGCAGGCCAAGACGGCGGAGCTGGCCGCGGCCGAGCAGCGCGTCCACGACCTCTCCGCCGCGCTCAACGAGGGGCGCGCCACCGCCGAGGGGACGCGGGGCGAGCTCCAGCGGATCGACGCGCTGCGGGCGGAATCGGACCGCCGCGCCGCCCAGGCGGCGGCGGAGCGGGACCAGCTCCTGCGCGAGGTGGACGGCGCGCGGCGCGAGGCGGACGCGGCGCGCGAGGAGGGGCGCGGCGATCGGGGCCGGATCCAGAAGCTCGAGGCGGAGGTCGCGCGCCTCGCGCGCCTCGAGCCCGTCGCCGAGGAGGCGGTGCGGCTCCGCAAGGAGGTCGCGTCGCTGCGGGACATCATCCAGCAGCGCACGTCGGTCGCGGAGTCGTCGTCGCGCCAGGCCCAGACCGCGGCGGCCGACCGCGCGCGCCTCGAGGAGCGGCTCGCGGTCGAGAGCGGGAAGCTCCAGGCCCAGGTGGCGCGCCTCGAGTCCGAGCTCGGCGCGACCCGCCGCCGCGCGGACGAGCTCGACCGGATCGTGCTCGCGCGAGAGACCGCCCTCAAGAAGGCCAGCGCCGAGCTCGAGGAGCGCCGCCGCACCCAGGCGGGCGGCACCGCCGACGCCGAGAAGAAGCACGCCGCCGAGGTGGCGCGCCTCAAGGCGGCGATGGTCGATCTCGAGAAGCACCTCGAGGCGCGCGCGCGCGCCGAGATGCAGCTCAAGAAGCGGGTGCAGGAGCTCGAGAAGGGTGCGCGCGGGGCGCACGCGGCGGGCGAGCCGGCGGACGCCGGCCGGCTCCGCGCGCAGCTCGGGAAGCTCGCCGAGGAGGTCGAGGAGCTGAAGGGCGAGAACGACTTCCTGAACGGCGAGGTCGCCCGCTACGTCCAGAAGAACAAGGACCTCACGGCGCAGCTCGCGGCGCTGCGGCAGTCCTGACGAGGCTCCACCTCTCGCCCCGCTCCCTCGCGCAGGGGGAGGCCGGGACGGGGCTACGGCTGGGTCACGGCCGGCTTCCGCGCCGTGCGGAAGAGGAGCCAGCCGAGCAGCGCGAAGAAGGCGACGCCGAGGACCTCGTAGCCGCCCTCGCCGAGCGCGCGCTCCAGGGCGGGCCCGGCGTTGAGCTTCTCCGCGAGGAACTTCTCGACCGTCGGGTTCACCTGCAGGAGCGCCACGATGACGCCCGTGAGCGCGCCGCCCGCCACGAGGCCGGTCGCGAAGAGGCTCCCGCCGCCGAGCTCGCCCTCCTCGACGCGGGCGCCCGAGCGGCGCGCGAGCCGGTCCACGAGCCCCTTGATCGCGCCGCCGACGAAGATCGGGAGCGTCGTCGAGAGCGGCAGGTACGCGCCGACCGCGAACGAGAGCGAGGAGACGCCGCACAGCTCGACGGTCACCGCGAGGAACACGCCGACGAGGACGAAGTGCCAGTCCAGGTTGAGCGAGAGGAGCCCCTTGATCAGCGTCGCCATGAGCGTCGCCTGCGGGGCCGGGAACTTGTCGGACCCGATCATGTGCTGCACCTGGCCGACGTACTGGCCGGTCGGGGTGTCGAGCAGCTTCACCGTGAGGCCGATCACGGTGGCGGACGCGATCGCCCCCACGAACAGCGAGATCTGCTGCGCCCGCGGCGTCGCGCCGACGAGGAACCCCGTCTTGAGGTCCTGGCTCGTCGCGCCCGCGTTCGCCGCGGCGATGCAGACCATGCCGCCGACGACGAGCGCCATCGGCTCGTAGACGCTGCCCGTCCAGCCGAGGCCGACGAACACCATCGCGGTCGCCATCAGCGTCGCGATGGTCATCCCGGAGATGGGGTTGGACGAGGAGCCGATGATGCCGACGATGCGGGACGACACCGTCACGAAGATGAAGCCGAAGACGATGATGAGGATCGCGATGAGGAGCTTGTTCAGGACGCTCTCGCCGGGCACCTGCGGGAGGAGCACGAGGATGACCACGAGCGCGAGCGAGCCGACGATCACCGTCATGAACGAGAGATCGCGCTCCGTGCGCGACACGCTCGCGGCGGCGGTCTTGTCTCCGAGCGACCGGATCGCGTCGCGGAACGACCGGGCGATGGTCGGGAACGTCTTGAGGAGCGTGATGAAGCCGCCCGCCGCCACCGCGCCCGCGCCGATCTGCCGGACGTAGGCCCGGTAGATCGCCGCCGGGACGTTCGCGAAGGTGTGGGTGGCGGGGTCCCAGCCGCCCGCCCCGCCCGCCGTCGCGAGGTCCCTCATGAAGCCGAGCTTCACGAGCTGGGTCGCGATCACGTCCGGCGAGACGAGGACCGAGAGGAGCGGGATGAGCCCGACCCAGGCGAGCACGCCGCCCGCGACGAGCACGCCCGCGATGCGCGGCCCGATGATGTAGCCGACGCCGAGGTACTCCGGCGTGATCTCGCCGTTGACGGTGGCGGAGGGGAGGAACTTGTTCGTCCTCGCCGTCACCCACGCCGGCACCTCGGCGATGACGTGCACGACCTTCTGGAGGATCGCGTACCCCAGCGCGAACCCGACGCCCTGGAACGCGGTCCTCGCGAACTCGCCGCCCTTGTCGCCCGCGATGAGGACGTGCGCGCAGGCGGTGCCCTCGGGGTACTGGAGCTGCCCGTGCTCCCTCACGATGAGCGAGCGCCGGAGCGGGATCATCATGAGGACGCCGAGGATGCCGCCCACGAGCGAGAGGGCGTACAGCGTCACGTAGCTGAAGTAGCCCGCGCCGACGGACTGGCCGGTGCCCGGGTCGACGGTGAGGAAGAGGAAGCCGGGGAGCGTGAAGACGACGCCGGCGGCGATCGACTCGCCCGCCGAGCCGGCGGTCTGGATGATGTTGTTCTCGAGGATGGTGGTGCGGAGGAACTTGCGGCCGAGCGAGATCGCGATGACCGCGATCGGGATCGACGCGGACACGGTGAGGCCCGCCTTGAGCGCGAGGTAGACGGTCGCGGCGCCGAACAGGATCCCGAAGAGCGCGCCCGCGACGATCGCCTTGGGCGTCAGCTCGGCGAGCGTCGTGTCCGCGGCGACGTACGGCCGGAACTCCTTCGTCGTGGTCGGCTGCTGCGGGGCGGCCTCGCGCATGGGGACCTCGCTCGTCGATGCGGGAATCGGTCTCGCGGAAGAAAGCACGAACTCCCCGGGGATGTCGACTTTCCCGGGCACCCGGGCGGGCGCTCCCGGGACGCGCTACAAGGTAGGGCCGATGGCCCGGCCGTTCGGCGTCTACGTCCACTTTCCGTGGTGCACGCACCGGTGCCCGTACTGCGACTTCGCCGTGACCACCGAGGCGCAGCCGGGGGAGCGCCGCTACGCCCGCGCCGTCCTCGCCGAGCTCGCGCTCCGCGCGCCGGCCTTCGAGGGGCTCGCGCCGGC
This sequence comes from Anaeromyxobacter sp., assembly GCA_035708485.1. Lineage (GTDB taxonomy): Bacteria > Myxococcota > Myxococcia > Myxococcales > Anaeromyxobacteraceae > Anaeromyxobacter. Next base: position 2,777 of record DASSSJ010000046.1, on the reverse strand, counting down.
GAGCCTCTACCTCGGCGGCGGCACGCCCTCGCTCTGGGACCCCGCCGACGTGCGCGAGGTGCTCGGGGCGATCCGCGAGCGCTTCCGGTTTCCGGCCCACGCGGAGGTGACGATCGAGGCGAACCCGGAGTCCTGCGACCGCGAGCGGCTCCTCGCCTGGCGCGCCGCCGGCGTGAACCGCGTGTCGATCGGCGCCCAGTCCTTCGACCCGGGCGTCCTCGCGAAGCTCGGGCGCCGGCACGGGCCGGAGACGGCCGAGCGGGCCGTCCGCGAGGCCGCGGGCGCGATCGGGAACGTGAGCGTCGACCTCATCTACGGCGCGCGGCGCTCGACCGTCGCCGGCGCGCGCGCGGACGCCGCCCGGGCCGCCGCGGCGGGGGCCGTGCACGTCTCCGCGTACGCCCTCACGCTCGACGCGGACGTGCTCGCCGAGGAGGTCCCGCTCGCGCGGCTGCGCCGCGCGGGGCGCCTGCCGCTCCCGTCGGAGGACGAGACCCGCGCGCAGGCCGCCGCCATCCGCGCGGCCCTCAGGCGCGCCGGCCTGGCGCGGTACGAGATCTCGAACTTCGCGCGTCCCGGCCGCGAGTCGGTCCACAACCGGCTCTACTGGGACGGCGAGAGCTACCTCGGCCTCGGCGCCGGCGCCTGGGGGTGCCTGCGCGGGTCGCCGCGCGGCGCGTCCGTCCGGTACGGGAACCTCCGCGACGCCCGCGCCTACGCGGAGGCGGCGCTCGCGCGACGGCTCCCGACGGCCGAGGAGGACCGGATCGCGCCCCCGGCCGAGCGGAACGAGCGGCTCATGCTCGCGCTGCGCACGCGCGCGGGCGCGCCCATCGCGGCGCTCTCCGCGGCCCAGGCGCGCGAGGCGGGCGAGGCGGTCCGGCGGAGGCTCGCGGTGCGGCGCGCCGGGCGCCTCGTCCTCACGAGCCGCGGCATGGACCTCCACAGCGCGCTCGTCGAGCGGCTGTTCGAGTGACGGACCGTCGGGGCGCGCGCCCCCTCGGAGCCGCCTCCCCTCGCGCAGCGCCCGCGCCGGACCGCGGATTCCCGTCGCTCCAACGCGTCGTCGGTGTGCTGCCACCCAGCGGTCGTTGCCGCGCGGTCGCACCGGCGCGAAACCGCCGGCGGGGCGCGGGCGCAGCGGCTGGCAAGGCGCTCGCAATGGCGTCGGGGCGTGAAGGAGCCGAGCTCGATCGTCGAGGCCTGCGCCCGCCGTGCCGCCCGCAACCCCGGCGGGCGCTCGCTCGCAGCCGACGCGGCGGACGCCTGGTGCGCCGTCGAGCGCGCCCGCGGCGGTCGCGCGCGGCTCGGCGCCGACCGCGTCCGCGACCCGGCGCGTCGAGCGCGGCGCCGCCGGCTCCTCGGCGGCGACGGCGAGGAGAGACCATGATCGACGCGTCCACCGCCGGCCCGATCGCGCGCTACCTGTCCGAGGATCACGTCCGGCTCGAGCGGCTGCTCTCCGCGTCCGTGGCGGGCGCCGGCTTCTCGCGGGAGCCGTTCGACGCGTTCCGCGCCGGGCTCCTGCGGCACATCGCGCTCGAGGAGAAGATCCTCTTCCGCGCGCTCCGCGAGGCGGGTTCGGACGAGGCGGCCCTCGCGCTCCTGCGCCGGCTGCGGATCGATCACGGGGCGCTCGCGTCGCTCCTCGTCGGGACGCCCGCCTCCCCGCTCGTCGCGGAGATCCGGATCGTCCTCGCGCCGCACAACGCGCTCGAGGACGCGCCCGGCGGGCTCTACGACCGCTGCGACGCGCTCCTCGCGGCGCGCGCGGCGGAGATCCTCGAGCAGATGCGGAGCTACCCGCCCGTGAAGGCGGCGGCGTACGCCGACGGCCCCCGCGTGCTCCGCACCGCCCACGACGCGCTCGCCGCCTCCGCGCGGCAGCACGGCATTCCCTAGGAGACGAGAGCCATGCCTTCGATCGACCGCAGCGCCACCGTCGCCCGCATCGTCACGGAGAACTTCGTGGCCGCCCGGGTCTTCCGGAAGCACCGCATCGACTACTGCTGCCACGGAAACGTGACCGTCCCGGAGGCCTGCCGCGAGCGCGCGCTCGACCCGGAGGCGGTGTTCGCCGAGCTCGAGGCGGCCGGGCCGGGCGGCGCGGCCGACGCCGCGGAGGATCCCCGGGCGCTCTCGACCGCCGCCCTGATCGCGCGGATCGTCGACCGCCACCACGGGTATCTCCGCCGCGCCCTCCCGGCGATCGCGCCCCTCGTCGCGAAGATCGCGGTGGTGCACGGCGAGCGCGACCCGGGGCTCGCGGAGGTCGAGGCGGCGTTCGTCGAGCTCGCGGACGCCCTCGAGCCGCACCTCCGCCGGGAGGAGGAGGTGCTGTTCCCGGCGCTCGTGGCCCGCCGCCCGGATCTCGCGACGATCCGGCAGGAGCTCGACGCGATGCACGCGGATCACCTCGCGGTGGGCGCGCTCCTCGAGCGCATCCGCGAGGCGGCGAACGGGTTCGTCACGCCGGAGTGGGGCGGCACCACCTACCGCGTGACGATGCAGGAGCTGGAGGCGCTCGCGGGCGACGTGCTGCGCCACGTGCCCCTCGAGAACCACGTGCTGATGCCGCGGTTCGTCGAGGCGACCGCCGCGGCGCGGTAGGCCCCGCGCCGCGCGGGCGGGTCCGACCGGAGGCGGAGCGCGCGCGCACCTCCGCGGCTAGATCCGCGCGGAGGTGCCCCGTGGCGAACTCCCCCGACTTCGTCGCCCACGCGCTCGAGCTCCTCTCCGGGGTCGGGCCGGTCGAGGCCCGCGCCATGTTCGGCGGG
>DASSSJ010000045.1:0-55755 GCA_035708485.1 Anaeromyxobacter sp. | reverse complement strand
GGTCGTTCCCCGTCGACGCGTTCAAGTTCCTCGAGGGCGGCGTCGCGGGGTGGGGCACGATCTGCGGGGCGTGCGCCGGCTCGTGCGTCGTCACGAACGTGATCCTCGGGCCGAGCACCGCGGGCAGCGAGGTCGGGATGCTCATGGGCAGCGAGCTCATGCAGCGCTACGCGTCCACCGCGATGCCGACCTACGTCCCGAAGAATCCCAGGGTGAAGGCGGATCCGCCGAAGACCGTCGCGGACTCGCCGCTCTGCCATCTGTCGGTGGGCAAGTGGATGAAGGCCGCGAACAAGGAGCTCGGGAGCCCCGAGCGCAAGGACCGCTGCGCGCGGCTCACCGCGAGCATGGCCCACGAGCTCGTCACGGTGCTGAACCTCTGGAAGGACGGGAAGTACCAGACGAAGGGCGAGGTGCCCGCGCGGGCGTACGCCATCCAGGCACAGCACAACTGCAACGACTGCCACGGCACGGACGTCCCGTCGCCGCCGGCCGCGAAGAAGATCTGAAGCGGCCGCGTCACCGCGGTCGGGAGCTGGACGGCGGCTCGCGGCGCCGCGCGGGGCGGGAGCGGAGGGGCGCTCGACGGCGGTGCGCCGCGCGCGGCCGGCGTTCAGCCCGGCCGCCCCCCCGCGCCGGCGCCCGCGCCGCGCTCGGTCCCGTCCAGCACCTCGCGCACCCTGCGCTGCAGATCCGCGGCCGTGAACGGCTTCGTCACGAAGTGCGCGCGCGCGTCGAGCACGCCCTGCTCGACGACCGCGCCGCCGGCGTATCCCGACGTGTAGAGGACCTTCATCCCCGGACGCGCGCGGGCGAGCTCCTTCGCGAGCGCGCAGCCGCTCATGCGCGGCATGACGATGTCGGTGAAGAGGAGGTGGATCTCGCCCGGGTGGCGCGCCGCCACGTCGATCGCCTTCTCTCCGTCGGACGCCGTCAGCACCGTGTAGCCGGCGGCCTCGAGCGAGCGGCGGGAGACCTGCAGCACCTGCTCGTCGTCCTCGACGAGGAGGATGGTCTCGGTCCCCTCGACCCGGGTCACGTCCACCGGCGCGGCGCGGGCGACGGGCGCCGCCGCCGGATGCCGCGGCAGGAGCACCTTGAAGGTCGTCCCGCGCCCGGGCTCGCTGTAGGCCCACACGTCGCCCCCGCTCTGCTTCACGATGCCGTACACGGTCGAGAGGCCGAGGCCGGTGCCCTTGCCCTTCTCCTTCGTGGTGAAGAACGGCTCGAAGAGCTTCGCCTTCACGTGCGCGTCCATCCCGCACCCGTCGTCGGTCACCGCGAGCTGGACGTGGGGCCCCGGCCTCAGGCCCGGGTGGCGCGCCGCCCGCTCCTCGTCGACGTCGACGTTGGACGTCTCGAGCGTGAGCTTCCCTCCGTTCGCCATCGCGTCGCGCGCGTTGACCACGAGGTTCATGATGACCTGCTCGAGCTGGGCGGGGTCGGCGTGGATCACGCCGAGGTCCGGCGCGAGGACCTGCGCGAAGTCGATGTCCTCGCCCAGCATGCGGCGGAGCATCTGCTCCATCCCCGCCGCCACGTCGTTCAGCCCGAGCGGGACGGCCTGCAGCACCTGCCCGCGGCTGAACGCGAGGAGCTGCCGGGTCATCGCCGCCGCGCGCTCGGCGCCGCGGAGCACCTCGAGCAGATCGGACCGGAGCGGGTCGTCCGCCGGCATCTCCCGCAGCACGAACCCGGTGTAGGTGAGGATCACCGACAGCACGTTGTTGAAGTCGTGCGCCACGCCGCCGGCGAGGCGCCCGATGCCTTCCATCCGCTGCGCCTGGAGGAGCTGCGCCTGGAGCGCGAGCCGGTCGGCCTCCACGCGCTCGCGACGGGCGAGCTCGTCGTGCAGCTGCGCGGCGAGACGCTCGAGCCGATCGTGGGCGACGGCGCGCTCGACGGCGGGGCCGAGCTGCTCGAGGTACCCCTCGCGCTTGGTGACGTAGTCGGCGGCGCCGAGCTTCAGGCTGGCGATCGCCGTCGCCTCGTCCCCCTTCCCGGTGATCATGATGAACGGCGGCATCCGGACGCCGCGGCGCCGGGTCTCGCGCACGAACTCGAGGCCGCTCTGCCCCGGCATGCGCACGTCCATGAGCACGGCGTCGTACGCGGGCGGGCGCTCGAGGCGCTCCAGCGCGGCCGCGAAGGAGCGGACGACGTCCAGCTCGACCTCGGGCAGGGCCTCGGCGAAGTGCCGCGAGGTCAGCTCGACGTCCATCTCGTTGTGCTCGACGTAGAGGATCCGGCGCGGCCGGGCGGACAGGAGCCCGCGGCTCCGGTCCCGGCGATGCTCCTCGATCACGGTGCGCAGCAGGTCGGGGAGCGTCACCAGGTAGTCGCCGCTCTTCGGCACGTAGTTCGCCGCGCCGAGGCGCAGCGCCTTCACCACCAGGTCCTCGTCGCCGGCCCCCGACGCCAGCACCACCGGGAAGCTCTCGCCGGAGCGGGCGAGCGCCCTCAGGACGTCGAGCCCCTCCATGTCGGGGAGGTACTGATCGAGCAGCAGGACGTCCGGCGCGGCGGCGCGAACGCGCTCCAGGCACTCGCGCCCGGTGCCGACGATCTCGATCGCGAAGTCCGGCGCGTGCCCGAGGAAGTGGGCGCGCGTGAGATCGGCGTCGAGGGCGTTGTCCTCCGCGTACAGGACCCGGATCGGCCCGGCGGCGTCATCGCTCGGCATCTGGGAACGGCGGCTCGTTCGTCAGCAGCCAGTAGCACTTGATCTGCTTCACGACGTTCGCGAACGCGGGGAAGTCCACGGGCTTCACGACGTAGGAGTTGACCCCGAGCTCGTACGCCCTCGAGATGTCGGTGTTCTCGCGCGACGTGGTGATGACGACGAACGGGACCTGCCTCCAGATCGGGTCCTGGCGCGCGTGGCGCAGGACCTCGATCCCGTCCACCTTGGGCAGGCGCAGGTCGAGGAGGACGAGGAGCGGGATCTCCGGGTCGCTCGCCGTCGCGTGGGCGGCGATGAACTGGAGCGCCTCCTCGCCGTCGCGGCAGACGTTCACCGGGTTCACGACGCCGTGCTCCTCGAACGCCTGGAGCATGAAGTCGAGATCCATCGGGTTGTCCTCGACCACCAGGATCGAGCGCGCGCGCGACGACGCACGCCGCGCCGCGCCGGTCCTGGTCGTCTCCGCTTCGGTCGGCATGACGAGGTGCCTCCTAGCTCGCGTCGCGGGGCGTCGGGATCTCCACGAAGAACGTCGCGCCCGCCCCCGGCGCCGCCTCCGCCCAGATCCGGCCGTTCTGCTTGTCGAGCACCTTCTTGGCGATCGCGAGCCCCGCGCCGGTGCCCTCGTAGTCCTCCATCCGCACGAGCCGGTTGAACAGCCGGAAGATCCGGTCGTGGTACTTCATGTCGAAGCCGATCCCGTTGTCGGCGACCGTCACCCGCCAGCCGCCCTCGACCGGCGCGGCCGCGATGCGGACGCGCGGCGGGGTCGACCTGCGGCTGTACTTGATCGCGTTGTCGACGAGGTTGCTCAGCACCTGGACGAGCCCGCGCTCCCAGGCCCTGATCCGCGCGGGAGGGATGTCGAGGGTCACCTCGACGCGCTGCTCCTGGATCGCCAGCTCGCGGTCCCGCAGGATGGCGCGGACGAGCTCCCCGAGATCGACGTCCGTGACGGACAGCGTCTCGGAGTCGAGGCGCGAGTACTGCAGGAGGTCCTCGATCAGGTGGTCGAGGTGGGACGTGGCCGTGAGGATCTGCCGGAGGCAGAAGGCGGCGCGATCGCCCATGCCCGCCCGGTGCTTGCGGTCGAGCTCGTTCGCGTAGCCGGCGATGCCGCGCAGCGGCGCCTTGAGGTCGTGCGACACCGTGTACGCGAAGTCCTTCAGCTCCTGGTTCCGCGCCGCGAGCTGCGCGGTCCGGACCCGGACGCGATCCTCGAGGACCTCCGCCTCGCGGCGCAGGTCCTCGTTGAGCTTGCGGATCTTCTCCTCCGCGGCCTGGCGCTCGGTGACGTCGTGGACCATCCCGACGAGCTGCGTGCAGGCGCCGTGCTCGTCGTACACGGGGACGACGGTCACCTGGCCGACCTTCCTGCCGCCGGGGTACACCGACACCTCCTCCCAGCGCGCCGGCTGGCCGCTCCGGATGGCCTCGTCGTACTTCCCGAACACGAGCGGGTGCGCCGGCGCCGGGATGACGTCCCGGGCGAGGACGCCGACGATCTGGCGCTCCTGCAGCCCGGTCACCTCCAGGAACCGCCGGTTCACGGACGAGAAGCGGAAGACGCCCCCGCGCTCGACCGCGATCGAGAAGATGACGTCGGAGACGTTGTTCAGGACGAGCGAGAGCTGGCGCTCGCTGTCCCTCAGCGCCTGCTCCATCTCCTTCTGCTCGGTGACGTCGCGGACGATCTCGACGGCGCCGCAGCGGCGGCCCTCGCGGTCGAGCAGGGCCTTCGCCTCGCCCCACAGGTGCGCGCCGCGTCCACCTCTCAGGCGCGGGATGAAGGACTCGGCGAAGATCACGTCGCCTTGCCGGCGCACGTACTTGTAGCGCGCCTCCACCTCGGGCTGCGGCAGGTCGAGGAGGTCGATCAGCATCGGGCGGCGCTCGCCCCAGAACGGCTCGGCGTAGGCGTAGTCGCCCCGGCCGAGCAGCGCCTGGCGCTCGACGCCGGTGAGGACCTCGCAGGCGCGGTTCCAGGCGACGATCCGCTTGTCCCGATCGATCACGAACGCGGCGTCGGGCAGGGACTCGACGAGGTCCTCGAACCGCGAGAACAGCGCCATGATCGCCTCGAGCCGCGCGCTGCCGAGCGGCTCGTCCGCCGACGCGCCCGCGGGCGCGGCCGCGCCTTCGCGCTCGAGCCGCTGCCGCTCCGCCTCGAGGCGGTCGCGTTCGGCCCTCAGCGCGGCGACCTCGCCTCGCAGCGTCTCGTTCTCGAGACGCAGTCGATCGCGCCGGCCCGCGGCGTGTCCAGTCATCCCCCCAACCTCCATGACGGGACGGCTTCCATCCGTACCCTAGCGCGAACGGACGGCGCCCGGAGCGCGGACCGGCGCCTGCACCCACATGGACGCGGAGTGTGGTCAGGTAGGCCGGGCGGCCCGGCCGGCGCGGCGGGCACCCCCCTGCGCGCACCCGCGCGCCCCGGCGACACGACGAGCATGGAGTCCCCGAGCTCGTGCCCGAGGTAGCCGCTCGCCTCGGCGAGCCCGCTCAGCGCCTCGGCCGCACGCGCCCGACCGCGACCAGGATCCCGTGGATGATCGCCTCCGGGCGCGGCGGGCAGCCGGGGACGAGGACGTCGACCGGGAGCACCTCGCCGACCCCGCCGGCGCTCGCGTAGCTCCGCCCGACGACGCCGCCCGACGACGCGCAGGCGCCGACGGCGATCACCACGCGCGGCTCGGGGACGGCCTCCCAGGTCCGCCGGACCGCCGCCTCGAGGTTTCGCGTCACCGGCCCGGTGACGAGCACGCCGTCCGCGTGGCGCGGCGAGGCGACGACGTCCACGCCGAGCCGGCGCGCGTCGTAGACCGGGTTGAGCTGGCGCGGACGTTCACTCGGGCGTGGACGTCGCCGTCGCCGTCGATCGCCACCGCCACCGCGAGCCACCGCTCGCTCGCGTACGCGGCGTGAGGGTGGTCGCGCCGCGCGTCCCGGTCGACGCCGCTCGCGCGCGCGGCGACGCCCGTGACGCCGAGCGCCACCGCGTCCTCGGAGGGGAGGAGCCCGGTCGCGTCCAGCCGGTCGGTGACGGTCGGGTTGTTCTCGATCCGCTCGACGAGGCTGTCGAGCGCCTCCGCCGTGGAGGCCATCGCCGCCTCGATCGCGCGCGCCAGCTCCGCGGTGAGGTCGAGGCGGACCCCGCCGGGCGTCACGAGCCCGCGCAGGAACCGGTGGCCGGCGAGCGCGTCGTTGAGCTGCTGGAGCGCCTCCTTCATGCGGAGGCCGGCGGAGGTGCCGTAATGGTAGCTCGCGCCCGCCGCGACGTTGCCGACGTCGCCGACGTGGTTGTAGAGGCGCTCCAGCTCGAGCGCGATCGTCCGCAGCACGCGCGCGCGGCGCGGGACCTCGACGCCGGCGATCTGCTCCGCCGCCTCGCAGAACCCGAGCCCGTGCGAGACCGAGCACACGCCGCAGGTCCGCTCCGCCACGTGGAACGCGTCCGCGACCGGGAGCCCCTCGACCCGCTTCTCGAGCCCCCGGTGCGTGTAGAAGAGGCGCGGCTCGAGGTTCAGCACCGACTCGCCCACCGTGCTGAACCGGAAGTGGCCGGGCTCGATGATCCCCGCGTGGATGGGCCCCACGGGCACCTCGAACACGCCCTCGCCCTCGACGACGAGGTGCGGGAACTCCTCGGCCGGCTCGACGGGCGGGCGCGCGCTCGCGTCGAAGCGCTTCCGCAGCGGGTGGAGGCCCCTCGGCCAGCCGTCGTGGACGACGAGCGGCCTCGGGTCGGGGTGGCCCGCGAAGGCGACGCCGAAGAGATCGCTCGCCTCCCGCTCGTGCCAGCTCGCGGCGGGGAGGTCCGCGGAGAGGGACGGCAGCTCCGGGCGGTCGGGGTCGAGGGCGACGAGGAGCGTGACGAACACGTCCGGCAGCGGCGTGCCGCCGGCGGCCGGCTCGAACACGTAGCGGACCTTGAGGTCGCGGTCCGGCGTCGCCTCGTCGTCGGTCACCGCGACGGTCGCGAGCGCGAGGCCCGCGCCGCCGAGCGCGGCGGCCGCCGCGGGGAGGTCCCCGGCGCGCCGCAGGCGGACGGTGAGGTCGTCGGGCCGCGGTCCCGCCTCGAAGCTCGCGACGGCCGCGAGCCGCTCGCGCACGCCCTCGAGGATGGCGGCCGGGCTAGCCAACGACGATCTCCGTGGCGGCCGAGAGGACGCGATCGGGCTCGATGGGGATCCAGACCCCGAACAGCACCATCACGATCGCGAGCAGCACGAGCGCCACGAGCGGCGAGAGCGGCTCGCGGCCGCGCTCCACGTGCCCGTCCGCCGCGCCGAAGGCCAGCTGCCCGACGTGGTGGACGAGCCCCGCGAAGATGATCACCACCATCGCGAGGAAGACGGCCACGGAGACCCACCGGCCGGTGGCGATCCCCGCCCGGATCACCATGAGCTCGCTCACGAAGACGGAGAACGGCGGCGTCCCGGCGAGCGAGAACGCGCCCATGAGGAGCAGCGTCCCCGCGATCGGCGCGACGCCGAGGAAGCCCTTCATGAGGCGCATGTCGCGGGTGCCGTAGCGGCCGATCGCGTCGCCAGCGATGAGGAACACGAGCGCCTTCGTCACGCCGTGGTTGATGACGTGCAGGAGCGCGCCGTACGTCCCGAGGCGGCCCCCGAAACCCAGCCCGAGGGCGATGATCCCGACGTGCTCGACGCTGTGATAGCCGAGCAGCCGCTTGAGATCGTGCTGGACGATGATGAAGGGCGTCGCGACGACCACGGAGACGAGCCCGAAGGCGAGGAGGAGGCCGTGGCTGAACTCCGGGCCGCAGGCGTCGCGGGCGATGCCGTGGAAGCGGATGATCCCGAAGAGCGCGCACTTGATGAGCGCGCCGGAGAGCAGCGCGGAGACCGGCGTGGGCGCCTGGCTGTGGGCGTCCGGCAGCCACATGTGCACCGGCGCGAGCCCCGCCTTCGTGCCGTAGCCGACCATCACGAAGACGAAGCCGATGCGGACGATGCCGGGATCGAGCCGGTCGGCGATGGCGGAGATGCTCGACCAGTTCATCGCCCCCGCGAAGACCCCGCCCTGCGCGTGGGCGGCGGCGCCGTAGTAGAGCACCGTCCCGAAGAGGCCGAACGAGATGCCGATGGTCGTGACGATGATGTACTTCCACGCCGCCTCGAGCCCGTGCCTGTCCCCGTGGAAGCCGACGAGCAGCGCGGAGGTGATGGTCGTGCCCTCCATCGCGATCCAGAGGATCCCGAGGTTGTCGGAGAGCACCGTCACGACCATGGTGGCGACGAAGCCGTGCACGAGGGCGAAGTAGAAGCGGAGCCGGTCCTCGCGCATCTCCCCCCGCGCGACCTCGCGGCGCATCCACCCGACGGTCGCGATCGAGACCGCCACGGCGAGGAGGCCGACGAGGACGAGGAACACCACCGCGAGGGCGTCGGCGCGGAACACCCCCAGCGCCGTCACCGCCCCGTGCTCCGAGACGGCGCGCGCCACCGCGAGCGCGAGCCCCAGCACCGCGAGCGACGCCGCGACGTCGAGCGCGGCGAGGACGCGACGGTCGCGCACGAGGAGCATGACGAGCCCGGCGGCGAAGGGGACGAGGGGCGCGATCCAGAGGAGGTGCGAGGTCATCGTCAGCCCCGGAGGCTCTCCAGATCGGCGATGTCGGCGTCCACGCTCGAGCGGACGCGGAGGACGAGGATGCCCATCACCAGCGCCCCGAGGACGACGTCGAGGATGACGCCGATCTCGATGATGAGCGGCATGCCCTGGCTCACCGCCATGGCGGTGAAGAAGATGCCGTTCTCGGAGGCGAACAGGCCCACCATCTGGACGAGCGCCTTCCGGCGCGACGCCATCACGAGCACGCCGATCAGGATGAGCGTCACGCCCACGGGCAGCGCGTTCCCGGTGATCGCCTGCCGCACCGGGCCGAGCGACGCGTTCAGGTGGAACGCGAGCACGACGATCCCGGCCGCGATCGTGAGCGTGAGGTGGACCGGGATCACCGGCTCGATCTCCCGCGCGATCCGGACCCGCCTCACCACGCGGATGAGGAGCCACGGCAGGAGCACGGCCTTCGCGACGACCGTGATGCCGGCGATGACCCACAGGTCCACGTTGCCGGTCGCCGCGGCGAGGACCGCGCCGGCGACGCCGAGGAAGGCCGCCTGCGCGGCGACGGCGTAGATCGCGCGGAACACCTGCCCCGCCGCGAGGATGAGCAGCATCGTGAAGAGGAGCAGGCCCCCCAGGACGTCGATGAGGCGGGTCGCGAGCTCGACCGTCACAGCACCCTCAGCGCCAGCGCCAGGAACGCGCACACGAGGCCGAGCCCCAGGAAGTGCGGCACGCGGAAGAACCGGAGCTTCGCGTACGAGGACTCCACGAGCCCGAGGAAGCCCGCGAGCGCGAGCACCTTCGCGGCGAACGCCCCGAGCGCGATCGCGAGCGACGCGGGGGAGGAGTCGCTCGCGAGCCCGACCGGGAGGAAGAGCGCCGCCACCAGGGTGAGCGTCACGAGCTGCTTCACCTGCGTCGCGAGCGCGATGCAGGCGAGGCCCGGGCCCGAGTGCTCGAGCAGCATGCCCTCGTGGAGCATGGTGAGCTCGAGGTGGGTGTCCGGGTTGTCCACCGGGATCCGCCCCGTCTCGGCGAGCGCGAGGATCAGCATCGCGAACAGCGCGAGGAGGTCCGGCGCCGCCCACGAGAGCGCGAGGGGCGCGCGCCGCGCCGCGAGGAGGCCCACCTCGGTGGTGCCGGCCGACACCGCGACCGAGAAGACGGTCAGCATGAGGGCCGGCTCGACGAGGAGCCCCACCGTCATCTCGCGCGAGGCGCCCATGCCGCCGAACGCGCCGCCCGCGTCGAGCGCGCCGACGGCGAGGAGGAAGCGCGCGAGCGCGAGGAGCGCGACGAGCAGGATCGCGTCGCCGAGCGGCACCGCCGCGGGCTGCGCGGGCGCCCAGAGGACGGGCAGCATCGCGGTCGTGGCCACCGTGGCGGCGAGGACCAGGACCGGGACCGCGCGGAAGAACGGGCTCGCCGTGTCGGCCTCGACGGTCCCCTTGCGCAGCAGCTTGGCGAGGTCGCGGTACGGCTGCCACACGCTCGCGCCGCGGCGGCACTGCAGCCGCGCCTTCAGCTTCTGGACGAGCCCGGTCACGAGCGGCGCCGCGGCGACGAGCAGGGCCGCCTGCGCCGCCGTCCTCGCCACGTGCGTGAGGGTCGTCTCCATGGCGGCTCAGCCGTTCGCGAAGAGGAGCAGGGAGACGACGAGGGTCACGAGGACGAAGGCGATGTACCCGTGGATCCGGCCGGTGCTGTACGCGCGGATCCCGTGGGAGGTCGCCGTGACCCAGCGCTTCACGCGCGCGTAGAGGAGGGTCTCGGCGAGGTCGACCACCTCGCCCGTGTAGGCGAGCCGCCGGACGACGTAGGGCGACGGCCCGGTCTCCTTCACGATCTCGCGGCGCGGGCGGTACAGCGCGGCGAAGATGAGCCGGAGCGGCTTCGCGAACGCGGTGCCGGTGTAGTCGAACCGGGCGGTCGGGGTCATCCCGCAGGTCCAGGTCGGCGCGAGGCGGCGCGGCGCGTCCCGCCGCCCGCGGCGGAGGAGCGCGGCGAGCCCGGCGAGCAGCGCGAGGAGCGCCGCGGCGAGCGTCACCGAGATCTCCGTCGGGCCCGCGCCGGCGGCCGCGTCGCCGGCGGAGAGGACGAGCGGCCCGCGCGCGGTGACCGCGGCGCTCGCGGCGCCGACGAGGAGCTCGGCGGTGGGCCGGTCGAGGAGCCGCATCGCCCAGCCCGGCGCGAGCCCGAGCGCGACGCAGGCGGCGGCGAGGAGCAGCATCCCGGCGATCATCGGGGCGGGCGACTCGGTGGCGTGCTCGGCGTGCGCCGTCCGCGGCCGGCCGAGGAACGTCACGCCGAACGCCTTCGCGAAGCAGGCCGCCGCGAGCCCGCCCGTGAGCGCCAGCATGGAGGCCGCGACGCCCGCGAGGAGCCCCGACGCGCCGCCCAGGCGGACGCCGCCGAGGAGCAGGGCCTGGAACGTCATCCACTCGGAGACGAAGCCGTTGAGCGGCGGGAGCGCCGAGATCGCCACCGCCCCGAGGAGGAAGAGCCACGCCGTCCACGGCATGTGCCGCGCGAGGCCGCCGAGCTCCTCCATGTTCCGCAGGCCGCTCCGCGCGAGCACGCTCCCCGCGCCGAGGAAGAGGAGGCCCTTGAACGCCGCGTGGTTGAGCGTGTGCAGGAGCGCCGCCGCGAGCGCGAGCGTGGCGAGCGCCGCCGGGCCGCGGCCGCCCGCGAGCAGCATCGCGAGCCCCGCGCCGATGAGGATGATGCCCACGTTCTCCACGCTGTGGAACGCGAGCAGGCGCTTGAGGTCGTGCTGCTGCAGCGCGAGGAGGACGCCGATCACCGCGGACGCCGTGCCGAGGAGGAGCACCGTCCAGCCCCACGACGCCGGCAGCGGGCCGCCGGCGGGGGCGAGCAGGTCGAAGCCGAAGCGGAAGATCCCGTAGGCCGCGACCTTGAGCATCACCCCCGACATGAGCGCGGAGACGTGGCTCGGCGCGGCCGGGTGCGCCTTCGGGAGCCACACGTGCAGCGGCACCACGCCCGCCTTCGCCCCGAAGCCCGCGAGGGCGAGCATGAAGAGCGCGGTGCGGGTGGGGCCGTCGAGGCCGCGGGCCGCCGCGCGCACCGCCGGGAAGTCGAAGCCGCCGGCGCGCTCCGCGAGCGCGAGGAAGGCGACGAGGAGCGCCGCCGTCCCCGCGTGCGCCATGACGAGGTAGAGGAGGCCCGCCCGCGCGTTCTCCTCGCTGCGCGTGTCGCTCACGACGAGCGTCCAGCTCGCGAGCGTCATGCCCTCCCACGCGAGCAGGAACGTGAAGAGGTCGCCCGCGCAGCAGACGAGCGCCATGCTCGCCACGAACGCGCCGAGGGCGAGCGTCTGGACGGCGGGGCCCCGCGCGTGCGCCCCGAGGTACGACGGGCCGTAGACGCCCGCGGCGGCCGTGACGAGGGCGATGACGAGGAGGAAGAAGGCCGACAGGCCGTCCACCGCGAGCGACATCGCGGCGAAGGGGAAGAACCGCGGGAGGGCGACGTGGACGGCCGGGGAGGAGCCGGAGAGGAGGGCCACCGCGAAGACGGCGGCCGCCGCCGCCGCGCCGACGATCACCAGGTGTCCCAGCCAGACCGCGGCACGCGCCAAGGCTGCCGACCTCCGTCCCGGGCAGCCATCGTACTCCGTCGGGGGTGCGCGGCTGAAGTGGCGAACCTTGGCTCGCCAAGCAACGCGGAGAGACCGTGTCGCGGCCGCCCGGCGCCGGCGCGCGACGCCACGCCCCTCCGCCGCGCCGGAAGGACGAGCGTCGAGGGCCGCGACGGAGAAGAATGTCCGGAGGAGGGTTCCGAATGAACGGTGCGGCGGCGGTGATCGGGCTGGCGGTCGCGGCCGCGGTCGGCGGCTGCCAGCAGCACGGGTCTTCCCAGCGCCCGCCCCCCGGGCCGGCCGCGCAGGCGACGTTCGAGGCGCAGCGGGAGGCGATGGTCCGCGAGCAGCTCGCGGCGCGCGACATCCGCGACGCGCGCGTGCTCGAGGCGATGCGGAAGGTCCCGCGCGATCGGTTCGTCCCCGAGCCCTTCCGCCCGTCTTCCTACGCGGACGGGCCGCTCCCCATCGGCCGCGGCCAGACCATCAGCCAGCCGTACGTCGTCGCGTTCATGGCGGAGGCCCTGCAGCTGCGCGGGCCGGAGCGCATCCTCGAGGTCGGGTCCGGATCCGGGTACGCGGCGGCGGTGCTCTCGCTGCTCGGCGCGGAGGTGTACGGCATCGAGCTCGAGAAGGAGCTGTACGACCGCAGCGTCGTCACGATCCGCGAGGTCGGCTACCCGAACGTCCACCTGCGCTGGGGCGACGGGTTCGCCGGCTGGCCGGAGAAGGCGCCGTTCCACGCGATCGTGCTGAGCTGCTCGGCCGAGGCGATCCCGGAGCCGCTCTGGCAGCAGCTCGCGGAGGGCGGCCGGGTCATCTATCCGAAGGGGGGCGCGGACGACGTCCAGGAGCTCGTGCTCGTCACGAAGACGGGGGGAGGCCGCCGCGAGGAGCGCCTCCTGCCCGTGCGGTTCGTGCCGATGCGGCGAGCTCCTAGGCGCGCCGCCCCGTGCGATGGCGGGCGAGACGACATCCGCCGCAGCCGGCGAGCGTCACGTCGGGGCGCTCACGGCGACGGCGGTGGTCGTCGCGAGCATGGTCGGGACCGGCGTCTTCACCACGACCGGCCTGCTCCTGCGCGACCTCGGATCGCCCGGCGCCGTGCTCCTGGCGTGGCTCGTCGGGGGCGTCCTCGCGCTGTGCGGCGCGCTCTCGTACGCCGAGCTCGGCGCGGCGCTCCCGAGGAACGGCGGCGAGTACCAGCTCCTCTCCCGCATCTACCACCCCGCCGTCGGGTTCGCCGCGGGGCTCGTCTCGCTCGTGGTCGGGTTCTCGGCGCCGCTCGCGGCGTCGGCGCTGGCGTTCGGTCACTACCTCTCGGCGGTGGTCCCCGGGACGTCGCCCACCGTGGCCGCGACGGCCCTCGTCGCCGCGGCGGCGGTGCCGCACGCGACCCACGCCCGGCTCGGCGGGCGCGTGCAGGTCGCGGTGACCGCGCTCGAGCTCGCCCTCGTCGCCGCGTTCGTCGCGGCGGGCCTCGCGCGCGGCGACCCGACGCGGCTCGCCCCGGCAGGCGGAGCGCCCCTCGCGGCGGCGGTCACGCCCGCGTTCGCCGTGGCCCTCGTCTACGTCTCGTTCGCGTACAGCGGGTGGAACGCCGCCGTCTACCTCGCGGGCGAGGTGAGGGAGCCCTCGCGGACGGTGCCGCGCGCGCTCCTGGTCGGCACCGCCGCGGTGATGGCGCTGTACCTCGCGCTCAACGTGGTGTTCCTCGCCGCCGCGCCTCCCGGCGACCTCGCCGGGGTCGTGCAGGTCGGCCACGTCGCCGCGGCGAGGCTCCTCGGGGCGCGCGCGGGCACCGCCCTGTCGGCGCTCGTCGCGCTCGCGCTGGCGGCGTCGGTGAGCGCGATGCTGATGGCGGGGCCGCGCGTGTACGAGCAGATGGGGCGCGACCACCCGCGGCTCGCGCTGCTCGCGCGGCGCACGCGCCGCGGGGGACCGGTCGTCGCGGTGACGTTCCAGGCGGCGACGGCGCTCGCGATGATCGCGACCTCGACGTTCGCCGCCCTGCTCCTCTACGTCGGGTTCACGCTGTCGCTCGTCGCCGGGCTCACGGTGCTCGGCGTGCTCGTCCTGCGCCGGCGGGAGCCCGGGCTCGCGAGGCCGATCCGCACCTGGGGATATCCCGCGACGCCGCTGCTCTTCCTCGCGCTCTCCGCCTGGATGATCGTCCACGCGCTCGTCGAGAACCCCGCCGCGTCGTGGGCGGGCGTCGCGACCGCGCTCGGCGGGGTCGGCCTGCACGCGCTCCTCGGGCGGCGGGGCGGGACCGCCGGCGCGCCGACCGCGTAGCCGCGCCCGCCGGCGAGGCAGGCGCGGCCGCGGAGCGCGCTGGAATCACGGACAGCCGTGCGCCGTGCAGAGGGGGGTGCACGGATCCTGATCTCCCGGCACGACGGCGGTGCCGAGGATCACGAGGGTGTGCGCCGTCTCCCTCCACGAGGCGCTGTTGTACTCGACCCGGAACTCGAGCTGGTCGCACGTACCGAGGCCGACGTCCCAGACGACGTAACAAGCGTGGCCGGCGTCGCCTTCGATCTCCACCTTGCCCGTCGACTTGATGACGGTCCCGAGACTCCGCGCCACGTCGAACGTCGCGTACGCGCCGTGCCCATATGCGTCGACGAGGAAGCCGACGTTGTACGCGCCGGAGGCGAGGTTGTTCATGTACGGCCCGTACTGCGCCCAGCACGTGTCGTGCTGCGCGGGGATGACGTAGTGGTCACCGCTCGCGTAGCCCTCGCAGTCGGAGCGGTGATGGAAGACCGAAGACGATCCCGTCCAGATCCGCGCCGTGGGGAGCGTGACCGTCTGGATGCAGCCGGTATCGATGTTGCACTTCCGATCTCCGCGCTGCGAGCCGCAGGCGGTGCTCACCCAGCCGCCATCCTCCACGGTCCACTCGTCGCCGTCCACGCCCGTGCAGCTCCAGCCCTGGGCCTTGTCCGCGCTCCCGTCGCAGTTCGCGTCCTGGCCGCAGACCAGCGCCGCGTCCGGATGACGCGCGGCGTCCGCGTTGCACCACGTCGGCTCCCAGGGCATCCCGGAGGTCTTCGGGACCCAGCCGCCCGCGAGGTCCTCCTGGCACCGCTGGCGCGCGGGGGACGCGTCGTCGCACCAGTAGTAGCCGTCGCCGTCCCCGTCGATGCAGGCGTAGACGGGCGTGCACGGCGGCGGCTGGTAGTTGCAGGACGCGGGGTCCGCCGGATCCGGCATGCCCTCGATCATCCAATCGTTGATCTCCGTCGTCCGGCAGAACTCCCACATCTCGCCCTTGCCGGTCGTCGGACCTCCGGGCCGGTGCTGGGCGTAGAGCTCGCACCGCTGGCACGCGTCGTACCCCGCCAGCGCGGAGAGCAGGTCGAGCGTGAAGACGAGGCTCGCCTCGCTGAGGCTGCCCAGCGCCGACGCGCCGATCAGGTCGGGCAGCACCTCGGCCGGCAGGGCGATCGCCTCGTCGCCGAACGTGGCGCGGTTCCAGGGCGATGCGTGGACGAGCCTCGATCCCAGCTGGGCCCACGGCGTTCCGGAGTGGAATCCACTGGTGTAGGGCGGGTCGCGGTCGAACGCGTCGTGCAGCATCGTCGTGATGCGGGCGATCTGGTCGTCGAAGGTGCCCGCGTCGCTCGCGTTCGTGTCCAGGTCCGACCCGCGCCCCGCGGCGTAGAACATCGGCGCCGCCTCCACCATCCCGTCGAGGTAGAAGTAGTCGACGCCGCCCACGAGCTGGCTCGCGAAGAAGTCCGCCCAGGCCTCGTTGAGGTAGCCGGGCTCGTTGTCCCGTTCCGTGTCGTGGAGCATCCGCGCCATCACCGCGCCCTCATACGCCTCGCTGCCGGTCTCGTCGATCATCTTGCAGAGCGCGAGGTGGCCGTACTCGTGCGAGAAGACGCCGCGCGAGATGGCGGCGTCGCTGTTCGGCGCGCCCAGGACGAACATGTCGTTCTGCGCGAGCGTCGCGCGGTACCCCTCGAGCGTGAGCCCGGCGCCGATCGCGAGCGGCGGGCACCAGCTGAGCGCGGTCATGGTCGCCACGGTCCCGGTCGCGAAGAGCACGTTGATGAACGTGCCTTGACCATACGTGAAGCAGGGGACGAACGCCTGGCTGCCGCCGTTCACCCGCGTGAACCAGTCCACGAGGTCGCCGGTGATGATCTTCGTCTTCCCGGGGGCGTTCCCGATGGTCGCCTGGAGGAACTGCCGCGCCTCCGCGCCCTGCGCGAGGATGTTGAAGTAGCCGTTCTGGATCGCCACCTGGAACGCGCCCATCCCCTCGTACGCCGAGGTGCCGACGAAGTGGCAGTACTCGATCGGGAGGAACGTCTCGCGGAGCTCGACCGCGTCGTTCTCGATCTCGAAGCAGATCGAGACGGCCTGCCCGATGGCGACGTCGATCGAGGCGACGCCCGACGCGCTCGTCTCGCCCGAGAACATCATCGGCAGCCCGAGGACGGAATAGTCGCCGATCAGCATGACCGGGACGTGCGAGAGGGTGACGGCGCTGCCGTCCGCCGACCAGGGCCTCACCATGGGCGTCGTCGGGTCGGAGTGGATCGTGGCCTGGGAGAGGCTCCCTCCGAACCCCGGATCCGCGTTCCGCAGGTCCGTGACGATCTGCATCGTGACCGACCCCTCGTCCCACTTCGCCACCTCTCCGACGCCCTCCATCAGCAGGTACTTGACGGCGCGCGCGAGGTCCGCGACGGCCTCGAGGACGTCGCCGTCCGTGAGCGCCGCCTGCGCGCGGCGGAGCGCCGTCGGCGCCGCTGCCGCGCGCTCGGGATAGGCGTTCGCGACCTGGTCGTACGTGATCGCCCCGAGCGCGTCGCGCGCGTACGAGGGCGTCTCCTGCAGGACGACCGCGTCGAAGATCGGGTGCCCCTGGAGCGCGTACGAACGGATCGCGTTGTAGACGGCCCCGGGGACGAGCGCGTAGACGAACGCGCCCGTGCCGTCGCCGCGGTGACGGATGAAGCCCTGGCGGCCGCGCCAGCGCTCGAGCTCGTGCGCGAAGAGGGGCAGCGGCCGGTGGAACAGGTCGAGCCGCCTCAGCGCCTCGCGGTTCGCGTCCGAGCGCAGGTAGACGAGGGCGTACCAGACGGTCGGGTGGCCGTCGGCGTTCGTCTCGGGGACCGGCTGCGTGGCGCTCCAGTCGAAGCCGGCGCGCACCGCGTACGTCTCCTCCGGCGACATCGGATCGTCGAGGTAGCCGCTGTTCGGCCCCGGCACGTCGATCGAGGCGACCGCCGCCTGCGGCGAGCCGACGATCTCGACCTCGAGCGCCGTCGCCACGAGCTGGTCGTACGCCACGACGCCGCCCGTGCACTGCACGAGCGCGCTCTGCGGGAAGATCGTCACCGAGGCGCCGGAGGATGCCAGGCGGTAGCGGCACGTGACGTCC
Source organism: Anaeromyxobacter sp. (assembly GCA_035708485.1). Taxonomy (GTDB): domain Bacteria; phylum Myxococcota; class Myxococcia; order Myxococcales; family Anaeromyxobacteraceae; genus Anaeromyxobacter. Next base: position 38,472 of record DASSSJ010000045.1, on the reverse strand, counting down.
CCGCCGCCGACGGCCGTCCAGGCGTCGGGCGCGTCCGCCTGCGACCGCCGGCAGGCCGTCCCGGAGAAGGTGAGCTCGACGATCGCGTTCGGATCCCCGATCACCGGCGCCAGCGTCGCCGGGACCTCCAGCACGCTGGGCCCGCCGAGGTCGATGGTCTTCCTGCCGCCCTCCAGCGCCGTCTGCACGCCCCTCGTGATCGCGACGCGCGTCCTGCCGTCGCCCGCGGAGCCGCCACCGCTCGCCTCGGCGGGCAGGCCGAGGCAGGCCTGCAGCGGCTGGGGCTCGGCCGCGCCGGGGGCCCGCCGGAGCCAGCCGACCGCGGCGTCGAAGAGGGCCCATCCGCCGCGCGTCATGGCGGCGAACGCCTCCGGGGTGCCGAGCCAGCCCAGGCGCCGGCCGCGGGTGGCGACGTTCTGGTCGGACCCGCTCCTCGGGATCGCCGCCGCCTCGTACGCGAAGATGCCCGCCTTGCCCTGCGCCACCTCGGCAGCGAACACCGCCGACGGGAGCGGGGCGCCCCAGGCGAGCCGAGCAGGGCGGGTCACGACGGGGACCTCTCCGGTGAGCCCCGCGGCGAGCGCGTGGCTGGCGCTCGGGAGCGTCACGCGGGTGCCGTCCGGAACGAACCCGGAGTCCGCGGCGCCTGCCACCATGCCGAGCGGCTGGAACAGCTCCGGCTGCGCGACGAGCATCGGCGCGGCGAGCTCGGCGAGATCCGGCGCGAGCGCCGCGGCCGCGGCGGTGGTCGAGACGAGCCACGCGTCGGACGTCCGGGCGGGCGGCAGCTTCCGGACCGCGGGGTCGAGGAGGCGAACGTCGAGCCCCATCGCGCGGAGCCGCTCGGCGACGAGCGCGTCGCCGGGCTCGCTCGAGGCCGGGTCGGCCACGAGCACGGCGCGCGGGCGCGCGGCCCACTGGAGCGCCGCGGCGAGCAGCGCCTCGCCTTCCGGCGTGACGGCGCCGGGGACGGCGAAGCTCGCGAGGAAGCCGACGCGCCGCGCCGGCGCGGCGCCGCGCGCCGTGCGCGCGCCGCGCTCGTACGCGAAGAGGACGGCCTTCCGCGGCTCGCCGATCCGGTGTGCGACGGTGATCGCGGACGGCGCCGCCTCGACGGCCCCCACCGGGCGGAGCGACTTGTAGAGCGAGACGTGTCCGTCGAGCCCTGCGGCCAGCGCCGAGCCGCCGATCACCGTGACGCTCTTCCCCCGCTCGGGGTCGAAACCCACCGCGCCCAGCCCGAGGTCGATCGCCGCCGATCGCGAGAGCACCACGACGGGCGCCACGGACTCGGCGAGGGCCGCGGGCGCGGACGTCACCGTCTGCGAGACCACGACGAGCGAGCGGTCCGAGACCGTCTCCAGCGCGACGCTCGCGGCGTCCGTCACGTCGACGGCGAAGCCCCCGAGCTCGAGCGCCCGGAGGAGCGCGTTGTCCGACGAGACGCGCTCCTTCTCGCCGGTCACGAGGAGCGCGTCGCGCGACACCGGCGGCACCGTCCGGTCCAGGCGAACGCCCTGCTGCCGCCGCGCGGCCGGTCGGTCGCTGCACGCTGCGGCGATTGCCACGAGACACACGGTCGCGAGGGCGACGCCCCGCGACACGGTCGGCTTCACGTTCCTCATGATCTACCCCCGAGAAGAAGCGAGAAAGCGTTCCGGCGATGTGGCGCTGCGTGAGGCGCGTACTCTCGCGCGACGTGTCGCCGTTCGCGAGCCACGAACGAGGGTCCAACCATCGTACGATGAGTGTGTGTAAGCAGACCGTGAATAGTCACGGTGCGTCAATCGCGTGCGGCGAGACCCGTCGCCGCGCCGGGTTGCGCGCGGGCTGTCTCATGGACGAGGGACGGCGCGCGGGCGCGCGGTCGGTCGCCGGCGACGGGGGATCGGCCCGGCGGCGCGCCGTGCGTCACATGGACACGGGACTTCGCGCGCGCGCCGATCCGGCCGGAGCGGCGCGACTACGCCTTCGCGCCCAGCCCGACCTCCGCGATCTCCGCCCGGAGCGGGAAGTGGACGAACGCGCCGAGGAGCGGCTTTCCCAGGGCGCGCTCGAGCGCCCGCGCGTACCACGCGAGCTGGGGCGCGTACTCCTCGACGAGCCGCCGGTCGCGCTCCGCCGCGCTGCCGGGGAACGACTTGTGGTCGACGAGCACGAACCCGTGCGCCGTCTCGAGCACGAGGTCCGCCTCGCCGACGAGGAGCCGCGGCGGCGCGCCGTCGAGCCGCGCCCGGAGCGGCCACTCGCGGTGCCAGGTCGCGCCCGGCCAGCGCGCCTCCGCCCAGGCGCGCAGCGCATCGCCCGCCGCGAGCAGCGTGTCCGGCGCGAGCGCCGCCGCGACGCCGTGCCCGTCGAGCATCCGCCTCGCGAGCTCGCGGCGCGAGGCCGGATCGCTCCCCGGGTCCGCCGCGAGGAAGCCGTGGACCGCGTCGCCGACCGCCTTCATGTCCGGCGCGCTCGCGAGCGCGCTGCGCGCTCCGAGCGGGGCGACGCCCTTCACCGTCGCGGAGACCGGGAACGGCTCGCCGGAGGGGTTCACGATCTCCGGGGGCACGACGAGCGGCGGGCCCGGCGCGTACCACGGCGCCGGCCTCCGCGCGCCGCGGAGCGCGCCGGGCGGCACGGCCGCGAGCTCGCCGACCATGCACGGCCAGGCGGCCTTCCCGACCTCGACCTTCGCGAGCCCCACCGCACGCTCGAACGGGATCGAGATCCGCGGCACGCCCGCGCCGTCCCGGAGGGGATCGAGCGCCTTCGTCCTCGGCCCGTCGCTCCCCGCCTCCGAGACGAACCCGAGGAGGTCGCGCGCCCGCGTGAACCCGACGTACAGGAGCCGCACCCGCTCGCGCCGCTCGCGCGCCTCCGCCTCGACCCCTTCCGGCATGACCGCCGCGCGGTCCGCGAGCGCGAGGTCCTTCGACAGGTCGCCGTACGGCCACGGCCAGAAGCGGATCCAGCGCCCCGCGAGCGGCGCCGCGAAGTCGAACGCGGGCGCGGCCACCGTCGTCGGATCGAAGACGCTCCGGTCCCGGCCGTGGTTCAGGTCGGAGAGGATCACGATGGGCCACTCGAGCCCCTTCGACCGGTGCCAGGTGCTCACCGTGACCGCGTCGTCGGCCGTCGGCGTCGCCTGGCGGTCGGCGTTCTCGTCCTCGCCTCCGGCGAGGCTCCCGAGGTGCTCCACGAGGCCGAGCGCGGTCGCGGCGGTCCGGCGCGCCGCGCACAGGTCCTGGTAGACGCGGGCCTCGCCGCGGAGGGCCTCGAGGTTCGCGAGCGCCTGCGCGGGCTCGGGCCAGGACCGCAGCAGCTCCGGCAGCCCGCCCGCGCGGAGCGCGAGGTCGAACGCCTCGGACGGCGAGAGCGCGCCGGCCCGCCGGGACGCGGCGCGGAGCGCCTCGACGCGCGCGTCGTCGGCGAAGGCGAGCGGGCGCCGCGGCGCGGGCGTCCCCGCGGCCACGGCCTCCGCGCGCCGCGCGCGCCACGCCGCCACGGTCGCGAGGTGGCGGGAGAGCCAGCCGTCCGGGTCGCTCGCGCCGGTCCCGGAGATCCAGCTCACCTCGAGCGCCGCGACGCCGTCGCGCGGGTCGGCGAGGAGCGCCACCGCCGCGCGGGCGAGCCGGCCCTCGGGCGTCTCCGACAGCCCCGCGGTCGCGACGCGGGCGGGGATGCCGCGCTGGCGCAGCGCGGTCGCGACGTCGGAGCAGCGCCCGTTCCGGAACGCGAGCACCGCCACGTCGCGCGCCGTCGCCGGCCGGAGCCGATCGACGCCCCGCTCGACCCGCTCGCGCACCTGGATCGGCGGCTCGGTCGCGAGGAGCCTCTCGACCGCCTCCGCGATCGCGTGCGCCTCGCTGCGCGCCGGCTCGCCGTCCCTCGGGCGCCCGCCGGTCCAGCGCCAGCACGCGAAGGGCGCCTGGCCGGCGAGCCCGGGCGGGTCGGGCTTCTCCGGCGCGAGCACGACCTGCTCGCGCGGGATGCCCTGCCCGGCGAACGCGCCGGCGAACAGCTCCGACGCCGCCTCGACCAGCGCGACGCGGGACCGGTAGGAGGTCCCGAGGATCTCGGGCGCGCGGCCGCGGAGCACCGCGTCGATCGCGGCGGTCATGAGCTCGGGGTCGGAGCCCTGGAAGCCGAAGATCGCCTGCTTCCGGTCCCCCACCCACACGCTCTTCCTGGCGAGCGCGCCGAGCGCGGTCACGACGGCGAGCTGGAGCGGCGAGATGTCCTGCACCTCGTCCACCAGCACGAGGTCGAGCCGGTCGCGGAGCGCCGCCTGGACCGCCGGTCGCCCGAGGAGGTCGTGCGCGAGCGCGAGCATGTCCCCGAAGTCCACCACCCGGGCGGCCCTCTTCTCCTCCGCGAACGCGTCGAGCGTGTCGGCGGCGACCTCGAACAGGACGCGCTGGAGCTCGAGCAGGTCGTCGTGGAAGCCGCGGCACTCGAGGTGGCGCGCCACGTGCTCCCGGAACGGCGCGGCCGCGGCGGCGAGCCTCCTCATGTCCACCGCGTTCGCGAGCTGCACCTGCGCCTTCCAGGTCGGGCGGCGCCCCGCCGCGAGCGCGGCCTCGAGGCGGCGCGCGCCCGCGAGCCGTTCCCGCGCCGTGGCGGCCCCACCCTCGGCGTCGGACTCGAGCGCCCGCAGCAGCGCGGCGAGCGGCGCGCGGAGGCCCGCGAGGTAGATCGCCTCGTCGAGCGTCGCCGGTCCGAGGAGGCGGAGCAGCCCCTCGCGGCTCCGCGTCGCCGACGCGCGGAGGTCCGCGGCCCCGAGCCCGTTCTGGCGGGCGGCGTCCACGACCTTCCGGAGCGGCTCGCCCCAGTCCTGGACGGCGAGGCGCTCCGCGAGCTCGTTCAGGCGCACCTCGCGCCCGCGCAGCACGCCCGCCCGGGCGAGCGCGAGGAGCTTGCGGCGCTCGGGCTCCGGGATCGGGTCGAGGAACGGAGAGAGCCCCGCCTCGAGCGCGAACTCGCGCGCGAGGCGCTGGCAGACGGCGTGGATCGTCCCGATGTAGCCGTCGCGGACGCGGGCGGCGAGCTCGACCTTGCCGGCGCCGAGGAGGCGCTTGCGGATGCGGCTCTCGAGCTCGCGCGCCGCCTTCACCGTGTACGTGAACGCGACGACGCCCTCCGGCCGGACGCGGCCGGCGTCGAGCTCCTCGTAGAGTCGCTTCGCGAGCGTGTAGGTCTTGCCGGTGCCCGCGCCGGCGCTGACGAGGTCGCCGTTCACGGCAGCTCCTCCGCGCCGAGCTGCACCCGGCACAGCGCCGTGAACCGGCAGAACTCGCACTGCGGCGGGTAGCGACCGGGGTCCTTCGGCCCCGGGATCGGGCCGACGATCGCGGCGACGTCGTCCTCCCAGCCGCTCTTCCTCATCGTGGCCGGGACCCAGCCCGCCTCGAAGGCCTTCCTCCAGAGCGCCAGCGTGCCGCCCGCGATCGAGAGGCTCTCCTCGAGCGACGGGCCTTCCACCGCGACGCCGCCCGGGAACGCCTGCGGCGTGACGGTGAGGAGCTCGCCGTCCTGGAGGATGAGGTACGCGGCCGGCGGGAGCCTCCCGCCCCCGCCGCCGAGCATCGACGCGTAGAGCGCGAGCTGGAGGCCGCGCCCGCTCTCGAGCTCGGTCCGCCGGTAGTCGAACCCGGAGAGCTTGAGGTCGATGACGGCGCGCGCCCCGTCGCGCCGGCGCTCCACGACGAGGTCCGCGAAGCCCGCGAGCGGGTGGCCCTGGAACTCGCCCGCGAGCTCCTGCTCGGCGGCGACCGGGACCCAGTCGCCGGCGCGGAGGTGCCGGACCAGCGCCGCGGCGGCGCGGCCGACGAGCCGGCGGCCGCGCTCGCGCTCGAGCTCGCTCCCGCGGAGCACGAGCGGCGCGGCCTCGGTGGCGACGCGGGCGTCGAAGGCCCGCTCCACCCGGGCGCGCGCGTCCGCCTCGGTGGCCGAGTCGAGGGAGAGGCGCTCCGGGCCGAGGAGGAGGTCCTGCAGGAGCCGGTGCGCGAAGTCGCCGAGGAGCTGGCTCCCCTCCGGGAGGTCGAGGGCGCGGCCGGGGCGGAGGTCGCCGGCGTACTCGAGCGCCCAGTGGAACGGGCAGCCGAGGAGCGCGCGGAGCTGCGTCGCGGACTGCGTCCCCGAGAGCGCGATCCCGGGCACGCGCCAGAGGGTGCGCGGCCGGATCGGCCGCGCGGGATCGACGGCGACGGTGCGGGGCGGCCACGGCGCCGCGCGGCCCGCGAGGGCGGCCTCCGAGCCCACGGTGCAGGCCGCGAGCGAGCCGCCCGCCGCCCGCGTCTCGAGCTCGTCGAGGAACGGATGCGGCTGGAGCACCTCCGCGCCGGAGAGGCGCCAGCGCACGAACGCGACGCCGTCGCGCGCGGCGAGCACGACCCGCCGCCACGACCAGGCCTCGACCGCGCGCGCCGCGCCCGGCGCGGGGAGCGTCACGCCGGCCGCCGCGAGCGCCGCGCGCTCGGGCTCGGACCAGGCGTCCGGCGCGTCGCCGACCTCGACGTCCTGGACGAAGCCCCACCAGATCACGCGGCGCGCGCCCGGGAGGACGTCCGCCGCCAGGAGCGCGACGGCCGGACGACCCGCCTGCGCGGGCCACGGCGCGCGCTCCGACCCCGCGCCGACGGCGAGGGCGTGGAGCTGCATGAGCGCCACCGGGCGGAGGCGCTCGCCGGGCGGACGCGACAGGAGCATCCGCTCGAAGGTGCGCGCCACGGCGGCGGCGTGGGCCCAGGGCGCGGCGTCCTCGCCGCGCTCGGCCGGCTCGTGCGGATCGCCGCCGCGGCGGCCGGCGTCCCCGTTCGCGCCGGGCGTCGCCGCGCCGCGCGCGGCGCGGTCCGCCGGCGCGGCGCGGGAGCGCAGCCACGCCGCGACGTCCCTCGCGATCGCGGCGGCGCGCGGCACGGGCAGGCCCACCCCTGCGTCTGCGAGCTCGCCGCCGAACCACGCGTCGATGCGCTCCCGGAGCCGTGCGCCCTCGGCGGCGGCGTCGGCCTCGGTCTCGTCGGACTCCCTCGCGCGACGGGCGGCCTCCTGGCCGATCGCGGCGACCGCGTCCCGCCAGGCCGGGCTCCACACGCCCGGCATCTCGCCGAGCGCGTCGAGGAGGCGCGCGCGCGCGAACCCCGGGAGCGGGCCACCGGGCAGCACGAGCAGCTCGGCCGCGCGGAACGGCTCCTGCGGGGAGAAGGCGAGGGCGAGCCGGAGGGGGAGGACCTGGAGGTGGGGCCGGAGCCGGGAGGCGACGGAGAGGCCGACCGCCGGGAGCCCCTGCCGCACGAGCGCCGCGTCGAGGACGTCGGGCTCGGCCGCGGCGAGGAGCGTCGTCGCGTCGAGCGCGCCGCCGCGGAGGAAGTCGGAGCAGAGCTCGGCGGCCTCGAGCGCGGTGTCGGCCTCGAGCAGGAGGACCGACCCGTCGCCGGAGAGCCTCGCGGCGGGCGCGCGGGGATCGACGAGCGCGCGCTGCAGGCGCCCGAGGTCGGTCCCGGCCGGCGCGAGCGGCGCGTCCGGGGTCGCACCGGTCACGGTCGCGCCCGCCGCGGCGAGCGCGTCGAGGAGCGCCAGCACGAGCGGGGCGAACGCCTCGCGCGGCGCCGAGAGCGTCACCGCGATCTGCGCAGGGACCCGGCCGGCCCGGCGAAGCTCGGCGGCGAGGCGGGCGAGGAGATCGGGCAGCCCCGGCGGCAGCGGCTCGGGGCGGGCCTCGAGCCGGGAGACGTCCGCCAGCCGGTCGCTCCCCGCGAGCGCCGCGCCCGTCCACCCGGCGAGCCGCAGGCGATCGCGGGCGCCCAGGAGGAAGGAGGCGACGCCGAAGGGATCCGCCTGCCGCGAGGCGGAGTAGGCGCGCTTCCCGTCGTCGTCGCGATCGAGCCGCGCGACGAACGCCGCGACGCGCTCGGGTGCCGCGGCCGGCTCCGCGGGGAAGCCGAGGAGCCGCCCGACCCGCTTCGCGAGCCCGTACGGCCCGACGCTCTCCCACCCGGCGCGCGCCTCGCCCGGGGCGAGGGCGTGACGCCAGGCGGTGCCGCCGTCGTGCGGCGTCAGGAGGAGCTGGAGCATCTTCGAGCCGTCCCCGGGAGACGCGGATCATACGTCGCGGACGGACACGAGATCACGACGGCGCCCCGGGGTCCCTCGAGGGCTCGTCGAGCCCGGCCGGCTGCTCGGGCGCCGCGCGCAGCGAGCGTCGAGCGCGAGGGGCGTGTCGCGGCGCGAGGGGATCCGTGCGCCGCTCGAGGAGGCGAGCTTCCGCCGCGCCTCCGCCGCCCGCGCCTACCGCTCGCGCTCGGCGCGCCCGCGGCCCGGAGCGCCGTAGTGCTGCCGCGTCACGGTCTCGCGCGGGCGGTACGGGTACCGCGCCGCCCGGATCGCGTGCTGCCGCTCCGCCGCGGCCGGATAGCGGTCGCCCTGGTATGACCGCTGGTACGCGGGAAGCGGCGCGGGCCGCGGGACGGAGCGGCGGTCCCACCGGTCCCATCCCGCGCGGCGGCGCTCCCAGTCGCGGCCCCAGCGCTCGCCCCAGCGCGGCGGCCCGTCCGCGCGCCAGGCGCGGAAGTACGGCGGGGGCACGCGGTAGTAGCGCACCGGCACGCGCAGCACGTACACCGGCACCACGTCCGGCGCGACGGCGTACCACGGGCCGGCGTACCAGCTGCTCACGTACCAGGTGTCTCCGGCGAAGACCCAGTACGCGCCGTCGTAGAAGAAGTAGTTCGAGGTCGCGCGCGGGTCGTAGTACACGGGATACCCGGGCACCCGGACGAGCCGCGGGTACGCCGGGACGTGGACGCCGATCTGCACGCTCGGCAACGCCACGCCGACCCCGAGATGGACGCTGACCTGGGCGCGCGCCGTGGTCGCGGAGCCGAGCAGCGTCAGGGCAACGATCAGGTGTCGCATTGCGTCCTCCAGGCGCCCCCGAGGTGCTCGGGCGCCGCCGCACCACGACGACGCCCTGGAGCAGTTTGCGCGCCAGCGGCGAGTCGCGAGCGAGATCGGGCGCTTGCGGCGCGCCCCACCCGGCGCGGCCGTGCCGCGGGGCAACAGGCCCCGCTCGCAGGCGCCCGGGATCAGTGGATGCGGAACGCGAGCTTGCCGAGGTGGTGCCGCGCGATCTCGCGATGCGCCTGGGCGGCGTCCTCGAGCCGGTACACCTTCCCGAGCTCGACGTGGAAGGGTCCGGCGGAGATCAGCTCGTTGAGCCGCTCGAGGGCCTCGCGGCCCGGCTCGCCGTCGTACGCCAGCAGCGCCACGCCTTCGGGCGCGCGAGGCGCCGGCTCGACGCCGTTCGGATGCGCGACGCGCCCGCCCCGCCGCACGAGCGCGAGCGCCGGCGCGAGGGTCTCGCCGTGGACGAGGACGAGCGCGGCGTCGAGCCCCCCGGGCGCGAAGTCGCGGACCGCTCGCGCGACGTCGTCCCGCTTGCCGTCCACGGCGGCGTCCGCCCCGAGCCGCCGCACGAGCTCGACGCCGTCCCGTCCGGAAGCGACCGCGAGGACCCGCGCGCCCAGCCGCTTCGCGAGCTGGACCGCGATGTGCCCGATCCCGCCGCTCGCGCCGTACACCATGAGCGCCTGCCCCGGCGCGAGGTGCAGCCGATCCTCGAGGCCGCGCAGCGCCGTCACCCCGTCCGCGCCCAGCGCGCCCGCTTCCTCCGCGGTGAGGCCCTCCGGGATGGGCGCGATCTCGTACTCGTGGAGCGCGACGTACTCGGCGTAGAACCCGCCGTCGAACGAGTAGGCGTACACGCGATCTCCCACGTGGAAGCGCTCCACCTCGGGTCCGACCGCGACCACCTCTCCCGCGCCGTCGTTGCCGATGATCCGCGGGAACGCGCGCCGGCCCAGCTCGATCTCGCCGGACCGGACCTCCGGGTCCCAGACGCCGATCCCCGCCGAGTCGAGCCGGACGAGCACCTGGGCCGGCTTCGGCTCCGGCACGGGGAGCGTCTCGGTGTGGAGGACCTCCGGCCCTCCGACGTGGTCGAACGCGGCTGCCTTCATCTGCTCGGGAACGGACGCCTGCATGGGTGGCTCCTCCGGCTCGTCGGATTCGAGCGCGCGATTAGGCGGCGCGCGCCGGCGCGCCACGCCCGGGAGGGGGCCCCGGCGAGCGGCGCGGCGCTGCCACGGTCGGGCCGTCGGGGCGGCGCCCCCGTGCGCGGAGCGCGCGAGCGCCGAGACGAGCCCCCGGCGAGCCGCCGCCGCGGTTACCATCCTGCGATGCCGACTCCCAGCGATCCCCGTCCGATGACGGGCGACGAGATCGTCGCCCTCGCGAAGAAGCACACGCTGTTCGAGTGGTCCGCCCAGGGGGCGGTGGATCCGATCCCGGTGGCCCGGGCGAAGGGGAGCTGCTTCTGGACGCCCGAGGGCAAGCGCTTCCTCGACTTCAACAGCCAGCTCATGTCCGTGAACATCGGGCACGGCGACGAGCGGGTCATCCGGGCGATCCAGGAGCAGGTGGCGAAGCTCGCGTACGTCGCGCCGGCCCTCGCCACGGAGCCGCGCGCGCGGCTCGGCGCGAAGCTCGCCGAGATCGCCCCCGGGGACATCGACGTCTTCTTCTTCACCAACGGCGGCGCCGAGGCGAACGAGAACGCCATCCGGATCGCGCGCCAGTTCACCGGGCGCCACAAGATCCTCGCGCGCTACCGCTCGTACCACGGCGCGACCGCGGGCTCGATCTCGCTCACCGGGGACCCGCGGCGGTGGGCGAACGAGCCCGCGATCCCGGGCGTCGTCCACGTGCCCGACCCCTACCACGGGATCCAGCGCGGCTGGGACGACGCCCCGGCCGCGCTCGCCGCGCTCGAGGAGGTGATCCAGCTCGAAGGGCCGCACACGATCGCCGGCTTCATCCTCGAGACGGTCACCGGGACGAACGGGATCCTCGTTCCTCCGCCCGGCTACCTGGAGGGAGTCCGCGAGCTGTGCACGAGGCACGGGATCCTGCTCATCTGCGACGAGGTGATGGCCGGCTTCGGGCGCACCGGCGAGTGGTTCGCGGTGGACCACTGGAAGGTGGTCCCCGACCTCCTCACGATGGCGAAGGGGCTCACCGCCTCGTACCTCCCGCTCGGCGCGGTCGGCATGCGCCGCCACGTGGCCGACCACTTCCGCGACCGGGTCTTCCCCGGAGGGCTCACCTACGGGAGCCACGCCGTCGCCTGCGCGGCGGCGCTCGCCACGATCGACGTCTACGTCGAGGACCGCCTGATCGAACGGGCGCGAGCGATGGGCGCGACGCTGAAGGCGCTGCTCGCCGAGCTCGAGGCGAAGCACCCGTCGGTGGGAGCGACGCGGTCCATCGGCCTGTTCGGCGCCGTCGAGCTCGTGCGCGATCGGACGACGCGCGAGCCCATGGCCCCCTTCAACGGCTCGTCGCCCGAGATGGCCGCCCTCGGCCGCTTCCTGCGCCAGGAGGGGCTCTTCACGATGATCCGCTGGAACTACTTCTTCACGAACCCGCCGCTCACCGTCGGCGAGGACGAGCTGCGCGAGGGCTTCGCGATCCTGGACCGTGGCCTCGAGATCACGGATCGCGCGGTGGTCGCCTAGGGATGTTCGGTCACCTCGGTCCCGGCGGGTCGGAGCCCCGCCCGTCCCCGGTTCGGCGCCGCCGCCTCAGGGCGCGGCGGGCTGACCCCGGGGCGCGGCGACGGGGCCGTTCCGGCTCGCCGCGCGCGCCCGCCGGCGCGACCCGCGGCGCGGCGCGGTCGCCCGGCCGAGATCGACCAGCAGGTCGAAGCCGCCGTAGACCATGCGCGCGACGTCGAAGGGCATGCGCTCGACCGGCATGTCCATGCGCGGGTCCTTCATCACCTTCGCGTTGACCTGATCGCGGTGCGCGCGCGACCGGTACACGATCCAGGAGAAGACCGCGGTCTCGCCGCGCTTCAGCCTGAGCAGGCGCGGGAACGGCTTTCCCATCTTCACGTCCAGGTCGTCCCCGACGCACTCGCGGTACTCGAGGGCGCCGTACTCCAGCCAGAGCGGGCCCACCTTCTGCGCGAGGCGCCGGTAGGCGGCGAGGTTCTTCTTCGGCAGCGGCAGGACGAAGCCATCGACGTAGGCCATGATTCCTCCTCGGGCATGGTTCCGAACGGCCCGCCGGGGCGGGTCCGCACGGCCCAGGTCCTAGCGAGGCTTCCGCGCCGCCGCCGCCCTCCGGCGCGCCTTCTCGGGGCGCGGGTCCACCGTCGGTACCGGCACCGCCGGGCCGATCACGGCCGGCGCGGCGCCCAGCCCGTGCAGCAGCGTCCGCAGCAGGAGGCCCATCGCCTGCGCGCGCTCCGCGCGGTCGAGCGCGAACGCCCCGTCGACGAGCAGCGAGGAGAGCCCGTGGACGGCCGACCAGGCCGCGATCTCGGCGCCCGCCCGCGCGGCGGGGGTGATCGCGCCGGTGCGGACCATGCCGTCGAGCGTCTCGACGAGGATGTGGAACGGATCGCGGCCGCGCGAGAAGCTCTCGGGCGGGAGATCCCCCGGCTGCGGGTGCTCGCACCACGGGCCGAACATCACCCGGAAGTGCGACGGGTTCGCCACGGCGAACTCGACGTACGCCGTCCCGATCGCCGACAGCTCCGCGGCGGCGCGCGAGGGCGAGCCGGGCGTGCCCGGAGCGCGCTCGATCGCCTCCTCCATCTCGACCGCGAGCCGCGCCAGGCCCTCGATCGCGAGGGCGGCGAGGAGGGCGGACCTGTCCTCGAAGTGCCGGTAGGCGGCCGCCGGCGACACGCCGACCGCCCGGGCGGCCTCCCGCAGGCTGAACCCCTCGACCCCCTTCCTGGCGACGAGCTTCAGCGCCGCCTGGAGGAGGGCGTTCCGCAGGTCCCCGTGGTGGTAGCTGGCCCTCGATGGGGCGCGGGCGCGGGTCTCCATGGCCTGCATGTTGACATCGTTCACTTGAGATGGCAAGTTAGCGCCGTTCACATTCGCGGCGCCACCCAGCCGGCCCGCAGGAGTCGCCCGATGAGCCGCCTCGCCCTCGCCCTCGCCCTCGCCCTCGCCGTCCCGTCCCTCGCCGCCTCGCTCCTCGCCGCGTGCGCGCCGCGCGCCCAGGCCGCCCAGCGCGGCGAGGCCGCGGCGGCGATCCCCGTCCGCCTCGCCCGCGTCGAGCCCGGGCCGATCGCGCACCCGATCCGCGCGTCGGGCGTGGTCGCGACGAAGGACGGCTGGGACCTCGCGTTCAAGGTGGGCGGCCTGCTCGCGCGCGTGGAGGTCCGCGACGGCGAGCGCGTCGCCCGGGGCCAGGTGCTCGCCCGGCTCGACGCGACGGAGCTGTCGGCCGGCGTCCGCCAGGCGCGCGCGGCGCTCGAGAAGGCGCGGCGCGACGCGGTCCGGGTCGCGTCGCTCGTCGCCGCCGAGAGCGCGCCGCGCGCCGCGGCCGAGGACGCCCGGACCGCGCAGGCGATCGCCGAGGCGCAGCTCGCCGCGGCCGAGTTCAACCTCCGGCACGCGACGATCGCCGCGCCGGACGACGGGTGGGTGGACCGGCGGCTGGCGGAGCCCGGAGAGGTGGTCGCCCCCGGGAGGCCCGTCCTCCGGGTCTCCGGCGTGGGCCGCGGGTTCGTGGTCCGCGCCGCGCTGCCCGAGCGCGACGTCCTCGACGTCGGCCCCGGGACGCGCGCGACCGTCTCGCTCGACGCCGATCCCGGGCGGCCGCTCTCCGGGCGCGTCACGGAGGTCGGCCGGACCGCGGCGCGGGGGACCGGCACCTACGAGGTCGAGGTGGCGCTCGACGATCCGCGGGCGCGCGCGCTCCCGTCGGGCCTCACCGCCAAGGTGGAGATCGCCCGGAGCGTGCCGGCGCAGGGCGCCGTGCCGCTCGCGGCGGTGGTGGACGGCGACGGCGAGGAGGGCGCGGTGTTCGTCGTGGACGGCGGCGTGGCCCGGCGCGTGCCGGTGCGGATCGCGCTGCTCGCGGGCGACCGCGCGGTCCTCGCCGGAGGCATCGCCGGGATCGAGGCGGTCGTCGCGGACGGCGCGCCGCGCCTCGCCGACGGCGCGCGCGTCGAGGTCCGGTAGCGGCCGCGGCCCCGAAGGACCCCACGGAGCAGGCCATGCACGTCGCCGAGTTCGCCGTCCGCCGCTGGCAGTTCACCCTCGTCGTCTTCGTCGCGCTCGTCGCGCTCGGGGTCTCCTCGCTGCTCGGGATCCCGAAGGCCGAGGACCCGACCTTCCCGTACCCGAACTTCGCGGTCGTCGCGGTGCTCCCCGGCGCGAGCCCCGGCGACGTCGAGCGGCTGGTCGTCGATCCCATCGAGGCCGAGCTGAAGGCGCTCGACGACGTGAAGTCGATGAAGACCACGATCGACGACGGCCTCGCGGTGATCCAGATCGAGTTCCCGGCCGGCGCCGATCCCGCGCGCAAGCGGGACGAGGTGATCCGCGAGACGACCGCGCTCCGCTCCCGGCTCCCGGCGGAGCTGGCGCGGCTCCAGGTGGACGAGTTCAACGCCGCGCGCGTGAACATCCTCCAGGTCGCGCTCGCGAGCGACGGCGTCCCCTACCGGCAGCTCGAGCGGCTGGCGCGCGACCTGAAGGCGCGCATGGAGGGCGTCCCCGGCGTCGGCAAGGTGGAGATCGCCGGGCTCCCGCGGCAGGAGGTGCAGGTGGCGCTCGACGCGGGCCGCATGGCCGCGCTCGGGATCTCGCCGCTCGAGGTGTACCAGGCCATCGCGTCCGACGCGCAGGCGATCCCCGCCGGCGCCGTCGACGCCGGCGCCCGCCAGCTCTCGGTGAAGACGAGCGGCGACTACGCGTCGGTCGAGGAGATCGCGGACACGGTGGTCCGCAGCGTGGACGGGCGCACCACCCGCGTCCGCGACGTCGCCGCCGTCGCCCAGCGCGACGGCGAGGCGACGCACCTCGTCCGGTTCGACGGGAGGCGCGCGGTCCTCGTCGCCGCGAACCAGAAGGAGGGGCAGAACGTGTTCGCCGTCCGGGAGGGGCTCGAGGAGGCCCTGACCGCCTTCCGCCCGTCGCTGCCGCCCGGCGTCGCGCTCGAGCCGTCGTTCGACCAGACGCGGAACGTCGAGCACCGGCTCTCCGGGTTCGCGCGCGACTTCGCGGTGGCGATCCTCCTCGTGCTCGTGACGCTCCTGCCGCTCGGCCTGCGCGCCTCCGGGGTGGTGATGGTGGCCATCCCGCTCTCGCTCGCGGTCGGGCTGACGCTCCTCCACCTGCTCGGCTTCTCCATCAACCAGCTCTCCATCGTCGGGTTCGTGATCGCCCTCGGGCTCCTCGTGGACGACTCGGTGGTGGTGGTCGAGAACATCACCCGCTTCCTGCGCGAGGGCCGCCCGCCGCGCGAGGCGGCGATCGAGGCGACGAGGCAGATCACGCTGTCGGTGCTCGGCTGCACCGCCACGCTCGTCTTCGCGTTCGTGCCGCTCCTCGCGCTCCCCGGCGCGCCCGGCCTCTTCATCCGCTCGATGCCGGTGGCGGTGGTGGCGACCATCCTCGCGTCGCTCCTCGTCTCCCTGACGGTGGTCCCCTTCCTCTCCTCGCGCTTCCTCCGGAGCGCGGGGGAGCACGGCAACGTCTTCTTCCGCTGGATGGAGCGGGGCATCCGGGCCTCCTACCGTCCCGTCCTCCACCGCGCGATCGCGCGGCCCGCCTGGACCATCGGGATCGCGGCCGCCCTGTTCGCGGGCGCGCTCGCGCTCGCGCCCGTGATCGGGTTCAGCCTCTTCCCCAAGGCCGGGATCCCGCAGTTCCGCGTCACCGCCGAGGCGCCCGAGGGGGCGAGCCTCGCCGAGGCCGACCGCGCCGCCCGCGCGATCGAGGCCGCCCTGGCGCGGCACCCCGAGGTGCGGCGCGTGACGACCAACGTCGGCAAGGGGAACCCGTCCGTCTACTACAACGTCGGCCAGCAGAACGAGAAGGCGGGCTTCGCCGAGGTGCTCGCGGAGCTCGACACGCGCGACCCGGCGAGGACCGCGGCGGTGCTGGGCGCGCTCCGGTCCGAGCTCTCCGGCTACGCGGGCGCGCGCCTCGAGGTGCGCGAGTACGAGCAGGGCCCGCCGCTCGACGCGCCGGTCGCGATCCGCGTCCTCGCCGACGACCCGGCGGCGCTCTCCGCCGCGGCCGCGCGCGTCGAGGAGATCCTCGCCGGCACGGAGGGGACGCGCTACGTCCGGAACCCGAGCCGCGATCGCAAGAGCGACCTGCGCGTGCGGGTGGACCGCGATCGGGCGGGCCTCGTCGGCGTCTCCGTGCCGGACGTGGACCGGGCGGTGCGGCTCGCGATCGGCGGGCTCGTGGCGGGGTCGTGGCGCGAGGCGACCAGCGACGAGGCGCGCGACATCCGCCTCACGGTCCGCCGCGAGGGCGGCGCGGCGCTCCCCGGCGGCGCGCGCCCCGGCCTCGACGTCCTCGACCGGCTCCACGTGCAGGGCGCCGGCGGCCCCGTGCCGCTCGCCCAGGTGGCCTCGCTCGCGCTCGAGCCGTCGCCGGCTCGCATCCACCACTTCGACAAGACCCGCAGCACCACGGTGACCGCCGACGTCCGCGACGGGTTCAACACCGACCGCGTCACGAAGGCGGTGCTCGCGCGGCTCGACGACGAGCCGTGGCCGGCGAGCGTCCGGATCGTCCCCGCGGGCGAGTTCGAGAGCCGCCAGGAGTCGTTCGGCGGCCTCGGCTCCGCCATCATCGTCGCGGCCCTGGGCGTGCTCGCGATCCTGGTGCTCGAGTTCCGGACGTTCCGCTCGACGCTCATCGTGGCGTCCGTGATCCCGCTCGGCATCGTCGGCGGCATGGCGGCCCTGTTCCTGTCCGGGTACACGCTCAGCTTCACCGCGATGATCGGGTTCGTGGCGCTCATGGGGATCGAGGTGAAGAACTCGATCCTGCTCGTGGACTTCACGAACCACCTGCGCGAGCGCGGCATGGCGCTCGACGACGCGATCCAGGAGGCGGGCGAGAAGCGGTTCGTGCCGATCCTGCTCACGACGCTCACCGCGGTGGGCGGGCTCGTCCCGCTCGCGCTGGAGCGGTCCGCGCTCTACTCGCCGCTCGCGCTCGTCATCCTGGGCGGGCTCGTCAGCTCGACGATCCTGACGCGCGTCGTGACGCCGGTGCTCTACAAGCTCCTGCCGCCGGAGGTGGAGCCGCGGCCGGAGGAGCGGCGGACGGCGGCGGCGGTGCCGGGGATCGCGACGGTCACCGCGTAGCTCGCTTCCCGGGCGGCCGTGGCACCGGACGCGACCGCGGACGGCAAACGGTTGCTCTCCCCCACCCGGGCCGAGGCGTGCGTCGGAGGAAGACGAGCGCCGCGGGAGGCGCCCCGATATCGAGCTTCGATGAGGTGGGCCTCCTCGCTCTCGCGCGGATCGAGCACCGCGGAGGCCTTCGCCGACGCGGCGCAGGCGCTCGAGGCGCGGCTCGGGGGGAGCCAGCCCGATCTCCTCCTCGTCTTCGCCTCGAGCGACCACGCGGGCGAGCTCGAGCGCGTCGCCACCCTCGCGCGGGCGCGCTTCCCCGCCTCGCTCGTCGCCGGGTGCACCGCCGCCGGCGTCATCGGGGACGCGCACGAGGCCGAGGAGGGGCCGGCGCTCTCGTTGACGGCGGCGGTGCTGCCCCGGGTCGCGCTGTCCGCCTTCCATCTCGAGATGACGTCGCTGCCCCGGGCCGAGCGGGGCGCGCGCGCCTGGCACGCCGTCGTGGGCGCGGCGCCCGAGGCGCGGCCGAAGCTCCTCCTCCTCGCCGATCCCTTCACGATGGACGCGCGCGGGCTGATCGCGGGGCTCGACCTCGCCTACCCGGGCGCGCCCAAGTTCGGCGGGCTCGCGAGCGGCGGCAGGCGCGCCGGGGAGAACCGGCTCCTCCTCGGGCGGGACGTCCACCGCAGCGGCGCGCTCGGGATCGCCTTCTCCGGCGACCTCGCCGTCGAGACGGTGATCGCGCAGGGCTGCCGCCCGATCGGCGCGCCGTCGCTCGTGACCCGCTGCGTCGGGGAGCTCCTGCAGGAGCTCGACGGGCGCCCGCCGATCGAGGTCCTCCACGAGCTCCACGCCTCGCTCGGCGTGCGCGATCGCGAGCTGATGCGGCACTCGCTGTTCCTCGGGATCGAGATGAGGTCGGAGCGCGTGGAGTACGATCCGGGCGAGCTCCTGGTCCGGAACATCCTCGGCGCCGACGAGGAGACCGGCGCGATCGCCGTCGGCGCGGAGCTCCGGCCGATGATGGTCGTGCAGTTCGTCCTCAGGGACGCCCGGACCGCGGAGGACGATCTGCGGCGCATGCTCGGGAAGCACCGCCCCTCCGGGTCGCCTCCGGCTGGCGCGCTCCTCTTCTCCTGCGTCGGTCGCGGCGCGGGGCTCTTCGGCCGGCCCGACCACGACACCGCGCTCTTCGAGGACCGGCTCGGGCCCGCGCCGCTCGGCGGCTTCTTCTGCAACGGGGAGATCGGGCCCGTGGGGGGCACCACCTTCCTCCACGGCTACACGAGCGCCTTCGCGATCTTCCGGGAGGCGGCCGCCGCCACGTGATCCTCGAGCGCGGCGGCCGCAGCGTCGCTAGGCCAGCTTCGGCTCGACGGGAGCGGGCGAGGCGAGGTGGTGCGTGAACCACTCGAGCGCGAGGTGAGCGACGGCGCCGAAGGCGTCGGGCTCCCCCAGCCAGTGCGTCGCGCCGCGAACGACCGCCAGCCGCCCCGAGGGCAGGACGTCGAGCGCCGCCCGGCTCATCCCGAGGACGCGCTCGTCCCTCTCGCACGCGCGCGGACTTCCCTCGGCGGTGCCCTCGACGAGCAGGACGGGAGCCTTCACGTGCGCGAGCGTCGAGCGGTCGACGAGGTCCACGCGGCCGCCGCACGACACCACGGCCTCGACGCGCCGGGAGAGCTCGGCCGCGGCGGCGAGCGCGGCGACCGCTCCGGTCCCCGCGCCGAAGTAGCCGACCCGGAGCGCGCGCGTGGCAGGGAACGTGTCGAGCCAGCTCGTGATCCCGACGAGGCGTCGCGCGAACTTCGGCAGGTCGAGCGCGTGACGGCCGCTCGCGACATCCTCGTCGGCCTCGCGCGGCGTGAGGAGGTCCACGAGGAGCGTCGCGAAGCCCGCGTGCTCGAGCTCGTGCGCGACCGCAGCGTCCCGGGGGCAGCACGCGCTCGGGACGTCGCCGTGGACGAAGAGGACGACGCTCCGCGCGCGTTCCGGGACGACGAGCGTCGCCTCGAGCACGCCCGTCTCCGGCGGCGCTTCGAGCGGGACCTCGACGAGCGCCACTCGCGCGCCCGCCGGAATCCTCGCCCGAAGCCGACCGTCGCGGAACATCACGTCACCCGGCGGCCGCATGCCGCGCCGCGGCCGTGGCGCTCATCGTAATACCCTCGGTTCACCCGTCCTCCGCGTCTCTCGGGGCGCTCGCCGACGCCCGCCGCGCTTCCGTCACGAGCTAGCGCGCGGTGCCGTGAGCCGGGGCATGCGGCATGTTGCCGCACGCGGCCGCCGAGGGCCTCCTCACCGGCCCAGCAGGACCCGCGAGAGCCGGACGCCCCGGTCGCCGCCGAGGTGAGCCAGCTGCGCGAGGAAGAGCTCGGCGGCCGCGAGCGCGTCGCTGAGCGCGTCGTGCGCGCGGTAGCGAGGCAGGTTGTGGCGGCGCCGCAGGGCGTCGAGCCGCAGCTCGCGTCGCACGACGACGGGGTCCTGCCGCTCGAGCCGGCGGATCCCCAGCGCGAGCGTGTCCACGGCGAGCGAGAGGAAGCGGCCGCCGAACGCCCGCGCGCAGGCGCGGCGGAGGAACTCGAGCTCGAAGGCGGCGTTGTGGGCGACGAGGACCCTCCCGGCGAGCGCGGAGAGCAGCTCGGCGAGCACCACCGGCGGCGGCGCGCCGCGCGCGGCCACGTCGTCGGTGATGGCGTGGATCACGGCGCTCTCCTCGGGCACGGCCCGCGTCGGCAGCACGAGGCGCCGCCCCGCCGTCGAGAGGTCGATCCGCTCCCCGGTGAGGGCCACCCACCCGACGCTCACGATCTCGTCGGTCGCCGGATCGAGCCCGGTGGTCTCGAGGTCCACGGCCAGGAACCCGACGCGGCGGCAGTCGCTCGCGCGCGGCGGGAAGGGGACCGAGAGGAAGTCGCGGAGCGGCCCCGGCGGAGCGCGGCGCAGCTCGCGGCGGCGGACGCGCTCGAGGCCGAGGAGGAGCTCGAGGAGGTTCAGACGAACGACCTCGCCCGGTAGACCTGGGCCAGCGCCTCCTGCTGGCGGCGGATCACCGCGAAGGCGTCCTTGAGCTGGCTGCGCTCGAGCGGCGACAGCTCGTCGGGACGCACGTGGTTGTCGGGCGGCAGCCCGCGCTTGATCTGCTCGGCCTGGTGGCGGGCGCGCAGGGTCGAGACGAACGCGAGGGCGTCCTCGAGGTCCTCGGCCCCGCCGCGGCTCAGGGTCCGCCGCTCGGCCGCCTCGCGCAGCCGCTGCACGGTGCCGAGCGCCGTCGAGCCCGCCGCCAGGGCGTGGATGCGCGCGAGCTCGACGATGGGCATCATCCCGCCGCGCTTGAGGTCGAGGGTGTCGGCGTGCTCGTTCCCGCGGACCAGCACGAACCCGCGGAAGAAGCCCAGGGGCGGCACGTTCCGGAGGGCGTTGGCCGTGAGCAGGGCGAGGACCACCTCGTTGGAGCGCAGCCTGGCGACGACGTGGTCCTGCAGCGCGACCGCGAGGTGCTCCTCCCCGGCCGCCGCGCGCAGGTCGAAGAAGAGGCTGGCGCGCATGAGCGCCTTGGCCTCGGGCCGCTCGATCCACCCGTCGATGCGGTGACGCCACCCGCGCAGCGGCTGGCGCCACATGGGATTGCTCGCCATGACGTCGCCGGGGCAGCGGGGGAACCCGCAGGCGTGCAGGCCGTCGTTCACGAACCGTGCGAGCCGCTCGAACCAGGCGTCGTGCCCGGTCCCCTCGTCGGAGAGCACGAGCCCGTTGTCCTGGTCGGAGAGCACGGTCTGCTCGTGGCGCGCCTGCGAGCCGAAGGCGAGCCACGCGTACGGGCACGGCGGCGGCCCGAGCTCCGCCTCCGCGAGCTGCAGGAGGCGGCGGGTGAGCGCGTCCACGACCGCGCCGACGGCCTGCCCCAGGTGGCGCGGCGTCGCGCCGGCGGCGACCATCTGCACCTGCATCTCCGGGACCCGCGCCGTCGCCTGCGCCAGCTCGGCCACCGACCCGCTCCGGCGGATGGCGCCGACCAGGTACACGGTGGTCGCGCCCTGGTGGCGGACGAGGTCCGTGGTGGTGACCATGCCCAGGACCCGGCCGCGGTCCACCACCGGCAGGTGGTGCACCCCGAGCTGCGTCATGGCGAGGAGCGCCTCGAACGCGGGGACGTCCGGGGCGATGACCTGGACCCGAGGCGTCATGACCTCGCCGACCGGCCGCTCGGCCGGGATCCCCTCCGCGAGGCAGCGCCGGCGCAGGTCGCGGTCCGTGACGATCCCCTCGAGCTTCTCGCCTCGCATCACGAGCAGGGAGGAGACCCGCCTCGCGGTCATCGTCTGCGCGGCCTCGCGGATGGCGGTCTCCGGGGCGACGTGGATCGGCGGGGCCGACACGAGGCTCCCGACGTCCACGGCGAGGAGGCCGCCGCCCAGCGCCGGCGACGACTGCAGCGCGTCGAGCGACCGGCGCAGCTTGTCCCGGAGCGAGCGCGAGAAGTGCTGGTCGAAGGCCGGGTGCGCCGCGCGGAGGTCCGCCACGGCGGCGCAGGGGACGAGGTACAGGAGCGTGTCCTCCACCGCGAACCCGGTGAGCCCGCGCGCCTCCGGATCGTCCACGCACGCGGCCGCGTGGAGGTCGCCCTCGCCGTACTTGGCGACGACCTCGTCGCGGTCGCTGCGGAGCTCGATCGCTCCCTGGCGGACGACGTACAGGGCGGGGCCGTCCGCGCCCGCGGGCGGGAACGGAGAGCCGCGCCGCAGGTAGCGGATCGAGAGCGATCGCGGCAGCCGCTCGAGCGCCTCCGCCGGCAGCGCGTCGAACGGGGGGACGCCGGCGAGGAAGTCGCGGATCTCCAGGAGCTCGACTTCCAAGGGGCCTCCCCGGACCGAGTGTAGCGCGCGGCACGACGGGAGCACGGACGCGTGGCCGCTGCGGCGCAGCGCGGCACGCAGCCCACCGCGTGTCTGAACCGGCGTTCAGCCCGCCTCGGCCTCACGGAACGATCGCCTTCCACGCGGAGAACCGAGGCCTGTTCCCGGTGAGTTCGATCTCGACGAGGCGCGACAGCTCGCCTCTCAACGACTGCGTCGTGAAGTACGTGCTGTTCGATCTCAAGGCGGCAACGAGGGTCCGCCGCGGGACCTCCGTCCGCTTCTCCTCGTGGCCGTGCACGTCCTCCAACGTCGAGACGATGGTGCGGAGCGCCTTCTGCGGACCCTTCTTCTCGAACAGCCCCCACAGCGTTCGCGGCGTCGCGTTGAGGCTGCCGTGGTGGCCGACCTTGTAGAGATCCACCCCGCCGAGGAGCTCCCGGTTCCTCTTCGCGTCGCGCCCCGTGAGCGCGTAGCTCCAGTTCTCGATCTGCGCGTCGCCGGGGAACAGGAGCTTCAGCGGACCGATCCGGAACAGGAGGATGAGGCTCGTGTTGTTGAGCACGTCGTCCATCGCTCGCACCAGCTCGAGAAGCTGCTCGCCGCGCGCGACGAGCGCGCGGTTGCGGAACCAGCGCAGCTCCGGCGGCACCGCGCGCGGGTCGAAGACCGGCGCGCTCGGGAAGGGCCCCCTGCCGGCGCGGGCGCCCGCTCTTGGCTTTCGCACCGCGGCCGCCACGTTCGCGCCGACCAGCATCCGCGCCTGCTCGCGCCAGTAGGCGTGGAGCCGGTTTCGCAGGTGCCAGAACTCGTCGGGATCGGTCTTCCGCTGGCTCTTCACCGCGCTCGACTGGACGACCGTCGGCGGACCGAGGACGTGCACGTCCACGCCCGGCAGGAAGGACTCCAGCCCCGAGCGGCTCCCGTAGTACGCGTAGACCGCCCTGCCGGCCCTTCCCATCGCCATCAGGTTCCTCACCGCCGAGGCGTTCGACAGGTTGTTCTCTCCGAGGAACCGGAGCTCCCGAGCGACGGAGGCGTGGTACGACCCGGACTTCAGCGCCGCCCTGAGCGTGTCGCCTTCGCGGACCGCGGCCTCCGAGATCTTCGCCATGACGCCGAGGAGCGAACGGAAACCGCGGTTCGAGACGGCGCGAGCCGCTCTCGGTCCGCTGGCGCCGGTCGGCAGCCGCGGGTCCTCCGTCCAGGGCTGCACCACCACCCGCGGCGAGAGCGCGCGGATGATGTCTCCGCTCGTTCGAAAGCCCGCGGACGAGCGCTTCGCGTGCTTCGGCTTCTCGGTCGAGAAGCCGCTGATGTGATCGGCGTGGCGATGCGTCGCCACGATCGCGAAGGGCGCGCCCCGGCATCTCTCGGCGATGTCGGTGGCGACTTGCTGCATGTGCGCGGCGGCTCTCGGCGCGCCGTCCGGCAGGTGCGTGGTCCCGAAGTCGATGAGCACGTGGCGCTCTTCGCGGGGGTACCTGAACGTCAGCAGGAAGCTGTCGCCGAACCCGACCTGGTACGCCATGAGGCGGATGGAGACCGGCTTAGCCGCGGGCATGTCTCCTCCTCGATGCGGCGGCATACGGGCGCGACGCGCCCGACAGGCGGCGACGGTGCAGATCCGAGAAGCTGAGGGCGGGACGAAGGCTCTCGCGGTCGCCCACGCCCGTCTGCTCCCAGAGGTAGGAGAGCCGCTGCGCCTGTCGCGAGCTGAATAGCCTGTTCTGAACGTGGTACTTGAGCCTGCCGAACTCGTCGAAGACGAGCGTGCCACCGCCGGTCAGCTTCATCTGGAGGTCCGCGGGGACGTCCGCCGGCCGAACGCCCCGCGGGAGCTCGTCGGCGCGCATCGACGCGCTCTGGACGTACTCGGCCACCGTCTCGCGCAGCACGAACCCGTCGCTCGCGACGCGCACGCACGGGCGGACCCACGTGACGCGGGTGTCGGCGGTCTCGTCCAGGCCGAGGACGTCCTCGCCCCGGTTCTCCCAGAGGAACCGGAACACCTCCTGCGGATCGCGCTGGAGCGACTCGAAGTGGACCGACTCCAGGCGTGCTTCGCGCGGCGGCGGCTCCCAGTAGCCGTGCGCGGAAGCGGGATCGACGCCGTACGCCGCGAACCGGGCCAGCAGCAGCTTCCGGAGCGGCTCGCCGTCGGGGTGGAGCTCCCGGTCGGCCGTGACGAGCGCGGAGAGGAAGTCGCCGAACCCGAGATCGACGGGGGGTGCGTAGTCGAGCGCGCGGATGGCGCTGCGAAGCAGGTGTCCGGCCGTCGCCGCGCCGTCCTCCATGGCTCGGTCGCGACTCACGGTGCCCGACCGCCGGTCGGCGATCTCGTGCACGCGCTCGCTCCAGATGGTGAGGAACGCGTCGAGCATCGCCGCCACCAGGACCTCACCGCGCCGGTGCGGCTCCTGGAACTCGCCTCGCTCGAGCAGGTCTCGCGCCGGCTGGATCTCCACCGACCGGCGCATCACCTGGTCACGACCGGCGGTCGCCTCCGCCACCTCCTTCCCGATCGCGACGAGGATCGAACGCTCCAGCGCCTTCCGGGTCACGTGCCTGGCGGCGACGCGCGAGCCCTTTCCGATCGGGTCGAGGAGCCTGGACGCGATCTCGCGCAGCGAGAAGAACGAGAGGATCGCGACGAGGTCGGCGAACGCCTCGTGGAATGCCGCCTGATCGGAGGAGGAGGGGTCGAGGTACCAGGGGCGAAGCCCGTCCACGATCGCGTGCGTGGCCTCGTGCGCCACGACGTCGTGCGAGAGACACAGGAAGACGTGGCCCTTCCCGACCGGGAAGTACCCGAACATGAGGGCCTCCGGGTCGCGCGCGTAGAAGGCGTTCGCATCGACGAACGCGTGCGGCACGACCCGGAGCTGGTGGCGATCGAAGCCCCACGCGACGCGCCGCCCGAGCGCCCGCTCGAAGAGCGCCAGCGTGCGCATGACGATCGCGTAGACGTTCTGCTGGTGAAAGCGCGGGTCGCGCAGGAGCGGTCCGCGGTCCTTGCGGGTATTCTCGAGGAACGCGGCGTAGGGGTCCTGGTCGCCGGTCCGCGGCCGCGGCCTGTAGAGGAGGCCCGACCCGGTGTCCACGTCCACGACGTGCACGCGGTGACCCCGCGGACCCGGGCCGAGGGTCTCGTAGGGCACGTCCACGTGCGCGAGGAGCATCTGCCCGTCGCGCTCGACGCTGGGATCCCGCGCGACGATGGTGAGCGCGCGGTTCAACGGTGCCGCGGCCATCCGCACCTCCCGTGGATCCCCATGACGTTGGACCACCCGACGGCGCATTTGTGACTGTCGGTGCGACGCACCCGATCGCGGGAGGGCGGGCGCGCGACGACCGGGGCGCCGTCCGCGCTTCCATCTCGACGCGGCGCGCCAGCCCGTCACACCGGGGAGCTCGCACGCTCAGGAGCAGACGGGGGAGGGCTCGGATCGTGCGGAGCTACTCGACGAAGTCGCGTGATGAGGCGGCCGAGAAGAGGTGGCGCGAGCTCGAGGCGGCCTGGCGCTCTCGACGCGACGCGAGGCTCGCGCCGACCGAGTACGCGGCGCTGCTCTCGGTCACGTCGGTGGCCGATGCGGCGGTGGTGGCCGCGCGCAAGCACCGGGCGGTGAGAGAGGGTCTCGCGAAGGCTGCGGGTGCCTTCGACGCAGAGACGATCGGGCACCCGAACCTTGCCCGCGTCGCTGTCGCCGCCGTCGGTCCTTCCGCGGCGTTCGCCGCGTGGCGGCACGCGTCGGAGGCGACGGACGCAGACGGGAAGAGATTCCTCGAGTGGGTCTTCCTCGAGGGGTTCATGGGGGCGCTCGGCCCGAGGCGTTTCGCAAGGGAGTTGCGCAGGAGCTGGCGCCTGCTGGAGCCGGACGAGCGAGAGCGCGCGTTCGGCGTTCTCCACTCCCAGGGTCGCGTCACGAGCGAGTACGCGAGGCGCCTCGGGCGCGACGCGAGCGCCCTCCTCCTGCGGTTCGACGCGGAGCTCGAGGAAACGCGCGGCCGCGAGCGCGGCGAACCGTTCGACCGCCGGAGCCCGGTCGCCGTCGGTGTTCCGCTGCCAGCGCCCTCCGGCAGGACGTCCATTCCGGTGTACGAGCTCGATCGGAAGAGGGTGGCCCGGCCCTCGGCGCGGATCAGGCCATTCGACTTCGCCAAGGGCTTCGTGCCGGCCTCGGTCGGGCAACGGTACGACCTCGAGGTCTCGGCGTGGCGGCTCTTCCACGCCGCGGCCAAGGTGGATCTCGCGCGTTCGTTCACCGCCGACGAGACGCGAAGGCGCGCGGTTGCGCTTGCCGAGCTGTACCGCGGACTGCTCGCCTGGGGGCCGCAGCTGAGGCTCTCCCCCGGCGGCGCGGCGTCGTATCGCGACTTCTACCGCTCCGACGCAGCAGGTCGCCTCGCCGAAGCGCTCGCGCACCTCCTCATGCATGATCGGTTCGGCTACGTGTACTGGGACCACCTCGCGTCGCTGCTGCGGGGCCGGGCGTCGATCCACCCGGAGCAGATCCGGAGGAAGTTCCGCGGGAGACCGCGCCCCGGCCCGGAGCCCGACTTCGTGTTCGAGGACGCGGCGGGACAGGTGGCGCTGGCGGAGTCGAAGGGAGGGTTCGTCACGCGTGGAGGGTCGCCCCCCGCCATCGCGACGCAGCTCCGGACGGCCCTGAAGCAGCTCGCCGGGTGGGACGGCGCGTTCGAGCCTCCGGCGCGCAAGGCCTTCGCGATCGGCGCGTTTCTTCGCGAGCTCGACGACCCTGATCCCGAGCCGTCGCTCGTCGCGTTCGTCGACCCGCCTGCTCGCGAGCCGCCCGAGCGGCAGCGGAGATCGCCCCCGCCCGACTGGGTCCGACGCGGGAACTACGGGAGCTGGCTCGTGGGCATGGGACATCGCGCGGCCGGCGCCTCGCTTCGAGCCGGGGTGTCGTTTCCGGAGCGGGAGGCCTGGTTCCGGCTGCTGCGCGTGGCCGGCAGGCAGTTCGCCGTCGCCGCGACCGGGATTCTCACGAGCCCGACGGGATCGCGCTTCGGTGCCGCGGTGCACGTTCGGGGACTGGAGCTCGGAATCATGAGGCGGGTGGCGAGAGCGCTCACGAGCGGGGCCGATGAGACGCTCGCCGCCGCGACGCCGCTCCCGGTCAGCCGCGATCTCGAGCGGACGTCGGACGTGCCGTTCGAGGGGAGCCTCCTCGCGGACGGGACGCTCGAGGGAACGGTCGATCCGAAGGCTCTCGCCGAGCTGGAACCCGTCCGAGTCGTGCTGGGCGGCGCGGGAGAGCCGGGCGCCCAGCCGCAGCCCGCGTAGACTGCGCCGCCGTCGCGCGCCGCGAGGGGGGCCCTCGGGCCGACGACGCCCTCGCGTTCTCGCACCCACGGCACGGTCGTCGCGCCACCCGCATTTGGGTGGCGACGGGAACGCCCGCGGCGAACCCCGCGTTCTCGCGACGGTTCTCCGCTGGCAGCGCATTCGCAATGGAGGAGACCCATGACCGCCCCAGCGAAGAGCCTCGGTGTCCTCCGGAGCGAGCTCGCTCCCGCCAAGCCGACCGTCCTCGAGCGAGAGCTCGCCTACCAGCCCGGCGCCGTCGTGAGCCGCACGATCGCGAAGACGAAGGGTGGGTCCGTCACCCTGTTCGCGTTCGATGCGGGGCAGGAGCTGTCCGAGCACACCGCGCCGTTCGATGCCTTCGTCCAGGTGCTCGACGGCGCGGTGGAGCTGACGATCGGCGGCGAGAAGGTCGTCGCGCGGTCGGGAGAGACGACGCGGATGCCGGCCGGGATCCCGCACGCGGTCCGCGCGGTCGAGCCGTTCAAGATGGTCCTCGTCATGGTGCGGGAGTGACGATGAGCGAGCTCATCGACAGCGGCGGCCTCGCTCCGAAGGACCTCCTCAAGCACCTCATCCTCCAGCTCCACGTCGGCGCCGCGCCCGCGCAGGTCCAGAAGCAGCTCGTGCGGATGCTCGGGCAGGTGCCCTACGGCCTCGTCGTCGAGGTCGAGCAGGAGCTCATCGAGGAGGGGATGCCGCCGCAGGAGGTGACGCGGCTCTGCCACCTGCACGGCGCCGCGCTCGAGGGCGCCATCGACGTCTCCGACGCGCCCGTCGCGCCGCCCGGTCACCCGGTGCACACCTTCCAGCTCGAGAACGCCGCGCTCCGCGGCGAGCTGGACGCGCTCGCCCGGGTGGCCGCGAAGCTCGAGGCGCTCGACGCGGACGCGCCCGCGGGAGAGCCGCTGCTCGCGGTGCGCGCCCGCCTGAACGCGCTCGCGGACGTGGAGAAGCACTACCTGCGCAAGGAGCACCTGCTCTTCCCCTACCTCGAGAAGCACGGCATCACCGGGCCGCCCAAGGTGATGTGGGGGAAGCACGACGAGGCGCGGGCGCTGCTGCGCGGCGCGATCGAGGCGGTCGCCGCGGCGGGGAGCGCCGGCGCCGCCGAGGCCCGCTCGGTGGTGGCCCTCGCCGTCCGCCCCGCCGCGCAGGCGATCCGCGACGTGACCGATCGCGAGGAGAACATCCTGCTGCCCATGTCGCTCGACACGCTCGACGAGCTCGAGTGGTGGGAGATCGCGCGGCAGAGCGCGGAGATCGGGTTCTGCCTCGTCGATCCCGAGGAGGGCTGGCGGCCGGCGTCCGCGCCCGCGGCGCAGCCCGACGCGGGCGCCGCGCCCGGCAAGATCCGGCTCCCCACCGGCAGCCTCGGCGCGAAGGAGCTGGAGGCGATCCTGAACGCGCTCCCGATCGACGCGACGTTCGTGGACGCCGAGGACCGGGTCCGCTACTTCACGCACGGGCGCGAGCGGGTGTTCTCGCGCAGCCGCGCCATCCTGGGCCGCAAGGTCCAGCACTGCCACCCGCCGTCGAGCGTGGACACGGTCGATCGCATCCTCGCCGCGTTCCGCGCCGGCACCGAGGATCGCGCGGCGTTCTGGATCCAGCTGCGCGGCCGGTTCGTGCACATCGAGTACGTGGCCCTCCGCGACGCGGCGGGCGCGTACCTCGGGTGCCTCGAGGTGACGCAGGACCTCACGGAGAAGCGCGCGCTCGCGGGGGAGCAGCGGCTCCTCTCGTGGAGCGACTAGGGCCGACCATGACCGACCGCGCCGCGACCATCACCCCCGAGTCGAAGATCGGCGAGCTGCTCGAGCGCTGGCCGCAGCTCGAGGCGGTCCTCCTCGACCTCTCGCCTCACTTCGAGGCGCTCCGGAGCCCCGTGCTCCGGCGCACCGTGGCGAGGATCGCCACGCTCCGTCAGGTGTCGTCGGTGAGCGGCGTCGCGCTCGGCGTCCTCGTCACCCGGCTCCGCGCCGGGGCGGGGCTCGCGCCCGCCGCGATCGAGGAGGAGGCGGGCGGCGCCGCGCCGGAGCGTCCCGCGTGGGCGGACGAGCGGGAGGTCGCGCGGACGCACGACGCGCGCGCCGCGATCGAGGCCGGAGAGCACCCGATGCCGCGCGTGATGACGGACCTCGCCGCGCTCGCGGACGGGGAGGTCTACGCGCTCGTGACGCCGTTCGTCCCGGCGCCGCTCGTGGACCTCGCGCGCGGCAAGGGGTTCGCCGCGTTCAGCGTCGCCGAGGGCGACGCGCTCGTGCGGACGTACTTCCGGAGAGGCGCGGGGGCGCCGTGACCGCTCGGATGCATCGCTCCCCGCTCCCCCCCGCCCGGCCAGGGGGAGCGGGCCAGGGAGCGGGGGCCGGCCGCCGCGCCGGCGCCCTCGTCCAGATCGCGGCGCCCCGCGACAAGAAGAAGTTCGTCCGTGCGCCCGCCGACCGCACCCAGCGGTGGCGGCTCGGCTTCCAGCTCGCGTTCGTCCTCCTGAACGTCGCGATCGGCGTCCAGTTCTGGGTGTTCGTCCGCCACTTCGAGTCGGGAGGGAAGGCGCTCTACCTCCCGCGCCCGCCCGGCGTCGAGGGCTGGCTCCCGATCGCCGCGCTCATGAACCTCAAGGCGACGCTGCTCACCGGCGAGCTGCCGCGCCGGTTCCCGGCGGGCATGATCCTGCTCGTCGCGTTCCTCGCGATCACGATCCTCTTCCGGAAGGCGTTCTGCTCCTGGCTGTGTCCCATCGGGACGCTCTCGGAGTGGCTGTGGAAGCTCGGGCGCCGGCTCCTCGGCCGGACCTTCGCGCTCCCGCGCTGGGCCGACTGGCCGCTGCGCTCGCTCAAGTACGTGCTCCTCGCGCTCTTCCTCTGGGCGGTCGGCGGGATGTCGGTGGCGGCGATCCGCGCGTTCCTGGCGAGCCCGTACGGCCTCGTCGCCGACGTGAAGATGCTCGACTTCTTCCGGCACATGGGGACGGTCAGCGCGGTCGTCGTCGCCGTGCTGGTGGTCGCCTCCGTGCTCGTCCAGAACTTCTGGTGCCGGTATCTCTGCCCGTACGGCGCGCTGCACGGGCTCGCCTCCTGGCTGTCCCCCGTGCGCATCCGGCGGGACGCCGACCTGTGCATCGACTGCGCGAAGTGCGCGAGGGCGTGCCCGTCGCGGCTCCCCGTGGACGTGAAGGCGTCCATCGTGTCGCCCGAGTGCACCGGGTGCCTCGAGTGCGTCGCGGTCTGCCCGGTGAAGGACGCGCTCGCGCTCTCGCCCCGCCGCCGGGCGCGGCTCCCGGCCTGGGCGATCGCCGCGGGGATCGCGGCGGTGTTCCTCGGGCTCACCGCGTTCGCGCGGCTCACCGGGCACTGGCACACCGAGGTGGACCCGCGCGTCTACTCGGCGATCATCCCGCGCGCCGGGGAGTTCGAACACCCGCGCTGAGCGCGGCGGCTGCCTGAACCGCGGTTCAGGTGAGGTGGAGATGCCGGCCGGAGACCGCTAGGATGGCCCTGCGGCAAGATGGCGCAGGGGTCTCCGATGGGCGTCCTGCCTCACGTCGCGGTCGGGAGCGGCCTCACCTTGGACGCGGCGGCGCCGATGTTCGCCGCCGACGACGATCTCACGATCGTCCGCTGGAACGAGCGCGCGGAGGCGCTCCTCGGGTTCAGCGAGGCCGAGATGCGCGGGCGGCGCTGCTTCGAGGTGGCCGGCTGCCCGGAGATCATGCGGCGCGCCGTGTGCCGCGGCTGCAGGGCGCGCCCCCACGGCGGCGGCCGCGAGCTCGTGCCTGCCTTCGACCAGCAGTTCACGACGCGCTCCGGCGACAAGGTCTGGGTGAACGTCGCGACGCTCGTCGCCGCCGCGCCGGGCGGCCCCGCGCTCCGCGTGCACCTCCTGCGCGACCTCACGCGCGAGCGGGAGCTGCAGGACGTCATCCGGCAGATCATCGGCACCGCCTCGAGGGTCTCGGCGGAGCCGGACCGCCCGGGCGAGGGGGACGGGCGCGGCCCGGCGCCGCCGGCGGGCGTGACGGCCCGCGAGCGGGAGGTGATCCGGCTGCTCGCGGGCGGCAACTCGACGAAGGCGATCGCGGCGACGCTCGGGATCAGCCGCCGGACCGCCCGGAACCACGTGCAGAACATCCTCGGCAAGCTGCGGCTGCACAGCCGCCTCGAGGTCGTCGCCTACGCCGCGGCGCGGCGGCTCGTGTAGCGGGCCCCGCGCTCCCGCGGGGAGGTCGCCACTCCGTCACTGCGCCGCGAGCTCCTTCGGCTTGGCGGCGTCCTCGAGCGCCTGGAGCCCCTTCTCGACCTTCTGCAGCCGCTCGAAGTTGATGAACTGCTCGTTCGCGACCGGATAGCGCGGCGTGTTCCCCCA
Organism: Anaeromyxobacter sp.; assembly: GCA_035708485.1. Classification (GTDB taxonomy): domain Bacteria; phylum Myxococcota; class Myxococcia; order Myxococcales; family Anaeromyxobacteraceae; genus Anaeromyxobacter. Next base: position 6,749 of record DASSSJ010000045.1, on the reverse strand, counting down.
CACGATCCAGGAGTCGTCGTAGTTCGCCGGGTCCTTGAACCCGAGCAGCCGCAGCTCGAGGTACGTCAGCGTCGAGCGCGTCCCGGTGTGGCAGTACGCGATCGTCCGTCTGCCCGGGTCGAGGCCCTTGTAGAAGCCCGCGACGCGCTCGGGGGAGATGAAGCCGTTGTCCCTGTCCTTGCCCGAGGCGGCGTCCTTCTCGCGGTCCATCGTGTCGGCGTGCGGGACGTTGAGCGTGGTGTTCGGCACGGCCCCTCCGCGGAGCGCGCGGATGTCCTCGCCCTCGTGCTCCTGCCTGGAGCGCGCGTCCACGACGACGACGCCCTTCAGCTTGCCCTCGGCGATCCGCAGCATCTCCTCCGTCGAGGCGTAGCGGGCCGCGACGAGCCGGGCCTTGAACGTGCGCTCGGGCTTGATGGTGGGCTCGTTCGTGAGCTGCTTGCCCGCCCGGGTCCAGGCGTCCAGGCCGCCGTTCAGGACGTGCGCCTTCTCGTGGCCGAGGTACTCGAGGATCCAGAACCCGACGGTCGCGTCCTTGAACGTGTCGGTGACCTTGTGCTCGCCGTAGAAGACCACGTGCGTGTCGTTGCCGATGCCGGCCTTCCCGAGGAAGCTCTCGTAGCGCTTCAGGTCCTTGAACACGCGGGAGGTCGGATCGCGCAGCGCCTTCTTGCACTCCTTGCCGAGGCTGATGGCGCCGGGGATGTGCCCCTTCGCGTAGGCCTTGAGATCCCGGCAGTCCACGACCACCCAGTCCGGCTTCCCGACGTTCGCCTGGACGACGTCGGGCGTCACGAGGAGGTCGGGGTTGGCCCACCCCGCCGCCCGCGACGGCGCGGGGACCCCGAGCAGGAAGGCGAGTGCGGCGAACGACGCGGCTCTCCGGATCATTGCGGACCTCCTTCACCGTGCGGCGTGATCCCCCTCCCATCCCTCAGCGCGACTCGTAGAGCCTCCTGAAGTGCTCCTCGTACCCGGTGCCGAGCTCCGACCCCATCGCCTTCTCCTTCGAGACGCCGTACGCGGGCGCCTCCTGCTTCTCGAAGTAGCCGGGCTGGATCCCGCCCCGCTTCGAGGCGCGGAACCCCGCCACGGCGGAGAGGACCAGGGCGAGCGCGAGCAGGGTCATCCGTCCGACGGTCATCGCTGCCTCCGGGCTCACTCGTCCTGCCGGTAGAGCCGCTCGTAGTGGCGCTTCAGCGCGTCGTCGATCTTCGACTCCACGCCCTTCTCCTCCCGGCCGCCGAGGACGCCCGCGTCGAGGAACGGCGCGAGGCTGTAGCCGGCCTGGAACCCGACGAAGATCGTGACGATGAGGCAGACGACGAAGAGGGTCCGGTCCATGAGCCGCTCCGTCCGCTAGAGGTCGAGCGCGGCCAGCTCCCGCCGCATCTGCCGCTCCGTCCACCAGCCGAAGAACCTGACGCCGAGGTACGCGCCGGCGATCATCCCGACCCCGAAGAGCCAGCCCCCCACGTCCCCGTTCGCGGCGCGCACGAAGAACGCGCCCACGTTGCAGCCGAGGCCGAGCCGGGAGCCGACGCCCATGAGGACGCCGCCGAGGACCGCCCAGCCCGCCTGGCCGAGCGTCGGCGTCTTGAGCTTGAACTCGCCGTGCAGGAGGGCCATGACGGCGGCGCCGCCGATGAGCGCGATCGACATCCAGTCCGCCGGGTTGAGGGCGGGGTTCGGGATGCCGTTCACGTACCCGAAGAAGATGTTGTCCATGTTGTTCCAGCCGAGCTTCTGCGCGACCCAGCCGACCCACTGCGCCTCCTGCGTCGTCACGTACCAGTAGCCGGGATCGAACACCGTCCCGCGCACGGAGAGGCCGTAGTCCGACCCGAGCCGCGTCAGGAGCTCGCCCGCGTTCCTGATCCCGAACTTGATGCGCAGCCCCTCGATGACGAACATCTGCAGGCCGCACGCGACGCCGAGGACGAGCCCGGCGATGGCCGTCCGCCTGGAGGACATCACCATCCGCCAGAAGCCGGCGAGCTCGCCGCGCAGCCCGGGCGCGCCGCCGCGCTTCGCGAGCTCCTTCACGTGGCCCTTCCGGGCCCAGACGACGTAGGCGATCGCCAGCACCGCCACGGCGGGGAGCACGACGCCGACGAGGAAGTTGCCGCCGAGGGCGCCGGCGAGCGACGCGTTCTCGAGCCCGAGGACCTGCGCGAAGGTGAGCGTCGGGTGGTTCCAGACGTAGCCGGCGAGGTACTGGTCGAGCCAGCCGTCCCCCGCGGCGAGCACCTCGGGGAGCCCCTTCGAGGTCGCCGAGGCGTGCCACGACGCCGGCACGAGCGCGTTGAGCGGACCGCCGACGTCGGCGAGCGACGACTGCGTGACGCTGATGGACAGGATGACGATCATCGCCGCCACCTTGCCCTCGCCGGCCTTGTACAGGGAGCCGGAGGCGCAGCCGCCGGCGACCACCATCCCGACGCCGAAGATCGTCCCGGCGACGACGGAGTGCGCGCCCGACGGAGACGGGTGGAACGTGCTGAACCCCGTCGCCGACACGAGGGACGACACGAGCGCGAAGAAGACGGTCGCGATCATGATCCCGACCACCATCCGCGGGACGCCGATGGCGAAGAGATCGCGGAACGCCGACGCGAAGCAGAACCGGCCGTACTGCAGGCACATCCCGTAGACGAACCCGAACCACAGGTACGCCGACAGGTACATGTAGTACTCGTTGTACGCGTACGTCGCGACGCTCACGAGCGCGAACACCCCCGTCACGACGACCGCCCAGAGCTTCTGCCTGCTCGCGCTGCTCGGCGCGACCGCTCGCGGCTCCTCGAGCTCGGGCACGATCGGGGCGGGGATGGAGATGTCGTAGGCCATGGTCTCCTCGCGCTACCTCGCCGCCGCCGAGGCGGCGTGCACGGTGACGACGGTCTGGAACCTGAAGACCTCGTCGGTGCGGTCGAACCTCCGCGGCGCCGCGGCGCCCGCGCCGGGCGGCGGGCCGGTCGCGCCGTCCGAGATCGCGGCGATCGGCTCGCCCGGGTCGGCGGGGCGATCCCGGTAGAACGCCGGCCTGCGGAGCTCCCAGGAGAACCTGAGCGAGGACGTCGCCGCGCCCGGGGCGGCGGCGGGCGCCGGCCACTCCTGCGGGCTCACCACGGTCTTGCGGGAGGCGTAGTCGAGGAGCGGGATCGCGGCGAACGTGCTGCCCGAGGACGACGCCTGCGGCGACGCGAGGACGACGACGGTCGAGCCCGGGAGGCGATCGAGGAACGCGCCGGCGTGCGCGAGGTTCGCGAGGGACGTTCCCTGGAGGAACGGGAGGTACGCGAGGTGCGTGACGAGGAGCGACGTGGCGACGATGGAGGTGGCGAGGAGCGTGCGGATGCCGCGGTCCGCGACCGCGCCGAGGCCGTGCGCCGCCGCGAGCGCGACGAACGGGAGGAGCGGGACGACGTAGCGGGCGCGGGCCGCGCCGACGAGGATCGCGAGGACGAGCGCGCAGCCCGGCACGGCGAACCGGCGGTCGCGGCTGCGGAGCGCGCGCGCGGCGCCGACGGCGGCGAACGCCGCGACGAGCGGATGGGCCTGGAACGCGAACGTCGAGAGCAGCCCTTCCTGCCACCGGCCCAGCCCGGCCCGCTGGTACGTCGCGAGGAGGTCGAGCTGGCGGCGGACCACGTCGAGGTGGCCGAGGAGGAGCGCGACGGTGAGCGCCGCGCCGGCGAGGAGGACCGCCGCCCCGCGCGCGGCGCCGCGTCGCCGATCCGGCGCGGCGACGACGCACGCCGCCGCGAGCGCGAGGAGCATGGGCCACGCGGAGTACTTCGAGAGCGCAGCCGCGGAGCAGGCGAGCGCCCCGGCCGCGATGCGCCCGGCGCCGCCGGCGCGGACCGCGGCGAGCAGCGCGTGCGCCGCGAGCGCGAGGAAGAACATCGTCGGCACGTCGACGAGGAGGAGCGGCACCTGGACGAGGAGGAACGGGATCCCCGCCAGGAGCAGCGCCGCCTCCACCCCCGCGTCCTCGCCCCACAGGGCGCGGCCGATCCGCCACGTCAGCAGGGCGGCCCCCGCGAGGAAGCCGGTGTCGAGCGCCTGGATCCAGGGGCGCGACTCGCCCGCCACCGAGAAGACGACGCCGTAGAGGAACGGGACGAGGGGCAGGTCCGTCCACGCGTCGACGCCGCGCCCCCACTCGGCGAGGAACCGCGAGACGCCGTACTCCGCCAGGAACTTCGCCTGCAGGAAGTAGCGCGACGCGTCCAGGATGGTCTCGGGCGCCGCCCAGAGCGGGAGGACGGCGAGCGGCGGCACCGCGAGGAGGACGCGCCGCGCGCGCTCGCCGAGCGTGCGCGCCGCCACGTGCGCGACGGCGATGGCCGGGACGAGGAGGAGGCACGTCTCCGCGATCGCCCGGCTCGTGAAGACCCACCGCCAGCTCGTGAACGCGTTCCCGTCGGCGGAGCGCGCGACGAGCAGGAGCGGCAGCACGGCGGCGCAGCAGAGGAGGGCGAGCGCCACGTGCTCGGGGCGCGACGCGTCGAGCGCGAGGGCGGACGACGCCGGTCCGTCCTGGCCGCTGCTCCGCGCGGCCGCCCGCGGCGGCGCCCGGCCGTTCCCGAGGCGGGGTTCGAAGGAAGAGGTCGGGGGCGAGAGAACGAGGCCGCTCCGGTCGGTGGGCATGCGACAGGATGCCGCGCTCATTCGAGGCATCGTCCGCTCCCACGCCGCGGCTGGGTAGGCCTCACGGTGGGGTGGAGCCGCCGTACCGCGGCGGCTGGGGCAACTGCTCCATCGCCGGCCGAGCGGGGCCCCTCAGCTCGCCTTCCGGTCCGGCTTGCCCAGCTCGCGGGCGACGTCCACGAAGGCCCGGAGCGCCGGCGACACCTGCGCCCGGCTCGGGAAGTACAGGAAGAACCCGGGCACCGCCGCCGCGTACGGCTCGAGCACGAGGCGCAGGCTCCCGCGGCGCAGCTCGTCGGCGATCGCCGGCTCGAACCCGTACAGCAGGCCGACTCCCGCCACGGCGAGGACGCGCATGAGCTCGGGGTCGTTGGTGGTGACCGGCCCCTGCACCGGGACGCGCCACGACTTCTTCCCCCGCTCGAGCTCCCAGGCGTAGCGCCCGCCGTCCGTGGCCGTGCGGATGCAGAGGCAGTCGTGGTGGAGGAGATCCTGCGGCGTCTGCGGAGCGCCGCGCCGCGCCAGGTACGAAGGCGCCGCCGCCACGACGAAGCGGCCCGGCTCCGTGAGCCGCACCTGGACCATGTCGCGCTCGATCGCCTCGGAGAGGCGGACGCCCGCGTCGTAGCCGTCGGCGACGATGTCCAGGAACCGGTTCTCGGACTGGACCTCGACCTCCACGCGAGGGTTTCGCTCGACGAACCGCGGGAGCAGCCGGGCGAGGACGAGCGGCACCGCGACGGTGGGAACCGTGAGCCGGACGCGGCCGGTGATCTCGCCGGGCCGGGCGGAGACGGTCTTGAGCGACTCCAGCGCCTGGTCCACCGCCGCCCCCGAGTGCTCGAGCAGGCGCTGACCCGCGTCGGTGAGCGCGACCTTGCGAGACGTCCGCGTGAGGAGCGTGACGCCGAGGCGCGCCTCGAGCTGGCGGACCGACTGGCTCAGCGCGGACGTGGAGACCCCGAGGTCCCGCGCCGCCGCGGCGAAGCTGCGGCGCCTCGCGACGGCGATGAACGAGCTCAGGGCGTTGAGCGGGGTGAACGCCACCGTGAAGGCTTACTACTCGACCCCGCCGCGGGGCGCCACCGCGGCGGGCCGCGCCCGGCTCAGCCCGCCCGCAGGGACGCCATGTCGATCGAGAAGCGGTACTTCACGTCCGACCTGAGCATCCGCTCGTACGCCTCGTCCAGCTTCTGGACGGGGATGTGCTCCACGTCGGCGGTGATGCCGTGCGCGCCGCAGAAGTCCAGCATCTCCTGGGTCTGCCGGATCCCGCCGATGAGCGAGCCGGACAGGCTGTGGTTGCCGAAGATGAGCCCGAACGCCGCGACCGGGAGCGGCCTGTCCGGGGCGCCGACGAGGGTGAGGTTGCCGTCGCGGCGGAGGAGCCGGAGGTAGGCGTTGAGGTCGTGCTCGACCGCGACGGTGTCGAGGATGAAGTCGAAGCTGCCGGCCTGCTTCCGCATCTCGTCGGCGTCGCGGGAGACGACGACCTCGTGGGCGCCGAGCCGGAGCGCGTCCTCCTTCTTCCCGGGCGAGGTCGTGAACACGACCACGTGAGCGCCGAGCGCCCGGCCGAACTTCACGCCCATGTGGCCGAGGCCGCCGAGGCCGACCACGCCCACCTTCCGGTCCTTCGTGACGCCCTGCCGGCGCATCGGAGCGTAGGTCGTGATCCCCGCGCAGAGGAGCGGCGCCGCGCCGGCGAGGTCGAGGTTCGGCGGCACGCGCAGGACGAAGCGCTCGTCCACCACGACGCTGTCGGAGTATCCGCCGTAGGTGACGCCGCCGAGGTGCCGGTCCGGTCCGTTGTAGGTGAAGACCGCGCCCGGGCAGAACTGCTCGTACCCCGCCTGACACTCGGGGCAGGTCCCGTCGGAGTCCACGAGGCAGCCGACGCCGACGACGTCCCCGGCCCTGACCTTCGTGACCGCCGAGCCGACCTTCGCGACGCGCCCGACGATCTCGTGGCCCGGGACGCACGGGTAGGTGGTCGGCATCCCGCTCCACTCGTTCCGGGCGGTGTGGAGGTCGGAGTGGCAGATGCCGCAGAAGAGGATCTCGATCTGGACGTCGTGCGGGGTCGGGTCGCG
>DASSSJ010000044.1:0-69365 GCA_035708485.1 Anaeromyxobacter sp. | reverse complement strand
GTCGCGCCGACGAGCGTCACCGTCCCGTCCTCGACGTGGGGGAGGAACGCATCCTGCTGGGCCTTGGTGAAGCGGTGGATCTCGTCCACGAACAGGATCGTCCGCTTGCGGTGCATCCGCCGGCGCTCGCGCGCGGCGGCGACGAGCTCGCGGATCTCCTTCACGCCGCCGAGCACCGCGCTGAACGCGGCGAACTCGGCGCCGGTCCGCTTCGCCATGATCCGCGCGAGCGTCGTCTTGCCCGTGCCCGGCGGGCCCCACAGGACGATCGACGGGACCTGGTCCGCCTCGATGGCGCGGCGGAGCGCGGTGCCGGGCCCGAGCACGTGCTCCTGCCCGGCGAAGTCCTCGAGGCGGCGGGGGCGCATCCGCTCGGCGAGCGGCTTGCCGGAGGGGTCGTGCTCCGCGGCGCGGTCGAAGAGGTCCATGCCGAGGCCTTATATAATGTCCCGAATGCCCGGCCATCCGTGCCCCGTCCCGAAGCGCGTCGGGATCGTCCACAAGGTCTCCTCGGCGGAGGCGTCCGAGACGGCCCTGTTCGTGCAGCAGTTCCTCGCGAGCAAGGGCGTCGAGGTGATCACCGCCGAGGAGGACGTCGCGCGCGACGCGGACCTCGTGGTGGTCCTCGGCGGAGACGGGACGCTCATCCACGCGCAGTCGCTCCTCGACGGCCGGCCGGTGCCGATCCTCGGCGTCAACATGGGGAGCCTCGGCTTCATGACCGAGGTGCCGCAGAGCGAGATGTACGCGGCGCTCGAGCTCGTGCTCGCGGGGAAGGCCACGATGTCGGAGCGGATGAAGCTCCGCGTGCACCTCCACCGCGGCGGGCGCTCCGAGCGCGCGCTCGACTCCGAGGTGCTGAACGACGTCGTCATCTCGAAGAGCGCGCTCTCGCGCATGGCGGAGCTCGACACCCGCTGCTCCGGGGACTACGTGACGACCTACAAGGCCGACGGCGTCATCGTGGCGACGCCGACCGGGTCCACCGCGTACTCGCTCGCGGCGAACGGGCCGATCATGTACCCGACCATGCGCGGCGTGATCATCGCGCCGATCTGCCCGCACACGCTGACGCAGCGGCCGCTCGTCGTGCCCGACGACGAGAACATCGAGATCGTCCTCGTGAACGACACCGAGGTCTACCTCACGCTCGACGGGCAGAAGGGGATGCCGCTCGAGCGCGGCGACCGCGTGCAGGTGAAGCAGTCGCACAACCGCGTCCTGCTCGTGCGGAACCCGAACATCGGGTTCTTCGGGATCCTCCGGACGAAGCTGCGCTGGGGCGAGCGCTAGCGCCGGGGCCCGGGTCGGACCGCGACGGCGGGCGGCGGGGCCGCTAGGGCGGCGCGTGCGAGAAGGGCGGCGGCGGGACGTTGCGCGCGGCGGACTGCGCGCGCGGCCCGGAGCAGGAGTGGTCCGGGATGTCGTCGGGCGTGTCGGTGACGACGGTGTACCCGCACCACTTGCAGCGGAACGCCGGGACCGTGTCGTGCGGGTCGTCCTCGACCGCGAGCTCGTGCCGCTCGAACAGCGCGCGCATCCTCCCCGAGACGTGGATCGTCGACATGAGGGCCTCCGCGGGCGATCGTGTCACCGGCGGCGGGGCGCGGCCCGATCCCGTCCGGGCCGGGCGCGGCCGCGACGCCCCGCCGGGGAGGGCGGCCGGGCGGACGGGCGGAACGGATGCACCACTGAATACTTGCGCAGTGTCAGGGCCGCGTGGATCATGGCGGCATGCTCACGACGCTCCGCATCTCCGGGTTCGCGATCGTCGACGCGGTGGAGGTCCGGTTCGGCCCCGGGCTGAACGTCCTCACCGGCGAGACGGGCGCGGGGAAGTCGATCCTCGTGAACGCGCTCCACCTCGTGCTCGGCGGGCGGATGAGCGCGGAGGTGCTGCGCGACGGCGCGGAGGAGGCCGTCGTCGAGGCGCTGTTCGAGCTGCCCGCCTCCCACCCCGTGCTCGCGCGCCTCGCCGCGGCGGGCCTCCTCGAGCCGGGCGAGGCGGCCCCGGGCGGCGAGCCGCGCGAGCTGCTCGTCCGCCGGGTCGCCGCGCGCGGCGGACGCGGGCGCGCGCTCGTGAACGGCGCGCTCTGCACGGTCTCGATGCTGGAGCAGGCGCTCCGCGGCGCGGTGGACGTCTCCGGGCAGCACGAGCACGTGTCGCTGCTCGACGCGTCCACGCACCTCGACCTGCTCGACGCCCACGCCGGCCTCGACGCGCCGTCGCGGCGAGCGCAGGGGCAGCCGGATGAGGCTGCCCCGGAGCGAGCAGGGGGTCCGGGGGAGCGCAGGCTCGCGAAGCGGGCCGAGCACTCCCCCGGCACGAATGACGCGCCCCCGCTCCTCCTCCGGTACCGCGCCGCCCACGCGGCGCTCGCCGCCCTCGTCCGCGAGCGCGAAGCCCTCTCCGCGGACGAGGGCGAGCGGGCGCGGCGGGCCGACTACCTGGCGTTCCAGCTCGCCGAGCTCGACCGCGTGGACCCCAGGCCCGGCGAGCTCGAGGCGCTCGACGAGGAGCGGCGGGTCCTCGCGTCGGCGGAGCGGCTGCGCGACGCCGCGCGCGCCGCCGAGGCGCTCGCGTACGGGGAGGAGGGCAGCGCCTCCGAGCGCGTCGCGCAGGCCGCGCGCGCGCTCGCCGACGCGGCGGCGGTCGATCGCCGGCTGGAGCCCATCCTCGCGCTGCTGCGGTCCGCGGCGGTCGAGCTCGAGGAGGCCGGGCGCGAGCTCGGGCGGTACGCCGACGCGATCGGCGGCGATCCCGAGCGCCTCGCCGCCGTCGAGGATCGCCTGGAGGGCCTGCGCGCGCTCGCGCGCAAGCACGGGTCGCTCGACGCAGCCGCGGCGCGGCGGTCCGAGATGAAGGACGAGCTGTCCCGGCTGCGCGGCGGGGGCGAGCGGCTCGCGGAGCTCGAGGGCGAGATCGCGTCGCGCGGGCGGGACGCGGCGGCGCTCGCGGCGGAGCTGTCCCGCGCCCGCGCCGAGGCCGCTCGCGAGTTCGCCGCGTGCGTGCGCGCGGAGCTGGACGGGCTCGCGATGGGGCGCTGCCGGCTCGAGGTCGCGCTCCTCCCGCCGGACTCGGGCGTCCCGGTCGACGGCGCGCTCCTCGGGCCGTCCGGCGCCGAGCGCGCCGAGATCCTGATCGCGCCGAACCCGGGCGAGCCGCCGCGGCCGCTCGCGCGGATCGCGTCCGGAGGCGAGCTCTCGCGGATCCTCCTCGCGGTGAAGCGGACGCTCTCCCGCAAGGACCCGGTGGCCACCTACGTGTTCGACGAGGTGGACGCCGGGATCGGCGGCGCGGTCGCCGAGGCGATGGGCCGCGTGCTCTCGGAGGTGTCGCGGGGCCGGCAGGTCATCTGCGTCACGCACCTGCCCCAGGTGGCGGCGTTCGCGGACCGGCACCTGCGCGTGGAGAAGCGCGTCGGCGGCGGCCGTACGCGGGCCGCCGTCGAGGTGCTGAACGGCGACGAGGAACGACGCCGCGAGGTCGCCCGGATGATCGCGGGCCTGACCATCACCGAATCCGCCCTCGGGCACGCCGCCGCGCTGATCGAGGCCGCCCGGACCCCGGCCCCCGAGCGCGGGAGGCGGCCCGCGCCGTCGCGCGCCGCGGCCCGGAGCGCGCCCGCCGCCGAGCGCGACGGCGGGGAGCGGCGCGCGCGCCGAGGAGCGGACGGGCCGGCGTCGGGTGCGACGGAGGCCGCACCTTCCCTGCGTTGACCCTCCGCCGAGCGCGAGGGTACAACTGCGCGGCCGTGGCCGCTCGGACCCTCAGGATCGAGGCGCGCGGGCTCACCGACGTGGGCCGGCGCCGCGACCACAACGAGGACGCGTTCCTCGTGGACGAGGCGCTCGGCCTCTTCGTGGTCGCGGACGGGATGGGCGGCCACGCCGGCGGCGGCACCGCGTCCCGGCTCGCGGTCGAGACGATGCAGGCCGCCGTCCGGCACGCGAAGGAGGCGGAGCCGGACGCGTTCCGCCCCACGGAGGGTCCGGCCGAGGAGAGCCCGCTCCCGGACGTGCTGCGCGAGGCGGTCGAGGAGGCCTGCGCGGTCATCTTCCGCACGGCGCAGGGCGATCCCGAGCTCGCCGGGATGGGCACGACCGTCACCGCCGCGCTGGTGGACGGCCGCACCGCGTACGTGGCGCACGTCGGCGACAGCCGCTGCTACCTCATGCGCGAGGGGCGGATCTACCAGGTCTCCGAGGATCACTCGCTCGTCAACGAACAGCTCAAGGCGGGCGCGATCACGCAGGACGAGGCGAGGCACAGCCGCTTCAAGAACATCATCACGCGGTCGGTCGGGTTCGAGCAGCAGGTGCAGGTCGATCTCATGGGCGTCGAGCTCGAGCCCGGCGACCACCTCGTCATCTGCTGCGACGGGCTGTCCAACCTCGTCGACGACGGCGAGATCCTCGAGATCGTGCAGCAGAGCGACTTCGCGCTCGCGCCCGGGCGCCTCGTCGCGCTCGCGAACGACCGCGGCGGCGACGACAACGTCACGGTCATCGTCCTGCGCGCGATCGAGCGCTGACGAACCCCCGGGTCGGCGTCTACCCGGCGTGTGCGCTTTTGCCTACGTCTGGTAAGCCCGTTCCTTGACAGGCGATCGCACGCTCTGCTACCCGTCTCGGGACCTCGCCGGCCCCTTGCATCCCCGGGTCGGGCGTTTCTCTTCGTCGGGCCGCGTCGCCACCTTACGGCGCGCGGTTCGAGCTCGGAGTCCTGACGGGAATGGCGCCTACCCCCAAGACCCAGTTCTTCACGGTGATCGTGGTCAGCGATCACTCGCAGGCGCCGCGGAAGTTCCGCGTCCCCCGGCGCTGGTTGCGGAACGCCGCGTACGCGGCGGGCGGCGTCGCGCTGGTCGCGCTCCTCACCGTCGTCCACTACTTCACGCTCCTCGGGTCCGCGTCGGAGAACTCGGTCCTCAAGGAGGAGAACGCGCAGCTCCGCTCGCAGATCCTCCTCGTGCAGGAGAAGGTCGCGCACATCTCCGCGACGCTCGATCGCGTGGAGCGGTTCGACGCGAAGCTCCGGACCGCCGTCACGCAGCTCCAGGATCCCGAGCGGAACCTCGCCATCGGGCCGGTCGGCAACGCGGACCAGGACGCGACGATCCCGGGGCCCGCGCCCGCGGCCGAGGCGAGCCTGACCGCGCTCCCCGGAAAGCTCTCCTCGCTCGAGACGGAGGCGGCGCGCCAGGAGTCGAGCCTGCGCGAGCTGCAGGAGTACTTCGACGACCAGCGGTCGCTCCTCGCCTCGACGCCGTCGATCTGGCCGACGCGCGGGTGGGTGACGTCCGACTTCGGCACGCGGCTCGACCCGTACTCGGCCGAACGGAAGATGCACCAGGGCCTCGACATCGCGACGCCGCACGGGCAGCCGGTCTTCTCGCCCTCCGACGGCACCGTCGTGTTCACCGGCACCGAGGGCGGATACGGCAAGGTGCTCGTCATCGACCACGGCTACGGCGTGAAGACGCGGTACGGCCACCTCTCCGAGATCGAGGTGCGCCTCGGCAACCGCATCAAGCGCGGCGAGAAGGTGGCGTCGGTCGGGAACACCGGACGCTCCACGGGGCCGCACCTGCACTACGAGGTGCGCGTGAACGGAATCCCGGAGAACCCGCGCAAGTTCATCCTGGAGTAGCGCGCTCCGACCGTCCGCCCAGGCGCCCGGCCCCGCAGCGATGCTGGCCGGGCGTTCGCTTCTCGGCTATCGACGTCCCGCCATGAAGAAGATCGCCGCGTCCCTCGCCCTCCTCGTCGCCGCGGCGTGCGCGCACCGGCAGGGATCGCCGCCGGCGGGCCCCGCCCAGGCGCCGGCCGCGACCGCGACTCCAGCCGGCCAGGGAGAGGGGGAGCCGACCCCGACCTCGAAGGAGCCCGCAGCGCCCCTCACCGTCGCCGCCGTCGGCGACGTCATGCTCGGCTCCTCGTTCCCGGACGAGACCGGGGGGCTGCTCCCGCCCGACGACGGCGCGCACCTGCTCGACGAGGTGGCGCCGATCCTCCGCGCGGCCGATCTCGCCTTCGGGAACCTCGAGGGGCCGCTCGCGGACTCCGGCACCTCGGACAAGTGCGCCCGGTCGCGGCCCGGCCGGTGCTACGCGTTCCGCGTCCCGACCCGCTACGCGCGCCACCTCGCCGAGGCGGGCTTCGACGTCGTGAGCGTCGCGAACAACCACGCCGGCGACTTCGGCGAGGCGGGCCGCGCCTCGACGCGCGCGGCGCTCGCCGCGAGCGGGATCCGCTGGGCGGGCGTGCCGGGCGAGATCGCGCGGCTCGAGGTCGAGCGGCGGCGCGTCGCCGTCGTCGCGTTCTCGACGTCCGGCGGCACCCCGGACCTGCGCGACCTGGACGCCGCCGCGCGGCTCGTCGCGGAGGCGGGCGAGGGCGCGGACCTCGTCGTCGTCTCCTTCCACGGCGGGGCGGAGGGGGCCGACCGCCAGCACGTGCCGCCCGGCCGCGAGGAGTTCCTCGGCGAGGACCGCGGCGACCTCCGTGCGTTCGCGCGCGCCGTGGTGGCGGCGGGCGCCGATCTCGTGATCGGCCACGGCCCGCACGTCGTCCGCGGCATGGAGGTGATCGGCGGCCGGCTCGTCGCGTACTCGCTCGGGAACTTCGCGACCTACGGCGGGATGAACCTCTCCGGCCCGAACGGCCTCTCGCTCGTGCTCGAGGTGAAGCTCGCGCCGGACGGGACCTTCCTCGGCGGCCGCATCCACGCCGCGCGCCAGGAGCGCCCCGGCGGCCCGCGGCTCGATCCTGCCGGCGCCGTGATCCCGGTGGTGCGCCGGCTGTCGCAGGAGGACTTCGGCGCGTCGGCGGTGCAGGTCGAGGACGACGGCACGATCGCGGCGCCGGGCCGCCCCGATCTCCGGGCCGGGCAGTCTTCGCGGGGCGATGCGGTGCCGACCCGCTCCTCGCGGCCCGCCCCCGGTGATCAGCGCGCGGCGACGTCGCCGCGCGGCAGATTCGCCGGATCGAGCCGGCCGTAGCCGGCGAAGAGCGCGCCCGCGAGGGCGGGCACGCCCTCGAGGCGCGGGTTCCTCGCCCGGATCGTCGAGTTGAGCGCGACGCCCTCCGCGGCCCGCTCGCCGGGGCGATCCGGCGTCATCGCGCCGCGCGCGACGCCCCTCGACCCACGGTGGACGAACACCACCGTCCCGTCCACCACGTACTCGACGATGCCGACGTGCGTGAGCCCGTCGTCGGCGCGGCCGTTCCGGTTGCGGTCGTAGGTGTCCCGCCAGAACACGAGGTCGCCGGGCGCGGGCCACTCCCCGCCTCCGCCGAACACCACGCCGTACCGCTGCATGGCGCGGTACGCCGCCCACACGCCCGCCCGCTCGGACGGCGCGGCGGCGCGCATGAGCGGCCGCAGCGGGACGCCCTCGCCGGCGTAGACCGCCTCGACGAACCCGGTGCAGTCCGCGTTGAAGCGCTCGCCGCGGACGGCGAACCCGGCGGTGTGGCCCACGAGGGACGCCGCGCGCGCCGCGAGGCGCGCCTGCAGGTCGAAGAACGCCAGCTCGTCCTGCGGGAGCGACCCGCGCGGCCCCGCGCACGCGCCGAGCGCCAGGGCGAGGACGGAGAGGACCGCGGGCGGACGAGCGCGCGCCACCCCGCAAATGTAGAAGAGGGGCGGGGAGTGTCAAAACGGCTCCCAAGTGTGCGAAGGTGCTCCCGTTTGCTTTCGTCTGGCGCTGCGTTACCTGAGAGGGTAATAGGGGGCGCCTCTCCGGGCCGGAACCGCGGCCGGGCGGGCGCCCGTCGTCCCATGCGACTGGCTCGGCGCGGGCGGCCCCGGAAAACGACATGGTCAACTACGTCCTGAAGAAGATCCTCGGCACGAAGAACGAGCGCGAGCTGAAGAAGCTCCGCCCGCTCGTCGCGCGCGTGAACGAGCTCGAGCCGCGGATGAGGGCGCTGGCGCCGGAGGACTTCCCCCGGCTCGTCGCCGGGTGGAAGGAGGAGGTCCAGAAGAAGGGCCGGCCCGTCGACGAGCTGATGCCGGAGGTGTTCGCCCTCGTGCGCGAGGCGGGCGTGCGCGCCCTCGGGATGCGCCACTTCGACGTGCAGCTCATCGGCGGCGCGGTGCTCCACGGCGGGAAGATCGCGGAGATGAAGACCGGCGAGGGGAAGACGCTCGTGGCGACGCTGCCGTGCGTGTTGAACGCGCTCGCCGGGCGCGGCGTCCACGTCGTGACCGTGAACGACTACCTCGCGAAGCGCGACGCGGAGTGGATGGGCCGGCTCTACCGCTACTGCGGGCTCTCCACCGGCGTCATCGTCCACGGCCTGACCGACCAGGAGCGGCAGCGGGCCTACGGCTCGGACATCACGTACGGCCAGAACAACGAGTTCGGCTTCGACTACCTGCGCGACAACATGAAGTTCCGGCTGCAGGACTACGTGCAGCGGGAGCTCAACTACGCGATCGTGGACGAGGTGGACTCGATCCTCATCGACGAGGCCCGCACGCCGCTCATCATCTCGGGCCCGTCCGACGAGTCGTCCGAGCTCTACTACAAGGTGAACCAGGTCATCCCCTCGATGATCCGGGACGCCGACTTCACGGTCGACGAGAAGAGCCGCACCATCGTGATGACCGACGCCGGCGTCGAGAAGATGGAGAAGAAGCTCGCGGTGAAGAACCTCTACGCGCCGGAGGAGATCGAGACCCTCCACCACGTCGAGCAGGCGCTCCGCGCCCACCACATCTACCGGAACGAGGTGGACTACGTCGTCAAGGACGGCGAGGTCCTCATCGTGGACGAGTTCACCGGGCGCCTCATGCCCGGCCGCCGCTGGTCGGACGGGCTCCACCAGGCGGTCGAGGCCAAGGAGGGGGTGAAGATCGAGGCGGAGAACCAGACCCTCGCCACGATCTCGTTCCAGAACTACTTCCGCATGTACTCGAAGCTGGCCGGCATGACCGGCACGGCCGACACCGAGGCGGAGGAGTTCGCGAAGACCTACAACCGCGACGTCGTCGTCATCCCGACGAACATGAGGAACATCCGCAGGGACGCCGAGGACGTCGTCTACCGGACCGAGGGCGAGAAGTTCAACGCGATCTGCGAGGAGATCGAGAAGCGCCACGCGAAGGGTCAGCCGGTGCTCGTCGGCACGGTCTCCGTCGCGAAGAGCGAGGTGGTCCACTCGCTCCTCAAGCGGCGCGGCGTGCCCCACAACGTCCTCAACGCGAAGCACCACCAGCGCGAGGCCGAGATCGTCGCCCAGGCGGGCCGCAAGGGCGGGGTCACGATCTCCACCAACATGGCCGGCCGCGGCACCGACATCATCCTGGGCGGCAACCCCGAGATGATGGCGAAGCACGAGGTGGGGCCCGAGCCCGACGCGCCGATGGAGGGCGAGGAGGAGGCCGCGTTCCTCGCGCGCCGCGAGGAGTGGGGGAGGCGGCTCGCGCAACGCACCGAGGAGCTGCGCGCGCAGACCGCGAAGGAGCACGAGGAGGTCGTCGCGCTGGGCGGGCTCCACATCGTCGGCACGGAGCGGCACGAGTCGCGCCGCATCGACAACCAGCTCCGCGGCCGCGCCGGCCGGCAGGGCGACCCGGGCTCGTCGATCTTCTTCCTCTCCCTCGAGGACGAGCTCATGCGCATCTTCGGCTCCGAGCGGATCCAGGGGCTCATGAAGATGATGGGCATGAAGGAGGGGGAGGTCATCGAGCACCGCTGGCTCACGAGGTCGATCGAGGGCGCGCAGAAGAAGGTCGAGGCCCACAACTTCGACATCCGCAAGAACCTCCTCGAGTACGACGACGTGATGAACCAGCAGCGCCGGTCGATCTACCGGCTGCGCCGGATGGTGCTCGGCTTCGGCGCGGGCATCCCGGTCGTCGAGTACGACGAGGACCCGAAGACCAAGGTGAAGACCCGGCGCGAGCAGGTCTTCACCTGGGCGGACCAGCGCGAGCACGTCCTCGACCTCGTCGAGGACCTCGTCGTCGACATGGTCGGCGCGAACTGCCCGAACCGGCTCTCCGACTGGAACCTCGAGGGGCTCGGGGCGATGGTGAAGGAGCAGTTCGGCGTCGAGATGAAGTTCGCGCAGCCGGCCGGCAAGGCCGCGGAGGCGCGGACCGCGATCGAGGAGCAGGTCTTCAACGTCGTCGAGAAGCTCTACCGGCAGAAGGAGGAGGAGCTCGGGGCCGACGCCGAGAACGTGCCGGTCCTGCGCCGGTACGAGCAGTGGCTCTACCTGCAGGCCATCGACCAGCAGTGGAAGGACCACCTGCTCTCGATGGACCACCTGCGGCAGGGCATCGGGCTCCGCGGCTACGGCCAGAAGGACCCGAAGCAGGAGTACAAGAAGGAAGGCTTCGAGATGTTCGTGCAGATGACCTGGCGCGTGAAGAGCGCGGTCGTCGGCAACGTCCTCCGCCTGCAGCTCGTGCGGCAGGAGACCGCCGCGGAGATCGAGCAGAAGCGGCTCGCGGCGCAGCGCCGCGCGATGCAGCGGGCCACCGCGAGCCACGCCGAGGCGGGCGGCGACGGCGGCGAGGCGAAGCCTCGCCCGAAGCAGGAGACCGTCGTCCGCACCCAGCCGAAGGTGGGCCGGAACGACCCGTGCCCGTGCGGCTCCGGCAAGAAGTACAAGAAGTGCCACGGGGCGACCGAGGCGACCGCGTAGCGCACCTCTGCTCCTCTCCCCCCGCGGGGAATGGGGGCGCGTGCGGGCCCCCTCTCCCTGCCTCTCCCCCCGCTGGCGCGGGGGGAGAGGGGCGAAGGTGGGCTAGACGCCGGCGATCAGAAGGCCTCCAGCAGCAGCACGTACACCTCGACCCCGCCCTCGCCGCTCAGCGCGGCGTCGAGCCGGAGGTTCGCGCCGCGATCGGTGAGCCGGTAGCGCAGCCCCGCCCCGCCCGCGAGCTTGATCGTGTCCGCGCGCTGCGCCGCGAGGCTCGGCGCGACGTCGCCGAGGGCGCCGAACGCCGTCGCGGCGAACCTGCGCGAGAACGGGACGCGCACCTCGGCCTGACCCGCCCAGGCGATCGCGTCGCGGAAGCGCCCCTCGCGGATCCCGCGCAGGTACCGGGTGCTGCCGATCTTCGGCATGATCGAGAACGGCGTCGCCGCGTCCGCGTGCTCGAGGAGCGCGGCGAGGCCGAGGACGCGCTCCTTCCCGAGCGGCACGAACAGGCGGGCCTCCGCGGCCCCGCGGTAGAAGGCCTCCGCGCCGTGCGCGAGGCCCGCGGGGTAGCGCACGTACCACAGCTGCGCGAAGCCGCCGCGCGTCGGCCAGAGCTGGTGGTCGCGCGAGTCCCACGTCGCCTGGAGCCCGAGTCCGAGCGCGGAGAAGCCGTCCGACCCGGGCACCGTGCCGGTGGCGAGGAGGCCGCCCTCGGTCACGTCGAGGACCTCCTCGACGCGACCGTGCACGCGCGGCCCCAGCCGGAGCCCGTGCGCGACGGGGAGCTCCGCCGTGACGATCGCCTCGCCGAAGCGGCGCGTGACGTCCTCCCGGTCGTCGAGCGTGGTGGAGGGCCCGATGCCGTAGAAGACGTCCGGGTAGTACGCGAACCGGAACCGGCCGGTGACGAGCGTCCCGTTCTTCAGGGAGAGGTCGCTCGCGACGTCGGCCGTGCTCTGGCCGAGCATCGTGTACCCCGCGACGAGGAAGGCGTTCGAGTCCCCCGCGCCCTGCGAGACGTCGAAGTGGACCCCCGCGGCCGCGGCGAGCCCGAGCTTCGTCTCCGGGAGCCAGAACGCCACCGGGAAGGCGAACCACGAGCGTCCCCGGGGCGCGAGGGCGGCGGCCTCCGCGGCTCCGGCGTGGGCGGCGGCCGCGCCCGGCGCCTCCGACGACGCGGTGCCGGCGGCCGGCGCGGGCCCGTCGCCGCCCCCGGCGCCCGGGTCGGGCGTGGACGCGCCGAGCAGCGCCGCGGCGAGGAGCGGGAGGAGGGGGGAAGGCATCCGGCGCGGCGCAGGGTAGCAGAAGGTGTGAGCCCGAACACCTGCCGCCCGGTTCGCGGCGCTTCGCCCTACCGCAGCCGGATCCCGTAGATCGTCCCGCCCCGCGTGCCGACCACCGCGACGTCGTCGAACACGGCCGGGCTCGCCTCGACGGCGCCGTCGAGGGCGAGGGTGTGCGCCACGCGGCCGTCCGCCCCGTCCACGAGGTGGAGCCGGCCGCCCCGGTCGGCCTGGAGGAGCCAGGTCTTCCCGGCGGCGGCGTCGTGCACGGCCGTCGGCGACGACCACGCGTCGGTGCGAAGCGGCCGCCGCCACACCTCCCGGCCGTCCGCCTTCGACAGCGCGAGCATCTCCCCCCGATCCGGGCACCGCGACAGCGTGAACACGACGCGGTCGGCGAGGTCGTCGCGCCCGACGAGCGGCGTCGCGAACGCGCCCGCGTCGATCTTCCGCGCGCCGCGCTCGGCGCGGCAGCGGACGTCCCGCGCCCAGACCGCGCGCCCCGAGAGCGCGTCGAGCTTGCGCAGCCGCGCCACGCCGGCCTCCCCCTGCGCGTCCACCTCCGACGCCGTGTAGACGAACGGCGCGTCCCCCTCCACGTCTACGACGACGCTCGCGTCGGTGTCGTCTCCCGCTGCGAACGCCCACGCGGGACGGAAGGTGCGCAGGTCGAGCGCCTGGATCGTGCCGCCGTTGTCCGCGAAGAAGGCGAGGTTCCGGTGCACGGCGAGCGAGCTCTCGATCCCCTCCCGGCCGCGCGCGGAGGCGGCGTCGCGGAACCGGTACCGCACCACGCGCGGCGCCACGTCGAGGCTGAGCGCGATCGGGTCGAAGGCCGTGTTGAGCTCGAGCAGGTAGACGATCCCGTTCTCCCCGCCGACGAGGAACGTGTCGGTGTCGCGGTTCAGGAGCCCCGACGAGTCGAACGCGCCCCACGGCCGGCGCGCCGCCGGGTCGCGGCCGGGCAGGAAGAAGACCTCGCGCTGCGAGACGAGCGAGTAGACGCGCAGCCCGATCGGCCTCGCGCCGGGGATCCCCTGGCCCACGAAGAGGAGCGGCCAGCCGCGCGGGTCGACCGAGACGCTCCCCTTGATCGGGTTGCCGGTGCGGATCGGCCGCCGCGTGGGGCGCCCCGTGGCGAGGTCCAGGAAGTAGACGTTGCCGTCGAGCGATCCCTGGATCACCTCGACGAGGCCGGGGTCGTGCGCGCGGGCGCCGAGCGCGGGCATCATGTGGCGGACCACGTCCGGCCACCGGACCACGGCGGGCTCGCCGGTCCAGCCGGCGCCGCCGCCCCAGCGCGGCGTCCCCGCCGCGGTGCGGAAGGTCCACGCGATCTCGAGCCGCTCGCGCGCGATCCGGCGCGCGCCGTGGGCGCCCCCGGTCCGGTCCGCGCCGCCGCGGAAGGTGAGCACGCCGTCCACGGCCGCGTAGCGGTCCGGGAACACCTGCGGTCGGAGCGCCGGCGCGGGCGGGAGCTCGCCGGACCCGAGGAAGACCTCGTGGCGCAGCGTCGCGAGCGAGCCCGGATCTCCGCGCGCCTCGACCGGGGTCGGCGGCGGGCGCCGCGCGGCGAGCGGACGCGCCGGCGGCGCCGGCGCGGTCCCGGGCGGCGGCGCGCGCGCGGTGGCGCACGCGAGGACGCCGGCGAGCGCGATTGCGCGGGTGAATGTCACTCGGCGAGCGTACACCGGGCGGGCGGACGTCGCGTCTTCCGCGCCGTACCGCGCAGATCGTGCGACCGCCTGCCGCGAGGGGGGCGTGAAAATTGACCCACGTCCCGATGTCGTGTGACGTTGCGCGCAAGCTTGCGGATTGACACCCACAATCTCGCGCCACGTAACATGCTCGCGAGGTCGCCGGGAGTGTCGGCGGACCCGGAACGCGAGGCCCGGTGGTGACCCGAGGACACGAGCGAGCGGCGCGGGCGTCCGCGCGCGCGATCGTGGCCGCGGCGTTGGTGCTCGCGGCGGCCACCGGATGCAGGCGACCCGTGGTCGGTCCGCCGGCGCAGTCCGCCCAGGAGGCCGCCGGCCCGAAGATCGAGATCACCGGGGCGACGATCAACCTCACCGGTCAGGTCGTCGCCACGCTGCGCGTCACGCGGGGCGGCGTCCCCGTCGCGACGCCCGGCGAGGTGAGCGCGCTCGGGCCCATGTTCACGCTCGCGGGGCTCTCGACGCACCCCGTCGACGGCGTCGCGGCGTGGCGGAGCTTCCTCCTGACCGGCGGGCAGACCATCCCGTCGCTGCCCCTCGACCCGCCGGGAGCGGGCTCCCGCACCGCGCTCACCGCCGTGAAGCAGCCCGGCGCGGAGGCGACGGGGACGCTGGCCGGCGCGAACGGCACCTTCACCTACACGTACCGGAACGCGCTCCCCGCCTCGGCGTGCCCGACGCTCGACCGCCAGTGCTTCGATCAGACCGAGACGATCCGGGTGGGGGTGTGGCTCCTCGAGAACGGGACGGCCGACGGGACCTCCACGTACGACTTCCGGCCGCTGGGCGGGGCCGCGGCCGCGGCGCCGCGCGACGTCGCGCTCCACGAGAGCTGCCAGGCCTGCCACGACGCGATCCGTTCGCCCCGGGGCGCGGTGGGCGTGAAGATCTGCACGACCTGCCACACCTGGCAGAACGCCGATCCCGACACTTCGGATCCCGCCGCGCTGTACCCGGCGTCGCCCTCGGCGGATCCGAACCCGCTCGACCTCGGGCGCATGATCCACAGGATCCACCGCGGGAAGAACCTGCCGACCCTGTACGCGGCCTCGTCGACCGCGGCGACCCCGGTCCCGCCGCTCCCCCCTCCCTCCGCGCCGCCGCTGCCGTTCTTCCCGGGGAGGAACGCGCCCATCGTCGGCCGCAAGTACTCCATCGTCGGGCCGAGCAGCCGCGAGGTGATCTTCGGCCGCGTCCTCGCCCGCCCCGACTTCGCGCAGGCGAACACGAAGACGGTCGCCGCCGGCGTGACGTTCCCGCGCGACCTGCGCGACTGCGCCGTCTGCCACGAGGGGGCGCCGCAGGGGTACGAGGTGCTCTACGGGATCTCGCGACGGACGTGCGCGGGGTGCCATCCGGACGTGTGGTACGCCGTGGACGTCGCGCCCATCACGGACACGGTCCACCTCGCGCACACGGGGGGGCCACAGCCGGACGACGGCCAGTGCCGCGGCTGCCACGTCGCCGCGATGCCGCCGGCGCAGCCGAGGGTCTGGGCGCCGATCGCCGACATCCACGTGACGCCGTACAAGAGCCCGCGGTTCGACCGCCCGACCGTGGAGATCGTCGCGGTGGACGATCTCCAGGCCGGGAAGGCTCCGACGATCAAGTTCAGGCTCTACGACGACCTCGGGACGATCTCGCCGCCGAGGGACCCGACGCCGCGCGCCGACCCGCGACCGCTCGGGAGCCCCGTCTCCCGCGCGCTCACGCCGGCGACCGAGGGCGGCACCGGGTACTTCGGCATCTCGCTGGCAGGGCCGACCGCGCCCGCTTTCGGCCGCGTCCAGGTGATGTCGACCGACGTCGGCACGGGCAACCCCGACCCGTTCACGCTCCTCGCCGACGCGGACGGCGTGTTCACGTACACCTTCGGCTCGACCGTGCCCGCGGGGGCGTCGAGGACGTGGGTGGTCGGGCTCGAGGCCCGGCGACGCACGGTCACCGTGAACTGGGACGCGTCCGCGCAGACCTTCCGCTGGCCGTACACCGGCGAGGCGCTCGGAGAGACGCCCCGGAACGCGCTCGCGTACGTGGACACCGGGACCGGAAGGTACCGGGAAGACGAGCCGGATCCGGCCGTCGTTCCGCGGCGCAAGGTGGTGGACGAGGAGAAATGCAACCGGTGCCACGAGCGCATCGCGATCCACGGCACCGTCCGCATGCGCGTCGAGTACTGCCTCGTCTGCCACGGGCCGGAGAAGACGGACTACGACGTCCGGCCGAAGGTGGGAGGCGTCGCCACCGCCCCGGTGAACCTCGGCGCGACCTACGACGGGATCGAGGAGCGGTCGATCGACTTCAAGGTGATGATCCACCGGATCCACACCGGCGCGCGCGAGGGCTCGGCGTCGCTCGCGGCCATCGAGCCCTTCGTCATCTACGGCAAGGGCGGATCGGTGTGGTACTTCGACGAGGGCTCGTTCCCGGGCGACCTCCGCGACTGCACGCTCTGCCACGAGGGCAGGACCTACGCGGTCGAGTCCGTCCCCGCAGACGCGCCGCCCACCGTCGCGAACGAGACCTCCACGGTGCTCCACCAGGGCAACGGCGAGCACGTCGGCTGCAGATCCACCCCGCCGATCCAGGCCGCATGCGCGGGGTGCCACGCCAGCGGCTTCACCGAGAGGCACGGCGACGACCACACCGTGGACGGCGTGGAGCAGTGCGCGCAGTGCCACGTGCGCGGGGCGCTCTCGGTCGACGTCGCGCACGGCCTCGCGCCCGAGGGCAGCTCCCCCGTGTCCGCGTCGTTCACGTCGATCGTGCAGAACATCATCGTCCCGCGCTGCGCCTCCGCGGCGTGCCACGGCGGGAACCCGCCGGCCGCGTTCCCGCAGCTCGACGCCGACGCGGCGTACGCCGCGATCGTGAACGTCCCGTCGCAGCAGGCGTCCGGCCTCGACCTCGTGGAGCCGTTCGAGCCCGCGAACAGCTACTTCCTCGTGAAGATCCGCGGCGAGGGGGCCAGCGTCGGCGGCATCGCGACCCCGATGCCGACGGGCGACGCGGCCCTCGACGCGGGCGAGATCGCCGCCGTCGAAGGCTGGATCGCGAACGGGGCACCGAATGACTGAGCGCAGCGCCCGCCGGGTGTCGCCGCACGCCGCCGCCGCCGCGCTCGCCGCCGCGGCGCTCCTCGCGCCGGGCGCCGCGCGCGCCGTGGAGGGGGTCATCTACTCCGGGTCCGCGTTCGTGGACTACTGGGGGATCCCCGACCGCGAGGCCGGGAAGAGCTCGCCCCAGGGCGTCGCGCCGATGGCGTCGATCCGGCTCGGCATCGACGTGAACGACGATCTCGCCTTCACCGCCAAGGCGTGCATCAGCTGCCACGGCGTGGACTTCGAGCACGTCGCGCTCGACTACCAGCCGAAGAGCTGGTTCAACGTGCAGCTCGGGCGGATCTCGGTCCCGTTCGGCGAGTTCTCGAACCGCGTCGATCCCGGGTCGTACAAGACCGCCTCGCAGCCGCTGATCTACGACATGGGCCGGATGGCGTACGGCGGGCGCTCGGCCATGAACCTCGGAGTGCTGCCGCTGCCTTACGTCGACACCGGCGCCCTGGTGTACGGTGTTCGATGGCTAGGCGAGAAGATCCAGGTCTGGTACGGAGTCTACGGAGTGGCGGGCCTGCGCGGCTCGAACGATCTCGACTGGATGGCCATGCGCTCCATCCCGTACAACGACAACAACCGGGTCCCCGCGGGCGGCGGGCGGCTCGCGCTCGCCTACTCCGCGAACCCCGGCGACTTCTTCGGCGACGCGAACCTGGGCGCCTCCTACACGGCGGGCCGCTACGACAAGGACGGGACGCGCCGGTACGAGGTCTGGTCGGTGGACGCGACGCTCCGGCTCGCCAAGCTCCTCGTGCGCGGAGAGTACGCGTCGCGCAGGACGGACCTCGATCCGGCGGCGAGGTACCCCTACCAGCTGGTGGACACCTGGTTCGAGAAGGACGGGTTCTACGCCGAGGCGGAGGTGCCGCTCGGCGGCTACCTCTCGGCGGTCTACCGGTACGAGCAGCTCCACCGCGTCGGGACGCCGCTGCCGGGCGCGGTCGAGGAGCTCTCGCCGGACAGCACCTTCGTCCGCCACTCGGGCGGCGTCGTGATCACCCCCGCCGCCGCGCTGTACCTGAAGCTCTCGTGGGAGATGTGGCAGACCACGGACTTCGGCGACTTCCAGACCTATCACGCAGGGATCGGGGGGGCTTTCTGATGAAGATCTTCCTCGTCGGAAGCGCGCTCGCCGCCCTCCTCGCGGGCGTCGACTACGGCCCCGACTTCAAGCCCGACCCGCGCGACGCCGGCCCCGGAGCGATCGACGTCTCGAGGTACCCGGAGCCGATGAAGAAGAACTACGAGATGTACGCGGTGAAGTGCGCGAAGTGCCACCCGCTCGCGCGCTCGGTGAACGCGCGGTTCACCGCCCAGGACTGGAAGCGCTACATGAAGCGCATGATCCGCCGCCCCAACTCGGGCATCAACGAGGAGCAGGCGGCGCACATCTACGAGTTCCTCAAGTACTACGCGTCGCAGCTCGGGCTCTGATCGCGTCCACGACATGACCGTCCTGCAGCGCATCCGCAGCTCCCTCCGGCTCCGCATCCTGCTCACGACGCTCGGGCTCCTCGCCCTGGCGCTCGGGGTGGCGGTGGTCGCGTTCGAGCGGGTGGCGGCGTCGGTGGTGCGCGACGCCGTCCACTCGCACCTGTCGGCGCGCGCGCGCGAGGTGCAGGACTCGGTGGGGCGGTTCCAGCGGGAGCGCATGCTCACCGTGCGGAACTGGGCCGAGGCGGAGGCGATGCAGCTCACGCTCGACTCCGGCGACCCGAAGTTCGCGGAGGACCACTTCCGCAAGACCATCCAGGACCAGGGCGGCGCCGTCGAGACCGTCGCGCTCCTCAACCTCGAGCAGAAGGTGGTCGCGCTCGTGCGCCACGCGCACGGCGACGTCGTGCGCGGCGAGGTGCTCGCGGCGCTGCGGGGGGCGCGCATCGACGTGCCGGCGTTCCGGGCCGGCGCCGGGGAGGACGACGTCTCCGTCGCGCTCGCGCCGCTCACCGCCGTGCTCAAGGAGGGGGAGAGCGGCGACACCATCGTGTTCACCGCGCCCGTCCGCGACTTCGCGTGGGACCTGACCGGCTGGATCGTCGCCGCGCTCGCCGCCGACGCGGTGCCGCTGCTCCTCGAGGAGGTGAACGGCAAGGGAGGCCTGTACGTGCCGGTCGTCGCGGACCGCGACCGGCGCCTCGTCCTCACCCTGCCGCGCATGGACGCGGCCGCGGTCCGGCCGGTGATCGCCTCGGCGCCCCAGGGCCCGCTCGGCGCCCTCGAGCGCATCGAGCGGGAGGGGATCGGCGCCGCGCTCGCCGTGCGGACCGCCGCCGCGCCCGCCGCCCCGGGGTGGTCCACCCTGATGCTCGTGGACGAGGGCCAGGCGGAGGGGCGGGTGACGCAGCTCCGGATCGGCCTCCTCGTGCTGTTCGCCGCCGTGCTGGCCGGCGCGGCCGGCGCCGCCGTGCTCTCGCTCCGCGAGGCCTCGCGGCCACTCGGCGACGTCGCCGCCTCGATGGACCGCGTCGCGGAGGGCGACCTCTCGACGCGCGTGCGCGCGGAGTACTCCGGCGAGCTCGGCCGGCTCGTCACCACGTTCAACACGATGGTCGAGGAGGTCTCCCGCGCGCGCGACGAGCTGCAGCGGACCGAGGCGCTCCGCCGCGAGGTGGAGATCGCCCACCAGATCCAGACGGCGATCCTCCCCGTCAGCCCGGCCGTGCCGGGCTTCGAGGTCGCGGCCCGGATGAAGCCGGCCGACGACGTCGGCGGCGACCTCTACGACATCCTCGCGTTCGGCGACACGTTCTGGGTGCTCGTCGGCGACGTCTCGGGCCACGGCATCAACTCCGGGCTCGTCATGATGATGGCCCAGGCGGCCGCCTACGCCGCGATCGCCGACGACCCGCACTGCACGCCCGCCGCCGTGATCGCGGCCGTGAACCGCGTGGTCCACGAGAACGTCCGCCGGCGCATGCGGCGCGACGACTACCTCACGCTGATGGCGGCGCGCCACATGGGCGACGGCCGGTTCGTCGCGGCCGGCGCGCACCAGCCCGTGTTCATCGCGCGCGGCGGCGGCAAGGTCGACGTCATCGAGCCGGCCGGGCCGTGGGTGGGTCTCTCGCCGAGCGTCGAGCCGCCGCCCGTGCCCGAGTACGAGTTCCGTCTCGGCAAGGGCGACCTGGTGTTCTTCCTGACGGACGGGCTGCTCGAGGCGAAGGACGGCGGGACGGACCTCTTCGGCGAGGACCGCGTGAGGGACCTGCTCGCGCGCGGCGAGGTGCCGTCGGCGTCGCAGGCGCTGACGGACGTGTTCTCGGCGGTGGAGCGCTTCTCCCACGAACAGGCGGACGACATGACCGGGGTCGTCCTGAGGCGCAAGAATGAGCAACCTTGAGAGCATCCGGGGCCGCGACTATCCGATCCAGCTCCTCGTGCGGATGAGCCCGCCCTGGGTCTTCATCGACGAGATCCGGCGCTTCACCGAGTCGTTCTGCGCGTGCGCCTGCCCGGGCCAGGACCGGGAGGCCCAGGTCGCGCTCGCCGTCCACGAGCTCATGCAGAACGCGGTGCCGCACTCGCACGGCGAGGAGGTCGAGCTGATGCTCGAGGTCTCCCGCGAGGCCGACGCGATCGCGATCCGCGTGACGAACCGCTGCAGCGACGAGGACTACCAGGAGCTGCGCGAGCGGATCGAGCGGATGAACGACGAGCCCGACGCGCTCGCGCACTACGTCAGGATGATGCGCGAGAACCCCGCCACCGCGCGCGGGGGCCTCGGGCTGGCGCGCGTCCGGTTCGAGGCGCAGCTCGACATCACCGTCCGCCGGGAGGCGGGCAGGGTCATCGTGGAGGCCGCCGGCCCGCTCCGGGCGCCGCGCCTCCCGGCAGTCGGAGGGAGCCATGGCTAACCCGTCGTTCGCGGCCCGCATGCCTGCGTTGCAGGTCGCGGAGGAGAAGTACTCCGCTTACCTGGGGTTCGACGCGCAGGGCATCCGGGTCTACCTTCGCGGGACGATCAGCACGGTGAACCCCGCGGTGGTCCTGAACCCGTTCGTCGACGCCGTGCACGCGCACGTGCTCGAGGCGAACGCGCAGGAGATCCGGGTGGACCTCACCGGGCTCGAGTTCTGCAACTCCTCCGGGTTCAAGTCCTTCATCCACTGGATCGAGCGGATCCAGCAGACGCCCGAGCCGAAGCGGTACCGGCTGCGCTTCCTCTCCACGAAGGAGCGGAAGTGGCAGCGCACGAGCCTCCTCGCGCTGTCCTGCTACGGGATCAACATCGTCGCGATCGACGGGGCGTGACGCCGTTCCTCCGGGCCAGGCACTCCTCGCGGAGCGTGCCGGCCCGCTCGACGCGGCGTCCCGGCGGATCTCCTCAGTCTCCCTCCGCCCTCGGATGGACCTCGAGCTCCGGCTCGGGGGGCAGGTTCAGCAGCTCCTCCGGACAGAGCTCCACGACGAAGTCGAGGACGTCGCGCGCCGAGAGGATCCCGGCGGGCCGCCCCGCGTCGTCCACGATGGGGACGTGCCGGAAGCCGCCCACGCTCATCTTGTTCACGCCGTAGGCGACGGAATCCCGGGCGCGCAGCGCCTCCGGGGCGCGGGTCATGAACCGATCCACCCGCGCCCTCGCCCACCCGCGCGCGGGGAGCGCCCGCTCGACGAGGTCGCGCTCCGTGAAGATCCCGAGGAGCCGGCGCGCCCTCGTGCGGTCCACGACCAGCACCGCCGACGCCTTCCTCTTGCGCATGAGGTCCACTGCCCTCGCGACGGGCGCGTCGGGCGGGACCGTGACCGCGTCGGCGCGCCTCACCTGCGCGATGGGCGTCTGGAGGCACGCGCGCCCGACGTCGCGGTGGCGTCCCACCTCCAGCTCTCCCTCGTCTCCCTCCAGCGGCTCGAGATCGTCCAGGTCGCGGTCCGGTGCCATGCGTCCTCCTGCCCGGGCTTCCCCCCTCGCGTCCGCCGCGGACGCCGGGGTGCGCGGGGCCCGTGGCCGATGCTCCCGTCGAGCGCGGCCGCGCCGCAATCCCCCGGCAGGGTCGCGCTCGAGACCCGCGGCGCCGCGCCCGCATGCTCGCCGGGGAGACCGTGGGCCGGGCTCCGGCGGCGTGGTACAAACCGTCGCCGGAGGTCGCGATGAAGGCAGCGTTCGTCCTCGTGAAGTGCGAGCTGGGCCGCCTCGAGGAGGTGGCGAACGCCCTCATGGAGATCGAGGGCGTGTCCGAGGTGCACTCCGTCACCGGGACGTACGATCTGCTCGTGAAGCTGTACGCGACGACGTACGACGACTTCGGCGATCTCATCCCCGATCGCCTGCAGAAGGTGCCCGGGATCCGCGACACGACCACGATGCTCGCGTTCCGCGCGTTCAAGCCCACCGCCTGAGCGGCGGAGGAGGAGCCGTGGCCTTCCGGATCCAGCAGCCGGTGCGCCATCCCGACGTCGATCGCGCCGGGATCGTCTACTTCCCGCGGTTCTACGACTTCTTCCACCGCGCGCTCGAGGACTTCTTCCGGGA
Organism: Anaeromyxobacter sp.; assembly: GCA_035708485.1. Taxonomy (GTDB): domain Bacteria; phylum Myxococcota; class Myxococcia; order Myxococcales; family Anaeromyxobacteraceae; genus Anaeromyxobacter. Next base: position 47,113 of record DASSSJ010000044.1, on the reverse strand, counting down.
CGAGGTGGGGATCCCGTACTACGACCTCGCGGAGAAGCTCGGCATCTCCCTGCCGGTGGTCCGGATCGAGAGCGACTTCGAGAGCCCGCTCGCGCACGGCGACCTCGTCACGGTCGAGCTCGAGACCGAGAAGATCGGCGTGCACGCCCTCACGCTGCGGTACCGCGTGCTCCGCCCGGGCGCCACCACGCCGGCCGCGGTCTCGCGCGTCGTCGTCTGCGCGATCGAGGTGCCGAGCTGGAGGAAGGCGCCGCTCCCCGAGCAGGTCCGCCGCGCGTTCGAGCGGCACCTCGCGCGCTGACCCGCCGTTCGGCGTGGCCGCTCAGGGGTGGGGCCCCGGCGGTGGGTTCACCTCCGGCGCGAACTCGCTCCGGTAGAGGCGCAGCACGGCGACGAGGAAGGTGAGGATCATCGGGCCGAGCACGAGCCCGATCGCGCCGAACACCGCGAGCCCGCCGAGCAGCGCGAAGAACACGAGCCCGCCGTGCAGCGCCATCCCGCCCTTGAGCAGGTACGGCCGCGCGAAGTTGTCGGAGAGCGAGACCACGGCGACCCCCCAGATCGCGAGGAAGCCGCCGGCCAGCGGGTGCCCCGTCGCGAGGAGGAGGAGCGCGACGGCCACCACCATCACGGCCCCGCCGACGGCCGGCACGAGGGCGAGGACGAACGTGGCGAGCGTGAGGAACGCGACGTTCGGCGCGCGCGCGACGAGGTAGCCGACGAGGGCGACCGCGGTCTGGATGGCCGCGGTCCCGACCGACGCCACCAGGACCGAGACGCTCGTCTGGCGAAAGTCCTCGAGCAGCGCGCGCAGCTGGCCCGGCCGGAGCGGGACGCGCGCGTCGATCCAGCCCACGAGCCTCGCCCCGTCCACCAGGAAGAAGAACAGCGCGATGAGCATCATGGCGACCTGGAACAGCAACGTCCCGGTCGCCGCGAGGAACCCGCCCACGGCCGCGGCCGCCTGCCCGCCCTGCTGGCCCGCGAGCCGCTGCAGCTGCTGCTGCGGCTGGGGGATGGCCCGCAGGATCTCGTTCGCGGCGTCCTGCACCGGCCCGGGGAGGCGCTCGATCAGCCCGCGCGCCCCCTCGCTCTGCACGGTGGTCCGCACCCACTCGATCCCGTCGATCACCTCCTTCACGAGGATCGCGCCGAGCCCCGCGAAGGGGAGGACCGCGAGGAGCAGCACGCCGACGGTGAGGACCGCGGCCGCGAGGTTCCGCCGGCCGCCCATCCGCCGCGCGAGCCACTCCATCGGGCGGCGCAGGGCCGCCGCGACGACGGCCGCCATGAAGAACGCCATCCAGAACGGCTTCACGATCACGGCAGCGAGCGCGAGCGCGAGGAGCACGAGCGCGAGGAGCAGGCGGCGGGCGTGCAGGTCGGCCATCGGGGTCCCTAGAAGTTGGCGTGCACGCGGTCGGGCGGGATCCCCGCCCCCGCGAGCGTCGCGCGCACGTCGTCCACCATGGCGGTCATCCCGGCGACGAAGGCGACCGCGTCGCCGGGCGGGCCGCCGCCGAACGCGAGGGTGCGCGCCACCTCCTGCACGCGCCCGCGGACCCCTTGCCAGGCGTCGTCCGCGCCCGAGGGGCAGAGCACGACGCGCACGCCGCGGCGCTCCCAGTCGAGGTGCTCGGCGCGGTACGCGAACTCCGCGCCGTGGCGCTGTCCGTAGAACAGGGTCACGCGCCCGAAGCGGTTCCGGTGCACGACCGCGTGCTGGATCAGCGCGCGGATCGGCGCGATGGCGGAGCCCGCCGCGAACAGGAGGAGGTCGCACCCCTCCGCGTCCTCGATGGGGAACCCGTTCCCGAACGGGCGGGTGATCTCGAGCGCGCCGCGGCGCGCCGCCGCCGCGATGGCCGCGTCCGCGACCCGCCCGCCGCGCTTCACGAGGAGCTCGGCGGTCGCGCCCGGGTCGGGCGCGCTCGCCAGCGCGAAGAAGGCCTCGCCGGCGCCGGTCGCGTGGACCTTGACGACCTGCCCCGGACGGACGTGCTCGCGGGCGAGCGCCTGCGGCAGCGCGAGCCGGATGCCCCGGAACGCGGGCGTCTCGTCCCACGCGTCGATCACCGGGGCGGGCGTGTAATCGGTGGGTCCGAGCATCGCCGCCGAAGCTATCACCGAACCCGGGCGCGGGCCGCCGGATCCGCCGCCGCCGGGCGCGGCGCCGGCCGCGCGGCGGGCCAGCCGGCCGCGCCCTCCGCCGGGAGGTCGGCCGCGCGCAGGCACCCCGACCGCACCTCGTCCAGCCCGTACCAGGTGCCGCGCCAGACGACCGCCCCGCGCCAGCGCGCCGCCGCGGCGCTCCCGAGCACCACCGCGCCCAGGAGGAGCGTGCACGCCGGCGCCAGGATCGCCTCCGCGCCGCTCGCGCGGGACAGGCGCCGCGCCCAGGCGGCGTGGTGCGCGAAGGCCGCCGCGAGCGCGGCGCCCGCGAGCGCCCGCGCGGCGGCGCCGGGGCCCGCCGCGAGCACCGCGATCGGGACGGCCCCGAGGAGCGCGCCCGTGGCCGCCGCCGCGGCCGCCGCGCCCAGCCTGTACTCGGCGGCGGCGAAGGCGTTCTTCACGAGGCCGAGGACCGACGGGAGGAGCCCGTGCTGCCACCGGACCGCGACGCGCCCGCCGGAGTCGGCGACGCCCTGGGGGACGCCGGTGCGGCGCAGGAGGAGCCCGAGCTTGACGTCGTCAAGGACCTCCATGGCGATCCGGGCGTGCCCGCCCGCCGCCTCGTAGTCGGCGCGGCGCACGAGGTTGAAGGCGCCGACGCCGAAGTAGGCGCGCGTCCCCGCCCGGGGAAGCTCCCAGATCCGCACGGCGGGGGCGAGCAGCGCCGCGAACGCCGTCACGAACGCCCGCTCCGCGAACCCCGGGGCGACGAAGCGCGGCAAGACGGCGACGTGCCCGAGCCCGCGCCCGAGCGCGACGCCGAGCGCCCGCCGGAGCGCGTCCGGCTCGAACACGACGTCGCCGTCCGTGAACAGGATCCACTCGCCGTCGGCGCGGCGCGCGCCCGCGGCGCAGGCGTGGTTCTTCCCGAGCCAGCCCGCGGGGAGCCGCGCCACGTGGATCACCTCGAGCCTCGCGTCCTCCCGCGCCACGCGGTCGAGGATCGCCCCCGTCGCGTCGGTCGAGCGGTCGTCCACCGCCACGACGCGCAGCCCGGGGAGGTCCTGGGCGAGCAGGCTCCGGACGCACGCCTCGACCCCGCCCGCCTCGTCGCGGCACGGGACGACGGCGGTGACGCGGGGGAGGCGGGCGGGCGGGTCGTCGTCGAGCCGGAGCATCGCGCGGCGCGTCCGGACGCCGAGCGCGACGAGCGCCGCCCATGCGGCGAGCGACGCGGCGGCGGCGGCGATCGCGATCCCGTTCACGCGTCCGCCGCGCCCGGCGCCGTCTCGTGCCCCGCCCCGGCGGCGGCGCCGAGATCGTCGAGCCGGAGTAGCCACCCGTCGCGCGCCGCGACCGTCGGGACGCCGGTCCGCTCGGAGATGGCGAGCGCGATCCGGTCCGGGCGGCTCCGGACGAGCTGCATCCCGAGGTGGGTGAGCACGGCGAGCCGGGGCCGGATCGCGCCGACGAGCCGCTCCGCGTCGTCGGCGCCGAGGTGCAGGTAGCGCCGGTCGCCCCCCTGCGCGCGGGTCGTGTTCACGACGAGGAGGTCCACCCCGGCGTACGCGTCGAGCAGCGCGTCGGTCCAGAAGGTGTCCACGACGTGGGCGGCGACGAGGCCGGGCGCGGAGATCCGGTAGCCGTAGGTCTCGACGCCGTGGTCGTGCGCGAGCGGCGTGTCGAGCGTGACGCCGGGCGCGAGCGCGTGGCGGCTCCCCGGCTCGAGGAAGGCGCGGCGCGCGACGAAGGCCTGCGCGTACCGGAACACGACCGGCTCCGACTCGAGGGCGTCGCGCGGCCCCAAGAGCGTGCCGCGGCGGCCGAACCCGCCCTTCGTCATGGCCTCGACCACCGCCGTCGCGTCGCCCGTGTGGTCGAGGTGTCGGTGCGTCACGACGAGGACGTCCGTGCGGGCCGGATCGACGCGCGGGCGCGAGGCGAGGGCCCGCACCAGCGCGCCGGGCCCCGGGTCCACCCAGATCTGCGCGCCGCCGAGCGTCCACACGAGCCCGCCGGAGTGCCGCAGCTGCGTCGAGACGACGAACCGCGCGCCGGCGGTGCCGAGGAACTTGAGCGTGTCGCGAGGGTCCGTGATCGCCACGCGGAGGGTGTAACGCCGCCGCGGCCCGGCGGCAGCCGGTCAGTACCGGACGAGCGCGTGGACCTTGCCCGGGCCGAGCCGCTTCGCGCCCGAGAGGAACGACAGCTCGACGAGGAACGAGTACGACACGAGCTCCGCCCCCTGCCGCGCGACGAGCCGGCCCACCGCCTCCGCGGTGCCGCCGGTCGCGAGCACGTCGTCCACCACCAGCACGCGCTCGCCGGGGCCGACCGCGTCGATGTGCAGCTCCAGGCTCGCCTCGCCGTACTCGAGCGCGTACGCCTCCGAGATCACCGCCCACGGCAGCTTCCCGGGCTTGCGCACGATGGTGAACCCCGCCCCGAGCGCGTACGCGAGCGGCGCGGCGAAGATGAAGCCGCGGGACTCGATCCCGACGACCTTGTCGATCCGCTCGTCCTTCCAGCGGGCCACGAACGCGTCGATCACCTGCCGGAAGAGCCTGCGGTCCCCGAGGACCGGCGTGATGTCCTTGAAGACGATCCCCTTCTTCGGGAAGTCGGGGACGTCGCGGATGCGGGCGCGGAGGGCTTCCATGGCGCCGGAACTTACCACGGCCGGCGCGGTCCGCCGCGCGGCCGTCACGGCAGGAAGAGGAGCGGGTTCCGGGGCCGCGACCCCTCCCGCACCTCGAAGTGGAGGTGCGGCCCCGAGGTCCGGCCGCTCTCGCCGACCCGCGCGATCGGCTGCCCGCGCCGCACCCGCTCGCCCTCGGCGACGAGCACCCGCGCGTTGTGCGCGTACAGCGTCACGAGCCCGCCCTCGTGCTTCAGGATGACGAGCGAGCCGTACCCGGCCTGCTCGCCGGCGTAGAGCACCGCCCCGTCCGCCGCCGCGACGACGGGCGTCCCCTCCGGCGCCGCGATGTCGATCCCGTCGTGCCGCCGCCCGGCCCGCACGCCGTAGCGCCCGTACAGCACCCCGTGCAGCGGCCACGCGAGCCGGGCGGCGTCGCGCGGTGCCGCGGCGCCGGACCGGGCCGGGGTCGCGGCCGCGGCCGCGGCCGCGGTCGGGGTCGGGGTCGGGGTCGGAGTCGGGGTCGGGGTCGGGGTCGGGGTCGGGGTCGCGGTCGGGGTCGGGGTCGAGGTCGCGGTCGAGGTCGCGGTCGAGGTCGAGGCCGGCTCCACCTCCACCACCCGCGTCGCGCCGGGCACGAACAGCTCCGCGCCGACCTCGACCCCGCGCGGATCGGCGACGCCGTTCGTCTCCATGAGGTCCGCCGGGTCGATCCCGTACGCGCGCGCGATCCGCCAGATCGTCTCGCCGCCCCGGACCACGTGCACGACGCCCGCGAGCGCGGGCTCGTCGTGGTGCGCCTCCGCCTCGAGCGGCACCGGGAGCGGCCGCACCGGCGCGTGCCGCGCGGGGCAGGCGGAGAGCGCGAGGGCGGCGAGCGCCGCCGCCCTCGGGAACCTCACGCCGGCTCCTTCACGAAGCCGGGCACGGTCCAGCTCCGCAGCTCGTTCAGCACCGCGTCGTGCGTGGAGTCGAGGTGGAGCGGCGTCACCGCGACGAGGCGGTCCTTCAGGGCCGTGTTGCAGTCGGAGCCGGGGATGTCCTCGTTCGTCGGGCCGCCCTCGCCGCCGATCCAGTAGTACTTGCGGCCGCGCGGGTCCGTCTTCTCGACGACCTCGTTGCCGTACGTCCGCCGGCCGAGCCGCACGAAGCGGTACCCGCGCACCGGGCCGGGCGGGACGTTCACGTTGAGCAGGACCGGCGCGGCGCTCGGGGTCGCCACGACGCGGCGCGCGAGCGCCGCGGCGAACCGCGCCGCGTCCGAGAAGTCGTGCGGCGGAGGCCCTGCGAGGGACGCCGCGATCGCGTGCACCCCGAGGAGCGCAGCCTCCATCGCGGCGGCGACGGTGCCGGAGTAGAGCACGTCGTTCGCCAGGTTCGGCCCGTGGTTCACGCCGGAGACGACCACGTCCGGGCGCGCGCCCTTGAGCACGTGGTTCAGCCCCATGTACACCGCGTCGGTGGGCGTCCCGTCCACCGCGAAACGCCGCTCGGCGACCTGGACGAGCCGGAGGGGCCGGTGCAGCGAGATCGCGTGCGACGACGCCGACTGCTCGCGGTCCGGCGCCACCACCCACACCTCGTCGCCCTCGAAGGCAGCGGCGAGGGCGGCGAGCCCCGCGGAGTGGACGCCGTCGTCGTTCGAGAGGAGGACGCGCACCGCCCGAATCTAGCAACCGCCCGGGACGCGGGCTACTCGCCGAGCCGATCGAGCTCCGCCGTGATCGCCTCGGTCACGCCGCGGGTCTCCCGCACCGCCGCGGGCGTGAGCTTCGCGAGCGCCTTCCGCGCCGCGGCCTCGACGGTGCCCGTCCGCGTCGCGTCGACGCGCCGGCCCTTCGCGGTGAGCTCGAGGAGCGCCCGCCGCGCGTCGCCGGGGTCCGCGCGGCGCGCCACGAGGCCGCGCCGCTCGAGCCGCTTCAGCACGCCGGTGAGCGTGCTCGGGTGGACGTGCAGGAGCTCCGAGACCTCTCCCGCGGAGATCCCCGGGAACCGCCCGATCATGCGGATGACGAACCGCTGCGGGCCCGTCACGCCGAGCGTCGCCTCCATCCGCTTCGAGGCGGACTGGAGCGCGTGATCGAGCGCCCACAGCGCCCGAAGGAAGTCGAGGACGGACCCGAGCTGTCGCATGGCCCGGCATTTCACACCGAAATGCGGCGATTTGCCACGTTCGGGAGACACGATCCTGCGCGGTGGGTGGGTTGTGGGGTCCGTCGGCGCGGGGTCTACTCGTCCCCCGAGCCGTCGCCTCGGTGAGGGGAGCCGCGTGAGGGAGGATCGGCCGGGAGACCGCGGAGCGCGCATGCCGGCGGCCAAGCCGTCGTGGCGGGCGGAGCGAACCGCGCGGCGGGCGGCGGAGGCGAGCGTCGCGCGGATCGCGCGGCTGCAGGCCGCGACGGCGGCGCTGTCCGCGTCCCGCACGCCGGACGAGGTCGCGGACGCCGCGCTCGGCGCGGGGATCGCGGCCCTCGACGGCTGCCGCGGGTTCGTGCTCGTGGAGGGCGGCGGCGCGCTCGCCGTCCTGCGCTGCGCGGGCGTGTCGGAGGCGGCGGCGCGCGCGGCCGCGGCGGCGACCGTGCCGAACCCCGCGGCGGAGGCGTTCCGCACCGGCGCGTCGGTGTTCGTGGAGGGAGGCGCGGACCTCCTCGCGCGCTACCCGGGGGTGGCGACGTCCGGGGAGGCGCCGCGCGCGGACGCGACCGCCGCGCTGCCGCTCCGGCTCGAGGGGCGCACCATCGGCGTCCTCGCGGTCGGGTTCGACGGGCCCCGGAGGTTCGGCGCGGCGGACCGGGCGCTCGCCCACGCGGTCGCGGCGCAGTGCGCGGAGGCGCTCGATCGCGCCCGCCTGTTCGTCTCGCAGCGGCTCGCGCGCGCGGAGGCCGTCGCGGCGCGTGCGCGGCTCGCGTTCCTCGACGCGCTCTCGGCGCACCTCGCCGAGAGCCCCGGAGAGCCGGAGATGCTCGAGGGCGTCGCGCGGATCGCCGTCCCGGCGCTCGGCGACTGGGCGGGCCTGTTCGTCACGCGCGAGCGGGGCGAGATCGCGCTCTCCGCGCAGGCCGGACCGCCGGCGCTCGGCGCGGCGGTCGAGGCGCACCTCCGCGCGGACCCGCTCCTGCGCCTCGCCGGGGCGTGCGCCTGCGGACCGCCCGTCGCCGTGGACGACTTCCCGGAGGACGCCGGCGGCGGGCGCGCGGCCGGCTCGGCCGTCGTCGCCGCGCTCTGCCTGCGGCGGCGCGCGCTCGGGGCCTTCGTCGTCGCCGCGGCCGATCCGCTCCGGCGCTACGGCCCGCCCGACCTCGCCCTCGCCTCCGACGTGGCGCACCGGACCGCGCTCGCCGTGGAGCACGCGCGCCTCCTGCGGGAGGCGACCGCCTCGGCGCAGGCGCGTGAGGAGTTCCTCCACGTCGCCTCGCACGAGCTGCGCGGTCCCATCGGCACGCTGCGCCTCGCGGTGCAGCTCCTCGGCCGCGACGCGCGCAAGGGGCGCACGGAGACGGTCGCCGGGCGGCTCCGCGTCATCGAGCGGCAGGCGGGCCGCCTCGGCCGCCTCTCGGACATGCTGCTCGACGTGTCCCGGATCACCGCGGGGCGCCTCGAGCTCGCGCGGGAGCCGGGCGACCTCGCGGCGCTCGTCCGGGAGGTCGTGCCCCGGTTCGAGGACGAGGCCGCCGAGGCGGGGATCGCGATCCGGGTGGACGCGCCGGAGGAGGTCCGGTGCACGTTCGACGCCGCGCGCCTCGACCAGGTCCTGTCGAACCTCCTCTCCAACGCGGTGAAGTACGGGCGCGCGGGAACGATCGACGTGCGCCTGCGGCCGGGCGCAGGCGGGGCGACGCTCGAGGTGGAGGATCGCGGGATCGGCATCGCGCCGGAGGACCAGGAGCGGATCTTCGAGCGGTTCGAGCGCGCGGTGTCGGCGCGCCACTTCGCCGGCCTCGGTCTCGGCCTCTGGATCGTCCGGCAGATCGTCGAGGCGCACGGCGGGACGATCCGGGTGCGCAGCGCGCCCGGCGAGGGCGCCACGTTCACGATCGAGCTGCCGCTCTAGAACGACCGAGCGCAATTCGGAAACGGGCGAGGCGCCGTGCTCGCGCGGGAGCAGCGACGCCGCGGGCGGAGGCGCCCGGCCGGTGGGGGGACTCTCCGCGGGAGCGGGCATCGGCGGCGCGACTCCAGTATGAGCGGGCGAGGGGAGGCGTCATGCTCGAGATCCGGTCGGCCGCGTTCGCGGAGGGGCGGGAGATCCCGCTGCGCCACACGTGCGAGGGCGACGACGCGTCGCCGCCGCTCGCGTGGTCCGGCGCGCCCGCGGGCACGCGGAGCCTCGCGCTCGTGGTGGACGATCCGGACGCCCCGGATCCTGCCGCGCCGCGCACGATCTGGGTCCACTGGGTCCTCTACGATCTGCCGCCCTCGGCGGCCGGGCTGCCGGAGGCGGTCGCGCGCGGCGGGCTCCCGCCCGGCACGCGCGAGGGGCTGAACGACTGGAAGCGCACGGGCTGGGGCGGGCCGTGCCCGCCCATCGGGCGCCACCGCTACTTCTTCCGGCTCTACGCCCTCGACGCGCCGCTCGGCGATCTCGGCACGCCCACGCGCGCGCGCCTCGACGCCGCCATGCGCGGCCACGTCCTCGCCGAGGCGACGACGATGGGCACCTACGAGAAGCGGCGCCCGTAGCGCGGCGCGCCGCTCCGAACGCCGGGCCAGGCGCCCTTCGCGAGGCGAAGCGCGCCGGCCCGCTCCTCCTACGACCCCCAGCGCCCGAGCCGCTCGACCGGCGTCACGCCCTCGGAGTGCAGCCACGCGGCGGTCTCGATCCGCAGCGCGTCCTCGTGGGTCCCGCCGCGCATCACGATCCACGGCTCGCGGGCGAGGTTCGCGTCCACGTACATCGGCAGGCCGAACAGGCCGAGCGGCGGCTCCGCGCCGACCTCGCACGGCTCGAACCGGCCTTCGAACGCCGACTCCGGCACGAGCTCGACGGTCGAGGCGCCGGTCGCGCGCCGGAGCGCCTCCACGTCCACCTTCTCGGTCGCGCTCACCACCGCGAGCGCGAGCACGCCGTCCACGCTCACCACCACGGGCTTCGCGATGCGATCCCCGGTGACGTGCTCCGCGGCCGCGAGCCGCTGCGCCGCCACCGCGCGCGAATGGACCGTGTGCTCGTAGGCGAGGTGATGCTCCTTCAGATACCGGTCGATCGTCTCCGGGATCATGGTCGCCTCCTCCGGCAGGCCGTCGGGTTCCGCCCCTATCTTTACGCCCATCCCGGCGGGGCGGGAGCGGCCCCAACCGGACCCGACCCGCCCGAGGGACCCCGCCGGGCGTGCGACCGGGAGACGCGGCCTCCACCGGGACGGGCGGACCCCGAGCTGCCCCCGCCTACCGCCGGAGGAACGGCAAGGCTGGAGCTCCGGGCCCGGCCAGGCACGTCTCCGCCGAAGCGGCGTGCGCCGGCCCGCTCCTCGCCGCCTACCCGCGGCTCCTCGGTTCCTGCTCGCCCGGCGACGCGACCTCCTGGCCGGCGCGCCGCGCACCGGCGCGCTCCGTCCGCGAGCGGGCGATCGCGTCCGTCGTGTAGAGGGCGAGCGCGGCCCAGATGAGCCCGAACGCCGCGGCGTGCGCCGGTCCGAACGGCTCGCGGTAGAGGAGCACCGCGAGGAGGAACTGGCCCGTCGGCGCCAGGTACTGCACGAGCCCCATCGTGGAGAGCCGCAGCCGGTGGACCGCGAGCCCGAACCCGACGAGCGGCAGCGCCGTGATCGGGCCGGCGGCGGCGAGCAGCAGCGAGGTCCCCGCGCCCGTCCCGAACGCGCCCGCGCCGGCCGCGGCGCGCCACGCGAGGAGCGCGATCGCAGGCGGCGCGAGCAGCGCCGTCTCGGCGAGCAGGCCGCCGATCGGGTCGATCGCGGCGCGCTTGCGCAGCAGCCCGTACAGGCCGAACGTCGCGGCGAGCACGAGGGAGATCCACGGGATCGTGCCGGCGCGGACGACGAGCACCGCCACGCCCGCGCCCGCGAGCGCCACCGCCGCCCGCTGCCGCCGCGAGAGCGCCTCGTCGAGGAAGGCGACGCCGAGGAGCACGTTCACGAGCGGGTTCACGAAGTACCCGAGGCTCGCCTCGAGCACGCGGCCCGACTGCACCGCCCAGATGTAGACGAGCCAGTTCGTGGCGATGAGGGCGGTCGTCGCCGCGAGCGGCCCGACGCGGCGGAAGGGCGCCGCGAGCCCCCGCGCGCCCGCCCGCGCGCCCACCACCGCCGCGAGGAGGAGGAGCGACCAGACGACGCGGTGCGCGAGCACCTCGACGGCTGGCACCGCGCGCAGCGCCTTGAAGTACAGCGGCAGCAGGCCCCAGGCGAGGTAGGTCGTCACCGCGTAGGCGACGCCGCGGGCGCGCTCGTCGGGGCCGTTCGGGGACACGGGGCGCGCATCCTACGCCAGCGCGCGCTCGGGGCGTTAGACTCGCCGGCGGGGGTGCGCCATGCCGAACGCGGACTGGAAGCGGATCTGCTGCCCCATCGACTTCTCCGACGCCTCCCGCGCCGCGATGGAGGTCGCGGCCGACCTGGCGCGACGCACCGGGGCAGAGCTCGTCCTCCTCCACGCCTATCCGATCCCCGGGTACACGTTTCCGGACGGCTCCGTCGTCGCGAGCCCGAAGATGATGCAGGACCTCGCCGATCAGGCCGAGCGCCACCTCGAGGAGTGGCGCGCCGAGGCGGCGAAGCTCGTCGGCGCGCCGCGCGTGGGCATCCACAAGGCCGTCGGAGAGCCCGCCGCCGAGATCGTGTCCTACGCGAGGTCGGCGGGGACGGACCTCCTCGTCGTGGGGACGCACGGGCGGACCGGGCTCGAGCACGCCCTCATGGGATCGGTGGCCGAGCGCGTGGTGCGGCGGGCGCCGTGCCAGGTGCTCACCGTCCGGCCGTCCGCGGCGTAGGGGCGAGGCGCGGGAGGCCGGCGCCACCGGCTCGAGGTCTGCGCGGGCGCGGAACGGCCGGGGCAAGGGGGACGGGGCGCGGGGGGACGATCGTCCGCTCGAGGACGTGTCGCCGGGGCACGGGCCACCTATAATCGCCGCGGGAGATCCCGCCATGGCCGACCTGTCGACGCAGTACCTCGGGCTGCAGCTCCCGACGCCGCTCGTCCTCGCGAGCTCCGCGCTCTCGAACCGCGTGGACAACCTGGAGATGGCGGAGGGGCACGGCGCGGGCGCGGTCGTCCTCCGGTCGCTGTTCGAGGAGCAGCTCGAGGCGCAGAACACCGCGCTCGAGGAGCAGCTCGCCCGCGGCGCCGAGTCGAGCCCCGAGGCGCGGACGTACTTCCCGCCGCAGCGGGTCGGGCCGCACGACTACCTCTCGCTCGTCGAGAAGGCGAAGCGCGCGCTCGAGGTCCCGGTGATCGCGAGCCTCAACTGCTGCGCGCCGGGGAGCTGGACGGGGTACGCGCGCGACATCGAGCAGGCCGGCGCCGACGCGCTCGAGGTGAACCTCTACGCGCTCGAGGCGGACCCGGACGTCTCGTCCGCCGACGTGGAGGCGCGCTACCTCGAGATCGTCCAGGCGATCCGCAGCGCGGTGCGGATCCCGATCGCGGTGAAGCTGTCGCCGTACTTCACGTCGCTCGGCCACTTCGCGGCGCGGCTCGACCGCGCGGGCGTGAACGGGCTCGTCCTCTTCAACCGCTTCCTCCAGCCGGACCTCTCGCTCGAGCGGATGGCGGCGACGCCGACCATGACGCTCTCCACGCAGGGCGAGGCGCTCCTGCCGCTCCGCTGGATCGCGCTCCTCCACGGCCGCGTCCGCGCGGACCTCGCCGCCTCGACCGGCGTGTACGACGCCTCCGGCGCGCTGAAGCAGATCCTCGCGGGGGCGGCGGTGGTGCAGCTCGCCTCGACGCTCGTGAAGAACGGGATCCCCCACCTCGGGAAGGTGCTGCAGGGGATGGAGGAGTGGCTCGACAAGCGCGGGGCGTCGACCGTGGCGGAGATGCGCGGCGCGCTCTCGCAGCGCGCCGTGCAGGACCCGGCCGCGTTCGAGCGCGCGCAGTACGTGCACCTGATCCTCTCGCAGAACATCTGACGTGGAGCGCGGGCGGCACGGCCTCCTCCGGAGCATCGCCTTCGCCTGGGCGGGCCTCGCCGAGGGCGCCGTCCGCGACCGCAACCTCCGCATCCACCTCGCGCTCGGCGTGCTCGTGGGCGCGCTCGCCGCTCGGGCGCCGCTCGAGCCGGTGGAGCGCGCGCTGCTCCTCGCCTGCGTCGCGGCGGTGATCGCGGCCGAGTCGTTGAACTCCGCGGTCGAGGCGGCGGTGGACCTCGCGTCGGCGGGGTGGGACGAGCGCGCGCGCGTCGCGAAGGACTCCGCGGCGGGCGCCGTGCTCGCGCTCGCCGCCGGGAGCGTCCTCGTGCTCGCCGCGATCGCGGGGCCGCGGCTCGCCGCGCTGCTCGCGCTCGGCGGCGCGCTCGGGCCGGCCGCCGCCGGCGCGCTCCTCGCGGCGGTCGCGACCGCGCTCCTCCCCGCGCCGCGCCCGCCCTCCCGCGCGGTGGACCTCGCCCTCACGGCCGTCGCGGTGGCGGGGCTCGCGCTCGTCGCCCGCGGCGCGGCGAGCCAGGCGGGCTCCGTCGCGGCCGCGCTCTGCGCCGCGATCGCGGCGGGCGGCGCCGCGCGGCGCGGCAGGATGCCCTAGCTCGGCCGCTCCGGGATCACTTCTCGGGGAGCGTCCGGTCCGGTCGGGGCGGCGGCACCTGCGCCTGCGACGCCGCGCGCGACGCGGCCTCGTCCCCCGCGTGCGGCGCGCCGTCGCCCTGGTCCGGCGTCCACGTCGTGTGCGCGCTCGACAGCCCCTCGAGCGGACGCTCCGAGTGCGTGTCCTCGGTCTCCAGGTCCTTCAGCTCGTTCTCGCGACGGCGCTCGAGCTCGCGCTGCCGCTGGCGGTCCGCGGGAGTGGTCATTGGCGGGGTCCCTCTCCGTGGGACCCTGCTCACCCATGCGGGGCGATGCAACGGGCGACCGTATGGATACCTAATCGCCACCGCGACGACGTACGAAACGCACTCGAGCGCAGCGGACGCTGCGAACAGAAGGGACGGCGACATGGCGCAGCTGAAGGGGAGCAAGACCGAGAAGAACCTCAAGGACGCGTTCGCGGGCGAGTCGCAGGCGAACCGGCGGTACCTGTACTTCGCGAAGATCGCCGACGTGGAGGGGTACCCCGAGGTCGCGATGAACTTCCGCGAGACCGCCGAGGGCGAGACCGGCCACGCGCACGGCCACATGGACTTCCTGAAGCCGGTCGGCGATCCCGCGACCGGCCTGCCCATCGGCGACACGTCCGCGAACCTGAAGGCGGCGATCGCGGGCGAGACGCACGAGTACACCGACATGTACCCGGGGTTCGCGAAGACGGCGCGCGACGAGGGCTTCGCGGAGATCGCGGACTGGTTCGAGACGCTCGCGAAGGCGGAGAAGTCGCACGCGGGGCGCTTCGACAAGATGCTGAGGTCGATCGCCTAGCGGCTCCCGTCCACGACGAGCAGGCCGCGAGGAGCGGGCCGGCGCTTCTCGCTCCGCGAGGAGCGCCGGGCCCGGCCGTTTCCCTTTCGCGCGCTCCCGGGAGAGACTCCAGGCATGACGACGCCCGACCCGAGCAACGAAGAGCGCATCTCGTATCACCCGACCCCGGGCCTCTCGTACGATCCCTCGGACGCGCGCTACTGGGACCCGGCGGCGCTCGACGCCGAGCTCCGGCGCGCGTTCGAGATCTGTCACGGCTGCCGCATGTGCTTCAAGTACTGCGACAGCTTCCCGCGGCTGTTCGACCTGCTCGACAAGCGCTACGACGGCGACGTCCGCCGGCTCGGCCCCGCCGACGTGGACGCCGTGATGGACGCCTGCTTCCAGTGCAAGCTGTGCGAGGTGCAGTGCCCGTACACGCCGCGCGACGGGCACGAGTTCCAGCTCGACTTCCCGAAGCTCGTCCACCGCCACCGCGGCGTCCACGCCCGCGGCAAGCCGCGCTCGCTGCGCCAGCGCGTCCTGAACGACCCCGACGGCGCGGGCCGGATGGCCCGGATGTCGCTCGGCATGGCCAACGTCGCGAACCGGCTGCGGCCGCTCCGCGTCCTGATGGAGAAGACGGTGGGCATCCACCGGGACAAGCTGCTCCCCGGGTTCGCCGCGCAGGCCTTCGACGCCTGGGCCGAGAAGAACGGCTACGTGAAGCCGGACCCCGGCGGCGAGGCGGTGCTCTTCCAGACCTGCTTCGTGCAGCACAACGAGCCGGAGATCGGCAAGGACGCCCTCTTCGTGCTGAGGCGGAACGGGGTGGACGCGCGGGTCGTGAAGGGGCTCGCCTGCTGCGGGATGCCCGCCTGGGAGAAGGGCGACCTCGAGTCGCTCCGCCGCCAGGCGCGGCGCGACCTCGACCTGCTGCTGCCGTTCGTGGCGAAGGGGGCGAAGGTCCTCGTGGTGAACCCCACCTGCTCGATGGTGATGCGCAAGGAGTGGCCGCACCTGCTCGAGGGCGCCGACCGCGCGCGGGCCGAGCAGCTCGCCGCCGCGGTGATGGACGTCTCCGAGTTCCTCTGGTCGATCCGCAACGAGCCGCGCTTCGACGGGAAGTTCGCCTCCGCGCCGCCCGGCGGGAAGGTCGCGTACCACGCGCCGTGCCACCTGCGCGCGCAGGCGGTCGGCTTCAAGGGGCGCGACCTCATCCGCAGGATCCCGGGCGTCACCGTCTCCGCGACCGTGATGGAGTGCTGCGGGCACGACGGCACGTTCGCGATGACCGTGGAGGGCTTCGAGCCGTCCGCGCGCATCGGGAAGAAGGCGTTCGACGGCATGAAGGCCGCCGGGGCGGAGACGTGGGCCACGGACTGCCCGCTCGCCGCCATCCAGTTCGAGCAGCACGCCGGCAGGAAGCCGCTCCACCCCGTGACGCTGCTCGCCCGCGCCTACCGGGGCGAGCGCTTCGGGACCGAGCCGGGGGACGATCGATGAGGCCCGTCCGGCGGGAGGAGCTCCTCGACCTCGCGGCGTACGAGCGGTCGCGCGGCGAGATCCGGGCGGCGGTGATCGAGGCGAAGCGGCGGCGGCGCGTCCACGTGGCGGGCGTGCTCACCTTCCTGTTCGAGAACACCGCCACGATGCGCTACCAGGTGCAGGAGATGCTCCGGGCCGAGCGGATCGCGCGGGAGCCCGAGATCCTGCACGAGCTGGAGACGTACAACGAGCTGCTCGGCGCGAAGGGCGAGCTCGGGTGCTCGCTCCTCATCGAGATCCCCGATCCGGCCGAGCGCGACCGGAAGCTCCGGGACTGGATCGACCTGCCGCCG
The DNA here is from genome assembly GCA_035708485.1 of Anaeromyxobacter sp. Taxonomy (GTDB): domain Bacteria; phylum Myxococcota; class Myxococcia; order Myxococcales; family Anaeromyxobacteraceae; genus Anaeromyxobacter. Next base: position 31,022 of record DASSSJ010000044.1, on the reverse strand, counting down.
CACCTCTACGCGAAGCTCGAGGACGGGACGAAGGTGCGGGCGCGGTTCGACCGCCGCCAGGTGGGGACCGACCGGCTCTCGTCGGTGCAGTACCTCAAGTTCGACGTCGGCGGCCGGACGCCGGTGGCGGTGGGCTCGGACCTGGCCGCGCTCCGCGCGGAGGCGGCGCTCGACCCGGAGCAGCGCGCCGCGCTCGCGGCGGACCTGGCGAGCGACCCGTGACGCGCTGCGGAGGGGCCCGTCGCGCGTGGCGACCCGCCGCGCGGCCCCCGTCCGTGTCCCGCGCATTCGGGGTTGTCGCGCGCCGGGCGGGCCGTTAACACTGGAGGGCAGGCGGGCGCCCGCCCGCCACGGAGGTAGGAGATGCCGCGCGCACGGAAGACCACCCGAGCCCAGGTGCTCGCCCTGCCCCGGCCCACGCCGGCGGTCGCGGGCGAATGGGTCGTGGCCGCGCTCGCGGCGGCGCTGCTCCTCGCGGCCCTCGTCGTCCCGTAGCGCCGACCGCCTCAGATCAGGTCCCGCAGCCGCTTCGCGCCCACCTGCCGCCGCAGGACCAGGAACAGCTCGGCCGCGGCGATGGCGTCCACGAGCGCGTCGTGCTGGCCGTAGTCGGGGAGGCCGCGGCGGCGCCGGGCGGCGAGGAGGTTCAGCTCGGGCTCGTGCTCGGGCGCGTTCGGGTCGAGGAACCGCGCCCGCCTCGCGGCCTTCATGAGGAGCGCGACCGTGTCGACGATGGGCGGCGCGGGCCAGCGCATCCCGTGGCGCCGGTACGCGCGGCGGAGGAACGCCACGTCGAGCGCCGCGTGGTGGACGAGGAGGGCGCCCTCCCGCACGCGCCGGTCCAGCTCGGCGAGCACCGCCGCGACCGGCGGCGCGGCGCGAACGTCTCCCGGCAGCAGGTGGTGCGCCCGGATCGAGCTCGGGTCGATCCGGTCGGCCTCCTCCGGCCGCACGAGCGAGGCCCACGCCTCGCCGAGCCGGATCCCGCCGTCGCGGATCGGCACCATGCCGACCGAGAGGATGGGGTCGTGCATGGGGTCCAGGCCGCCGGTCTCGAGATCGAGCGCCCAGTAGGTCACGGACTCCCACGGCGGCGAGGGCCAGAGCACGAGGCGTTTCCTAGCACGCGCTGCGGGGCGGTGGCATGATGTGCGCCTCCCCCAACCCCGGGTCGGCGTTCCGACCCGCGTGCCGGAACCCCGTCGACCCGGGTCCGGGCCGTTGTCCCGCGTGGACGCGACTGACGATGCGCGACCGCTCTGACAGGTTCTCGATCGTGGGCGCTCCCCACCTCCACGTCGTGCCGCCGCTCGAGGACGCGGCGGCGCCGATCCCGTTCGAGCCGTTCGGCCCGCCGCCGCAGCACGCGCCGCGGGAGCTCGATCTCGCCGAGGCGCGCTCGGCGCTCGACCAGGGCCGCTTCTGGACGGAGTACCAGGCGATCGTGCACGCGCGGACGGGGAAGACCTGCGCGTTCGAGGCGCTGGCCCGGTTCCGCCGCCGCGACGGCCACCTGATCTCGCCCGCCCGGATGTTCGCGGTGCTGCACGCGGACCCCGCGCTCCTCCTGCGCGCCGAGCTGACGCTCAAGATCCACCAGGTGGAGCACGCGCCGCGCGCGCCGCTGTTCGTGAACCTCGACCCCGACACCTGGGCGCGCGCCGGCGACCGGGTCCGCAACCCGTTCCTCGCGCTGTTCTCGTCGGCGCGGACGCGGGTGATCGTGGAGGTGACCGAGGCGATGGCCACCGCGGACGTGGTGCGCGCGCAGTCGATGATCTCCGCCCTCCGCGGGCGGCGGCTGCCGATCGCCCTCGACGACGTCGGCGCCGCGAACGGGCTCCTCTCGTTCGACGCCATCACCGAGGCCGAGATCCTGAAGTTCGACCGGACGCTCATCCCGCGCATGCGCCACCCTCGCGCGCGCGCGCTCGTGCAGGCGCTCACGCGGATGGCGCGCGAGACCGGCGCGCACACCGTCCTGGAGGGCGTCGAGAGGACCGCCGAGTTCGTGCTCGCGCGCGACCTCGGCTTCGACCTCGTCCAGGGGTTCCTCTTCCGCGATCGCGCCCGCGTGGCGAGGCGGTAGCGCGCCGACCCGGCGGGCGCCTGCCCGCCGCCCGCCGGCCCGGCCGCGTCCCCGCCGTCGGACCGGCCGCGCGCTCCGCGAACGCGATGCGCGGCGGCGTCCCGCGGCGCAGCGGCTGCGCCGCGCGCCGGCCGGCGCCGCTGCGCGAGGCCGCGCGCGCGGGAACGGCGAGACGGGCACGGCGGTTGCTGACTCGGACGATGGGCCCGCGCGAGGGGCAGGGCCCACGAGGTGCCGATGCGACGCTCGCTCGCTCCCTTCTCGCTCGCCCTGGTCGCGACCGCGCTCCTGCTCGTCGCGTGCGGCGACGCCCGCCGCGTGTCCGGCGAGCCCGGCGCCTCCGCCGCCTGCGCGGCGTGCCACGGCGACGCGGCGAGCGCCGCGTCGCTCGGCGGCGCCCACGCGGTCCACCTCGCGACGACGGCGGTCGCGGAGCCGGTCGCGTGCGGCGACTGCCACGCCGTCCCGCCCTCGATCGACGCGCCCGGGCACCAGGACGGCCGGGTGGACGTCACGTTCGGTGAGCGCGCCGGCGGGAAGGCGGCGCGCTGGAATGCGGAGGCGGGCACGTGCGCCGTGTACTGCCACGGCGCGTCGCTGGCCGGCGGTCCCTCCGCGTCGCCGGCCTGGAGGGCGGAGGGCGCCGGACCGCTCTCCTGCGGCGCCTGCCACGGCGCGCCTCCTCCGGCGCCGCACCCCGCCGACGCGGACTGCGCGACCTGCCACGCCGCGACGGTCGGCGAGGCCGGGGGCGTCCGGCCCGGGGGCGCGCACGGGAACGGGCGGATCGACCCGCCCCCCGGCGACGCCGCCTGCGGCTCGTGCCACGCGATCCCGCCGCCCGCGCCGCACGTCGCCTCGACCTCCTGCGGGAGCTGCCACGCGGGCTACACGCAGACGAGCGTGAACCCCGCCGTCCACCGCAACGGCGCGGTGGACGTCGCGTCCGCGGAGGCCGCCTGCGGCTCCTGCCACGGCGTCCCGCCGCCCGCGCCGCACGTCGCCTCGACCTCCTGCGGGAGCTGCCACGCGGGCTACACGCAGACGAGCGTGAACGCCGCCGTACACCGCAACGGCCGCGTGGACGTCGCGCCCGCGGAGGCCGCCTGCGGCTCCTGCCACGCGATCCCGCCGCCCGCGCCGCACGCCGCGTCGACCTCCTGCGGGAGCTGCCACGCGGGCTACACGCAGACGAGCGTGAACGCCGCCGTCCACCGCAACGGCCGCGTGGACGTCTCCGCGCAGGCGTGCGGCTCCTGCCATGCCATCCCCCCCTCGAGCGGCGAGCACCGGAAGCACGTCTTCGAGGAGCGCGTCTCGTGCGGCAGCTGCCACCCGGGCGCGAGCCCGACGAGCGGCGGCTCCGGCCACGCGAACGGCGCGGTCGACGTCGCGTCGTCCGGCTGGAACCCGGCGCGCGTCTCGTGCGCGAACGCCTGCCACGACGGCGACGAGGAGCGCTGGTTCGACTGACGCCCCGGGAAGAACGGCCCGCGCGCCCGGCGTCCCGACGGGCGAGCCGGTCGACCGGCGACCCGCGCGCCCCGCCGGGAGCGGCCCGCGCGCTCGCCCGCCGGCGCGCGCGGGGTCCGCTCCGTCCGAACGTTGCGCGGCGTCTCACCGGGGCGTACCTGGCAAGGCGGAGGCGAGATGCCCGTCCGGCGCGCTGCCGAGGAGCGCCCGTACGTGCGCTGGGAGCGACAGCGCGCGTGGGCCGCCTCGATCCTCACCGTCGGGCTCCTGCTGTTCGTCTGGCCGTTCGTGAGGACCCCGCCGCTCTCGACGGGACTCACCTTCGCCCACCTCCTCGTCGCGTGGGTCGTGGTCGTCGCCGGGCTGTTCGCGATGTCGCGCGCGCTCCGCCCTCGCGTCCCCCGGAGGGACGATGGCTGAGCTGGCCGGCCCCGCCGCGATCGTCACCGCGTACATGGCGCTGCTCGTCGCGGTGGCGGCCTGGGCCGAGCGGCGCGAGGCGGCGGGCCGCTCGGTCGCGGCGAACCGCCTCGTGTACTCGCTGTCGCTCGCGGTCTACGCGACGACCTGGTCCTTCTACGGCAGCGTCGGGTTCGCGGCGCGCCACGGGCTCCTCTTCCTGTCGGTCTACCTCGGCCCGACCCTCTGCGCGGCGCTCTGGTGGTGGGTGCTGCGCAAGCTCGTCCGGCTGAAGGAGCTGCACGGCGTCACGAGCCTCGCGGACCTGCTCGCGCTCCGCTTCGGGAAGTCGCAGGCGGTCGCGCTCGTCGCCACGATCGTGCTCGTCGTCGGGCTCGTGCCCTACGTCGCGGCCCAGCTCAAGTCGATGATCGTGACGCTCAGCGTGGTCGCCGGCGGCCTGGCGTACCCCGCGGCGGGCGCGCGGCTCGGCGCGCCGCTCGTCGCGTTCATGCTCCTCTTCACCATCGTCTTCGGGCTGCGGCGGGTCCGTCCGACGGAGCGCCACCCCGGCCTCGTGGTCGCGCTCGCGGTGGAGTGCGTGGTGAAGCTCGTCACGTTCCTCGCCGCGGGCGCGTTCGTCGTGTTCGGGCTCTTCGACGGCCCGCTCGACGTGTTCCGCGCCGCGGCGGCGCCCGGCGTGCCCGCGCCGGCGCCGCTCGGGAACCACGGCGTCGGCACCTGGCTCGCGCACCTGCTCGTGTCCGGCGCGGCGGTGCTCCTCCTTCCGCGGCAGTTCCACGTCGCCGTGGTCGAGAACGCCGACGAGGGCCACATCCGGACCGCGCAGTGGCTCTTCCCCGCCTACCTCCTCGTCCTCAACCTGTTCGTCCTGCCCCTCGCGCTGGGCGCGCTCGCGCTGCGCGGCTCGCCGGCCGGGGCCGACACGTTCGTCCTCACCGTGCCGCTCGCCGCCGGCGCGGCGGCGCTGTCCTGGGCGGTGTTCCTCGGCGGCTTCTCCGCCGGGACGGGGATGGTGATCGTGGAGACGACCGCGCTCGCCACGATGATCTCGAACCACCTCGTCGTGCCCGCCGCGGGCGCGTTCGCGCCGCTCGCGCCCCTGCGCCGGCACGTGCTGCCGGTGCGGTGGGTCGCGGCCCTCCTCGTCCTGCTCGCCGCGTTCGCGTACGAGCGCGTGTTCGGCGCGGCGTACGACCTCGCGTCGCTCGGGTTCATCTCGTTCGTGGCCGTCCTCCAGCTCGGCCCGGCCCTGCTCGGCGGCGTCTTCTGGCGCGGCGCGAGCCGGGCCGGCGCGCTGGCCGGCCTCGTCGCGGGGTTCGCGACCTGGGTCTACACCCTCGTCGTCCCGATCCTCGCGCGGACGGGGTGGCTGCCGGCCAGGCTCCTCGTGGAGGGGCCGTTCGGGATCGAGCCGCTCGTGCCGGAGGGGCTCTTCGACGTGCACGCCGATCCCGTCACGCACGCGGTCGTCTGGACCCTCATCGCCAACGTGAGCGCGCTCGTGATCGGCTCGCTCGTGTGGCCGGCGTCGCCGCGCGAGGCCGCCCGCGTGACGCGCCTCCTCGACGTGCTCGAGCGGCCGCCGGCGCCTCCGCGCGACGCGGGGCCGGGGCTCGCCCGCGTGGAGGACAAGCGCGCCGTCGCCGAGCGCGTGTTCGGCGCGTACCTCCCTGAGCGGGAGGCGTCGGCGCTCGCGGACGCGGCCCTGGCGCGCGTCGGCGCGCGCGAAGGAGGGGCCCTCGGCGCCGCGCAGCTGGCGGAGCTGCAGGCGGAGGTCGAGGCCACGCTCGCCTCCGCCATCGGCGCCGCCGCCGCGCACGCGGCGGTGCGGCGCGCCCACCTCGTCGCGCCCGAGGAGTCCCGCGCCGTCGCCCTCGCGTACGCGGACATCCTCGCCGAGCTGAACGTCCCACCCGAGGAGCTGCGGCGGATGATCGACTACCACCGCGAGCGGGAGCGGCTCCTGGCGCGCGACGCGGCGAACCAGCGCTTCCTCGCCGGCGTGAGCGGCCTGCTCGCGGGATCGCTCGACCTCGAGGCGACCGTGCGCACCGCCGTGCGCCTCCCGATCCCGCACCTCGCCGACGCGGCGCTGCTGGCGCTCCGCTCCGACAGCGCGCCGAGGACCTGCCTCGCCCACGTCGACCCCGCCCGCGAGGAGGAGGCGCGCGCCGCGGTCGAGGGCGGCGGGCTCCCCCTCGACGGCGTGCCGTCGATCGCGCGCGCCTTCGAGAGCGGGCGGCCGGTGACGAGCCGCCCGCGCGGGAAGGGCTGGCCGGACCCGCTGGCGCGCGTCCTCCCGTCGGCGGTCGAGGTCACGCTGCCGCTCGTCACCGTCGGCGAGCCGCTCGGCGCGCTGTCGCTCTTCGGCGTCGCGGAGACGCGCCTCTCGACGCCCGAGGAGGTGGCGCTCGCGGAGGAGCTCGCGCGGCGGCTCGCCATCGCCGTCGAGAACGCGCGCCTGTTCGCGGAGGCGGAGCAGGCCGTGCGGGCGCGCGACGAGTTCCTCGCGATCGCCTCGCACGAGCTCAAGACGCCGCTCGGTCCCCTCCGCATCCGCCTCCAGACGCTCGAGCGGCTCGTCGCGACCGGACGGCTCGGCAGCGTCCCTCCCGAGACGCTCATGCGCATCTTCGGCGGGGCGGAGGGGCAGGTCCTCAGGCTCGACGGCCTGATCAACGACCTCCTGGACCTCACCCGCATCCGCGCGAAGCGGTTCCGCCTCGACGTCGCCCCCATGGACCTCGCCGCCGCGGTGCACGACATCGTGGAGCAGCACCGCGCCGAGATCCTGGCGGGCGGCTGCACGGTGTCGCTCGACGCCCCGGCGCCGCTGCACGGCTCGTGGGACCGGCGACGCATCGAGCAGGTCGTCGCGAACCTCATCACCAACGCCGTGAAGTACGCGCCCGGGTCGCCGATCGAGGTGCGCGTCGCTCCGAGCGACGACGGCGCCGCCATCGTCGTCCGCGACCACGGCCCGGGGATCCCGCCCGAGGAGCAGGAGCGCGTGTTCCGCCCGTTCGAGCGCGCCGCCGAGGCGCGCGGCGCCATCGGGCTCGGGCTCGGGCTCTACATCGTCAAGCAGATCGTCGAGGCGCACGGCGGCACCGTGCGCCTCGAGAGCGCGCCGGGCCAGGGGGCGACCTTCACGGTCCAGCTGCCGCGGGCGCCGCCGGCGCAGGCGTGACCCCGAAACGACCGAGCGCAATTCGGAAACGGGCGAGCCTGCGGGTGATCTCGAATCGCGAGCCGTCGTTCTAGAACATGTCCGTCCGGAAGTGGTACGCGGCGTGGGCGTGCCAGACCTCGACCGCGCGGAACGCGTCGCGGAGGCGGCTGCGCTCGATGGACGAGAGGTCGGAGAGCGACATCATGTTCGAGGGCGCCTTCCCCTCGGAGATCATCTTGAGCTGCTCGCGCAGGCGGACGCGCAGGAGGAAGCGGTAGGCCTCGGAGAGCGTGTCGCAGGTGTCCTTCGCGATGAGCCCCGCGTCCATCGCGGCGCGCAGCCGGTCGAGGGTGTTGGAGTTCCGCGACGCCGACTCGAGCCCGTACACGCGCGCGAGGAACACGATCGGGCTGATCCCCCTCAGCTTCATGTCGAACTTGGCCGATTCGCTCCGGAGCCGGAGGGCGAGGCCGCCCGGGACGTGGAACGTCAGCGCGCTCTTCGCCATGGCGGAGAGGAACGTGCGGGCGCCCTTGGCGCGCGCGACCGCGCCGCGCAGGCGCGAGACGTCGAGGTGACCGTGGACGGGCCGGAAGTCGAAGAAGATCGAGGCCTCGAGGAGCGCCTGGGGCGTCGGCTTGTCGAGCCAGGCGCGGAAGCGCGCCTCCCACTCCGCGAGCGGGCCGTTCCACCGCGTGGCCATGTAGCCGCCGGGGCAGTGGGGGAACCCCGCCGCGACGAGGTCGGCGATGGCGCGCTCGGCCAGGGCGGCGAAGTACTCCCGCGCCCCGGGCGCGTCGTCGCCGTACACGAGCGCGTTGTCCTGGTCGGTGAGGACCATCTGCTCCATCCGGCCCTCGGAGCCGAACACCAGCCAGGCGTAGGGCGTGGGCGGCGGCCCCAGGTCCGACTCGGCCCAGCGCAGGATGCGGGTGACGAGCGTGTCGTTGAGCCGCGAGACGAAGCCGCCGATCACCGCGGGCTCCAGCCCGCCGTTGAAGAGCACGGACGCCATCTCGGCGACCTTCGTCGCGTAGCCGGGGAGGGCGCTCCGGTCGCCGAGCCGCTCGACCCTCTTCATCACCGCGAGCGGGCCGGCGGCGGTGGTCTTGAGGAGGTCGGTCGCGGAGAGGACGCCGATGATCTCGCCGTCCCGCGTGACGGGCAGGTGGTGGACGCCGGCCTCGAGCAGGATCCGCCACGCCTCGTACACCGGGCAGTCGGCGACGACCGTCTTGAGGGGCGAGCTGCACACGTCGAGCACCGGCGTCTCCGGCCCCTTGCCGGCCGCGAGCACGCGTCGCCGGAAGTCGCGGTCGGTCACGATCCCGGCGGGATCCGAGTCGACGAGGACGGAGGAGACCGACTGGTCCGCCATGACGCGCGCCGCCTCGCCGACCTTCGCGTCGCGCGGCACCCGCACCGCGCCGCCGCGGAGGAGGGTCGACACCGGCACGGCGAGGTCGGGCTGGAAGCTCACGACCTGCGAGCGCTCGAGGCTGTTCCTGAGGCGCTCGGCGAGGCCGGACGCGAAGTGGCCGGCGAACGGCGCGTGGCCGAGGAGCGACTCGAACGTGGCCTTCGGCATGCGGTAGGCGAGGAGGTCCTCCTCGACGCGCACGTCGAGCGTCGCCTTGCCGGAGATGAGCGAGGTGAACCCGAACACCTCGCCCTCCTCGAGCACCTGCAGCGTCTGCGCGTCGCGCTCGAGGCGCACCGCGCCCTTGCGGATCACGTACAGGTGCTCGAACGGCGCGCCGCCGCGCGCGAGGAGGCGCGTGCCGGCGGGGAAGAACACGATCTCGAGCGCCTTCGCCGCCTCCTCGAACGCGGGCGGGGGGAGCGCGTCGAAGGGGGGCGTCTCGCGCACGAACGCGACCGGATCCAGAGAGCCCATTCCGGGCGACAATAGCAGCCGGGCCCGCTTCTTGCTCCTCGGCGGGAAGGACGCGCGGGGCGGTGGAACCCGCGGGATTCCCGGGTCCCCGGCCGTGCCGGACCGCGACAGGAGTGGCGCATGCGCAACCGTATCCTCCTCGCACTCGCGGCCGCCGTCGCGCTCGCCGCGCCACGGGCGGGCTCGGCGGGCGAGGGCTGGTCGCTCACGCTGGGCGTGTGGGGCGGCGTGTCGCGATACGACGTGCTCGGCCTCGCGCACGGGGTCGGGTCCGTCGGCGCCGCGGACGGGCAGGATCTCATCGAGGGGAACTTCAACACCGTGGGCGGCTCGGCGCTGCTCCGGATCCGCTGGTTCGACGTCGGCCTGCTCTACGAGGGGACGCTCCTCGACACGGACGCGCGGAACGAGGTCCTCACGCCGCTCGTGGGCGTCGCGTGGGACCTCTCGCAGCGCTGGCGGCTCGACGTGCTCGCGGAGCTCGGCGGCCACCGGATCACCGGCGTCGGCAGCGGCAACGATCTCGTGACGGACACCGAGACGGTCTGGCTGCCTTACGTCGGAGTCCGGCCGTCCTTCTCCTACCGGCTGCCGGTCGGGCCGGCCGCGCTCGTCCTCTCGGCGACGCCGTTCGCCCGCTGGGATCTCGTGAGGAAGGACGTGTCCGTGCCGACGTCCTCTCTCGACCCGACGGTCTACGAGGCGGGCGGGACGACCTTCGGGCTCGTGTTCGGCGCCGGGATGGAGCTCTAGTCAGGACGCGCCCGCGACGAGCGCGGCGGCCGCCTCGACCGCGGCGCCGTCCTCGCCGCCGCCGGCGACGACCTCCGGCGCGAGCGGCCGCTCGTACGGGACCGCGGCGCCGGGCAGGTCCGGCGCGTCGCCCGCCCGGGCCTTCGCCCAGAGCCCCTTGGGATCGCGCGCGGCGCAGACCTCGGGCGGCACGTCCACGAAGACCTCCACGAAGCGGGGCGCGCCCTCCCCCTCGACCGGTCCGGAGGACAGGCGCGCCCGCACGCGGTCGCGGAACGCGCGCCGGTGCGCGGTGGCCGCGACCACCGCCACGACGCCGTCGTCCGCGAGCGCGAGGGCGAGGTTCCCGAGCGTCTCGTAGAAGCCGGCGCGGCCGGCGGGGTCGTAGCCGGCCGCCGGCGCGAGCGCGGCGCGGATCGCGTCGCCGTCGAGGAGGGTGGCGGGGACGCCGCGCGCGCGCAGGCGGTCGCGGATTCGCCGCGCGAGCGTCGTCTTCCCCGACGCGGGGAGGCCGGTCACCCACACGACCGCGCCGCTCACGGACCCTCCGCGAGGAGCGCGTCGGGCAGGTCGAGGTCGAGCCGGCCCGCGTCCAGCGCCCGCTCCGCGAGCCGGAGGAGCAGGTCGCGCGCCGCCGGGGGGAGGTCCGGGTAGAAGCGCGGCGACGCGACGACGAGCGCGCGCCAGGCGAGGAACGGCGGCGCCACCTCGAGCGCCTCGCGGTCGCCGGTCGCCTCCAGCCATCGCGCCCAGAACGCCCGCCAGAGCGGGCCGAGGCCGTGCGCCCACGCGCGGCGGCGGTCGGCGGCGAAGAAGACGTAGTTCACCGCCATCGCCGTCAGGTCGTCGGCCGGATCGCCCTTGCCGCCACGGGAGGCGTCGAGGGGCGTGAAGCGGGTCGCGCCCTCGCCGGGCGCGAACACGACGTTGAACGGGTGGAAGTCCCCGTGGGTCCGCGCGAGCCGGCCGCTCCGGCCGCGGAGCCTCCACCGCCACGCGAGGCAGCGCTCCTCGATGGCGCGCAGGCGGGCCGGCGGCGCCGCGGGGACGTCCGCCGGGTAGCCGTCCACGATCCCGAAGATCCCCTCGCCGTGCCCGAGGAGGTCGCGCACCGCGCGCCGCCAGGCCACCGGGTCGTCGAGCCTCCGCGCGTGCAGCGCGGCGAGCCACGCCGCGAGCGCCTCGCAGCGGGCGAGGTCGAGCGGGCGCGCCGCGCCCTCGCGCGCGACGCGGCGAAGGTCCTCGGCGTAGAGCGTCCCCTCGGCCCAGTCGGTCACGAGGTACGGCTCGCCCGCGCCGCGCATCGACACGAGCCGGCCGTCGTCTCCGACGAGCCCCACGTCGAGCGCGCGGACGTGCCCGGGGATCTGGCCGAAGACGTCGAAGGCGAGGATCGCCCCCTCGACGCGGTCGGCGCGCCGGTCGTGGCCGTACTCGTTCGCGTTCTGCATCCGGAACACGAGGGCGTGCGTCCGGCCGTCCCGCTCCTGGACGATCACCTGGAGCGGCTCCGAGTACCCCAGCGCCTTCCCGCCCTCGTCCGGACGACGCCCTTCGGCGGCGTCCGGCACGAGCCGCTCCGCGCGGACGATCACCGCGCCGGGGAAGAGCCGGTCCGCGATCGCCGCGAGCCCCTGCGGGTACGCGCCCATGTCGCGCCTCCGTCTCCGAGCATAGGCCCCGGCGTGGCGGGGCGTCGGGCTCGGCGGGGTGCGGCGGGAACGCGCTGGCGCCGCTCGCGCGGGCGGCATCTCGCCGCTCCGGCGGCCGCGGACGGAGGGGCGGGGGAGCGGGGGCAGGCCCGCCGCCCGGGCCGCGCCCGTTCCGCCGTTGTGACGCCGCCGGCCGCGCTGTAAACACACGTCCCGATGCCGCTGCCGATCGCCGTGATCCCCTGGTTCGAGCTGCCGAGCCTCACGCTCGGCCCGGTCACGATCCAGGCGTTCGGGGTGCTCTCCGCGCTGGGGATCCTCGCCGCCGTCGAGCTGGCGTCACGGGCCGACCGCCAGCTCGGCAACGATCCGCGGGTGATCCCGGACTTCGCCGTCGCCGGCGTGATCGCGGGCGTCGTCTTCGGCCACCTCGTCCACCTGCTCTTCTACCACCCGGAGGAGCTCGCGGACCCGTGGCGCATCCTGAAGTTCTGGGAGGGGCTGTCGTCGATGGGCGGGCTCCTCGGCGGCATCGTCGCCGCGGTCGCGTTCTTCCGCATCCGGAGGATCCCGTTCCAGCGGCACGCCGACGCGTTCGCGCTCGGCGTCGCGCCGGGCTGGGGCGTCGCGCGGGTCGGCTGCTTCACCGTCCACGATCACCCCGGCGTCCACACGACCTTCCCGCTCGCGGTCCGCTTCGGCGACGGCCCGCGCCACGACCTCGGGCTGTACGAGGCCGTCGTGCTCCTCTCCATCGGGGCGCTCCTGTGGACGTTCCACCGCCGGGACGTCCTGCGCGGCCGGCTCCTCGCCGTGCTGGCGCTCCTCTACGGCGTCGCGCGCTTCCTCCTCGACTTCCTGCGCGCGAGCGACGGGCCGTACCCGGACGCGCGCATCCGCGGGCTCACCTTCGCGCAGTACTTCGCGGTCGCCCTGGTCGCCTGGTCGGTGTGGGCGTTCGCAAGATACCGGCGCCACGCGGCGACGGGATCCGGCGGGCCGGCCCTCGCGGCGGGGGGGAGACCCCGGGATCTTCGGCCGGGCGAGCGGCGGTGATACAACCCGGAGGGAATGGGGCAGGAGGAGCAAGCGCTCTCCGCGCGGCGCGCGCTCGCGCGCGCGGGCGGCGGGGAGCGGCCCGATCCCGCCGCCGGCGCCGAGGCCCGGCTCCGCGCGACGCTCGAGGAGATCGGCCGCCTCGACGCCGAGATCGAGGCGCTCTCCGCGGCGCTCGCGGACTTCTCGCGCCGGTGGGAGCGGGCGCTCGCGGAGGCGTTCCACGACCTCGGCGCCGCCGAGCGGCTCGTCCGCCGGCTGCAGGCGCTGGAGGACGGGATCGCCTCGCTCGCCGAGCGGCTCCGCGCGGGCGAGGGCGCCGAGCCGGCGGAGCCGCGCCCCGGACGCGGCGCGCGCGCCGGCCGCCGGCGGGCGGGAGCGCGCGCGGCCGCGCGCGAGCCGTGGCCGGACGGCGGCGAGCGCGACCCCGACGTCGCCGGGGGCGAGGGCGAGGCCGCGGCCGACGCCGCCGAGGCGGGCGCGCCGCCGGAGGTCGAGCCCGCCGAGGTCGCCCTGAAGCGGCTCTACCGCCGGCTCGCGCGCGTCCTCCACCCCGATCTCGCCCAGGACGACGCGGAGCGGAAGCGCCTCGGCGACCTCATGGCGCGCGTGAACGCGGCTTACGCGAGGGGCGACCTCGCCGCGCTCGAGATCATGGCGGAGCGGGTCGGCGCGGGCGAGCCGCCCGGCGACCTCACGGACGAGGAGCGCTGCAGCCATCTCGAGCGGCGCATCGCGACGCTCGCCCGGATCGCGGCGTCGCTCGAGCGCGAGCGGGCGCGGCTGGAGCGGAGCGACACCGCGCGGCTCCGCGCCGAGGCGCTGCGGCGCGCGGAGGCCGGGCGGGACTTCGTGGAGGAGACGCGCGCGGAGGTGCGGGAGGAGGCGGACGCCGCCTACGCCGACGCGCTCCACCGCCTCGCGCGGCTCGGGAAGGCCGCGCGGGCCCTCTCGCGCGCGAGGAGCACGGCCATGGACCGGATCGTGAAGCGGGGGCCCACCGGCGCCCGGCGGGCCTTCGACCCGCTCGAGGAGACGGAGATCGTGCGCGCCGGCGCGGCGCGGCTCGAGCGGCAGCGCGCGACGCCCGCGGCGCGCGAGCTCGCCCGGGCGCTCGAGGCGCGCGTGCGCGACGCGCCGTGGGAGGTCGCGCTCGCGCTCCTCGCGTTCTTCGCGGAGGACGCGGGCGGCCGCCCGCCCGACGCGCTCGCGAGCGCGGAGGGGTGGGCCGCCCGGTGGGACCGCCTGCGCGAGGCGTGGCCGGACGCGCCGGAGCTCGCCCGCGCCTGCGCGCGGCTGCCGCGCCACCTCGCCGTCGGGGCGCGGGCGCAGGGCGACGGGGTCGTGGCGGGCGTCCAGCTCGCCGACGCGGCGCTCCTCGCCGGGGTGCGCATCGCGCTCGAGCGCGCGGCCGTCGCCGACGTGGCGCGCGAGGTGCTCGCCGCGCTCGGCCCCGAGGAGGCGTGCGGGGGCTGCGGCGAGCGCGGGCCGACGCTCCACCTCGTGCGCACGCGCGGCCTCGACGAGCTGAACGGCCTCGCCTGCCCCGCCTGCGGCGCGGTCCTCCGGAGCTACTGGCGGTACGGCGAGGCGGACGGGCTCGAGGCCCTCGCGCCGCACGCGCTGCGGCTCGGGCTCGTCGCGGAGGCGACGGCGCAGCTCGCCGGGACGGCGATCGGGTTCCAGATGCTGCCGCCGGAGCGCGAGCGGCTCACGGCCGACCGGCTCCGCCGACGGTTCGCCGAGCTGTACCTCGCGCCGTACGAGGTGGACCTCCCCGCCGACGCGATCGGCCTGGCGCGGGGGAAGGAGCCGCTCGCGGCGGGAGCCCGGATCGGGGCCGAGGGGCGCCTCAGGTTCACGGTCCGCGAAGGCGCGGGGACGACCGAGGAGGAGCTGCTCGAGCTCCTCCGGGCGCGGATCGAGCGGAGATTCCGGCCCTGACGGCGGACCGGCGACGCCCGCCTCGCTCGACCCGTCCTCCGGTCTCGAGCGGGCGACCCCTCCCGGAGTACCCAACCGGGCAGGCGTGAGAGACGAAGTCGCACTTACATGAGAGCCAGCTGCGGCAAATCGCCGCCGGGAGGCTCCATGAACCGCGTCCTCGTCGCCCTTCCGCTCGTCGCGGTGCTCGTCGCGGCGATCTGGCCCGCCTCCCCGGCGCAGGGCGCGGCTCCGGACGTCTGCGAGCAGATGACGGCCGCGAGGCTCCTCGAGGATCCCGGCCTCGCGAGCGCGTGGGCGGACGCGCTCCGCTCCGGCGACGCGGACGAGATCGAGCGCGTGAAGGCGCTCTTCGCGCACATCCGCTCCGCGCACGGCTGCGGGGGCGAGATCGCGCTCCCCGAGGCGGCGCCCGCGCCGCGCCTTCCGCCCGGCCACCCGCCGATCGCGCCCGGCGAGCGCCCCGCGGGCGCGGTGCGGTTCGAGGAGCCCGGGGTGGTCACCATCTGAAGCCGCCACCCGGGCGTCGCCATGAGAGCGGCGCCCGGTTCGCCCGACCCCCGAGCCCGTGCACGAGCCCGAGCCCGGCAGGTTCGGGCGCGGGCGCGGCGCGTCCACGCGATTCGCCGCAGGCGAGCGCCGCGACGAGGCGCGCGCGGGCGGCCGCGCTATAACTCGGGTCCGAGGGACCTCGTCCGTGGCCGCCGCGCGCATCCTGCTCGTCGAGGACGACACCGGGATCCGCGACAGCGTCGCGGAGTGCCTGGAGCTGGAGGGCTACCAGGTCTCGGCCGTCGCGAACGGCTCGGACGCGCTGGAGTGGCTCGCGCGCGAGGCGCCGCCGGACGTCATGCTCGTGGACCTCGTGATGCCGGTGATGAGCGGCGGCGAGCTGCTGGCGCGCGTCCGCGCCGACCCGCGGCTCGCGTCCGTACCCGCCGTCCTCATGACCGCCGCGATCCCGGGCGTCGGGTCCTCCCCGCCGGCCGCGGACGCGACGCTCGCGAAGCCGTTCGAGCTCGACGCGCTGCTCGACGTCGTGGAGCGCCTCTCCGGCCCGAGGGCGTGAGGCCGCGTGCGCGTCCTCGTCACCGGAGCGACCGGGTTCCTCGGCGCGGCGATCTGCCGGGAGCTCCTCGCCCGCGGGCACGCCGTGCGCGCGCTCGTCCGTCCGGCGAGCGCGCTCGCCGGCCTCGACGGGCTCGGGGCCGAGATCGCGCGCGGCGACGTCCTCGACGCGGCGAGCGTCCGCGCCGCGATGGCCGCGTGCGACGCGGTGGTCCACGCCGCGGGCGTCCCCCGCATCGGCGGCCACGACGCCGAGGTGCTCGCGGTGAACGTGCGCGGCGCCGAGCTCGTCCTCGGGGCCGCGCTCGAGGCGCGCGTCGCGCGCGCGGTGCTCACCTCGTCGGTGTCCGCCGCGGGCGGCACGCGCGCGCCGGCCGTCACCGACGAGTCCACGCCCGGCAACGCGGAGGCGCTCGGGATCGGCTACTTCGTCTCCAAGCTCCGCGGAGAGCAGGCGGGGCTCGCCCTCGCCGCGCGCGGGCTGCCGCTCGTCGTGCTCCGGCCGGGGCTCGTGCTCGGCCCCGGCGACACCCACCGCTCGTCCGCGGAGCTCGTGGTCGCGATCGCGCGGCGCCGGCTGCCGGGATGGGTCGAGGGCGGCACCTCGCTCTGCGACGTGCGCGACGTGGCGCGCGGGCACGCCGAGGCGCTCGCGCGCGGGCGCGCCGGCGAGGTCTACGTGCTCGGCGGCCACAACCTCCGCGTCTCCGAGCTCGTGGCGCGGGTCGCGGCCGCCGCCGGCGTCCCGCCGCCGCCGCGGCTCCCGTACGCCGTCGCGTACGCCGCGGCGGCGCTCCAGGAGGCGCGCGCGCGGCTGCGCGGCCGGAGCCCCCGGACCACGCGGGCGCTGGTGCGCGCCGCGCGGCTCTTCACGTTCGTCTCCTCGGCGAAGGCCGCGCGCGAGCTGGGCTACGCGATCCGCCCGCTCGACGAGATGGTCCGGGACACGCTGCGCTTCGCGATCGCGACGGGCCGCCTCACTCCGGTCTCCCCCGAGCTCCGGGGGCTGGCGGCGGGCTGACGGCGGGCCGCACGCGCACGAGCCGCACCACCCGCGGCGACGCCTCCACGACCTCGAGCTCGGTCCCGTCCGGCGCGACGACCCGCGTCCCGCGCTGCGGCACCGACCCCGCGAGGGCGATGCACAGGCCGGCGACCGTCGTGTACCCGTCGCCCTCCGGGAGGTCGAGCGAGAGGGCGCGGTTCGCCTCGCGGATGGGCGCGTCGCCGCGCACGAGCGAGGTCCCGCCCGGCTCCCGCTGGAACAGCGCCTCGGGCTGCTCCTGCTCGCCCACGATCTCCCCCACGAGCTCCTCGACGAGGTCCTCGAGCGTGACCAGCCCGGCGACGCCGCCGTGCTCGTCGACCACGACCGCGATCTGCGTCCGGCGGCGCTGCATCTCGCGGAGCACCCGCACCGCCTTCGCGGTCGCGGGGACGAAGAGCACCGGCCGCAGGAGGTCCGCGAGGACGATGAGCTCGCGCTCCCACGCCATCGCGGCGAGGTCCTTCGCCATCACGTACCCGACGATCTCGTCGAGCGTGCCGTCGAACACCGGCATGCGCGCGCGCCCCTCCTCGAGGAGGAGCCGCTTCAGCTCCTCGGGCGGCGCGTCGCGCGGGAGGGCGGCGACCCGGCTGCGCGGGACCATCACGTCGGCGGCGGTCAGCTCCCGGAACGCGAGGGCGCGCGAGGCGATCTCCGCCGTGGGGGCGTCGAGCGTGCCGACCTTGTGCGCCTCGTCGACGAGCTGCTCGAGCTCCTCCACGGAGAGGCGCGCCTCGGTGAAGGTGGTGCGGTCGCCGAACGGCCGGAGCACGAGGTTGGACGAGTTCGTGAGCAGCCACACGACGGGCCGGGCGAGCGAGGAGAGGGCGAGCAGCGGCCGCGCGACGAGGAGCGCGTAGCGCTCGGACGCGCGGAGGGCGAGCGACTTCGGGACGAGCTCGCCGAGCACGAGCGAGAGGTAGCTCACGAGCGCGACGACGAGCGCGAGGGCGAGCGGGGCGGCGTAGGGCGCGAGGGGCGGGACGCGGGCGAGCAGCGGAGCGAGCCGGCCCGCGAGCGCCGAGCCGCCGAACGCCGCGGCGGTCGCGCCCACGATCGTGATGCCGACCTGGACCGTCGCGAGGAACCGCTCCGGGCGATCGCGCAGCTGCCGCACGGCCCGCGCGGAGGAGCGCCCCTCCTCGACGAGCTGCGCGAGCCGGGTCTTCCGCACGGAGATGATCGCGATCTCGGCGCCGGCGAACACGCCGTTCGCGGCGACGAGGGCGAGGATGACCGCGAGCTCTGCCAGGATCTCGTTCAGGGGACGCTCCGCCGCCGGAGTTATCACGGGCCCGGCCGGCGAGCGAACTCCTCGCGGCCGTCGCCGCGGCGCTCGCCGCGCCGCGCGGCCCCACGTTCCTCCCGGCCGGGGACTCCCGCCCTCGAACTCGGCGTCCTACCTGAGTGACCCCACCACGGCGCGCGACGCGAGCCAGCACCGCGCGTGCAGGCGGACTTGACGCGGAGCGGCATTATGATCGACGCGGGCGTGGCAGGGCCGGCGGAGCGTCTGTTCCCTTCGTGGGGCGGTGCGGCGGAGCGCCTGCGCTTCCTCCTGCAGTGGGCCGTGCTCGCGCCTTCGCGGCACAACACCCAGCCCTGGCTGTTCGAGATCGAGGGCGACGAGCTCCGGATCTACCCGGACGCCTCCCGCGCGCTCCCCGTCGCGGATCCGGACGGCCGCCAGCTCGTGATGAGCTGCGGCGCCGCGGCGGTGAACCTGCGGCTCGCGGCCGCACACTTCGGGGTGGCGACCTCGACGGAGATCGTGCCCGGGCACCGTCGCGACGGCCTGCTCGCCCGCATCCGGCTCGAGGAGCGGCGCGCGACGACCCCCGAGGCCGAGGAGATGTACCAGGCGATCCCCAGGCGCCGGACGAACCGGCTGCCGCTCGACGGGCGCGATCCGCCGGACGGCCTCGTCACCGCGCTGCTGCGCGAAGCGCGCCGGGAGGGCGCGTGGCTGCGGCCGGTGGACGAGCCGGAGCGGCGCGTCGTCGCGGAGCTCGTCGCCGAGGGCGACCGGCTCCAGTGGTCGTCGTCGCGGTTCCGCGCCGAGATCGCGCGGTGGACGCGAACGAACCACAGCGGGCGCCGGGACGGCATGCCCGGCTACGCGCTCGGGATGAGCGACGCGGCGGCCCTCGTCCACACGCTCAGGATCCGGCTGTCGAGCCGGGCGGACGACGAGGCCGACCGCGACCGGCGGCGCGCGCGGGGGTGCAAGGCGCTCCTCGTCCTCTCGACCCCGCGCGACGGAGTGGCCGAGTGGTTCGCCGCGGGCGAGGCGCTCCAGCGCGTCCTCCTCCGCGCGACGGCGCGCGGGCTCTCCGCGTCCTACTTCGCCCAGCCCATCGAGACGCCGGACCTCCGCGCGCGGCTGCAGGACGCCCTCGCGGAGCCGGGCGTGCCACAGGTCATGTTCCGGCTCGGCTACGGCCGCGAGCTGCCCGCCGTGCCGCGGCGCCCGGTCGGCGAGGTGCTCCGGCGGGAGACGCCGGACCGGGCCGGGGCGGACGCGCTCGCGCTGCGGACGCCGCCGCCCGCGCCGTGGGCCGCCGCGGCCGAGCGGCGGCCGCCCGCGCGCTGACGCGTGGCGCTTCGCCGTTCTCCCGCCTTCACGCGCCCGCGCGCACGAGCCGGAAGAGCCGCGTCGTCTCTCGCGCGCGGAACGCGTGGAGCGGGTCCGCCGGATCGCGGGCGCGCCGGTGCGCGGGGCGCGCCTCGAGGACGTCGGCCGGGCGCAGCCCCGCGCGCGCGGCGAGCGCGGCGAGGTGGCCGGGCGGCCGCAGCCCGAGGAGCTCGGCGAGGTCCGAGATCACGATCCAGGCCTCCCCGCCCGGCGCGAGCCGCGCGGGGATCCCGAGCACGAGCCGCTCGAGGAACGTCCCGCCCGGATCGTACACGGCGCGCTCGAGCGGCGTCCGCGCCTCGTCGGGCAGCCAGGGCGGGTTCGACACCACGAGGTCGGCCGCGCCCGCCGGGAACGGGTCCGCCTCGACGACCTCGACGCGCGCGGCGAGCCCGAGCCGCTCGACGTTCTCGCGGGCGCACGCCACGGCGCGCGGCTCCACGTCCGTCGCGACCACCGTCGCGCCCGCCCGCGCGAGCACGAGCGCGAGGACCCCCGTCCCGGTGCCTACGTCGAACGCGCGCTTCCCCGCGACGGGCCACGCGGCGGCGGCGCGCGCGACGAGCTCGACGTACTCGCCGCGGACCGGCGCGTAGACGCCGTAGTGCGGGTGGACGGCCGCCCCGAGCGCGGGGACGGCGACGCCGCGCCGGCGCCACTCGTGCGCGCCCACCATCCCGAGCAGGTCGCGCAGCGGCAGCACTCCCGGGAGCGGCGCGCCCGGGCCGAGCGCCTCCGAGACGGCGGCGGTCACGTCGGGGGCCCGGCGAAGGGGTACCCTGAAACCCGCCTCGATCGGGACGAGCAGCCGGGAGAGCACGTCGCGCTCGAGCCGGCGCCGCTGGCGCTCGGCGCGCCACGCGACGGCCGCCCCGGCGTGGAGGTCGCGCGGCCGGATGCGCCGGCCGAGGGCCGACAGGAGCTGCCGAGCGTTGTGGTAGTCGCCGCGGTAGAGGATCCCCTCGCCCTGGCGCACGCGGGCGAGCGCCTCCCGGGCGGTCGTCCGATCGTCGGCGATCCCGACGCACGAGGGCGGCGCGGCCGCGGGGCCGAGCCACGCGGCGCGCCGCTCCTCGCCGCCCTCGCGCCAGGCCAGCTCGATCACGCGCGCGCTCCTCCGTGCGGCGCCGTTACGCGGGGACGGATCGGCCGCGCCGCGTTAGACAAAGGGGCGACCATGGCCTCGCAGTCACCCCCCGGCGCCCCGGCCCCGAGCGTCCCGAACCTCTCGTTCGTCGAGGACCTGTACTACGCCTGGCTCGCCGAGCCCACCTCGGTGGGGGAGGCCTGGCAGCGCTACTTCGAGGCGCTGCCGGACGCCCCCGGGGCGGCGCCCGCCCCCGCGTCCTTCCCCCGCCGCAGGCCCGACGGGGCGGCGGCCGCCGCCGGGCCGGACGCCGCGTTCCAGGCGAGGGTCGACCGGCTCGTCCAGGCCTACCGCGAGTACGGGCACCTCCGCGCCGACCTCGACCCGCTCGGCCTCACGCAGCGTGCCGCGAAGCTCGACCTCGCCACGTTCGGCCTCTCGGACGCCGATCTCGCCCGGCGCTGCGCGGACCCGGAGGGGCGCGGGAGCGTCACGCTCGGCGAGCTCGTCGCGCGGCTCGAGGAGACCTACTGCCGCACGCTCGGCGTCGAGCTCGCGCACATGCACGACGCCGACCTCCGCCACTGGCTCGAGCAGCGCATGGAGCGGAGCCGCAACCGGTGCACGCTCCCTCCGGAGTCGCGCCGCCGGATCCTCGAGAAGATCGTCGAGGCGGAGACGTTCGAGCAGTTCCTCGGGACGCGCTTCCTCGGCGCGAAGCGGTTCAGCGTCGAGGGCGCGGAGGGGCTCGTCCCGCTCGTCGAGCTCCTCGTCGACCGCGCCTCGGGGCACGGGGTACGCAACGTGGTGTTCGGGATGGCGCACCGCGGCCGGCTCAACGTCCTCGCGAACGTGATCGGCAAGCCGCTCCGCGACATCTTCGCGGAGTTCCGCGACAACGCGATCGTCAACGCCGGCGGCGGCGACGTGAAGTACCACCTCGG
Source organism: Anaeromyxobacter sp. (assembly GCA_035708485.1). Taxonomy (GTDB): domain Bacteria; phylum Myxococcota; class Myxococcia; order Myxococcales; family Anaeromyxobacteraceae; genus Anaeromyxobacter. The sequence continues at coordinate 9,781 of DASSSJ010000044.1, read as the reverse complement.
CTACTCGGCGGATCGCGAGACGGCGGAGGGCGTGCTGCTCCACCTCTCGCTCTCCTTCAACCCGAGCCACCTCGAGTGGATCGACACGGTGGTGCAGGGCCGCGTGCGCGCGAAGCAGGACCGGTACGGCGACGTGGAGCGGCAGCGCGCGCTCCCGGTGCTCGTCCACGGCGACGCCGCCTTCGCCGCCCAGGGGATCGTCGCCGAGTCGCTCCAGATGTCCGAGCTCGAGGCGTACGAGGTCGGCGGGACGATCCACGTGATCGTGAACAACCAGGTGGGGTTCACGACCTCCCCGAAGGACGCGCGCTCGACCACGTACGCGACCGGGCCGGCGCGGATGCTCCAGATCCCGATCCTCCACGTGAACGGGGAGGACATGGAGGCGGTCGCGCAGGCGGTGCTGCTCGCCGTGGACTTCCGCCAGCGCTTCCACCGCGACGTCGTGATCGACCTCTGGACGTACCGCCGCCACGGCCACAACGAGGGCGACGAGCCGGCGTTCACGCAGCCCCAGATGTACCGGGCGATCCAGCGGAAGCCGCCGCTGAAGCAGCGCTACGCGCAGGAGCTCGTGCGCGACGGGGTCCTCGGCCCCGGCGAGGTGGACGCGATCACCGGCCGGTACCGCGCCCGGCTCGAGCAGGCCCACCAGGAGTCGTCGCGCATCGCGGTGCAGGCCGGCGCGCAGCCCATCGGCGGGTTCTGGAAGGCGTACCGGGGCGGGCCGCTCGGGCCCGAGGCGGACGCCGGCGCGACCGGCGTGTCGGCCGCCGTGCTCCGGGAGATCGCCGACACGATCTCGCACGTGCCGCAGGGGTTCCGCGTGCACCCCAAGATCGCGAAGATCCTCGAGGCGCGCGCGGAGATGGGGCGCGGCGCGCGGCCGCTCGACTGGGGCATGGGCGAGGCGCTCGCGCTCGGATCGCTCGCGTGGGAGGGCACGCGGATCCGGCTCGTCGGCCAGGACACGCGCCGCGGCACCTTCAGCCATCGCCACGCGGTGCTCTACGACCAGGAGCGCGGCACGCCGTACCTGCCGCTCGCGCACCTCCGCAGCGGGCAGGGGCCGGTCGAGATCCGCGACTCGCTCCTCTCCGAGGCCGGGGCGCTCGGGTTCGAGTACGGGTACTCGCTCGAGACGCCGGACGCGCTCACGATCTGGGAGGCGCAGTTCGGCGACTTCGTGAACGCGGCGCAGGTCATCGTCGACCAGTTCCTCTCCTCGGGCGAGGCGAAGTGGAACCGGCTCTCCGGGCTCGTGCTGCTCCTGCCGCACGGCATGGAGGGGCAGGGGCCGGAGCACTCGTCGGCGCGGCTCGAGCGCTTCCTCGAGCTGTCGGTGGACGACAACTGGCGCGTCGTGAACCTCACCACCCCCGCGCAGCTCTTCCACGCGCTGCGCCGGCAGCTCGCCTCGCCCTGGCGCAAGCCGCTCGTGGTGATGTCGCCGAAGAGCCTGCTCCGGCACCCGCGCGCGGTGTCGCCCCTCGACGCGCTCGTGCAGGAGCGGTTCCGGCGGGTGATCGACGACGACGGGGCCGACCCCGACGAGACCACCCGCGTCGTCCTCTGCTCGGGCAAGCTCTTCTACGATCTGGCCGCGGCGAGGGAGGCGTCCGGGGCGCGGCACGTCGCGATCGTGCGGCTCGAGCAGCTCTACCCGCTCGCGGTCGACGAGGTGCTCGCGGCGATCGGCCGGTACCGGCCGGGCGTCGAGCTCGCGTGGGCGCAGGAGGAGCCGTCGAACATGGGCGCGTGGGACTACGTGGACGCGCGGCTCGCGCCGCGGCTGCCGGCGCCGGTGCAGCTCGTCGCGCGCGCGCCGTCGGCGAGCCCCGCGGTCGGCTCGGCCACGCGCCACCGGCTCGAGCAGGAGCAGCTCGTCCGCGAGGCGCTCGGCGAGGCGGTGCCGAGGCTCGCCCGCGGCGGGACCCGCGTCTCGGGCCCGCCGGAGGTCCGATAGGTCATGGCGATCCAGCTCAAGGTGCCGTCGCTCGGCGAGTCCGTGACCGAGGCGACGATCGGGGCGTGGCTCAAGAAGGAGGGCGATCCCGTGGCCGCGGACGAGCCCCTCGTCGAGGTCGAGAGCGAGAAGGCGACCGTGGCGCTGCCGGCGCCGGCCGCGGGCGTCCTGCGCAAGGTGCTGAAGGCGACCGGCGACACGGTGGGGATCGGCGAGGTGATCGGCGAGCTGGAGGAGGGCGCGGCGGCGGCGCAGGTCGCGGCGGCGTCGCCGGCCGGCTCCGGGCCCGTGCCGGGCGGCGTCGTGCCGAAGGGCGGCAACGGCGCGGCGCGGCCGGCGGCGACCTCGGCCGCGCCCTCGACCTCGACGCCGCCCCCGGCCCCGCCCGCGACTCCGTCCGCGACTCCGCCCTCGACCGCCTCGCGCCGCTCTCCGCCCTCCGCCCGCCGCCTCATGGCCGAGCGAGGCGTCTCCGCGAGGGAGGTCGAGGGGACCGGCCCCCGCGGCCAGGTCCGCAAGGAGGACGTGGTCCGCGCGCTCGAGGCTCCGCCTCCGGCGCCGCGCGAGGCTCCCGCCCCCGCCCCGGCGCGCCGCGACGGGGCGAACGCGCGCGAGCGGGTCGTCGCGATGACGCCGCTCCGCCGCACCGTCGCGCGGCGGCTCGTCGAGGCGCAGCACACGGCCGCGATCCTCACCACCTTCAACGAGGTGGACATGAGCCGCGTGCTCGCCCTCCGCGAGAAGCACGGCGAGCCGTTCCTCGCGCGGCACGGCGCGAAGCTCGGGTTCATGTCGTTCTTCGTGAAGGCCGCCGTCGAGGCGCTGCGCGCGTTCCCCGCCGTGAACGCGGAGGTCCGCGGGACGGACCTCGTCTACAAGGACCACTACGACGTCGGGGTCGCGGTGGGTGGCGGGAAGGGGCTCGTCGTCCCGGTGATCCGCGACGCGGACGCGCTCTCCTTCGCGGAGATCGAGAAGACCCTCGGCGACCTCGCGAAGAGGGCGCGCGAGAACCGGATCACCATGGACGACCTCGAGGGCGGCACGTTCACGATCTCGAACGGCGGGATCTACGGCTCGCTCCTCTCGACGCCCATCCTGAACCCGCCGCAGTCCGGGATCCTCGGGCTCCACAAGATCGAGAAGCGCGCGGTCGTGGGCGAGGGGGACCAGGTCGTGGTCCGGCCGATGATGTACGTCGCGCTCTCCTACGACCACCGCATCGTGGACGGGCGCGAGGCCGTGTCGTTCCTCGTCAAGGTGAAGGAAGGGATCGAGGATCCCGAGCGGCTCCTCCTCGAGGTGTGATGGCAGGGCCGGTCCTCGAGGCGCTCGGGTTCGGTCCCTCGTTCCAGGCGCAGGTCTCCGCCGAGGAGCGCGCGGCGCTCCTCCCCGGACGCGCCGTCGCGGACCGCGGCAGGCGGCTCGCGGTGCGGTTCGAGGACGGCGAGCGGCTCGTCACCGTCCCCGGGCGGCTGCGCGCCGCCGGCGAGGTGCCCGTGGTGGGCGACTTCGTGCTCGCGTCGCCGGGCGACGAGCCCGCCGTCGCGCGGGTGCTCCGGCGCGCGTCGAAGCTCTCGCGCGGGGCGGCCGGGCGCGCCGAGGCGGAGCAGGTGCTCGCCGCCAACGTGGACCTCGTCTTCGTGGTCCACGGCCTCGACGCGGGCGTGAAGGCGCGGCGGCTCGAGCGCGAGCTCGCGGCCGTGCACGCGAGCGGCGCGGCGCCGGTCGTCGTGCTCACGAAGATCGACCTCGCGGACGACGAGGCGGAGGTGGCCGGGTACGTGGACGAGGCCGTCGCCTGCGCCGCGGGAGCGCCGGTCGTCCCCGCGAGCGGCAAGACGGGCGCGGGCCTCGAGGCGATCCGCGCCGCCCTCGCGCCCGGCAGGACCGGGGTCTTCGTCGGCCCCTCGGGCGCCGGGAAGTCGACGCTCGTGAACGCGCTCCTCGGCGCCGAGGTGCAGGCGGTGAAGGAGGTGCGCGAGCGGGACGCGCGCGGCCGCCACGCGACCACCGGCCGCCGGCTCTTCCCGCTCCCCGGGGGAGGGTCGGTGATCGACGGCCCCGGCATCCGCGAGCTGAAGCTCTGGGACGCGGCGGGGATCGCGGAGGTGTTCGAGGAGGTGGCCGCGCTCGCCGCCGCCTGCCGGTTCCGCGACTGCCGCCACGGGGGCGAGCCCGGCTGCGCGGTGCGCGAGGCGGTCGAGGAGGGGCGGCTCGACCCCGAGCGGCTCGAGAGCTACCTCGACCTCGAGGCGGAGGCGCGGAACGCCGAGGCGCGGCGGAGCGGCGCGCACGCGCGCGCCGAGAAGCAGCGCTGGCGCGCCATCTCGCGGGAGATCCGGCGCTTCTACCGGCGCCGCGGGGACGAGTGACGGGCCGCGCGCTGCCGCGCGGCCCGGGGCTGCACCTGCGCGGGCACGCTCCGCGGACGTGGCGCCGCCACGCCGCCGCGGAACGGAGGGCGTGGACGTCGCGGTCGCGCGCGCTTATGTGACGGGTGCGATGACGGCGCGACCCCTGCTCCTGTTCGCGCCCGGCGCCGGCGCGCCGTCGACCTCGGCGTGGATGCGCGCGTGGGCGCGGCGTCTCGAGACGGTGGGGGCCGTCGAGCGGCTCGACTACCCGTACGCCGTCGCCGGCCGGAGGAGCCCCGACAAGCTCCCCGTCCTCGTCGCCGCCCACCGCGCCGCGCTCGCCGCGGCCCGCGGGCGCCACCCCGGGTCGGCCGTGCTCGTGGGGAAGTCCATGGGGGGCCGCGTCGGCTGCCACGCCGCGCTGGAGGAGCCGCCCGGCGCGGTGGCCGGGCTCGTCTGCCTCGGGTACCCGCTCCGCGGCCAGCGCGGACGGCTGCGGGACGAGGTGCTCCTCGCGCTGCGGCCACCGGTGCTGTTCGTGCAGGGCTCCCGGGACACGCTCTGCCCGCTCGCCGAGCTCGAGCCGGTGCGCGCGCGGATGACGGCGCGGTCCGAGCTCCACGTCGTCGAGGGGGGGAACCACTCGCTCGAGGTCGGCGCGCGCGCGCTCGCCGCGCGGGGCGAGACGCAGGAGGACGTGGACGCGCGGGTGCTCGCGGCGGTCGCGGGGTTCGTGCGTCGCGTCGTCGGAGAATGAGGATCCCCGCGCGATGAACCGCCACGACCAGGACCTGCGCGACGCGTTCGACGGTCAGGCGGAAGGCTTCGAGCGCTCGCCGGTCACGGCCGATCCGGCCGCCCTCGAGCGGCTCGTCGCCTTCGCCGCGCCGCCGCCGGGTGCGCGCGTGCTCGACGCCGGCTGCGGCCCGGGGCTCGTGAGCGAGGCGTTCCTCGCGGCCGGGCACTCCGTCCACGGCGTCGATCTCTCGCCCGAGATGATCGCGCGCGCCCGGAGCCGCTGCGCGCGCTTCGGCGCCGGCGCGGTCTTCGAGCAGCGCTCGCTGTTCGAGCTGACCCCCGGGCGACCGTTCGACGCGGCGGTCTCCAGGTACGTCGTCCACCACGTCGAGGACCCGCTCGCGTTCGTTCGCCGCCAGGCGGCGCTGCTGCGCCCCGGAGGCGTCCTGCTGGTCTGCGATCTGACGACCGATCCCGACCCGGCGCGGCGGCGGTGGCATCAGGAGGTCGAGCGCGCTCGCGATCGCACCCACACCCGGCACCTCACGCCGGGCGCGCTCGTCGAGCTCCTCGCCGCCCAGGGCCTCGGCGAGCTCCGCGCCTGCGAGGAGCGGCTCGAGCTCGACTTCGACGAGTGGTTCGACCGCGGGACGCCGAGCGCGCCGAAGTCCGAGGTACGCGCCAGGATCCTCGCCGGAGCGGCGCGCGGCTTCACGCCGGAGCTGCTCCCGGGGGGCGCGATCCGCATCGCGGCGTGGCGCGCGCTCGTGCGAGGGGTTCGCCCGGGCTGACCCGGCGGCCTCCGCGATTCAAGTCACCCCTCGTGAATGGGCGACGGGGCGTCGCCTCGGCCCGGCGCGCGGCCCACGCTCGCCCGCGCCGCGTCGCACTCCCCGCAGCCCGCCTCGGGCGGACAGAGGAACACGAGCGGGTCCACGGCGAGCCGCTCGACGGCGACGGCGACGAGATCGCGTGCGTCGCACAGGCGCGCGTGCGCGCTCCCGACGGTCCCCTCCCGCTGGAGTCCGCGCGCGCGCAGCCAGGCGTCCGTCATCCCGAACCCGCGGCAGCAGTGGTCGGTCTCGGCGATCGTCACCGTCCGGGTCACGCCGTCGACCTCGGCGACGCACGGGTGGGACACCGAGTACGGGACCCCGGCGAGCGCCTCGGCGAGGTGGAGCGTGGTGCTCTCCGCGTGTCCCACCCCGAGCAGCAGCACCTGGCCGCCGAGCGCGTGGACGCGGCCGACCGGGCTGTCGGGGCCGTGCGGCGGCGAGAGCGGCTGCGGCGCGCAGACGAGCGCGGCGAGCGGGCCCTCGGCCGCGAACGAGGCGCCGGGGTGATCGCTCCGCAGGACGCCCGGCTGGCGCCAGAACAGCTCCGCGGTGATCCCCATCCCGTGCGACGGCGTGGACCGCGGGTCGAAGACGCTCTCGCCGTCCGTCATGGTCGGCATGACCAGCGTGCCCGCCGGACCGACGGCGCGGCGCAGCGCGCGGAGGAGCCCGGGGGGGCCGCCCTCGACCGGCGCCACGGCCCGGAACGAGGCGTGGACGAGCAGGACGCCGGCCTCGCGCACGCCGAGCGCGCGCAGCTCGCGCGCGAGCGTCGCCTCGCCCGCGGCGGCCGGCGGGTCGCGGACGACGGCGACGGGGCTGGGTCGGTCGAGCACGCGGCCTCCGGCGCCGGCGGCGCCGGCGCGCCGACGATCTAACCGCGCTCGCCCGGGGCCGCTCCCCGGATCCCGCGTCCGCCGGGCGCGGCGCCCGCCGCGGCGCTAGGGTGGCGGGACGCACGGGAGGCACGCGATGGAGACTCGGAAGCTCGGCACCCAGGGGCTCGCCGTCCCTGAGCTCGAGCTCGGCGTCACCTTCCTCGACACGGCGGACATGTACGGCCCCTTCAGGAACGAGGAGCTCGTCGGCCGCGCGATCCGGGATCGGCGCGACCGCGTCGTCCTCGCCACGAAGTTCGGAAACGCGCGCGGGCAGGACGGCAGCTTCCTCGGCGTCGACGGCAGGCCCGAGTACGTGCGCGCGGCGTGCGAGGCGTCGCTGAAGCGGCTCGGGGTCGAGCGGATCGACCTCTACTACCAGCACCGCGTCGATCCGAAGGTGCCGATCGAGGACACCGTCGGCGCGATGGCGGAGCTCGTGCGCGGCGGCAAGGTGCGCTGGCTCGGGCTGTCCGAGGCGGCGCCCGCGACGATCCGGCGCGCGCACGCGGTGCACCCGATCTCCGCGCTCCAGACCGAGTACTCGCTCTGGAGCCGCGAGCCGGAGGACGAGATCCTGCCGACGGTGCGCGAGCTCGGGATCGGGTTCGTCGCGTACAGCCCGCTCGGCCGTGGCTTCCTCACCGGCCGCTTCAGGACGTTCGAGGACCTGCCGGCCGACGACTACCGGCGCGCCTCTCCGCGGTTCCAGGGCGAGAACTTCGGGAGGAACCTGCGCCTCGTCGAGCGGATCCGCGAGCTCGCCGCGGAGAAGAGCGTGGGTCCGGCGCAGCTCGCGCTCGCGTGGGTGCTCGCCCGCGGGCAGGACGTCGTCGCCATCCCCGGCACGACGACCCGCAGGCACCTCGAGGAGAACCTCGCCGCCGCCTCGATCCGGCTCTCGAGGGAGGACCTCGCGCGGATCGACGCCGTCGCGCCGAAGGGCGTCGCCGCGGGCGAGCGCTACCACCCGCAGGGCATGGCGACGATCAACCGCTGACGCCCGAGGACGGCCCGGGGAGCGGCGGCCGCTCCTCTCCCACGAGCGCGAGCAGGTCGAGCGCGTCGCGCACCGCGTGGCCGCCGACGTCGTTGTTGAAGTAGACGAAGACGTCCTCGCCGCGCACGGCGGAGTCGAGGTAGTCGCGCGCGAACGGCGCGAGCGCGGCGGCGCCGTACCGGCCCGCGTACTTGCCCGTCGTCCCGTGGAACCGGACGTAGCGGTAGCCGCCGGTGACCCGCGGCGGCGCGCGATCGACGAGGTCGTGCTCGCAGAACGCGGCGCGGTGGCGCGCGAGCACGGCGCAGGTCTCCTCCGAGTACCACGACGGGTCGCGGAACTCGAACGCGTGGCGCCCGCGCTGCAGGCGGGAGAGGAAGCGGTCGAGCCGCTCGGGGTCGGCCTTCACGTGGGGGGGGAGCTGCCACAGGATGGGGCCGAGCTTCGGGCCGAACCGGGAGATGGGGCGGTAGAAGCGGCGGAGCCCCTCGTCGGCGTCCAGCAGACGCTTCATGTGCGTGAGGTAGCGGCTGCCCTTCACCGCGAAGGTGAAGCCGGCGGGGGCGGTCTCGCGCCAGCGCTCGACGGACCCGGGCGTCGGGAGCCGGTAGAACGTCGCGTTCAGCTCGACCGTGTCGAAGACCCGGGCGTACCGCGCGAGCCACGCGCGCTGGGCGAGCCCCTCCGGGTAGAGGACCCCGCGCCAGTGGCGGTACATGTACCCGCTCGTGCCGATCCGGATCCGCGCCACGGCGCGAATCTACGTCCGGCGGCGCGGGCGCGCGGGCGCGCGGGACCTCACCCGGACGGAGGCGCCGAGAGGGCCGAGACCGCCGCGAGGCGCGCGGCGTCGAGCGGCCGTCGCGCGGCGTCGTACCCGCGCCACGGGTCCTCGCGCAGCGACGCGAGCCGGCGGGGGACCGTCCGCAGCGTGTGGCGCTCGGGGCGGAGCCGGGGGCCCAGCTCGTCCCAGGAGACCGGCACCGACACGGGCGCGCCGGCCCGCGCGCGCGCGGAGAACGCCGCGACGGACGTGTTCGTCCGGTTGTTGCGGAGGTAGTCGAGGAGGATCTTCCGCTCGCGCCCCGCCCGCGCGAACGCGACGGTGAAGCGGCGCGGATCGTGGCGCGCGATGGCGGCGGCGAACGCGCGCGCGAACGCAAGGCACTCCTGCCAGGGGCGCGCGGGGACGAGCGGGACGACGACGTGGAGCCCGGCGCCGCCGGTCGTCTTCGCGAACGCGGCGAGCCCGAGCGCCGCCAGCGCGTCGCGCACGAGCCGCGCCGCCCGGACGACCTCGGCGAACGCCACCTCGGGTCCCGGGTCGAGGTCGAGCACGATCCGGTCCGGCTCCTCGAGCCGGTCCGTCGTCGAGTTCCACGTGTGCAGCTCGAGGACGTCCATCTGGACGACGGAGAGGAGCGCCGTCGCGTCGTCGACGACGAGGTACTCGCCGATCTTGGCCTTCTCGCGGATCGCGACGCGCCGGACCGCGTCCGGCGCCCAGACCTTCGAGTGCTTCATGAAGCGGCACCCGCCGGCGAGCCCCTCCGGGCAGTGGTAGAGCGTGAGCGGCCGGCCGGCGACGTGCGGCACGATCGCGTCCGCGACGGCCTCGTAGTAGCGGGCGACGTCGCGCTTCGTGTAGCCGGGGTCCGGGTACATCACGCGATCCGGGTTCGTGATGGGGACGCCCCCGACGACCTCGGTCGGCTTGCGGCCGCGGGGGCGGGCCGGGGCGGCGCTTCGCTCGGGGCGCGAGCGCGAGGTCGGGCTCGGGGTGGTCGTCCCGGTCGGGCTCGGGGTGGTCGTCGCGGTCGGGCTCGGGGTCGCGGTCGGGAGCGAGGCCGCAGCCTTCGCCGTGCTCCGCCGCCGCGCCCCCTTCACGGCCTTCGGCTCCTCGGGCGTCTCGTCCGGCGGCGGCGCGGCGCGCTCGCGCCTCACCTCGGTCGGCTCCTTGTCCTCGCGGAGCCCCTGGAACGACGCATGCCGCACCTTCCCGTCGC
>DASSSJ010000043.1:0-7290 GCA_035708485.1 Anaeromyxobacter sp. | reverse complement strand
CGCCGAGGACCTCCAGCGCGATCCGCGGCAGGCGGAGACCGTCGGGGAGATGCGCCACCAGGTGCGGCGGCTCACGCACACGATGGAGAGCCTCCTCAGCTTCGCGCGCCCGACCAAGGCGAGGCTGCGCTCGACCGACGTGAACGGCACGCTCGAGAAGGTGCTGTTCCTCATCGGCCAGCAGTCGCGCGGCGGCGTCGTGGTCCAGTCCGACCTCGGCGCGGGCCTCCCAGCCGTGCTGGCTGATCCGTTCCAGCTCGAGCAGGTGTTCCTGAACATCTGCCTGAACGCGTGCCAGGCCATGCGGGAGAGCGGGCGCCTGACCGTCCGCTCGCGCGCCGGCGACGGCAACGTCGTCGTCGAGATCGCGGACACGGGCCCGGGCATCCCGTCCGAGCTGCGCGCCCAGGTGTTCAAGCCCTTCTTCACGACCAAGCGCGAGGGCAACGGCCTCGGCCTCGCCATCTCCGCGCGCATCGTCGCCGAGCACGGCGGCCACATCGGCTACCGGTGCCCGCCGGACGGCGGGACCATCTTCACGGTGACGTTGCAGCAGGCGCGCCCCGGGCGCGTGACGGAGCACGCGGCATGACCGAACCGGCCGGAGCACGCGTCCTCGTCGTGGACGACGAGAAGCTCATCCGCTGGTCGGTCGCGGAGCGGCTCCAGCGGAGCGGCTACGACGTCGTGTCCGCGGAGTCGGGCGAGCAGGCGCTCGAGCTGCTCTCGGCGGCCCCGCCGGACCTCATGCTGCTCGACGTCCGTCTCCCCGGCATCGACGGGGTGGAGACGCTCCAGCGCGCGCTGGCGATCCACCCCGAGCTGGCCGTCCTCATGATGTCGGCCCACTCGACGGTGGACGTCGCCGTCGAGGCGATGAAGCGGGGCGCGGTGGACTTCCTCGTGAAGCCCTTCCCGTTCCAGGCGCTCGACGCCGCGGTCGAGCGCGCCATCGCGACCGCCCGCACCCGCCGGCAGGTCGCGGACCTCGCCACCAGCCAGCGCGGCGCGAGCGCGCTCGAGGCGCTCGTCGGGGCCTCGGCGGTGATGGACCAGGTGCGGACCATGGTCGGGCGCCTCGCCTCGAGCGACACGACCACGGTCCTCATCGAGGGAGAGAGCGGGTCCGGGAAGGAGGTGGTCGCGCGCGCGATCCACTTCCAGAGCGCGCGCGGCGAGCGGCCGTTCATGCAGGTCAACTGCGCGGCGCTCCCCGAGCACCTCCTCGAGTCGGAGCTGTTCGGCCACGAGCGCGGCGCGTTCACCGACGCGCACGCGCAGAAGCGGGGCCTGTTCGAGAGCGCCGAGGGCGGCTCCGTCATGCTCGACGAGGTCGGCGATCTCCCCGCCGGCGGGCAGGCGAAGCTCCTCCGCCTCCTCGAGAACAAGACCTTCCGCCGGGTCGGCGGCGTCCAGGAGCTGCGCGCCGACGTCCGCGTGATCGCGGCGACGAACGTGAACCTGGAGGAGCGCGTCTCCGAGGGACGCTTCCGGGCGGACCTGTTCTTCCGGCTGAACGTGGTGCGGATCGCGGTGCCGTCGCTGCGCGAGCACGTGGAGGACGTCCCGACGCTCGCGGCCCACTTCATCGCGCGCTTCAACCACGAGATGAAGCGCCAGGTCCGCGGCGTCTCCGGGCCGGCGATGGAGATCCTGAAGGGCTATCACTGGCCCGGCAACGTGCGCGAGCTGCGGAACGTGATCGAGCGCGCGTTCATCCTGCACGCGGGCGCCGACGAGATCCGTCCGGAGCACCTCACGCCCGAGCTGCGCAAGGCGGGGCCCGCGCCGAAGCGGCAGGAGAAGCTCGTGCCGCCGGTGAGCGACGACGGGCTCGTCCTCGACGACGTCGAGCGGAAGCTCATCGCCGAGGCGATGGAGCGGGCGAGCGGCAACCAGTCGAAGGCGGCGCGGCTGCTCGGCGTCTCCCGCGACACGCTCCGCTACCGCCTGAAGAAGCACGGGATGGCGTGACCCGAGGTCGCCTCCGTCCACCCGCGTCGCGGGGGAGAGCGCCGGGGAGCGGGGTGACGGGGTCGGCGCGGGTCAGCGCGTCGCGGCCTCGTCCGGCGCGCGGTCGTGGCGCGCCTGCTCGGCGCCGGCCTGGTCCCGCTCGGCGGCGAGGATGGCGACCTCCTGCGTGAGGCGCCTGACCTGCTGGGTCAGCCGCGACAGGACCGTCGAGAAGTGGACGCTGAGGACGAGCAGGAACAGCAGGCCGAAGAGGAACAGCGTCGTGGTGACGGTCACCGCGCCGATGAGGTGCGTCAGCCGCTCGATCAGCCCGTACCAGCCGGCCAGCACGATCATCCCGGCGCTCGTCAGGATCCACAGCCAGGAGTACTCCTCCTTGAGCTTGCGCCTGCGGACGAGCTCCACCACGAACGCGAGCGTCGCCACGCTCACGAGGACCGCGAAGATGCGTTGGTTCGGGGTCATCGCTTCTCGTTCCTGAGCGGCACGAGGCCGAGCGCGAGGGACATCCGGAAGACGTAGTAGAGCGGCTTCACCACGCCCGCGTGCATGCTCTTCCCGGGCGGCGAGGGGAGCATCCGCACCGGCACCTCGAGGAGGCGCAGCCCGGACCGCGCCACCATGGCGAGGACGTCGGCGTCGGGGTAGTCCGCCGGGTAGCGCTCGTGCGCGTAGAAGCGGAGCGCGTCGCGGGAGATCGCCTGGAACCCGCTCGTCGGGTCGGTGATGCGCTGGCCCGCGAGCACGCTCGCGACCTTCCCGAAGAGCCACATGCCGGCCCGCCGGGCGGGCGGCGGGCGGTACGATCCCGGCTCGAGGAAGCGCGAGCCGACCACCACGTCGGCGCGGTCGAGCCCCGCGATGAGCGCCGGGATCGAGGCCGGGTCGTGCTGGCCGTCCGCGTCGAGCTGGAGGACCGCGTCGTACGCGTGGCGGAGCGCGTAGCGGTAGCCGGTCTGGAGCGCCGCGCCGTACCCGAGGTTCGCCGGGTGGATCGCCACGATCGCGCCCGCGCTCCGCGCCTCCATCGCGGTCCGGTCCGAGGAGCCGTCGTCCACGACCAGGAGATCGCCGCCGACCTGCGCCCGGACCGCCGCGACGACCTCGCGGATCCGCCGCGCCTCGTTGAAGGCGGGCATGATGGTGAGGAGCCTGCGCCTCGCGGCGAGCTGCCGGGGCGCGGCCGCAGGCGAGGGGAGCGGCGACACGACGAGGTGTTCTACCACAGGCCGGGGGCGCGCCGCCCCAGCCCCCCCGGCGATGTGGTATGGGCGGGCCCGGAGCCGCCCGTGCGCATCAGCGTCGTCACGCCCTCCTACAACCAGGCGTCGTTCATCGAGCGGACCATCGAGAGCGTCCTCTCGCAGCGCGGGGCGTTCGAGCTCGAGTACCTCGTCGTGGACGGCGGCTCGACGGACGGCACCGTCGAGATCCTCCGCCGCCACGCGGCCCGGCTGCGGTTCGTCTCGGAGCGCGACCGGGGCCAGTCGGACGCCATCAACAAGGGCTTCCGCATGGCGACGGGCGAGGTGCTCGCGTGGCTGAACTCCGACGACACCTACGCCCCGGGCGCGCTCGACGCCGCCGCCCGCGCGCTCGGCGAGGGCGGCGCGCGCTGGTGCTTCGGGGAGTGCCGGGTCATCGACGCGCAGGACCGCGAGATCCGCCGCGCCATCTCCCGGTACAAGTCGTGGGTGTCGCGCCGCTACAGCCGGGCGCGCCTCGTCGCGCGGAACTTCATCCCGCAGCCGGCGACCTTCTTCCGGCGCGACCTCCTCGACGAGGTCGGCCCGATCGACGAGTCGCTCCACCTCGCGATGGACTACGACCTCTGGCTGCGGTTCGCGGCGGTCGCCGAGCCCGCCTTCATCCCCCGGCCGCTCGCGAGCTTCCGCTGGCACGGCGGGTCGAAGACGGGGGGCGGGTACGCGAGGGGGGCCTGGGAGTGCTTCCGGATCGCCCGCGCCCGTTCCCGCGGCGCGGAGAAGCTCGCGCTCGCGCAGCACCTCGCGCACTACGCGGCGCAGGTCACCGTGTACGCGGCGCTGGATCGCCTGCGCCGCTGACCGGAGCTGCGCGCGACGGCGCGCCAGGCCTACGCCGCGTCGTCGACCTCGACCGGCGTCCCGTCCGTCGGCCAGTCGATCTCGACGGCGAGGGCGTGCAGCTCCTCGCGGAGCTTGTCCTTCGCGCGGATCTCGAGCTGCCGGGCGCGCTCGCGGGAGAAGCCGAAGTGCTCGCCGAGCTCCTTCAGCGTCATGGGGCGCTCCGCCATGACGCGCTGCTCGACGATGTACCGCTCGCGCCGGTCGAGGCGGGCGAGCGCGGCGCCGATCTTGCCGGAGACCACGGTGCGCTCCTGCGCGATCGAGAGCTCGTCGTCCTGCCCCCGGTCCTCGGACGCCACGAAGTCCACGTGCGAGCTGCCGCCGTCCTCGCCCATCGGCGCGTCGAGGGACAGGTCGCGCCCCTCCATCCGCAGCTCCATCTCGCGGACCTCGGCCGGCTTCACGTGGAGCTTCCTCGCGACCTTGTTCGCGTCGCGGCCGTCGGAGTCGGCGCCGTGCTCCGCCGAGGTCCGGTCGAGCTCGCGGCGCGTGCGCGCGAGCGAGAAGAAGAGCTTCCGCTGCGCCTGCGTGGTGCCGAGCTTCACGAGCGACCAGGAGCGCAGGATGTAGTTCTGGATGTACGCGCGGATCCACCACACCGCGTACGAGATGAGCCGGATCCCCTTGTCCGGATCGAACTTCTGGACCGCCTTCATGAGGCCGATGTTCCCCTCCTGGACGAGGTCGGCCATCCGGAAGCCGTAGGAGCGGTACTCGTACGCGACCTTCACGACGAAGCGGAGGTTGGCCGTCACGAGCCGGTGCGCCGCGCGCGTGTCGCCCTGCGCCGCGTACTCCCGCGCGAGCCGCTGCTCCTCGTCCGGCGAAAGCAACGGGAAGCGGTTGATCTCGCCGAGGTAACGCTCCAGGGAGCTCGGGCTGCTCGTGACGGCGGCGCGCTTCATTCGGGCCTCCAGCGATCCGTGTAGCAGTCAACGCACCCACATAGCAACCCATGTGCCGCTCGGGTCGGCAGATGGACGCTCGTGATATCAGGGGCTTGGCAGATCGGCCGCAGGGCTTCGGGGAGATCTCCGACTGTAAGCATTACCGGGCGAGCAGGGAAGCCCCTACCTTCCTGGGCTTTTTGGCTGTAATTCCTTCCCGAGCGGGTCGCGGATTTGGGTGAGGGAGCCCAGCGGGACGCCCGCTCCGGATGCGGGTCGAGCGGGAACGCCTCGGAAGCGGTATGGGGTAGCGGATCGGAGCGACGCGTGGCGGACCACGGTGAGCCGAAGGGGGAGGGGCGGGCGGGCGACGGCGACGAGCGTCGCCGCGGGTTCCTGGGCTTCGTCGCCCACGAGGTGCGAAACCCGCTCTCGACCGCGCTCTGGAGCGCCGAGCTGCTCGCCCGGATCTCCGCCGAGGAGCGCGGCGGGGCGCGCGGCGAGAAGCTGTCCGCCATGTGCCTGCGCTCCATCTCGCGCGTCCGGCTGCTCGTCGAGGACCACTTCCTGTGCGAGCGGCTCGACGCGGGCGGGGTCGCGGTCCGCCGGGACGCCGTGCCGGTGCGCGACGCCGCGGACGCGGCGCTCGAGCGCCGCCCGCCGGATGTCGGCCAGGTGACGGTGGACGTCGCGCCGACGGTGCTCCTGCAGGCCGACCGCGTCCTGCTCGAGCGCGCCCTCGACGCGCTGGTCGCGACCGCCGGGCGGGACGGCAGCGCGGTACGCATCGCGTGCGAGCCGGCGGGCGACGCGCTCGCGCTCGTCGTCGCCGGCAAGCCGCCCGACGCGCCCGCGCTCGAGGATCCCGTGAAGGGGTCGCCCAGCGAGCCGAGGGGTCGGGCGCTCGCCCTACCGCTCGTCCGGCGGATCGCGGCAGCCCTGGGAGGGGCATTCTCGGTTGCGGAGGGCCGCTACGTCCTTACCCTCCCACGGCCGGACGTCGGAGGCGCCCGGCAGGATCCCGCTGCCTACCCATGACCGACCCGCTGGTGCTCGTCGTCGACGACGACCCGGACATCCTGGAAGCGATCTGCGACATCCTCGGGACGGAGTCGTACCGGGTGGCGCGCGCGCGGAACGGGCTCGAGGCCCTCGATCGCGTCGACGCCGAGCGGCCGGACGTGATCCTGCTCGACCTCATGATGCCGGTGATGGACGGCGTGACCTTCGCGCACGCGCTCCGGAAGCGGCCCGCGGTCGCGGACGTCCCGATCCTCGTCATCTCCGCGGACGGGAACCCGCAGCGCGCGGCGTCGGTGAACGCGCGCGGGTACCTCGCCAAGCCGTTCGACATCGACGCCCTGCTCGCGCACGTCGCGGCGATCTGCCGGCGCGGCGGGGAGCCGTCGCGCGCAGGGCTGTGACGGCGAAATCCCGACGCGTGACGCGGGCTTCCCTTGACACCCGCGGCCGCGCCGGGTAGAAAGCCCACCCTTTCCAAGCGCACGTCCTCCGCGGCCCTCCGACGCGCGGCGGACCAATGCGAGGTGATCATGTCGACAGGACTCTTGGCGAAGAAGCTGGGGATGACGCAGATCTTCACCCCCGAGGGCGACTGCATCCCGGTGACGGTGCTCGAGGCGGGGCCGTGCACGGTGGTGCGCCGCAAGACCGCGGACAAGGACGGGTACGACGCGATCGTCCTCGGCTACGGGCCGGTGGACGAGAAGCACGCGCGCCGGCTCACCAAGCCCGAGGTGGGCGTCTTCAAGAAGGCGGGCACGCCGATCTTCCGCCACCTCCGCGAGCTCCGCGTGAAGGACGCGAAGGCGCTCGGCGAGCTCAAGGCGGGCGACGTCCTCACCGTGGACAAGGTCTTCAAGGCGAACCAGCGGATCGACGTCTCCGGCGTCACCAAGGGCCGCGGGTTCACCGGCGTCGTGAAGAAGTGGGGCATGAAGGGCGCCGCCCGCGACGCCTCGACGTCGCACGAGCACCACCGGCACGTCGGCGCCGTCGGACAGCGCAAGACGCCGGGCAAGGTGTGGAAGGGCAAGCACCTCCCCGGCCACTACGGAACCGACAACGTCACGATCCAGAACCTCACGGTGGCGGGGATCGAGGCGGACAAGAACCTGCTCCTCGTCACCGGCGCGGTCCCCGGCCACGTGGACGGCCTGCTCTTCGTGAACACGGCGGTGAAGGGCCAGCCGAGGACGAAGGCGAAGCAGGAGGAGCGCGCGCGCGCGAAGCCGAAGGTGTAGCGGTTCAGGACAGCGCGGCGAGCACGGCGCCGTCCCGGGGAACCGGGGCGGCGTCGG
>DASSSJ010000042.1:0-5715 GCA_035708485.1 Anaeromyxobacter sp. | reverse complement strand
GCGGAACCCCCTGCCCCTCATCGCCCGCTGGAAGATCCTCGACAACCTGCGCCGCACCCTCGTCGCGCCCGCGACGGTGCTGCTCCTCCTCCTCGCCTGGACGGCGCTGCCGGGGAGCCCCGCCCTGTGGACCGCCGCCGTCCTCGCGGCGCTCGCCTTCCCGGTCTACCCGCTCGCCTTCGAGGCGCTCGGCGGCCGGCGCCCGCACCAGCCCTGGCGCGCCTTCCTGGGCGGGTTGGCGCAGGACGCGAGGACCACCCTCGCGCGCGTCGGGCTGCAGCTCGCCTTCCTCGCGAGCCAGGCGTCCTCGATGATCCACGCGGTCCTCGTCACGCTCGTGCGCGTCGCCGTCACGCGGCGCCGCCTGCTCGAGTGGGAGACCGCCGCCGCGAGCGCGGCGCGCGCGGCCGGCCGCGCGAGCGGGACGGGGCCGCGCTCGTTCCTCGTCGACATGGCCGCGAGCCCCGCGATCGCGCTCGCCGGGCTCGCGGCCGTGCTGGCGGTTCGCCCGGACGCGATCGCACCCGCGGCGCCCGTACTCGCCCTGTGGATCGCCGCGCCGCTCGTCGCGTACCGGCTCTCCCAGCCGATCCGGGAGCGGGACCTCGCGCTCGGCGCGGACGACCGGCGCTTCCTCCTCGGGGTGGCCCGCGCGACGTGGGCGTACTTCGAGGCCTTCATGGGCCGGGAGGACCACTTCCTCCCCGCCGACAACTTCCAGGAGGGTCCGGACGCGCGCGTCGCGCACCGGACGTCGCCCACGAACGTCGGCATGGGGCTCCTCGCGACGCTGTCCGCCCACGACCTCGGCCTCATCCCGGCGGGCGACCTCGTCGAGCGGATCGACTCGACCCTCACGACGGTGGAGGGGCTCGAGCGGCTCGAGGGCCACCTCTTCAACTGGTACGACACCCGCACCCTCGCCCCGCTCCTCCCGCGCTACGTCTCGACGGTGGACAGCGGCAACCTCGCCGGCGCGCTCATGGTGGTCGCCGAGGGGCTGCGCCAGCTCGGGCGGGAGCTGCCACCCCGCGAGGCGAGACCGCCCGGACCGTCGGATCTCGGCGAGCGGCTCGCGAGCCTGGCCGCGCGCGCCGCGGCGCTCGCGGACGGCATGAGCTTCCGGTTCCTCTACGACCCGCAGCGGAGCCTCCTCGCCATCGGCTACCGCGCCGCGGACGCGGAGGGGCCGGGCCGGCTCGACCCCACGTACTACGACCTCCTCGCCTCGGAGGCGCGGCTCGCGAGCTTCGTCGCCATCGCGAAGGGCGACCTCCCCGAGAAGCACTGGTTCCGCCTCGGCCGCTCGGTCACGAGCGTGCGCGGGAGGCCGACGCTCCTGTCGTGGAGCGCGACGATGTTCGAGTACCTCATGCCGCTCCTCCTCGTGCGGAGCTACCCGGACACGCTCCTCGACGAGAGCTGCCGGATGGCGTTGCGGCGGCAGCGCGACTACGGCGCGGCGCGCGGCGTGCCGTGGGGCGTCTCGGAGTGCGCCTACGACCTCGTCGATCACCGCGGCGACTACCAGTACAAGGCGTTCGGCGTGCCCGGGCTCGGCCTCAAGCGCGGCCTCGGCGAAGAGCTCGTCGTCGCCCCCTACGCTTCCGCGCTCGCGCTGCTCGTTCACCCCACCGCGGCGGCGGCGAACCTGCGCCGCCTCGCGGACGAGGGGCTCCTCGGCCCCCACGGCTACTTCGACGCGGTGGACTACACGCGCCGCCGGCGCGAGGAGGCCGAGGCGGCGCCGGCGGCGCCCGGCCGCCGGCCGCGCGGCACGATCGTGCGCGAGGTCCTCGCCCACCACCAGGGGATGACGCTCGCCGCCATCGCCGCCGCCGTCGCGGGGAACCGGATGGTGGAGCGGTTCCACGCGGATCCGCGCGTGAAGGCGACCGAGCTGCTGCTCCAAGAAAGGGTGCCGCGCCACGCGCCGCTCGTCCGGCCGCGCCCCGACGAGGAGGCGCGGCGCGCCGAGCCCGTCCCGCCGGTGGCGGTGCGCCGCTTCCGCTCGCCGCACACGGCCTTCCCGCACGCGCAGTTCCTCTCGAACGGCCGCTACACCGCGGTGGTGACGAACGCCGGCGGCGGCACGAGCTTCTGCCAGGGCCGCGCCGTCACGCGCGGGCGGCAGGACGCGACGCGCGACCCCGGCAGCCACTTCCTCTACCTCCGCGACGTCCGGAGCGGCCGGGTCTGGTCGGCGACGCACCACCCGACGGCGCGCGAGGCGGAGCACGACGTCGTCAGCTTCACCATGCACAAGGCGACCTTCGAGCGCCGCGAGGACGAGATCGGCACCCAGCTCGACGTGGCGGTCTCGCCCGAGGACGACGTCGAGGTGCGCCGGCTCGTCGTCACGAACCACGGCGATCGGACCCGGGAGCTCGAGGTCACGAGCTACGCGGAGATCGTGCTCGCCCCGGAGGCCGACGATCTCGCCCACCCCGCGTTCGGCAAGCTCTTCGTCGAGTCGGAGTGGGTCGCGGACGCGGGCGCGCTCCTCTGCCGGCGCCGGCCGCGATCCCCGAGCGACCCCGAGCTGTTCGCCGTGCACGTGATCGCCCCGGAGGGCCGGTCGCACGGACCCGTGGAGTGGGAGACCGACCGCGCGCGCTTCCTCGGGCGCGGGCGCGGGCCCGAGGATCCCCAGGCGCTCGACGGGCGCCCCCTCTCCGGCACGACCGGCGTCCTGCTCGATCCCATGTTCAGCCTGCGGCAGCGCCTGCGCCTCGCGCCGGGCGCCGTCGCGCGGCTCTCGTTCGCGACCGGCATGGCGTCGAGCCGCGAGACCGCCCTCGCGCTCGCGCAGCGCTACCGGGATCCGAGCGCGACGGCGCGCACGTTCGTGCTCGCCCTCGCCCACGCGCGCAGCGCGCTCCGGCACCTCGGCATCACGAGCGACGAGGCGCTCCTGTTCGAGCGCCTCGCCTCGCGCGTCCTGTACGCGGACGGCTCGCTGCGCGCCCCCCCGGAGGTCCTCGCCCGCAACGCGCTCGGTCAGGAGGGGCTCTGGCCGCACGGCATCTCGGGCGACCTCCCCATCCTGCTCGTGCGCGTCGTGTCGAACGACGACCTCGCGGTCGTCCGCCAGGTCCTGCAGGCGCAGGAGTACTGGCGGCTCAAGGGGCTCGCCGCGGACGTGGTCATCCTGAACGAGCATCCCGTGAGCTACCTCGACGAGGTGCACGCCGCCCTCGAGGCCCTGCTCGACGGCGGGCCGTGGCGCACGTGGAAGCACCGCCCGGGCGGCGCGTACCTCCTCCGGGGCGATCGGATGCCCGAGGCGGAGCGCCTGCTCCTCGCCGCGGTCGCGCGCGCCGTCGTCGCCGACGACCGCGGGACGCTCGCGCAGCAGCTCGACCGGCACCCGGCGCCGTCGCCCGGGGCGCCCCCGGTCGCGCTTCGCCCGACGCGCGAGCCGGTCCCGACCGTCGCCCCCGTTCCGGTGGAGGCCCCGCCCCTCGCGCTCGCGAACGGCCTCGGCGGCTTCGCCGGCGGCGGGCGCGAGTACGTCGTCGTGCTCGACGGCGCCGATGAGACGCCGCTGCCCTGGTCGAACGTCATCGCGAGCCCGGAGTTCGGGACGATCGTCACCGCGTCGGGCTCGGCCTTCACCTGGTCCGGGAACAGCCGCGAGAACCGGCTCACGCCCTTCGCGAACGACCCGATCGTCGATCCGACCTCCGAGGCAATCCTGGTCCGCGACGACGACACCGGCGAGGCGTGGTCGCCCACCCCCGGGCCGCTGCCCCGGACGGCCGCGAGCGGCCGGTTCGTCGTCCGCCACGGGGCGGGCGTGACGCGCTTCGCGCACGTGGCGAGCGGCATCCGGCACGCGCTCGACGTCTTCGTGGACGCGGCGGACCCGGTGAAGCTCTCGTCGCTCACGCTCACGAACGAGAGCGGCTCGCCGCGGCGCCTCTCCGTCTTCGCCTACTGCGTGTGGGCGCTCGGTCCCCCCCGGGCCGGACAGGGCCTGCACGTCGTGACGGAGCAGGACGCGGCGACGGGCGCCGTGCTCGCGAGGAACCCCTGGAACCCCGAGTTCGCGGGTCGGGTCGCCTTCGCCCACGCGAGCGGCGGGCTCACCTCGGCGACCGGCGACCGGACCTCCTTCCTCGGGCGGAACGGCTCCCTCGCGCGGCCCGCGGCGCTCGCGCAGGAGCGGCTCTCGGGGAGCTTCGGCGCGGGGCTCGATCCCTGCGCGGCCCTCCACGTCGCCGTCGCCCTCGCGCCGGGCGAGTCCCGCCGGCTCGTGTTCCTCCTCGGCGAGGGGCGAGACGTGGCGCACGTGCGCGAGCTCGTCGCGCGCCACGGCGAGGTCCCGGCGGCCGACGCCTCGCTCGAGGCCGTGCGGCGCGGCTGGGACGGCGTGCTCGGCGCGGTCCAGGTCCGGACGCCCGACGACTCGTTCGACGTCGTGATGAACGGGTGGCTCCTCTACCAGGACCTCGCCTGCCGGATGTGGGCCCGCACCGGCTACCACCAGCCCGGCGGCGCGTTCGGGTTCCGCGACCAGCTGCAGGACGCGATGGCGCTCGTGCTCGCGCGGCCGGCGCTCGTGCGCGAGCACCTCCTCCGCGCCGCGGGGCGGCAGTTCGTGGAGGGCGACGTGCTGCACTGGTGGCACCCGCCGGGAGGCCGCGGGACGCGCACCCGCTGCTCGGACGATCTCCTGTGGCTGCCCTACGCGGTCGCGCACTACGTCCGGACGACCGGCGACGCGGGCGTGCTCGACGAGCGCATCCCGTTCCTCGAGGCGCCGCCGCTCGCCGCGGACGCGCAGGACGCGTACCTCCAGCCGCGCGCCTCGGCCTCCGAGCCCGGGTCCCTGTACGAGCACTGCGTGCGCGCGATCGACCGCGGGCTCACCGCGGGCGCCCACGGCCTTCCGCTCATGGGCGGCGGCGACTGGAACGACGGCATGAACCGCGTCGGGAGGGAGGGGCGCGGGGAGAGCACCTGGCTCGGCTTCTTCCTCCACGCGGTCCTCACCGACTTCGCGCCGCTCGCCGCCGCGCGCGGCGACGACGCACGGGCGGAGCGCTGCCGCGCCGAGGCGAAGCGCCTCGAGCCCGCGCTCGAGCAGGCGTGGGACGGCGAGTGGTACCGGCGCGGCTACTACGACGACGGCGCGCCGCTCGGCTCGGCCCAGAACGACGAGTGCCGGATCGACTCCATCGCCCAGTCGTGGGCGGTGCTCTCCGGGGCGGTCTCGCCGCGCCGCGCGGAGCGCGCGATGGACTCGGTCCGCACGCACCTCGTCCGGCGAGGGGCGCAGGTCGCGGTGCTGCTGGCGCCGCCGTTCGACCGCTCCGCCCAGTCGCCCGGGTACATCAAGGGCTACCCGCCCGGCGTGCGAGAGAACGGCGGCCAGTACACGCACGCCGCCGCCTGGGTGGTGATGGCGCTCGCCCGGCTCGGCAGCGGGGACGACGCGGTCGAGCTGTTCCACATGCTGAACCCCGTGAACCACGCCCGCACCGGTCCCGACGTCGCGCGCTACGGCGGCGAGCCCTACGTCCTCGCCGGCGACGTCTGCGCGCACCCCGAGCATGCGGGGCGCGCCGGGTGGACCTGGTACACGGGCTCCGCGGGCTGGACGTACCGGGCCGGGCTCGAGAGCATCCTCGGGCTCCGGAGGCGCGGCGCCACGTTCGAGCTCGACCCGTGCATCCCCGCGTCGTGGCCCGAGTACGCGATCACCTGGCG
>DASSSJ010000041.1:0-2316 GCA_035708485.1 Anaeromyxobacter sp. | reverse complement strand
GCTCGATGGTGATGCCGCGCCGCTTCTCCTCCCGGAGCCGGTCGGTGTCGATCCCCGTGAGCGCCCGCACGAGGGCGGTCTTGCCGTGATCGATGTGTCCGGCGGTCCCGAGGACGACGCGCTTCATGGAGCCTCACCGCGCAGCCGCTCGCCGGGACGATCTCAGACCCCGACTTCCCCCGGGTCGTCGGCCGCGTCGAGCTGGTAGTCCCAGCCGAAGAGGATGAGCTCGTCCGTCGCGAACGCGCTGAAGTCCGGGCGGGCGCCGCGCGGGCGCGCCACGAGCACGGCCGTGCGCACCTCGCGCGCCCCCGCCTTGCGCGCGAGCGCGCGGGCGCGGGCGAGGGTCGCCCCGGTGGACGCCACGTCGTCCACGACGAGCACCCTCTTGCCGTCGAGGTCGGGCAGCTCCTGGATCGGCTCCGGGAGCGCGCCCGCGTCGCGGCTCCGCCGCTCGATCCGGACCGGGTAGAAGTCCGCCCCGAGCGCCGCCGCCAGGGCGCCGCCCACGAACACGCCGCCCTTCGCGATCCCGACGACGACGGACGGGCGGAACCGGCGGGCGATCTGGGTGGCGAGCGCGCGGGCGACCTCGCCGAAGGCCGCCCAGCCGAGCTCGCGGACCGCCCGCTTCGGCGCGCGCTTCAGGCGCGCCGGCGCGGCGAGCCGGTCGAGCGCGAACCCGTCGGCGACGCCCTCGCCGATGGGGTAGTCGAGTGGATCGGGGCGCGCGGCGGCCTTCGTCCGCCGGGCGGGCCGGGCGCTGCGCCGCGCGGGCGCGCGGCTCTTCCTCTTCTTCGCGGTGGCGATGGCGATGGCCTCCGGGCGCCGGCCGCCCCTGCGGCCGGGAGGCCCAGAATCTACCACGCGGCCGGGGCGCGGGCGCGCGCGGCGGGACGCTCGCCCGGTCACGGGGCGTGCTCGAGGCGGGTAGCTCCGGACGTCAGTCGACGCTGCGGATCGTCTCGCGCAGCGTCCGCGAGGGCGCCCAGCCCGCCTCGCGCGCGAAGCGCGAGCCGTCCACGACGCACAGGTACTGGATGTGATCCACCTCCTCCGGCGGGAAGCCGGTGAGGCGCGCCTCGAAGGCGCGCCGGACGAGCGGCCGCACGAGCGGGTGGGGGACCGCGACCGGGCGGCGCCCGAGCTCGCGCAGGACGGACGAGAGCGGCACCTCGCCCGGCCCGGTGACGTTGAACACCCCGCGCAGCCCGGAGCGCAGCGCGAGCGCGAGCGCCCGGCACACGTCGTCCTCGTGGACGAGCTGCACCATCGGGTCGAAGCCGAGGACGGTGACCGGGCGCGCGAGCCGCAGGTAGTTCGAGGGGGCGTTGCGGACCGTCGGGCCCACGATGTTCACCGGACGGAGGATCACCGTCTCGACCTGCGGGTGCTTCCACATGAACGACTGCGCGTACATGTCGAGCTCGATGAGGTCCCGCATCTCGCTGAACCGCTCCGCCGCCATGAGCGGCGTCTCCTCGGGGAGGAAGTTCGAGTTGTCGGGGCGCGGGCCGTACACGTTGGCGGACGAGAGGACCACCACCTTGCGCACGCCGTGGCGCACGCACATGTCGAGGATCCGGTGCGTGCCGATCACGTTGAACGAGTGGTGCTCGCTCCGCGGCATGCGCGGGTCGTGCATGATCCCGAGGTGGATGAGGGCGTCGATCCGGTGGTGCCGGAACGCCTCCTCCACCTTCGCCTTGCGGATGTCGACCTCGTAGTGGGCGATGTCCTTCGGCTTGCCGGGGAAGGGCCGCCGGTCGATCCCGACCACCCGCGCCTCGGTGTGGAGGAGCTTCGCGAGCGCGCGGCCGAGGTTCCCGGAGATCCCGGTGACGAGCACCGTCTCGGCGGGGCGCGGCGCCGCCGGACCGGGTCCCTCTCGCGCGGCGTCGCTCACAGGTAGACGCTCCTGCGATCGGCCAGCCCGCGGTCGAGGAGCGCGCGCACCGCCCCCTCCACCTCGGCGACCTTCCGCTCGAGCTCCGCGTCCTCCTCGTCGGGAGAGCCGGTGAAGCGCATCGGCTCGCCGAAGAGGACGCGGTAGCGGGAGGGGAGCGGGAGCGGGAGGATCGTCGGCGTGAGCGGGAAGGCGGGGAACCCGAGGAGCCGCGCGAGCGGCTTCACGTCGACGAGCGCGGGGGCCTGCTCCTCGGCGCCGACGACCCCGCACGGCACGACGGGGGCGCCCGCCTCGAGCGCGAGCCGCATGAACCCGAGGCCGAAGCGGCGCAGCCGGTAGCGCTCCTTGAACGGCTTGTTGAGCCCGCGCACGCCCTCGGGGAAGACGAGGAGCGCCTCGCCCGCGGC
>DASSSJ010000040.1:0-9312 GCA_035708485.1 Anaeromyxobacter sp. | reverse complement strand
GGCGAAGCCGGGCGCGGCTCCTGCGAAGCGGGACGGAGGGGGTGACGACGGCGACCTCGCGATCGTGGTCGTGGTCGAGGTCGAGGTCGAGGTCGAGGTCGAGGTCGCCGGAAATGGCCAGGCCCGGCCGTTCCCGGCCGGGCCCGTGCACATCGCCAACGCGCTCGCGCTACTTCACCTTGCGCGCGCCCTTCACGCGATCGAGGAGCAGCTCGCGCTGGAGCGAGAGGGCGCGGGGGAGGGTCTTGCCGATCTTCTCGAACCACTCCTTCTGCGACTCGAGCTCCTCCTCCCACTCGGCGAGGTCGACGCTCATCGCCTGGCGCACCGCCTCCTCCTTCATGTCGAGGCCGGAGAGGTTCAGGTCCTCCATCCGGGGCACGTACCCCACGATCGTCTCCCGCGCGCCGACGCGCGAGTGCGAGCGGTCGAGGATCCACTTCAGCGCGCGCATGTTCTCGCCGTAGCCCGGCCACAGGAACTTGCCGTCGGCCCCCTTCCGGAACCAGTTCACCATGAAGATCTTGGGCGGGTTCGGGATGCGGCCCTGCATGTCGAGCCAGTGCTGGAAGTAGGTGCCCGCGTCGTAGCCGATGAACGGCAGCATCGCCATCGGATCGCGGCGCACGCCCTCCTTCAGCCCCTGCGCGGCGGCGGTGGTCTCGGAGCCCATCGTCGACGCGAGGTAGACGCCGTGCGTCCAGTTGAAGGACTGGAGCACGAGCGGCATCGTCGTCGAGCGGCGCCCGCCGAAGACGAGCGCCGAGATCGGCACGCCCTTCGGGTCGTGCGCGAAGCGCGACAGCGCGGGGTTGTTCGCCATCGGCGCGGTGAAGCGGCTGTTCGGGTGCGCCGCCTTCTCGGTGGAGCCCTTCTTCCAGGGCTGGCCCTTCCAGTCGATCATCTCGGGGAAGGGCTCGTCGTCCTTGCCCTCCCACCAGACGTCGCCGTCGGCGGTCCGCGCCACGTTCGTGAACAGCGTGTCCTTCTCGATCGACCTCATCGCGTTGGGGTTGGTCTTGTGGTTCGTCCCCGGGACGACGCCGAAGTAGCCGAACTCGGGGTTCACCGCCCAGAGCTGGCCGCCGTCGCCGACGCGCATCCACGCGATGTCGTCGCCGACGGTGCGGATGCGCCAGCCGTCGAACGTCTTCGGCGGGATGAGCATCGCGAAGTTGGTCTTCCCGCAGGCGGACGGGAACGCCGCGGCGACGTACGACACCTCGCCCTCGGGGCTCTCGGCCTCGAGGATGAGCATGTGCTCGGCGAGCCAGCCCTCGCTCTTGGCGAGGTAGCTCGCGATGCGGAGCGCGAGGCACTTCTTGCCGAGGAGCGCGTTGCCGCCGTACCCGGACCCGACCGACCAGATCGTGTTGTCCTGCGGGAAGTGGCAGATGAAGCGGCGCTCCGGGTTCAGGTCCGCGACCGAGTGGACCCCGCGGTTGAACTCGTTCGACTGCCCGAGGCGATCGAGCGCGACCTTCCCCATCCGCGTCATGATCCCCATGTTGAGCGCGACGTAGATGGAGTCGGTGAGCTCGATCCCGACCTTCGCGAACGGCGAGTCGGACGGGCCCATGATGTAGGGCACGACGTACATCGTCCGGCCCTTCATCGCGCCGTCGTAGATGGCGCCGAGCTTCCGGTAGGCCTCCCGGGGATCCATCCAGTTGTTCGTCGGGCCGGCCTCGTCCTTCGTCGGCGTGCAGATGAAGGTGAGGTGCTCGACGCGGGCGACGTCGCCCGGGTGCGAGTGGTGGTAGTAGCAGCCCGGCCACTTCTTCTGGTCGAGCGGGATCAGGACCTTCTGCGCCACGGCCTGCTCCGTGAGACGACTCTTCTCGGCGTCGGTGCCGTCGCACCATGAGACGCGGTCGGGCTTGCACAGCTTCGCCATCTCGTCCACCCAGGCGAGCAGGTGGGGGTTGGTCGTGGGGCGGTCGGTCGTGGACATGCCGGTGGTTCCCTTCCGGATTTGCGATCCGTCTCGAAAGCTGAGCGCCGACGGGCGGCTTGCGGGGGGCCCGAGGGGGGACACAAGCTAGCGCACGACCGGTTCCGGAGTCGAGGCCCGAGAGCGACCCGCGTCGACGATAACCCGGGGTTCCGGGTGGTGCCCGACGCGCGTAGGTTCGAGCAGCATGCCGATCCGCGATCACGGGACCCTCGTCGAGCCCTCCGGGATCCGTTTCCGGGTGTGGGCCCCGAAGGCGGGACGCCTCGCCGTCCGGATCGACGGCGCGGATCACCCGCTCTCGCCCGCGCAGGACGGCTGGTTCGAGGGGCTCGTGCCGGGCGCGCGGGACGGGACGCGGTACGCGCTCAGCGCCGACGGCGGCCCGGAGCGCCCGGATCCCGCGTCGGCCCGGCAGCCGGAGGGCGTGCACGGCCCGTCGGAGGTCTTCGACGCCGGCCGGCACGCCTGGACCGACGCGGGCTGGCGCGGCCTCCCGCTCGAGGAACTCGTCCTGTACGAGCTGCACGTCGGGACCTTCACCGCGGAGGGGACGCTCGACGCGGCCGCGGCGCGGCTCCCCGACCTCGTCGCGCTCGGCGTCACCTGCGTGGAGCTGATGCCGCTGCAGCCGTTCGCCGGCGACCGCAACTGGGGCTACGACGGCGTGTCGCTCCGGGCGGTGCACGAGGGCTACGGCGGCCCCGCGGCGCTCCAGCGGTTCGTGGACCGCGCGCACGCGCTCGGCCTCGGCGTCTGCCTCGACGTCGTCTACAACCACCTCGGCCCGGAGGGGAACTACCTGACCGCCTACGGGCCGTACCTCACGCCGCGCCACCGCTCGCCGTGGGGCGACGGCCTCGACTACGACGGCCCTGGCTCCGCGCCGGTGCGCGAGCTGATGGTCGGCGCGGCGGTCCGCTGGATCCGCGACTTCCACGTGGACGCGCTCCGGCTCGACGCGACGCACGCCATCGAGGACGCGAGCGCGCGCCACCTCGTCGCCGAGATCGCGGCGGCGGTGCGCGAGGCGGGCGACGCCGCCGGGCGGCGCGCCCACGTGATCGCCGAGGACGACCGGAACGACCGCAAGATCCTCGAGCCGCCGCCGCGCGGGTGGGGCGCGTCCGCGGTCTGGGCGGACGACCTCCACCACGCCGTGCACGCCCTGCTCACCGGCGAGCGCCACGCGTTCCTCGCGGACTTCGGCCGGCCCGAGGACGTCGCGCGCGCCCTCGCGGAGGGGTTCGCGTACCAGGGCGAGCCCTCCCGGTACCGCAGGCGGCGGCACGGCACGCCCACGTCCGGCCTCGCGCCCTCGCGGTTCGTGACGTGCCTGCAGAACCACGACCAGGTGGGGAACCGGCCCGC
Source organism: Anaeromyxobacter sp. (assembly GCA_035708485.1). Classification (GTDB taxonomy): domain Bacteria; phylum Myxococcota; class Myxococcia; order Myxococcales; family Anaeromyxobacteraceae; genus Anaeromyxobacter. The sequence continues at coordinate 5,987 of DASSSJ010000040.1, read as the reverse complement.
GGGCGAGCGGATCGCGTCGCTCGTCCCGTGGGAGGCGCTCCTCCCCGCGTCCGCCCTCGTCCTGCTCGGCTCGGGGACGCCGCTCCTCTTCATGGGCGAGGAGTACGGCGAGACCGCGCCGTTCCCATACTTCACGTCCCACTCCGATCCCGCGCTCGCCCGGGCGGTGTCGGAGGGACGCAAGAAGGAGTACATCGCGAAGGGCGCGCACGACGTCCCGGACCCGCAGGACCCCGAGACCTTCCGGCGCTCGAAGCTGTCGCACCGCCGCGACGGGCGGCACGGCGTGCTCCGCGAGCACTACCGACGGCTCCTCGCGCTCCGGCGCAGGCACCGCGCCGCCATCGCGGCGGGCTGGCCCGAGGTGCAGCGGGACGGGACCGCGTTCGCGCTCCGCCGGCCCGGCCTCGTCGTCCGCGCGAACCTGGCGCCCGCGCCCGCGGGCGGCCTCGGCCCGTGGGGCGTCGAGGTCCGCGAGCAGGAGCGGGGGGTCGAGCGGGCGCTCGGCGACGATCCGCGAGCGCTCGAGCGCGGCGAGGCCGAGGGGCCGGCGCCGCGAGAGTGACGCGGCCACGTCCGAGGACGGCAGGGCGGCCCGCGCGCCGCCCGCGCACGTCACTTCTTCTCGAGCTTCTGCCGGAGCAGGTCGCCGAGCGTCCCGAACCCCTTGCCGGACGCGCGCGGCGCCGCGGCCTTCAGGTACTCGGCGGCCTCGCGGCGCTCCGCGGCCTCCTCGGCGCCGGCCTTGGAGAGCCGGATGCGGTGCTGCTCGTCCACCGCGAGCACGAGCGCCGGGAACGTGTCGCCGACCTTGAACGCCCTGCGCAGGTCGGACCCCCGCGGCGTGCCCGTCTCGCTCGCGGGCACGAGCCCGCGGCCGCCCGCGAACCGCACGAACACGCCGAAGCTCTCGACCTTGTCCACCGAGGCCTCGACGACGTCGCCCGGCTTCGGCGGCGGAGGGGGGGCCGGACGCGGCGGCGCCTCGGGAGCGGCCTTGGGCTCGGGCTTGGGGGTGAGCGCGCGAACGGAGAGGCCGATGCGCTCGCCCTTCTTCGGGTCCTGCTCGATCTTGAGCACCTGCACCTGGACCGCGTCGCCGGGCTTCAGGAGATCCGCGGGCTTCGAGACGCGATCCCAGGACAGCTCGGAGACGTGGACGAGTCCCTCGACCCCGCCGAGGTCCACGAACGCGCCGTACTCCTGCACGGCCGTGACGACGCCCTCGAGCACGGCGCCGGGGACGAGCTTCTCGCGCGTCGCCCTCGCCTTCTCGGCGCGCTCCGCCTCGAGGAGGGCTCGGCGCGACAGGACGACGTCGCGCTGATCGGCGCGCTGCACCCGGAACTGGAGCCTCTGGCCCACGAAGGACGCGGGATCGCCGACGAAGCGGACGTCGATCTGCGAGACGGGGCAGAAGGCGCGCACGCCGTGCACCTCCACCTCGAGCCCGCCCTTGTTCACCGCCTTCACGACGCCCTCGACCGGGAGCCCGGTGCGGGCGGCCTCGATCACCGCCTCGCGCGCGTGGTCGCGCGTCGTGCGGCCGTGGCCCTTGGAGATGACCACGCCGCGCTCGCTCGCCTGGACCACGACGCCGTCCACGATGTCGCCCTCGCGGACGGTGACGTTGCCCTCGGCGTCCTTCAGCTCGGCGACGTCGATCATCGCCTCCGCGTGGCCGGAGCCGAGCTCGAGGAACGCGACGTCGTGGCCGAGCTGGATCACCTTGCCCGCAGCCTTGTCCCCGACCTTGTGGCGGGGGCGGGGCGCCGCCTCGGACGAGGCGAGGAGGTCCGCGAACGACCCCTCGTCCGCGACGACCGGGTCGGGCGCGGGGGGCGGCTCGCCGGCCGGCGGGCGGGGGCCGCGCTCCGCCGCGGCGCGGTCGTCGGTGCGGGGGCGTTCGCCGCGCTGCGGGCGGCGGTCGGGGCGGTCTCGGCGCTCGCCGCGGGGCCGATCGCCGCGGTGCGGGCCGCGGCGCGGTCCGACGGGCTGGGGCGCCGCGCGCGGAGCGTCGGCGGACGCTGGACGGGGAGCGCCGGCCTTCTCCTCCGCGAGCCGCTGCCACAGGGGGCGCGGGTCGGGCTGCTCGCGCCGCTCCGGCGCGGGCGGGAGCACCTCGACCTCGGTCGCCTCGATCTTCGCGCCGGGCGGCGGGGGCTTCACGTGACCCTTGCGGATCACGACCGGCCCCGACTTCTTCTCCTCGGACATGCGGGCGTCTCATAGCATACGCGGGGCACTTCGCGTATGAGTGGCCGCATGGCCGCACGGCGTGCCGTCGTGTTCCTGTCGCACGCCGACGAGACCGCGCTGCGGCTCGCCGGATCCTGCGCCCTCGCGGCCGCGGCGGCGGGGACCCAGGTGGACGTCTACCTGTTCGGGCCGGCCGTGCGTGCGCTCGTCGAGGCGCACGACGGCGAGCCGGACGATCCGGCCGCGCCGCTGCACGAGGCGCGCAGGGCCGGCGCGTGCCGCCTGGTCGCGTGCAGCGCGAGCGTCGTCGAGGAGAAGGTGCCGCTCGGCGACGCGGAGCGTGCGCTCGACGCGGTCGTCGGCTGGCCGACGATCCTCGAGTGGAGCCGCGGCGTCGTGGAGCGCTTCGCCTTCTGACGGCGGCCGGGCAGGCAGGCCCGCCCCCGCAGGGCCACGGCAGGGAGCGCGCGGCGGGAGGAAGAGCGGGCGGGCGGCGAGGGTTATGCGTCGGCCATGGTCAGCCTCGCGATCGATCGTCCTCCGTCGTCGCAGCACGGCCGCGCGCGTGGCGTCGCGCGCCGGATCGGGTCCGCGGTGGTTCTCGCGGGCGTGCTCGGCGCGGGGTTCTGGCTCGGGAGGGTGACGGCGCCGGCAGCGAGGGCGAGCGCGACCCCGGCCGCGACCCCGACCGCCACCCCGACCCCGACCTCGACCTCGACCTCGACCGCGACCGCGACCGCGACCCCGACCGCGACCCCGACCCCGACCTCGACCCCGACCCCGACCGCGACCGCGACCTCGACCTCGACCGCCGGTCCCCGACGGGTCGTCGCGACGGTCAGCGGCTCGCTCGAGGACTCGATCGCGGCCGCCATGGCATCCGGAGACCGCGCGCTCGCCGAGCAGCTCACGCAGGTCGTGAACCGGCTCCTCGTGTGGCAGCTGCAGGTCGCGCGCGACGGCCGGCGCGGCGACAGGATCGAGGTGCTCTGGACGCCGCCCGCGGCCGCGGGAGCGGGCGTGCCGGCCTCGGGCGAGCCGGTCGTCGACGCCGTCCGCTACACCTCCTCGAAGCTCGGCGGCGTCTTCGCCGCGTACCGGTGGCAGCCGGACGGCGCGCGCTGGGCCCGCTACTACCGAGCGGACGGCAGCGAGATCGAGCTGAGGCTCGTGGACTCGCCGATCGGCGACTACGAGCAGGTGACGTCGCTCCTGCGCGACGGGCGGCGCCACAAGGGCGTGGACTTCAGGACGCCCGTCGGCTCGCCGGTGCGCGCGCCGTTCGACGGCGTGATCGAGCGGCGCAACTGGAACTTCGCGGGGAACGGCAACTGCCTGGACCTCCGCGATCCCGCGACCGGGCGCCACGCGATCTTCCTGCACCTCGACGTGCTGCCGAAGGAGCTCGCGCCGGGGAGGACGGTGAGGAAGGGCGAGGTGATCGCGTCCTCCGGGAACAGCGGCCGCTCCTTCGCGCCGCACCTGCACTACCAGCTCGAGGACGCGGGCGGGAAGGTGCTCGACCCGTTCGCGATCCACCGCACCGAGCGGCGGAGCCTCCCCGGCGAGCAGAAGGCCAGGTTCGACGCGGCCCGGGCGCAGCTCGACGCGCGGCTGACGGGGTGGTAGGCCACCGGCTCTCGCTCCTCGCGCGCGCCGCCGGGTCGCCGGCGCTCCCGGCAAGCGAAGAGGGCCGCCCCTCGCGGAGCGGCCCTCGGGACCACCTGGGCTGCGGGGCGGCCTACTTGTCCATCTTGCGGCCGCCCTCGGCCGCCCACTTCTCGAGCATCGCGGTGGTGACCGACTTCGGCCGCTCGATCGCGTAGCCGAGGCCGCGGTCCCACACGAGGTTCGCGAGGACGCCGAGCGCGCGGCCGATGCCGAAGAGGACCGTGTAGAAGTCCCACTCGCGGACGCCGTAGTACCACTGGATCACGCCCGAGTGCGCATCGACGTTCGGCCACGGGTTCTTGGTCTTCCCGTGCTCGGTGAGGACGCCCGGCGCCACCTCGTAGATCATGTTCACGAGCTGGAACAGCGGGTCGTTCGGCAGGTGCTTCTTCGCGAACTCGTTCTGCGCGGTGTAGCGCGGGTCGGTCTTGCGGAGCACGGCGTGGCCGTAGCCCGGGATGACCTGGCCGGCGTTGAGGGTGTCCCAGAGGAACTGCTTCAGCTGCTCCTTCGAGGGCACCTGGTTGTTCAGCTTCTTCATCGTCTGCTGGATCCAGCCGAGCACCTCCTGGTTCGCGAGGCCGTGGAGCGGGCCCGCGAGGCCGTTGATGCCGGCGGAGTACGAGTAGTACGCGTCGGACAGCGCCGAGGCGACGAGGTGCGCCGTGTGCGCCGACACGTTCCCGGACTCGTGATCCGAGTGCAGGATGAAGTACATGCGGGCGACGTCGTCGTACGGCTTCACCTGCCCGATCATCTTGGCGAAGTTGCCGCCCCAGTCGAGCTTGGGATCCGACGGGATGATCGTGTCGCCCTTGTACTTCATCCGGTAGATGTACGCGGCGAGCGGGGGGAGCCGCGCGAGGAGCGTCATCGCGTCCTCGTACATCGGGTCCCACATCTCGGTCTTCTTGAGGTTGCCCTCGCCGTAGCGCTTGGCGAACGCCGACTCGCGCTGCATCGCCAGGATGCCCGTCGAGAACATCGTCATCGGGTGCGAGTCGCGCGGCATCGCGCGGAGCACGTCGATCACGTACTGCGGAAGCGCCTCGCGGGCCTTCCACGTCTCGAACACCTCCTGCGCCTGCTCCTTGTTCGGGACCTCGCCCGTGAGGAGGAAGTAGAAGAAGCTCTCCACCGTCGGCATCTCGCAGCCGGGGACGACGTGCGCCTTCAGCGCGTCGAACGTCTCCGGGATCGTCTTCTCGCGGAAGCGGATGCCTTCCTGGGGATCCAGGTACGAGATGTCCGTCACCAGGCATCGCACGTCGCGGGCGCCACCGATCGCCTGACCGATCGTGACCTTGTCGATCACGATCTCGGCCAGCTCCTTGTTCAGCTTCGTGGTGCGAGGCCGGAACGCCTCAATCTTCTCCTTCAGCTTCTTCTTCAGCTGCTCAGCCATGGGTCATCTCCAGCCGGGAGGAATGGGTGAACGGACGTCTTCGAGCGCTAGAAGCGAGGTGCGAATCCTACTCGCGGTCCCGACCGGGGAGCAAACGAGATCGGGCACGTAAGGTGTGGAGCCATCGAGTCTATTTACCTGTCGCACCCGTTTGCGCCGCCGCCACAATTAGCAGGACGAGCGAGCGCCGGATCGCACGATTCGTGGGCCGATTCGCGCGCGCCAGTGAGCCACGCCCGACCGAGCGGACGCCGGTGGGTCGAAGGTCGGGCGACCGATCGCCCGCCCTGCACCGGGGGTGCGACTCAGCGCCGCAGACCGGCGGCGAGCGCCGCGGCGACCTCGGTGGCGATGGCGCCCGGGCGGCGGACCGGCGGCTGCGCCGGCGAAGCCGGCGCGCCCTCGCCGTCGCGGGCAGCGCCGGGCGCCGCGCCCGCGATCGCGGGGGCGGCAGCGTCGGAGGACTCCACCGTTTCTGCAGCCCCCCTGCGCCGCGGCGTCTCGGCGCCGGCCGCCGAGCGGCACGTCCGGCACCACGGCTGGTTCCGGATGGCGCCGTCCGCCATCTTCCGCAGGCCGAACTGCGAGAGGGGCCGCATCTTGTGGCACTTCAGGCACAGGAGGGTGATGAACACCTCGTTCCCGTCCGCGTCGTAGACGGCCGAGCGCCGCCGCTTCGGCTTCGGCTTCGCCGGATCCGCCGCGCGGCGCA
>DASSSJ010000039.1:0-12472 GCA_035708485.1 Anaeromyxobacter sp. | reverse complement strand
GGCGGGAGACTCCGTCTCCAGGATCGACTGCTTGTCCTGGAGCTTCAGGGAGAGGTGGGCGACGATCGTGTCGGCGAGCCGCGCCGGGTCGTCGATCGACGCGACGCTCGTCAGCATCTCCGGCGGGATCCGCTTGTTGAGCTTGACGTACGCCTCGAAGGTCGACTGCACCGAGCGCATCAGCGCCTCGAGCTCGACCGTGCGCTCGGAGGCCTCCTCGACGTCGTCGGCCTCGACGAGCAGGAAGCGCTCGGAGTCCACGAACCGCCGCACGCGCGCGCGCCGCTTGCCCTCCACGAGCACCTTCACCGTGCCGTCGGGGAGGCGCAGGAGCTGGAGGATCGTCCCGACCGTCCCGACGGCGAAGATGTCGTCGGGCGCGGGCTCGTTCGTCTTCGCCTTCTTCTGCGCGCACAGGAGGATGGCCTTGTCGTGGGCCATCGCCTCCTCGAGGGCGGCGATCGACTTCTGACGCCCGACGAAGAGCGGCACCACCATGTGCGGGAACACGATGATGTCGCGGAGGGGAAGCAGCGGAACGGTGCGGGGCTTCTTCCCGTCCTTCTTGCCGTCGTCGCTGCGCGAGAAGATGGGCACGGTCGGCTGGCTCCTGGCGCGCCGCGGATCGGCGGCGGCGCGGTCTAGAGACTAACTCCTATAACACCTGGGAGGGCACGCTTCTTCGGGCCGCCTTCGCGATGGCGCCCGACATCGCCGGATCGGCCCGCGCAGCGCCCGGACGAGCGTGCGTTTGCACCCCGATCGGGCGCGGGGCGGGTACGACTCACGTCAGCGGGGAGCCTCACCCCCGGCGCACGAGGGGTCGAGGGCGTCCTGCGCGACGCGGGAGGTCCGCGGGCGCGGAGGCGCGCTACGCGCTCTCCGCCTCCTTCTGGATCACGACGATCGGCGGCTCGCGCTTGTCGATCACGTCCTCGGAGATGACGATCTCGCGGACGTTCCGGCGGCTCGGCACGTCGTACATGATGTCGAGCATCGCGTTCTCGAGGATGGCGCGGAGGCCGCGGGCGCCGGCCTTGTTGTGCATCGCCGCGCGGGCGATGGCGCGCAGGGCGCCGTCGGTGAACTTGAGGTTCACGCCGTCCATCTCGAGGAGCTTCTTGTACTGCTTCACGAGCGCGTTCCTCGGCTTCATGAGGATGTCGATGAGCGACTGCTCGTCGAGCTCCTCGAGGCTCGTGATCACCGGCAGGCGACCCACGAACTCGGGGATCATCCCGAACTTGAGGAGGTCGTCCGGCTCCACGATCGAGAGCAGCTCGCCGATGTTCTTCTCGGTCCGCGACTTCACGTCCGAGCCGAACCCGAGGCTCCGGCCGCCGACGCGCCGCTCGATCACCTGCTCGAGGCCGCAGAAGGCGCCGCCGCAGATGAAGAGGATGTTGGTCGTGTCGACCTGCAGGAACTCCTGCTGGGGGTGCTTGCGCCCGCCCTTCGGCGGGACGTTCGCGACGGTGCCCTCGATGATCTTGAGGAGCGCCTGCTGCACGCCCTCGCCGGACACGTCGCGGGTGATCGACGGGTTCTCGCTCTTGCGCGCGATCTTGTCGATCTCGTCGATGTAGACGATGCCCTTCTGCGCCCGCTCGATGTCGTGATCGGCGGCCTGCAGGAGGTTCACGATGATGTTCTCGACGTCCTCGCCGACGTACCCGGCCTCGGTGAGCGTCGTGGCGTCCGCGATGGTGAACGGGACGTTCAGGATCTTGGCGAGCGTCTGGGCGAGGAGGGTCTTGCCGGAGCCGGTCGGGCCGAGGAGCAGGATGTTCGACTTCTGCAGCTCGACGTCGTCGATGGAGACGCGGCTCTCGATGCGCTTGTAGTGGTTGTGGACGGCGACCGCGAGCGTCTTCTTCGCCCGCTCCTGGCCGATCACGTACTCGTCGAGGATGGTCTTGATCTCGGAGGGGCGCGGGACGCGCAGCTTCTGCTCGCGCTTCTCCTCGCCGGCGATCTCCTCGGCGATGATGTCGTTGCAGAGCCCGATGCACTCGTCGCAGATGTAGACGGTCGGCCCGGCGATGAGCTTCTTGACCTCCTTCTGCGACTTGCCGCAGAAGCTGCAGCTCAGGGTCTCGCGCTTCTCCATCGTCTCCTCGATCCGCGAGCCCGCTCGCCCGGCTGTCGACCCTGCCGGCCCTCGCGGAGGCCCTCGTACCCCTCACATTCTACTAAGGCTTCTTCTCCGTCGCCTTCTTGTGCACGATGACGTCGTCGATGAGCCCGTATTCCTTGGCCTCTCCCGCACCCATGAAGTAGTCGCGGTCGGTGTCCTTCTCGATCCGCTCGATCGGCTGCTTCGTGTGCTTCGCCAGGATCTCGTTGAGCCGCGCCTTGATCCGGAGGATCTCCTTCGCCTGGATCTCGATGTCCGTCGCCTGGCCCTGGAACCCGCCGAGGGGCTGGTGGATCATGATGCGCGCGTTGGGCACCGCGAACCGCTTCCCCGCCGCGCCGCCCGCGAGCAGGAACGCGCCCATCGACGCGGCCTGGCCCAGGCAGATCGTGGACACCTGCGGCTTCACGTACTGCATGGTGTCGTAGATCGCGAGCCCGCTCGTCACCGAGCCGCCGGGGCTGTTGATGTAGAGGTTGATGTCCTTGTCCGGATCCTCGGACTCGAGGAAGAGGAGCTGCGCGATCACGACGTTCGCGACGTCGTCGTCGATCGGGGTGCCGAGGAAGACGATCCGGTCCTTGAGCAGCCGGGAGTAGATGTCGTAGCTGCGCTCGCCGCGGTGCGTCTGCTCGACCACGTACGGCATGGGGATGTAAGGCATCGTTCCTCGTCCTCTGGTCAGGCGTTCGTGATCGTGGCGGCGGAGGTCATGAGCGCGAGCGCCTTGTCCTCCCTGATCTTGTTCCTTAGCGCCTCGCGCGCGTCTCCGCCTCTCATCTGCTGCTGCACCTTCGCGAGGGAAAGCCCCATCTCGTCCGCCATCTTCGCGATCTCGGCCTGGAGGTCCTCGTCCGTGACCTCGATCTTCTCCGCGTCCGCGATGGCGTCGAGCAGGAGCCGGCCGCGCACTTGTAACAGGGCCTGCTCCCGCAGGTCGGCCCGCATGCGGCCGTAGTCCAGCCCGAGCTGGCGGATGTCGATCCCGGAGCGGGCGAACCGCTCGGCGGCGCCCTCGATCATGGTGTCGACGGCGCGCTCCACCATGGAGGGTGGCACCTCGAACTCGTTCCTCTCGAGCGCCGCCTTCACCACGTTGTCCTTCAGCTCCACCTCGGCGCGCCGCGTCTCGCGCTTCTCGAGGTCGGCCCGGATCCGCGCCCGCAGCGCGTCGAGCGTCTCGACCCCCTCGACCCCGAGGCTCTTCGCGAGCGCGTCGTCGAGCGCGGGAACCTGGCGCATCTTCAGCGACTTCAGCGTCACCTTCATGTGCGCGGTCTTCCCGCGGAGCGCCTCGCTTCGGCTGTCCGCCGGGAACGTCTCGTCCAGCTCGACCGTCTCGCCGAGCTTCCTCCCGGCGAGGGCGCCGACGTTCCCTTCCGTGATCGACCCCTCCGCGACCTTCACGGTCACGCCCTCGGCCCTCGCCCCGTCGAACGGCGCTCCGTCGACGGTCCCCTCGTGATCGACCACCGCCCAGTCGCCCTCCTGCGCCTCGAAGCGGCCCTCGACCGGGACGAGCTGCGCGAGCTGCTCCTGGAGGCGGGTCAGCTCGGCCGAGACCGCGTCGTCGGTCACCGCCGGCGGCTTGCGGGTGACGGCGAGGCCCCTGTAGTCCCTGGGGTCGAGCTTCGGCTTCACCTCCACGCGCGCGGTGTACTTGAGCGCCTTGCCCTCGGCGACGCCCTCCGAGATCGACACGTGCGGCGGGGCCACCACGTCGATCGACTCCACCCGCACGGCCTCCGCGAAGGTCTCCTTCACGATCTTCTCGGCGACCTCGCTCTCCACCTCCGAGCGGAAGTGGCGCTCGAGCACCTTGCGCGGCGCCTTGCCGGGCCTGAACCCGCGGAGCTTCACCCGCCGCCCGAGGCCGGTGTACGAGCGCTCCATCTCCTTCGCCACCCGCTCCGGGTCCACCTCGATGGTGACCTTGCGCTCGACGGGGGAGATCGTCTCGACCTGGATCTTCATGTGCGTCCGTGGCCTCGGGGGAGTCGTGCGTCCGGAAGGCCGGTAGTGCTACGCGCGGGGAAAGATGCGGTCAAGCGGATTGGGCGGGGGGGGACTCGAACCCCCAAGCCTTGCGGCGCTGGATCCTAAGTCCAGTGCGTTTGCCAGTTTCGCCACCCGCCCCCACGGCAACCTCGTCCGGCTGCCCCGCGCTCGCAGCTTCCATTACCACGCCCGGCCGGGACGGAGGCCTCCCCCCTGTAGTACAGAGAGGGGCGTGGACGCGCAGCACGACCACGCGCCCAAGGCGGCCTGCCTGCCGTCCTGCCCCGGGTGGGCGGAGGGCGCCCTGTCCCTGTTCGCGTTTCAGCGCCGGTACGCCGAGATGCTCGAGGCGTGCCGGGCGGCCGTCGCCATCGAGGTGGTGGACGTCGCGCCCGCGACGGCGGGCGTGGTCGTCCCCGAGTACCTGAAGGACGAGCCGGTGGTGCGCGTCACGATGGTCGTCGGGCGCGACACGCCCGAGGTCCTCCTCGACGAGTGGGGCATCCGGTGCAACCTGACCTTCCGCGGCCGCCGCGCCGACTGCGCGTTCCCGTGGCCGTCGATCCTGAGCGGCGTCCTGCGTCCTCCCTCGCGGAGGCGGCCGCGCTTCGGCGTCATCGCCGGAACCGAGGACGCGCGGCGCCCGGACGCCGACGCGCGCCCGGAGCAGGACGCCGGGGCGGCCGCGGGCGCGGAGGGCGCTCCCCGGGAGCCGGCGCAGCCGGTCCCGCCGCGGCGGTTCGGCGTGATCGAGGGCGGCAAGGGGAAGAAGGAGTAGCGCCGAGCGCGGTCGCCGCCGTGGAGCGGCGGAGGCCGCGGCCTATCGCTCGCCCTCGCCCGGCGGAGGATCGCCCCGCGTCGCGGCCTCCCCGGGCGCCGCTCGGTCCGCGCCCCCGACCTCGCGGGCGTCTTCCGCCGGCGCCTCCTCCGCGCCGGCGAACGGCTCGTGCGGCGCCGCGCGGCCGCTCTCCCGCTCGTCGCCGGGCGAGGGCGCGTCCGCGGCCTCCGCCGCCGCAGGGTCGAGCCGCGGCGCGGACGGGAGCGCGGGGCCGCGGACGGGAGCGGTCGGGGCGCTCGCGCGGACCGTGGAGCCGCGCACGTCGACGGGAGCACCGGCCGCCGCGGCACGCTCGGAGGCACGCGGCCGCGGCGCGGTCGCTGCGGCGGCGGGCTGCGCCGGCGGCGGGACGGCGGCGGCTGCGGGCCGCTCCGGCTCCCGCCGCGATGCGATGGGGTCGCCGCCGCGCGCTTCGGGCACGGGCGCGAGCACCCCGGCAGCCGCGGGCGATCCGGACCGGAGCGCGAGGATCGTGACCGCGGCCGCACAGAGCGCACCCACGACAGCGCCGCCCGCCGCGCCGAGCGCGAGGGAGCGCCCGCGCGCGCGACGGAGCGCCGCGGCGAGCGCGGCGGCGCTCGCGTCCGCGTGCGCGGCCCGCGCGCGGTCGGCCGCGCCGGGAGCGGCGCCCGGCATCGGCACCTCCTGGAGCGTGGGCGTCACCGGGTCCGACGCGCGCCCGAGCAACACCCGGACGTCGGGCCTGGCGAACTCGAGGGGCTCGTCGGCGAGGTCGTCCGAGTCCTGCCGGACGAGCTCGGCGGTCACGGTCGGCACCGCGTCCTCCGAGGGCGTCGCCGGGCGGGCGCGGCCGGGCAGCGGCGGCGGCGCGGTGCGAGCGCGGAGCGGCTCGCTCGGGGCGGGCGCGTCCACCTGCAGGACGATGGTGTTCCCGCAGCGGCAGGGGATCCGGTACATGCGCCCCGGCGCCGGGTCGTCCGCGGTCGAGTACGGCTTGTGACAGCGCTCGCAGGCGAACTTCATCGGGTCCCCGGGAACCGCGCGAGGGGGCGCGGCGCACGCTTCGGGCGAGTGTACCCGCGCACCCCGGCGCGCGCCTGCCCGAGCGGGGACCACCTGTGTGCAGGTACGGCGACGTGGGTCCGCCGCGCGCCGGAGCGGCGCCGCGACCGCGCGCGCCAGCGCGACGCGCCCTACGGATCGGCCGCGGCGCCCGCGCGGTCCTCCGCCGTCACCGCCGGCTCCGCCGCCGCGCCGTCGGCCGTGGGGCGCTCCGCGTTCTCCGGCCCCGCCGCGGCGGCGGCGGCGACGGACGGGGCCTCGACCGCCGCCTCCTGTTCCTCCGCGGCGCGCTGCGCGACGGTCGTCGCGCGCTCGCCAGCCGCTTCACGCGCCGGCGAAGGCACCCGGGTCTCGACGTCGCCGAGCGCCGCGGGCTCCGCGCGCGGCTCCGCCGCGGCCTCCGCGGCTGCGTCGAGCCGCTCGGGCGCGAGCACGGGCGGCGCGGCGGCAGCGGCCGTGGGGACGGGCGCGGGGGGAATCTGATCCGCGGCCGCGGCCGCGGCCGCGGGCGCGGGCGTCACGGCACCCGGGAGCGTGCGCGGCGCGGGCGCGGGGGTCGGTGCCGGCGCGCGCGCCGCGGCGAGCCTGCGGGGCGACGCGGCGCGATCCGGCGCGGGTCGGGGCGCGGCCGCCGTCGCGACCTCGGCGCCGGCCGGCCCGTCCGGACGCGCGGCCGCGGGCGACGCGGGGCGCAGCACGAGCACGGCGACGATGGCGGCGAGCGACGCGCCGAACGCGGTGCCGGCCGCGCCGCCGAGCGCGAGCGCGTGCGTGCGCGTCCGGCGCATCTCGTCGATGAACGGCTCCGCGTCCGCGGCCGCGGCGTACGCGCTCGAGACGTCGGCGGCGTCGGGATCGCGCCGGGGGAGCGGCGGTCCGAGCAGCGTCGGCGTGACCTCGCCGACGCCGCGCGGCACGAGATCGCGGACGTCGCCGGCCCACGGCGCGGCGCCGGCGAACGGGTCGTGCGCCGCGGCGATGCCCGCGCTCCCGCCGATCGCGCCGGAGGCCGCGAGCGCGGCGGAGGCCGCGAGCGGCCGCGGCCCGAGCGGAAGGGGCGGCGGCGCCGCCCGTCCGGGCGCGGGCACGCGGCGCGGCGCGCCGCCGGCGCGCGGGGCCGCGGCGTCGCCGTCGGCGCGCACGACGATCGTGTTCCCGCACCGGCACGGGACGCGGTAGACGCGCCCGGGGACGGGCTCGTCCACGGTGGAGAACCGCTTGTGGCAGCGGTCGCACGAGAATCTCATCGGGGGATCTCCGGCGCGCGCGAAGCGGACCGCGGCGCATCCTGTCCCCGAGGTGTGGACATGCGGGCGAGCGAGCGCTCGTCCCCCTTCGGGCACGGACCCGATGTACCCTGTAGGTGAACGTAGGCGACAGGCTATGCGAACCCTCGCCGCGGCTCGCGACGGGCCGTGCCCAGAGCGGGGCACGGCAACTTGCCGCAGGCCCATCGACTCGACCTCCCCTCGCGTGAAGGCGCAAGAATGCGGCCGAGCTCCTGACCCGCGAACGCCTCGAACGCTCGAGGAAGGGGAACGCAACGAAAGAGGCCCGTCGCCTCGCGGCGCCGGGCCTTCGACTGCAGTGAGCGCGGAAGGAATCGAACCTTCAACCTATGGATTAAGAGTCCATTGCTCTGCCAGTTGAGCTACGCGCCCGGTGGTGCTCGGGTGATGGCCGAGGGGCCGCCGATCTAGCAGCGGCGTCACGACGTTGTCAACGGCGCCGTCGCCTCGCGCGATCTGGCCTCGCGCGTCGGAACCAGCGCGCCCGGAGGGACTCGAACCCCCGACCCGCGGCTTAGAAGGCCGCTGCTCTGTCCAGCTGAGCTACGGGCGCGAAACCTTCGAACGTCGTCTTGCCCGCGTCCTTCGAGAAACTGGGGTGAGTAAAGGGGCTCGAACCCTTAACCCCCGGATCCACAGTCCAGTGCTCTACCGATTGAGCTATACTCACCGTAAACTTCGATCTTGGCGCGCCCGGAGGGAATCGAACCCCCGACCTGCGGCTTCGAAGGCCGACGCTCTATCCATCTGAGCTACGGGCGCGTGTTCTCGTAACGTTACCTCGCCCCCGGGCGAAAGGCCGACGCGAACCCCTCCACGGATCGGGACCGCCGCTCCGAGGCGTCCCGGCCATCACCGTCATGTCAAAGATCGGGGCGGCCGGATTCGGACCGGCGACCTCCTGCGCCCAAGGCAGGCGCGCTACCAGGCTGCGCTACGCCCCGGAACACCGCGGGGGCCCGGGGCCGCCCGGCCGTTCCCGAGAGAACGCGGTTACCTAGCGTTTCGGCCCGGTCTCGTCAAGGGCGCGGACCAGCGCCTCCAGGACCGGCCTCAGGCGGCGGAACGCCTCGCCGCGGTGGGAAATCGCGTCCTTCTCCTCCGGCGGGAGCTCGGCCATGGTCCGCGCCGGGTAGGTCTCCGGGACGAAGAGCGGGTCGTAGCCGAACCCCCCGTCGCCGCGGCGCTCCCGCCCGATCCGCCCGCGGCACGCGCCGGTGACGCTCGACAGGACCCTCCCGTCCGGGCCCGCGAGCGCGAGCACCGCGCGGTACTCCGCCCCGCGGCGCGCGTCGGGCACGGCCGCGAGCGCCCGCAGGAGCTTGTCGTTGTTCCGCTCGTCGCGCGCGGCGCGGCCGGCGACCGGCCCGAGCTCGGGCGCCGCGACGCCGGGGAGCTCGCAGGCGGGGCTCGAGAGCCCCTCCGGCTCCTCGTCCGACCACCGGGCGGACCGCACGCCCGGCGCGCCGTCGAGCGCGTCGACGCAGAGCCCCGAGTCGTCGGCGAGCGCGTGCACCCCGGCGAACCGCGCCCACTCCGCGGCCTTCTTCTCCGCGTTCGCCGCGAACGTCGCGCCGTCCTCCTCGACGTCCGGGAGGGGGCGCCCGAGGTCGTCCGGCGACAGCACGCGGATCGGGAGCCCCGCCACGAGCCGCCGCAGCTCGCGGAGCTTCCCCGCGTTGGTCGTCCCGAACAGGAGGTCCATCCGGTGCCCCTCCGCGGCGGGCTACTCCCGGAGCGCCGCCGCCTGCAGGTCCTTCAGCCTCAGGATGCCCTCGACCGCCACGTCCAGCATCCGGTCGAGGAGCTCGCGCCGGAACGGCGCCCCCTCCGCGGTCCCCTGCACCTCGACGAGCTCGCCCTCGCCCGTGGCGACCACGTTCATGTCCACGTCGGCGGTCGAGTCCTCGTCGTAGTCGAGGTCGAGCCGGACGTCGCCGCCGAGCACGCCGACGGACACGGCGGCGACGTGGCGGCGGACGGGATCGCTCGCGAGCTTCTTGCCGGCGCGCAGCGCGCGGGTCGCCAGCGCGAGGGCCACCCAGCCGCCGGTGATCGCCGCGGTGCGCGTCCCGCCGTCCGCCTGGACGACGTCGCAGTCCAGCGTGATCGTCCTCGGGCCGAGCGCGCGCAGGTCGATCGCGGCCCGCAGGGCGCGCCCGACGAGGCGCTGGATCTCGAGGGTCCGCCCGCCCTGCTTCCCGCGCGCGGCCTCGCGCGCCATCCGCTCGTGCGTCGAGCGCGGGAGCATCCCGTACTCGGCCGTCACCCACCCCGCGCCGGTGCCGTAGACGTGCGGCGGCACCTTCTCCTCGACGCTCGCCGTGCAGAGCACGTGCGTGTCGCCGAAGCGCGCGAGGCAGGAGCCCTCGGCGTGCTTCGAGACGCCGGGCTCGAGGAGGATGGTGCGGAGCTCGCGGTCGCCGCGGCCGTTCGTTCGCATGCGGGAGCCGATAGCACGCGCGCCGTGCGCGCGCCACGGCTTCCGGACGCGCTACCGGCTCGCCCGCCGCGTCTCGGTGCGGAACGCGCGGATCCCCTCCACCACCGCCTCCGCCACGCGCTCCTGGTACTCCCGCGTCCGGAGCTTCCGCCCCTCCTCGTCGTGCGAGATGAACCCGACCTCGAGGAGCACCGCCGGCATGCGCGCGCCGGCCAGCACGTAGAACGGCGCCTGCTTCACGCCGCGGTCCTCCGCGCCGAGCCGCTCGACGAGCCGCTCGTGGATGTCGTAGGCGAGCCGGGAGGAGGACTGGAGCGCCTCGGCGTCCTGCAGATCGGACAGGATCCCGGCGACCGGATCGTCCGGATCGGGCTCCGGCTCGCCCGCGAGGCGATCCGCGTTCTCGCGCGCGGCGACGGCGCTCGCGTGCGTGTCGCTCGCGTCGGGCGAGAGGAAGTAGGTCTCGACGCCGTGCGTGTGCCGCCGCTGCTCGGGGGTGGGCATCGAGTTGAGGTGCACCGACAGGAACAGGTCGGCGCGGATCGCCGTCGCGATCGCGGCGCGGTTCGGGAGCGGGACGTAGATGTCGCCCGTCCGCGTGAATACCACCTTGCCGCCCACCTTGCGGATCCGCTGGGCGATGCGGCGCGAGATGGCGAGGACGAGGTCCTTCTCCTTCGCGCCGGTGGGGGAGAGCGCGCCGTCCCGCTCGCCGCCGTGGCCCGGATCGAGCACGACGGTGAAGGCGGGCGGCGCGGCGAGGGCGAGGGCGAGCGCGGCGGCGGCGGCGGTCATCCGCCGCGGATTCTAGCAGAGGCCCTCGCGCGCCCCGCACGCGCGCGCGGAGCACCTGCGCCCACACGCTTCAGGCGATCTCGATCCGCGGCGGATCGCCCGCGATCACCTCGCCGATCGCCGCCGCCGCGACGCCCGCCGCGCGCAGCGCCGAGAGCACCGCGCCGGCGCGGGCGGGGTCCACCGCCGCGAGCAGCCCGCCGTTGGTCTGCGCGTCGGCGAGGACGATCGCCGTCGTCGCCGGGAGCGCCGGATCGACCGTCAGGCTGGGCGTCACCCACTTGAGGTTCGCCTTCGAGCCGCCGGGCACGACGTCCCGCGCGGCGAGGTCGTGCACGCCGTCGAGCACGGGGATCGCGGCGGCGCGCAGCCGGAGCGCGACGCCGGAGCCCTCCGCCACCTCCCAGCCGTGGCCGAGCAGGCCGAACCCGGTGACGTCGGTGAGCGCGTGGACCGCGCCGCTGGCCGCGAGCACCTCGCCCGCCGCGCGGTTCAGGGTCGCCATGACCTCGACGACGCGGTCGACGAGCGCGGCCGGCGCGACGCCGCGCTTGATGGCGGTCGTCGAGATGCCGGACCCGAGCGGCTTCGTGAGCACGAGCACGTCGCCCGGGCGCGCGCCGACGTTGCGGAGCACGCGGTCCGGGTGGACGATCCCGGTCACGGCCATCCCGTACTTGGGCTCGGGATCGTCGATGCTGTGCCCGCCGAGCACCGGCGCGCCCGCGAGCCGCGCCGCCTCCGCGCCGCCGCGCAGCACCTCCCCGAGCATCTCCATCGGCAGCTTCCCGACCGGCCAGCCCACGACGTTCAGGGCGAAGAGGGGCCTCGCGCCCATCGCCCACACGTCGGAGAACGCGTTCGCCGCCGCGATCCGCCCGAACCAGTACGGGTCGTCCACGACGGGCATGAAGAAGTCGATCGTCTCGACGATCGCCTGCGCGTCGTCGAGCCGGTACACCGCGGCGTCGTCCCTCGTCTCGTGGCCGACGAGGGCGCGAGGGTCGCTGGTCCTCGGGAGGTGGCGCAGGACCTGCGCCAGGTCCGCCGGGCGGATCTTGCAGGCTCAACCCGCGCCGTGGGAGAGCGACGTGAGGCGGACGGTCTTCTCCTGCTCCGTCATGCGCTCCTTCCTACCGTCGCCCGGCCGCGGGGGCAACGAAGGAGCGCGCGACGGAGGCGGGGCCTAGCGCAGGAGCCCGGTCCACCAGTGCCAGACGCAGTCCGCGGCGGGCTGCTGCGCCATCGTGAAGACCGTCCGGTCGGCGCCGAAGGTGACGCGCTCGCACGGGTCCGGCGCCGTGAGCCTCGTCGTCCCGCAGGGCTGGCCCGCCGGCGTCAGGATCTCGATCTCCACCTCGCACGCCGCCGCCGGAGCGCTCTTCACCGTCGCGAACGCGTTCGCGCGGTTGGCGCGCACCGCGGCGATCCTGGCGCCCGCGCGCGAGGTCACCCAGCCCGGCGGCGGCGCGGCCGCCGCGGCGCCCGGCTCGAACCGGAGCGCGCGATCCGTCCCGAGCCCGACCACCACGCTGCCGTCCGCGAGCGCGACCGCGTCCGGGCGCCGCCCAATCGCCTGGGCGTCGTACGGGAACCAGCCCGTCATCGGCGCGCCGTCCCGGTCGTACCAGCGGGCCTGCCCCGCGGCGAACACGAGCACGTTCCCTGCCGACGAGACCACGATCGACGGAGACCCCGGCACCGCCACGGCTGCGCGCCGCTCGCCTCCGGCGCCGAGCCAGACGACCCGGTCCTCCACGTTCGGCCCCGGCCAGCCCTCGACCGCCGCGAGGACGCTCCCGCCGCCGGGCACCCCCTGGATCACGGACGCCGCCAGCGAGCCGTCCTCGCCGATCAGCGCGCCCATGCCGTCGAAGCGCTGCAGGTACCCGATGGAGTCCCCCAGGAGCGCGTGGTAGCCGTCGGGCTGCGGCGCGATCGGGAACCCG
>DASSSJ010000038.1:0-12498 GCA_035708485.1 Anaeromyxobacter sp. | reverse complement strand
CGGCGCCGAAGTAGTACCCGGGCCCGGAGTCGTTCAGGTCCTGGGCGTACCCGACGGCCGCGTAGTCGAACCCGGAGTCCTTGGCCGGGCTGCCGTACTGGATGCGGTAGTCGCGCGCCGCCGGGAAGATGAAGAGCGGGTCGGCCGTGAACGTGTCGGTGGGCTGCGTCGGCGGGTCGCTCACGTCGCCGGCCAGGCACCCGTTCGACGCGTTCTGCCAGACGAGCTGCTGGCGCGGGAACCAGCCCAGCCAGCTCACGCAGGTGGGGGGGCCGAGCGCCGTGGCGGTCTGGCCGGCGAAGACGTTGCTGAGGAGGTAGAGGCCGGATCCGTAGACGGCGGTCCCGTTCGCGACGAAGGTGTTGCTGTACACGGCGGCCAAGGCGCAGCTCGAGCGCACCGCGGTGTCGAAGCCGGAGAGCAGGCTCGCCGCGATCCACGGCGAGAACTGGTAGACCCCGGACGCGGGCCGGTTCGTGTCGCACACGTCGAGCGCGACGCCGACGTTCCCGCCGGTGCTGCGGAGCTCCGAGTACCACATGGCGAGCTGGGCGCTCGTGCCGTCGAGGCGCAGGCAGGTCCCGGGCGTCTGCGTGCCTTCCGTCAGGCAGCCGCTCATCCGCACGCGGTTCAGGTACAGGTGCCCGAGCACCACGATCCCCGCGCCGTCGTGCTGATACACGTCGCGCATCGTGACGTCGGCGCCCGACTGCACGGTCACGACGCCCGCCTGCCGCGCCAGCTCGAGCCCCGAGAGCAGGACGCTGGAGCCGCTGATCGAGAGGGTCAGCGTGTCGAGGATGACGCCCGCCTGCGCGACGAGGTTCACCGACCGCGAGATCGTGAGCGTCTCCGTACCCGAGATGGTCATCGGACCGCCGAAGGCGATCGTCGGCGTCGCGCCGAAGCCGCCGGCGTTCACGAGCCGGATCGCCTCGCGGAGCGAGAGCTTGCCGTCCGTGCCGCGGTAGCCCGCCGTCGAGCAGGAGGACGCGCCGTCGTCGACGTCGGCGGCGGTGTTCACCGTGCAGAGGCTGGAGGTGCCGGAGAGGACGATCACCGTCGCGGTGCCGTACCCGATGTCCGGGCCGGCCGGGTCGTCGTCCTTCACCGCGAGCCGCGGGTAGTACGTGCCCGACGACGTGTACGTGTGCGAGGCGGTCTTCGTCGTCGTCCAGGCGGTCCACGGCGCGGTCGGCGGCGTCGTCCTCGGCGAGTTGCTCGTCGTGAAGCTCGAGGCATCCGCCTGGAAGTCCCAGCTCACCTGGAGGCTCGCGACCGGGGTCACGTAGTCGCTCGACGTCGAGGCGTCGAAGGTCACCGACTGCCCCGAGACGATCACGACCGGCGACGCGGTGAACCGCGCGAACGGCGGCGAGCGCGTCGCCGCGCCGGTGACGTCGAAGGCGTTGGACGTGCCGCTCACCGCCCCCGAGGTCGCCGTGAGCGTGACGCCGGTCCCCTGGGGCTGCACGGTCGCCGACCCCGTCCACACCCCGGCGGTGAAGCCGCCGGTGGTCGACGGACCCGAGCAGGAGGAGGCGCAGGAGGCGGTCCCGGCCGAGGCCGCCAGCGAGGCGGTGCCGCCGAACGCGGGCGTCGCGTTTCCCCACGCGTCGCGCGCGCGGACGGTGACGGCGAAGGGGACGCCCTGCGCCTGGGGCGAGGGGATCGCGTCCCAGGCGAACCGGTCGGTCGCGCCGGGCGTCACCGTCGCGGTCTGGCTCGCCGGCGTCCAGCCGCCCGCCGTCGCGGTGACCGCCACCGCGCCCGCGGCGGTGCCGCGCCAGTACAGGTCCGCGGCGGACGCGCCCGCCGCGAGCGAGGTGCCGGTGACCGTCGTGGCGCAGGACGGATCGGAGTGGAACGCGAACCCGCCGGAGGGGGCGGCGGCGAGCGCCGCGGCGGTGAGCGCGCCGACCGGCGACGGATTGCCGTACGGGTCGCGGCTCTCGACGCGGGCGACTGCCGAGCAGACGCCCGCGGTGGTGGTCTGCGGCGAGGTGACGAACACCAGCCGGTCCGGCGGAGCGGGGACGATCGTGTCGACCTGGACGGGATCCGGGGTCATGCCCGGCGTCCCGGCGCGGATCGAAACCGCGCCGGCGGCGGTCCCCGCGAACGAGAAGGTGGTCGCGCTGGCGCCCGCCGAGATCGTCACCGTCGAGGTGGCCGCCCCGGTGCAGCCCGCGCCGGCGTGGAAGGCGAACCCGGCGGCGGGCGAGGCGGTGAGGCTGACCGCCGCGGGCGTGGCGAGCACGATCGGGTTCCCCGAGGCGTCGAGCGCCCGGACGGTCACCGCGGCCGAGCAGTTCCCCGCGACGACCGACTGCGGGTCCTCCGCGAAGGCGAGGTGGTCTGGAGGGCCGGCCTGGATCGTCTCGACCTGGGAGGCGTCGGGGGACATGCCCGCGGCCGACGCCGTGATCGTCACGCTGCCGGCGAGCGTGCCGCGGAACGAGAAGGTGGCGGTCGAGGCACCGGCCGCGAGCGGCACGGACGCGACGGCGGAGCCCGCGCAGCCCGCCCCGGCGTGGAAGGCGAACCCGCCCGGCGGCGAGGCGGCGAGAGCGATCGAGCCGTCCGCGGGCGCGGGGGCGGGGTTCTCGTAGAGGTCGCGCGCCTCGAGCGTCACCGCCGCCGAGCACGTGCCGGCGGTCCTCGTCTGCGGCCCGGCGACGAACACGAGGTGGTCGGGCGCGCCCGCGGAGATCGTCTCGATCTCGCTGGGCGACGGGCTCCGCCCCGCCGCCGAGGCGGTGATCGTGACGGACCCCGCCACCGTGCCCCGGAACGAGAACGTCGCCGTCGCCGACGGGTCGCCCGCGAGGATGTCGATCGACGACACCGCGGGCCCGGAGCAGCCCGCCCCTGCGTACAGCGTGAACCCCGCAGCGGGCGCGGCGGACAGCGCGACCGCCGTCGTCGTCGTCACCGGCGCGGGGTTGCCGTATCCGTCCTCGCTCCGCACCGTCATCGGCGCCGAGCAGTCGCCGGCCGACCGCGTCTGCGGGCCTCCCGAGAGCGCGAGGCGCTCCGGCGGCCCCGACGTGATCCGCTCCACCTGGTCGGGGGCGGCCGCGAGCGCGGTCCCCCACGCGGTCACCGAGACGTCGCCGGGCACCGTCCCCGCGAAGTGGAACGTGCCGCCGCTCGCGCCCGCCGCCAGCGTCAGGACGTCGGCGAGCGGGGAGGTGCACGCACCGTCGGAGTAGAAGACGAACCCGTCCGGCGGCGTCGCAGCGAGCGTCACGAGCGCCTCGGCGTCCAGCGTGGCCTCGTTCCCCCAGGCGTCCTGGACCTGGAAGGTGACCGCGCCGGAGCACTTCCCGGCCTCCCGGGCCTGCGCCGCGCTCGTGAAGACGAGGCGCGTGGCCGCCGCCGGCCGGACGAGGTGCGCCTGCGACGCAGGGGAGAGCGCCGCCGCGGAGGCGGTCACCGTCACCGGCCCCGCCACGGTGGAGCGCAACGACAGCGAGGCGATGGACGCGCCCGCGCTCAGCGCGACCGAGGTCACCGCGGGGCCGGCGCACGCTCCGCCCTCGTGGAAGGTGAGCCCCGCCGCGGGCGAGGCGGCGAGGTCGATCGTGAGCGGGGCCGCCGGCGCGGAAGCGTTCCCGAACCGGTCCTGAGTCTGGACGGCGATCGCGGACGAGCAGCCGCCCGCGTCGAACGTCCACGACGGCGTGACGAACGCGAGCTGCGCCGGGTTCGCGGCGTTCACCGTCTCCTGCTGCGTCGCCTGCGCGAGCCCCGCGGCGGCCGCGGTCGCGGTCACCGCGCCGGGCGCGGTCCCCGAGAAGAAGAACGACGCGCTCGACGAGCCGGCCGGCACGCTGGCGCTCGCCACCGGCACGCCGCAGGCGGCGTCGCGGAAGAAGGCGAAGCCGGCGGACGGCGACGCCGAGAGGCCGATCGCGAGCCCCGCCGCGACGGGCGACGCGTTGCCGTGCGCATCCCGCACCTCGACGGTGACCGCGCCCGAGCACGCCCCGGCCGCCGTCGTCTGCGGCGAGGTCACGAACGCCACCCGGTCGGCCGGGCCGGGCGCGATGGTCTCGGCCTGCGTCGCGCCGCCGAGCCCGCTCGCCGTGGCGGAGATCGCGACCGTCCCCGCCGTCGTCCCGCGGAAGAACGCACGCGACGTGGACCCGCCGGCCGGGATCGTCGCGCCGGCGCCGCCTCCGGAGCAGAGCGGGTCGGAGTGGAAGGCGAACCCCGCGGCGGGATCCGCGGCGAGCGCGACCGTGACCGGCGTGGCCGCGACGGCGACGTTGTCCCAGGCGTCGTGCAGCACCAGCGTGGTCTCGCCCGAGCAGGTCCCGGCCGTCACGGTCTGCGGCACGCTCGCGAACGCGAGCCGCGCGGGAGCGCCCGCGACGACGACCTGCGCCTGCTGGGCGTCGGTGAGCGTCGTGCACGAGGCGGTGACCACGACCGGGCCCGCGCGCGTACCGCGGGTGTGGAAGCCGGTCGTGGACTGGCCCGCGCCGATCTCCAGGGCGGAGATGGGGACGGTGCAGGCCGCGTCGGCGAAGAACGCGACCCCGGAGCCGGGCGGAGCCGAGAGGGTCACCTGGACCGCGCCGGCGCTCGCCACGGCGTTCCCGAACGAGTCCTGCGCCTGCAGGGTCACCTCTCCCGAGCACTCGCCGGCGGGCGTGGTGCGGGGCGGCGACAGCACCACCAGGTTCGAAGCCGTCCCCTCGGGCGTCACGATCTCGTCCTGCGCCGCGGGCGTGAGCCCGGCCGACGTCGCCGTCGCCCGGACGGTCTGGGCGACGGTGCCGCGGAAGTGGAAGGAGGCCCGGGTCGCGCCGGGGGCCACCGCGACCTGCGAGACGGCCCCGCTGCAGGAGGCATCGCCGAAGAAGGCGAGCCCGCCCGCCGGCGCCCCCTCGAGCGCGATCGTCGCGCTCGCGGGGGGCGAGGGGTTCCCGTAGACGTCGCGCACCTCGACCGAGGCCTGCTGGGAGCAGGCGCCCGCGTTCACGGTCTGCGCAGGAGTCACGAACGCGAGGACCGCGGGCGCCGCGGGGGCGACGGTGTGCCGCTGCGTGGCGTTCCCGAGCGACGGCCCGGAGGCGAGGAGGTCGAGCGTCCCGGCGCGCGTCGCCCGGTACGACACCGTGACCGTCCCCTGCCCCGCCGCGACGGCGGCCGCGCCGATCGCGGTGGTGCAGGAATCGCCGTCGAAGAGCTCGAACCCCGCCGACGGCGTCGCCGCCAGCGACAGGGCGGTCGGCCCCGCCGCCTCGGTCGGCGTCCCGAACGCGTCATGGATGGCGAGCGTCACCGGCCCCTCGCAGCGGCCGGCGCCCGCGGCGATCGGCGCCGTCGTGAACGCGACGTGCGCGGCGGGCGCGGGCGCCACCGCGAACGGCCCGGACGAGCCGGTGTTGCCGGCTCCGTCCACCGCGGTGAGGACGTCCGCCCCGTGCGCCGCGCGGATCTCGACCAGCCCGGTCCAGCGCCCCGCCACGAACAGCCCCGCGGACGCGGGCACCGCGGTGCCAGTGGAGTCCGCGAGCCGCACCGACCCGTTGAACTGCTCGACGGTGGCGCCCGCCGCGTCCACTGCGGTGATCGCGACCGGGAACGGCCGGTACGCCTCCTGGGCGCCGACCGCCTCGACGCGGAACGCGGCGACGAGCGAGGTCGAGTCCGAGGGCGCGAGCACGCGGTAGGCCCGGGGGAGCGTCCCCGCCCGCCCCTGCGGGTCCACCACGGTGAGGTCGTAGTGCCCCGTGGCGAGGCCGGCCGGGACGACCGCCGAGATCGAGCCGTCGGGCCGGAGCTGCACCGCCTCGAGCGCGACGTCGCCCAGGCGCACGCGGAAGCGCGCGTCGACCTCGCTCTCGTCCGGACGCGAGAAGTCGGTCTTCACGTCCGCGTCGAACTCGCCCTCGATCCGCACCGGGACGGCGACCGTCACCGGGCCGCGGTCCGGCGTGATGGAGGTCGGGCGCGGGCCGCCGTCGTCGGAGGTCTTCGCGCACCCGGCGGCGAGCGCGGCCGCGGCGAGGAGCGCGGCGGCGGCGCGGCCTCCGGCGGGGGCGCGGGCGCTCACGGCGTCACCGTCGCGGCCTGCGCCGCCGAGGGGAGGATCGCCGGGACGACGCGCAGCGCGATCGCCCCCGGCGCGGCGGCCCGGAAGTGGAACGCGGACCGCGCCGCCCCCGGCGCGAAGCTCAGGGAGGTGGCGGGCGAGGCGCAGGCCGCATCCGAGAAGAGCGCCAGGCCCGGGGGCGAGGACTGGAGCGCGGCGGCGATCGGCGCCTCCGCCGGCGCGGGATGGCCGAGCACGTCGCGCAGCTCCACCTGGACCGCCGGCGAGCAGGCGCCGCTCGCGGCGGTGACCGGCGCGTCCGGGAAGGCGGCGGCGACCGGCGGGCCCGCGACGACGTCGAAGGGCTCGGACGAGCCCGCGTGGGCGAACGCGTCGCTGACGGTGAGCCGGTTCCCGGCGCGCAGCGCGGTCACCGTGACCTGCGCCTGGAACCGGCCCAGCACGAACGGCCCGAGCGCCGGCGGCGACGCGGTGCCGGTGAGATCGGTCACCGCCACCGAGGCGTCGAAGCCGTCGACGGCGAGGCCCTGGGCGTCCACCGCGGTGAGGGAGACCGCGAACGCGACCCCGGCCCGCGGCGGCTCGAGGACGTCCACGCGGAACGTCGCGACGTTCTCGGCCGAGGTCACCACCCGGAACGCCCGCGCGAGCCGCGCGACGCGCCCCTGCGGATCGGTGACGACGAGGTCGTACGCTCCGCGCGGCACGCCCGCGGGGACGGTCGCGCGCAGCGTGCGGCGCGAGGTGAGGGCCACGTCGAGCAGGTCGACGTCCGCGCCGCCGTCCACCGGGACGAGGCGGGCGAGGTAGCCGGCGTCGACGACGCCGCCCCCCGAGGCGAAGTCGGTCCGCACCCGGGCGTCGAGGTGCTCGCCCGCGATCTCCACCGCCAGCGGGGCGACCGACGTCCCCTGCGACGGGATCATGGCGACGAGGACCGGCGCGTCCGGGGGCGCCGGGTCCGCGCAGGCGAGCGCGGCCGCGAGCCCGGCGGCGAGGAGGCGCGCCCGCATCAGAACACCGCCAGCCGGTAGCCCAGCGTGATCGCCGGGCCGCCCGGATCGATCCGGTAGCTCTCCGTCTCCACCGCCGCCGACGACCAGGAGACCTCGCCGAACGCATGACCGGGGCCGACCGCCCAGGACGCGCTCGCGAACGTGACGGCGCCCGCGCCCCAGCCTTCCTCGACCGCGGACGCGAGCGAGCTCTCGAAGCGCGCCCAGGCGGCGACCGCCCCCGCCCCGAGCGTGAGCGACGCCCGCCGGCCTGCGAGGACCTCGTAGCCGACGCGGAGCGCGACCGGGACGAACGTGGCGCGGGTGACGCTCTGGAGCGACCCGGTGGCGTCGCTCACGGTCCGCTCCGCCCTGCCGTAGCCGGCGGAGACGCCGGCGCCGAGCGCCGCGCCGCCGATCCGGAACGGCACCCACAGGTCGGCGCGCCCGCGCACGCCGGCCGCGGCGCCGGGCGCGAGCGTGTAGCCTCCGCCCACGCCGAGCAGGACGCGGCGCTGCGGCTGGCGCAGCGGCAGCGGCAGCGTCCGCTCGAAGCTGCCCGAGCCGTCCACGACGCGCAGCACGCTCTCCCCGCTGGGCAGCGCGGCGGGGGCGACGTAGGTCGCCTCGTAGAGCCCGTCCCCGCGCTCCATCACCGTCCCGACCCGGCCGTGGCTCGCCATCGCCATGAACTGCGCGTGCTGGAGGGGCATCCCGGCCGCGTCGCGCACGTCGAAGACCACGACCGCCTCGGTGCGCCCGTCCGCCGGCACCGGCGACGGGACGAGGCGCGCGCTGACGGACCTCGGGACCGGGGCCGCGTCGAGCTGCCAGTTCGCGCTGCCCTGTGCGCGCGCCCCGCCGCCCCGCGCCGCGGCGGTGACCTGGAGCTGGAAGAGGCCGCCGGGCGGGTAGGTCGCGGGCGCGGGACAGGGCACGTCGTACCGGCCGCCGCCGCGATCGAGCGGCGGCGGGAGCGGGTGGCCGTTCGCGACCGCGGAGAGCTGGAGGCCGGGGAGGCCCATCCCCGCGGCGTCGAGCACGAGCGCGGAGGCGATCGCGGTGGTGCCGCTCCCCACCGCGACGCGCGACGCGGGCGGGGTCACGACGACGCGCGCGGGAGCCGGGAGCCCGAGCGCGACCTTGGCCGCGGCCACCGCCTCCTCGTCCCCCGCGACCGTGATCGCGAACGACGCCGAGGCCGCCGCGGCGCCCGCGGGGGGCACGTACTCGTAGCTGTAGCGGCCGCGCGAGGCGCGCAGCAGCGACACGCCGCCCGCGCTCGCCGCGACCTGGATGCGGTCGGGCGGCACGTCCGCGCCGCCGAGATCGTAGAACACGTCGAGGCGCACCCGCCCCTTGCCGTCGGCCACCACCGCGTGCGGCACGAGCGCGGCCGTGAGCCGGTTGTAGGGCGGGACCTCGACGGGCAGGCGCTTCGTGGCCGGAGCCGCGCCCGGCTCGGCGATGACGACGTCGCACTGCTTCACGCCGGGCTCGACGACGATGGGGATCTCCGCCTGCCCGCGCCGATTCACGCGCACCGGGCCGAACTCGTCGACGCCCACCCGCGCGCGGGCGTCGGCCCCCGGCGCGGCGGTCACGCGGATGCGCGTCATCCCGAACAGCGGGATGCGGAGGAAGTCGATGGGCGCCTCCGGCCCGGTCTCGCGCCACACTGCGACGAGCGCCACCTGCGGGAAGCGCGTCGCGGGCGGCACGTACACCGCCCGGTACTTGCCGGGCCCGAGCCGCGCCGGCTCGGAGAAGGAGCCGACGTTCACGGACAGGCGCAGCGGCTGCTCCTCCGCGCCGGGGGGCTCGTCCACCCGGATCACCACCGCGGCGGACTCGGTCCGGCCGAGGACGATCGCGCCGCCCTCGACCTGGAGCGAAGCGGCGCCCGCGCGCCCGCCGGAAGCGAGGCAGCCGAAGGCGGCGAGCGCCGCGAGCGCCCGCGCCGTGGACCACGGAAGTCCGCGTACGCGCATCGTTCTTCACAGGGTATCCCCCAACGACCGCCCGTTGAAGCCACCGGGGCGGCAGTCCCCGCGAAGGAGCGCGCGGCCGATCGATTCGGCCGCGCGCGTCCCACGTTCACGTGACGCGGGAACGCGCGGTCCGACATCCGACCACACGCGCCACCGGGCGGCGCGCGCCGCCCGCTCAGCCCTTCTTCGCGATCTCGTGGTCGGCGAGGAGCTCGAGCGCGCGCACCATCGCGGAGTGGTCCCAGCGCCGGCCGCCGCGCGCCGCGCAGGCGTTCAGCAGCTCCTGGGCCGTGGCGGTGTTCGGGAGCGCGAGCCCGACCTGGCGGGCGTTGGCGAGGGCGAGGCCGAGGTCCTTCTGGTGCAGCTCGATCCGGAAGCCGGGGTCGAAGGTGCGGTCGATCATCCGCTGCCCGTGCACCTCGAGGACGCGCGAGGCCGCGAACCCGCCGAGCAGCGCCTGGCGCACCTTCACCGGGTCCGCGCCCATCTTGGAGGCGAAGAGGAGCGCCTCGCCGACCGCCTCGATGTTGAGCGCGACGATGATCTGGTTCGCGACCTTGCACGTCTGGCCGTCGCCGTTCTCGCCGACGAGGGTGATGTTCTTCCCCATCGCCGCGAAGATCGGCTTCACCTTCTCGAAGGTGTCCTGGGGGCCGCCGACCATGATCGTGAGCGTCGCCGCCTTCGCCCCGACCTCGCCCCCGGACACGGGCGCGTCGAGGTACCGGCAGCCGAGGTCGTTCACCTTCTTCGCGAACGCCTTCGTGTCGAGCGGCGAGATCGAGCTCATGTCCACCACGATCTTCCCGGGCGAGAGCCCCTCGGCGACGCCGCCCGGCCCGAACAGGGCCGCCGCGACGTTCGGCGTGTCCGGCACCATCGTGATGATCACGTCCGCCCGCTGGGCGACCTCCTTGCCCGAGGCACAGGGGACCGCGCCGCGGTCCACCATCTCCTTCGGGACCGGCTTGTGGTCGTGCGCGTACAGCTCGTGCCCTGCCTCGAGGAGGTGCCCGGCCATCGGCCGTCCCATGATCCCGAGCCCGATGAATCCGACCTTCATGGTCTCTCCCGCGGGGAATGACGCCCGGGCGCCGCGCCCGGCGTCTTGCGCGCTCGTTCCGCGAGCTCACCTCGCGAACTAACGTGGTGGTGGGGTCCGCGCCACGCCGAGCGCCTCCGAGGTGTAGATCGCGAGCGCCGCCCAGATGCAGCCGAACGCGATGCGGTGCGCCGCGGTGAACGGCTCCCCGAACACGAACACCGCGACGGCGAACTGCATGGTGGGGTTCACGTACTGCAGGACCCCGATCGTGGCGAGCCGCAGGCGCCGGACCCCGACGGCGAACCAGATGAGCGGCACGGCGGTGACGACGCCGAGGAGGACGAGGAGCGCGGTGCGGAGCGCGCCGTCGCCGAGGTGGCCCTCGCCGCGGCGGGCGACGAGCCCGAGGTAGACGAGCGCCACGGGCGCGAGGACCGCCACCTCGCCGAGGAGCCCGGCGGTGGCGTCCACCGGCGTGCGCTTCCGGACGAGCCCGTACAGACCGAAGGAGACGGCGAGCGAGAGCGCCACCCAGGGGAAGACGCCGGCCCGGACGACGAGGGTGAGGACCCCCGCCGCGGCGAGCGCCACCGCCACCACCTGCCGCCGCGAGAGCGGCTCGTGGAGGAACGCGACCCCGAGCAGGACCGAGACGAGCGGGTTCACGAAGTAGCCGAGGCTCGCGTCGAGGACGTGCTCGGCGTTCACCGCCCAGATGTAGATGAGCCAGTTGCCGGAGATGAGCACCGCGCTCGTGGACAGGCGAAGGAGCGTGCCGGGCGCGCGGAGCTGGCGGGTCACGTCCGGCCAGCGCCGCCAGGCGGTGACGAGCACGACGAGGAACGCCGCCGACCAGGCGATGCGGTGCGCCAGGATCTCCGGCGCGGGGATCCCGTCGAGCGCGCGGAAGTAGAGGGGGAACGTCCCCCAGATGACGTACGCCGCCGCGGCGTAGGCGACGCCGCGCACCGGGGAGCCCGGGACCGGCGCCCCGGCGCCGTCGATGCCCCAGGCGGCGCCCGGGCCGGTCTCGTCGCGCGGCATGCGCGGGCGTTCTATCATCCGCAGCCGCATGCTGGAGATCCTCCTGCGGTCCCTCAGGCGGTACGCCCGCGATCGCCTGCTCCTCGGGATGGTCTCGGCGGTCGTCCTGGCGACGATCGCCCCGGGCGTGGGGCGGAGCGGCGGGCCGCTCCACGGCGAGGTCGTCGCCAACGCCGGCATCTTCGTCGTCTTCTTCCTGCACGGCGCGGATCTCTCGATCGAGCGGCTCCGCGCGGGGGTGTCGCGCTGGCGGCTGCACGTCCTCGTCCAGACGTTCACGTTCGGCGTCTTCCCCCTGCTCTGGGTGCCGCTGCGCCTCGCCGCCGGACGCGCCGTGCCGCCCGACCTGATGCTCGGCTTCTTCTACCTGTGCGCGATCCCCTCGACGATCACGTCGTCCGTGGCGATGACCGCGATCGCCCGCGGAAACGTGCCCGGCGCGATCTTCAACGCGACCCTGTCGAGCGTGCTCGGGGTGTTCCTCACCCCGCTGCTCGTCAGCCTGGCCTTCGTCGGCTCGGGCGCGTCGCTCCCGGTCGGGGAGGCGATGCGCAAGCTCGCCGTCCTCGTCGTCCTGCCGCTCGTCCTCGGGCAGGCCGCGCGCCCGCTCCTCGCGGACGCGCTCGCGCGGCACGGCGGCGCGAGGAGCGGCCTCGACCGCGCGGTCGTCCTCCTCATCGTGTACGTGTCGTTCTGCGACTCGGTGGCGGGGGGGCTGTGGACCGACCACGGCGCGGCGACGCTCGCGGTGACGCTCGCGGGCGCGGCGCTCCTCCTCGCCGCGGTGCTGGTCCTCACGCGGCGCGCGGCGCGCTGGCTCGGGTTCGAGGTGGAGGACGAGATCGCCGCGGTGTTCTGCGGGTCGAAGAAGGGGCTCGCGGCGGGGGTGGCGATGGCGAAGGTGCTGTTCGGCGCGCACCCGGGCATCGGCGTGATCGTGCTGCCGATCATGTTCTACCACCAGCTCCAGCTCGTCGCGTGCTCGCTCCTGGCGGAGCGGTACGCGAAGCGGCCGCGGTGAACCTGTCCATCCAGCCGTCCCCGAACACGAGGCGGGCGGCGTGGAGGTTGTGGGGCTTGCACGCGACCCGCACGTTCTCGACGGTCGAAGGTCCTCCGCGCGCCCGTGGCTGGATGTGATCGAACTCGAGCTGGAAACTCGAGCCGCAGACGCCGCCCGAATCGAGCGGGAACTCGCAGCGGCCGCCGGCCCGCTTCCAGACCGCCCGCTTCACGTGGGCGGGGATGTGGCCGGGGTCGGCCGACGGCGGCGGGGTCTTCCGCGGCTTCTCGACGAGTCCCTTTCGCTTGGCGTACCGGTCGAGGATGAGGTCGAGGCCGGCCTCGAGGATC
>DASSSJ010000037.1:0-55344 GCA_035708485.1 Anaeromyxobacter sp. | reverse complement strand
CCGCGCCCGCGCCGGCCTCGCCGCGCCCGCGCCCCCGCCGCCGGCCGCGCCGGCGCCGCTTGCGGCGCCCGCCGCCCTCGCCCGGGCCCTCCGCGCCGAGCTCTTCGCCCGCGAGCGCGCGGGCCTTCGCGTCGAGCTTCGCCGCCTCGAGGCAGGTGTCGCAGCGGCCGCACCGCTCCGGCCCCGGCTCGCCGAAGTAGTCGAGCATGTAGCGCACGCGGCAGCGCTTCGTCTCCGCGTACCCGACGAGCGCGTCGAGGCGCCGCTTGTCCTCGATCCGCTTCTCGTCGAACCACTTCACGGCGAGCTTCAGCATGTCCTCGGCGACGACGCCCGCCGCGCGCCACTTCCCGTCGTCGTCCTCGACGGCCCAGCCGTTCTCCTCGAGGAAGTCGAGGACGACGCGCGTCCGCTTCTCGCCCACGTTGCTCGAGGTCGCGAGCGCGCGGATGCCGACGGCGCGGTCGGTGTCGGTCCAGGCGCGGAGCGCCTCCTCCACCTGGCGCACCTGCTTGCCGCTCGGGTAGTTCCCCTCCTGGAAGTACTCCTGGATCGCGACGTCGTCGGGTGACCAGAGCAGGATGCAGCGCGACGGCTTGCCGTCGCGGCCCGCGCGGCCGGCCTCCTGCACGTACGCCTCGAGCGAACCCGGCACGTGGAAGTGGAGCACGTAACGGATGTCGGGCTTGTCCACGCCGAGGCCGAACGCGTTGGTCGCGATCATGACGACGCGCCGGCCCGGCTTCATGAACCCGGCCTGCTTCGCGTCGCGGTCCGCCTTCTTCATCCGGCCGTGGTAGTACTCCGCCGGGATCCGCAGCTTCTTCGAGAGGAACGCGAGGTCCTCGACCGACTTCACGGTGGCCGAGTAGATGATCCCGGGCCGGTGGAGCCGCCGCAGGAGCTTGCGAAAGAGGATGCGGAGCTTGTCCTCCTCGCTCCCGCACGTCACGACCTGGAAGTGGAGGTTCGGGCGATCGAAGGAGAGGACCACCTGCTCGGCGTCGCGCATGCCGAGCTGCGCGAGGATGTCCTCGCGGACGCGCGGCGTGGCGGTGGCGGTGAGCGCGAGGAGCCGCGGGCGCCCGAGCGACTCCGCGACCTCGCGGAGCCCGAGGTAGGCGGGGCGGAAATCGTGGCCCCACTGCGACACGCTGTGGGCCTCGTCCACCGCGAAGAGCGAGACGCGCGCGCCGGCGAGCGCGTTCCGGAACGACGCCGAGACCGCGCTCTCCGGCGTCACGAGGGCGAGCTTCGTGCGCCCGTCGGCGAGCCGCTCGAGCGCCGCCGTGCGCTCCTTGCCGGTGAGCGACGAGTCGATCCGCTCGACCGCGACGCCGAGGGAGCGCAGCTTCTCGGTCTGGTCGCGGATGAGCGCGAGGAGCGGCGAGATCACCAGCGTCGTCCCCGGCAGCACCTGCGAGGTGAGCTGGTACGTGAGGGACTTGCCGCTCCCGGTCGGCATCACCGCGAGCACGTCCCGGCCGGCGAGCACGGCGCGGATCACCTGCTCCTGCCCGCGCCGGAACGCCGGGATCTTGAACGCCGACCGCATCCGCGCGACGGCTTCGACCATCCAGCGGTCGACCTCGTCGGTCGGGGCGGGGCCGGTCGGGGAGATCGGGTCCACGCGGGAGCGACTATACCCGCGGCGCGGCGTTCCGGGCGCGGCAAAGCGCGCGGCGCCCGGACGCTCGGTTGCGCGGTGGGTCCCCGGGCGGTATGGTCGATCCACGACGTCGAGGCGGGGCTCGACTACGCGCGGCGCCTCCGCGCGCTCGCGGACGAGGTCTCGGACGCGCTCCTCCTCGTGATGCGCGTCTACCTCGAGAAGCCCCGGACGAGCGTGGGCTGGGAGGGCTTCACGAACGACCCGCGGCTCGACGGCTCGTTCCGCGTCGCCGAGGGGATGGAGCGCGGCCGGCGCTTCCTGCGGGACGTCGCGGAGCTGGGGCTGCCCGTCGGCACCGAGGCGCTCGACCCCATCGCGCCGCAGTACCGGGGCGACCTCGTGAGCTGGAACGCCATCGGCGCGCGCACGGCCGCGTCGCAGCCGCACCGGAACCTCGCGTCGGGCCTGTCCACGCCGGCCGGCTTCAAGAACGGCACCGACGGCGACGTCGAGGTGGCGGTGAACGCGATCCTCGCGGCCTCGCGGCCGCACGCGTTCCTCGGCATCGACGACCGCGGGCGGTCCGCGGCGATCCGGACGCGCGGCAACCCGCACGGCCACCTCGTGCTCCGCGGCGGCGGGGGACGCCCCAACTTCGACAGCGTCTCGGTCGCGCTCGCGGACCAGGCCCTCGCGCGGGCGGGCGTCCCACGCCGGATCGTGATCGACTGCTCGCACGCGAACTCGTGGAAGGACCCGTCGCTCCAGCCCTACGTGGTGCGCGACGCGGTGGCGCAGATCCGGCACGGGAACCGGTCGATCGCCGGCCTCATGATCGAGAGCTTCCTCGAGCAGGGCTGCCAGCCGATCGGCGCCGACCCGTCGCGGCTCCGCTACGGCTGCTCGGTGACGGACGGCTGTCTCGGGTGGGAGACGACGGCCGACGTGCTGCGCGAGGCGCGGGCGGCGCTCGGGCCGCTCGTGGACGATCGACGCGGAGGGACGCGCGCGTAGCGCGCGAGGAGCGGGCCGGCGCGTCTCGCCTCGCGACGCCGCTCAGTGCACGGTCTTCCCGAGCCGGCGCTCGACCCAGAGGTAGCCGACCAGGATCTGCCCGCAGACGATGAGGGGCGTCGCCACGATGAAGCCGAGCGCGCCGAAGATGGCGCCGAACACGCCCTGCCCGAACAGGAGCAGCGCGGGACGGATCTGCACCGCCCGCCGCATGATCACCGGCTCCACGATGTAGCCCTCGACGACGTGGACGCCCACGTAGACGAGGAGCGCGAGCGCGAAGTGCCGCGGCGACTCGCCGAGCGCCACGAGGAGCCCGGGGACGGCGCTCGCGACCGCGCCGACGTACGGCACGAACGTGCCGAGGAAGGTCAGGAAGCCGAGCAGCAGCCAGTCCTCGAGGCCGATGGCGAGGAGCCCGATCGCGGTGAGCGTCCCCATCACGAGCATCGCGACCATGATCCCGCCGACCCAGCGCCGGAGCGCGTCCCGCACCCGGGCCCACGCCTCGTCGTAGGCCTCCTCGTGCTCGGACGGGACGAGCCGCCGCAGGCCGCGCTGGTAGGCGTCGGGCCGGTGGACGAGGAACGCCGCCAGGACCACGACCAGGATCACCTTCGTGAGCCCGACGACCACGTCGAACGCGGCGGAGACCGCCCGCGCGCCCGCCTCGGCCATGGCCTCCGGGGGCTGCGGCGGCGCCGGCGCCGGCGCCGGCGCGAGGGGCGCGCCGGTCGCCTCCGCCTGCACCCGCGCGATCCGGTTGCGGACGTCGCGGGCGACGCGCGGGACGGTCTCGCGCAGCTGCGCCGCCTCGCGCGACAGCGTCGGCGCGGTGAGCGCGCCGACCCCGGCGAACGCCCCGAGCAGCGTGGCGAGCACGAGGAGCGTCGCCGCGCTGCGCGGCATCACGCGCGCGCAGAGGCTCACGGGGAACGACAGGACGATGGCGACGAGCACCGCGAGGAACCCGAGCAGGAGCACGCCGTGCGCCAGCCAGAGGACCGCCAGCCCCGCGACGACGGCGGCGACGCGGACCGCGACGCGGAAGGCCCGCGCGGCCGCCGCGTCCCGTTCCGGGCGCCGCGGCCCGCCGTCGCGCCGCGGGGGCGCCGGGCGTACGGCCGCTTGCCGGCCGGTCGTGGACTCCTCCGCCACGCCGCCAACGTGTGCACGGCGCCGTGCGGTCGCCGGGCAGGCGACGCGGCGCGTCTGGAAGGGCGGACGCCCGCCGCGGCGCAGGCCCAGTTGACAGGCGGCCCCCCGGAAGGTGGAATCCGACCCCGGGATGGGGAACGGGCGCTCGACCCTGCGGGTGAAGGTCCCGTGCGCGGACGAGGGGGACTTCTACGCCCGCCTCGCCGACCGGATCGCCGAGAACGGGCTGCGCCTCCCCGCCGAGGAGCGGCCCGCGATCGGCGCGCACGCGCGGGTCGCCCTCGAGTTCAGGGACGGCGGCGTCCTCTCGGGCGACGCGGTGGTGGAGGAGCACGTCGATCTCGACTCCCGCCCGGGCGTGAAGGTCCGGATCGTGAAGCTCGACCCGCCGAAGGCCCCGCTCCCCGCCCCGCGACCGGCGCCCCGCGCGCCGCCCGCGCCGCAGCCGCCCCCGGCGCCGGCCC
Source organism: Anaeromyxobacter sp. (assembly GCA_035708485.1). GTDB lineage: Bacteria > Myxococcota > Myxococcia > Myxococcales > Anaeromyxobacteraceae > Anaeromyxobacter. The sequence continues at coordinate 51,096 of DASSSJ010000037.1, read as the reverse complement.
GCGCGCCGCGCGCGCCCGAGGCGGAGCTCGCGCAGGAGCTGTTCGGCGACGCGTCCGCGCCCGCGCCCGGCGACGGGCGCACCGGGGCGCTCTCCTTCACCGTCTCGACCGAGATCGCCGCCGCGGTCGAGCGCCGGACCGCGCGGTTCCAGCGGGCGGCGATCCTCGTGGCCGCGCTCGCCGCGCTCGTGGCGCTCGGCGGCTTCGGCGCCGCGCGCTGGTGGAGGGGTCCCGCGACGCCCGAGGCGGCCGCCGCCGCGCACGTCCAGGCCGCGGACCGGCTCCTCGCGGAGGGACGGCTCACGGGGAAGGACGGGGCGCTCGAGCACCTCCTCGCGGCGAGGCGGCTCCGCCCCGCGGACGCGGGGACGGCCCGCCGGCTCGACCGGCTCGCGGACATGCTGGAGCGGCTCGCCGCCGGCGCCCTCGATCGCGGCGATCTCGAGGTCGCGTCGATCCACCTCGCCTCCGCGCGCGCGGCGGCGCCGCACCGGCCGAGCCTCGCCGCGAAGCAGGCGGAGCTGGACCGGCGCATGCGCGGCCGGCCTGCGCGGCGCTGACCGGCCTACCGCGACCGCGGCCCGCGTCCGGCGCGCGGCTTGCCGCCGGCGGCGAGCCGCCGCTCCGCCAGCTCGAGCCAGGCTCGCGTCGCGGGCGGAAGCTGGCGGTCCTGCCGCCAGATGAGCGCCACGTTCCAGGGGATGCTCTCGCCGGAGAGCGGGACGCTCCGGACCTGCGCCGGATCGAGCTGCCGGCAGATGGTGGACGGCAGCAGGGCGACGCCGATGTTCGCCGCCACCATCGCGACGATGAAGTCCCAGTGCGAGCTCTCGCTCACCACGGTGGGCTTGAAGCCCGCGCGCCGGCACGCCTCGAGGATGTGGCCGTGGAGCGCGAACTCGGGCCGGTAGAGGACGAAGGGGGTCGGCCCGAGATCGCGCAGCGCCACGTGCGGGCGGCGCGCGAGCGGGTGGTCGGGGTGGAGCACCGCGCGGAGGTCGTCGCGGACGAACGGCAGGGTGCCGAACGCCTTCTCGTCGGTGGGCAGCACGACGGCGCCGACGTCGAGCTCGCGCTCGAGGACGAGCGCCTCGATGTGGTGGGAGCCCTCCTCGCGCAGCTCGAGCAGCACGCCCGGGTAGGCCTGGTGGAACTCGGCGAGCAGCGGCGGGAAGAACGTCACGCCGACGATCGGCGGCATCCCCAGGCGCAGCCGCCCGCGGCGGAGCGCGGCGACCTCCACCACCTCCTCCTCGATCGACCGCACCGCGTCGAGGATGCCCTGCGCGCGCTCGAGCACGACGCGGCCCGCCTCGGTGAGCTTCACCCGCCGCCGCTCGCGGTGCAGCAGCGGCGTCCCGAGCTCGTCCTCGAGCGCCTTCACCATCTTGCTGATGGCGGGCTGCGTGACGTGCAGGGTCTCGCTCGCGCGCGTGAACCCCTGCTGGCGGGCGACCTCGACGAAGGTGCGGAGCGCATGGACGTCCACGTGGTCCTCCCTGCCCCGGCGGGCACCATAACCGTTCGTTATCGAAACTCTTCACATAACTGTTTTGCATCGTCAACATGCCAATAATGCATTTCCCTCATGACACGCCCCGCGCTAGGTTCCGCCCCGTCACGGGGAGCGATCGACGCCCCCGAGGAGCGCGGAGCCGATGGAGCGGACGCCCACGATCGAAGACCTGCTGCGCGACGACGAGGAGGCCATCCTCGCGGAGGCCCTCGCCCGCGTCGCGCGCCTCGAGCACTACCGGCGCGACGGCGACGTCCCGACGCGCGACCGCCTGGTGGCGCTCCACCGCCGCCTCGCCCGGGCCGTGCGGACCCGGGACCTCGACGACCTGCTCGCGCACGCCGAGCGCGTGGCGCGCGAGCGGTGCGCCGCCGGGTTCGACCTCGCCGAGGTGCACGCCGCGTTCTCGGCGCTCGAGGAGGCGATCTGGCGCCGGGCCTCCGACCGGCTGGCGCTGGACGAGCAGGCCTGGGGCCTCGCGCTGGTGACGACCGCCCTCGCCCACGCGAAGGAGGCGCTCGGGCGGGCGTACCTCGCCGCGGCGCCGAGCGGTCACGCGCCGTCCGTGGACCTCACCCCCGTGTTCCGCCGCACGAGCCGGCGCGCGGCGCCGGAGCGGCGGGCGGAGGAGTTCGTACACCCGGTGTAGGACGGGGCCGACCGCCGCCGGTCACGGGCCGGCGGCGGGCGGCTCCGCGGGAGAAGCTGCGCGAGCGCCGGCGACCCGAGAGGGCGCCGAGCCGCTCCGCGGCCCCCGAAATTCCTTCGGCGGCGGCGTGACCTCCCGCGCCCGGGACGAGGGCGGGAGCGGTACGGGCGCCCGCCCTGCGCGGGGTGCGCGGGCGGCCTCCCCGCGGCTCGCAGCCGCCCGACCCGTTCGCGGCGCGCAACGTCGCCGCAGCCCCATCGTCCGTTTCGGTGGCGGGTCGCCGTGCGGGGTCTCGCTGTCTATCTGGGGAGCGGAGGCCACCATGACCCGAACGATCCCTCATACCCTGAAGGGCGCCGGCGTCGCGCTCGCTCCGGGACGATCGAGAGCTACCAGATCGACTTCCTGCCCCCGGCGACGTACGAGCTGTTCGTGACGCGCGCGACGCCGGACGGCTCGGGGGGCTACGCGTACGCGACCGGCCCGACCACCGCCTCGACCGTCACCGCGGGTGCGACCACCCCCACACCGCTCACCGCGCCGTAGCGCGAGCGACGGCGGCCCCCCGGGGCCCGGTTCGCGCCGGCGGGGCTGGCAGCCCGCCGGCGCGCGTGCGATCCTCGCCTCGTCCCCGGCCGCCGCGCGGCGCCCGGGCGCGAGCGGAGCTCCGGCGATGACACGCATCCCCCTCACCATCCCGCAGTACAAGGACCTGCTCACGCGGATCGTCGCGACGTACGACAACCTGGTCGCCGCCGAGGCGGCCGGCGACGCGGCGAACGTCGAGAAGCTCCGGGTCGGCTTCCGCCGCCTGCTGGAGCGGGCGCGCGAGGCGGGCGCGGACGACGCGTGACGCACGCGCGGGCCCGCCGGCCGCGGGCGCGCGCAGCGGGAGGGCCGCCGCAGACCGCACGCCGCGGGGACGCGGCGCGACGCGGTGCGCGCACGACGCCCGCCGCCGCACCCGCACGGACGCCGGGACGCGCGGCCTCGAGCTCGGCGTCGGCGTCCGCGACCTCCTCGACGAGGGCGCCGTCTACGTGCAGCCGTACCCGGGCGGCCACGCGCCGCTGCCGGGGAACGGGCGCGAGCTGTGGGTGCGGCTCCGGTACGAGCGCGGCTTCGACGAGTAGCGGCGCCCCGGCGGCGCCGGAGCGCCCGCGTCGCGGTTGCCGCTCCGGCGACCGCGGGCCACACTCGCGGCGTGCCGACGCTCCGACAGTGGCTCTCCGAGGCTCCCTTCGCGCTCGGGCTCTCGTCCGGCTTCTTCGGCTTCTTCGCGCACGCCGGGGTCGTGTCGGTGCTCGAGGAGGAGGGGCTGCTGCCCGCGAAGATCGTGGGGTCCAGCGCCGGCGCGCTCGTCGGCGGGCTCTGGGCGGCGGGCGTGCCGGCGGCGCGCATCCGCGACGAGCTGCTCGCGCTGCGCCGCGAGCACTTCTGGGACCCGGGCCTCGGGCTCGGGCTGCTCCGCGGCCGCCTCTTCCGCGCGCGCCTCGAGGCGATCCTCCCGGTGCGCACGTTCGAGGAGTGCCCCCGCCGCCTCGCGGTCTCGGTGTTCGACCTGCGGGCCCGGCGCACCGCGGTCGTGCGGAGCGGCCCGCTGGCGCCCGCCCTGCACGCCTCCTGCGCGGCGCCGATCCTGTTCCAGCCCGTCGCGGTCGAGGGACGGCTCTGCTCGGACGGCGGCGTGCTCGACCGCCACGGCCTCTCCGGGCTCGAGCCCGGCGAGCGCGCGCTGTACCACCACCTCACGTCGCGCTCGCCGTGGCGCCGCCGGGGCAGCCCGGCGCTGCGGGTGCCCGAGCGCCCCGCCCTGCACGCGGTCGCCCTCGAGGGCATCCCGCGCGTCGGCCCCTTCCGGCTCGAGCGCGGGCCCGCGGCGATGCGGGCCGCCGCGGAGGGGATGAGGTCGGCGCTGGGCCGCGAGGCCCGAGCCGCCCCGCGGCGGTGACGCGGGGCGGGGCGGCCGCCGCCCATTGGCGCTCCCGACGGCGGGTCGTGTAACGTCGCCGGATCGCCCGCCGGGGCGGGCGCGCGGAGGCGCGGTGGCCGAGAGGACCCGGAAGCTCTGGCTGGACTGGCAGCGGGGGCTCGCCGTCCTCTACATGGTCCAGTGGCACACGTACGACTCGTGGCGCGCCGACGCGGTCGCGGCGGGGCCCGTGCACGCCTTCCTCGGCCACGTCGGCGGGTTCGCCGCCCCGTCGTTCCTCTACATGGCGGGGATGTCGCAGCTCCTCGGGGACGGCGCGCTGGAGCGGAAGGGGGTGCCGGCCGGCGAGCGCCGGGCGCGGGCGGTCCGCCGCGCGCTGTGGCTCCTCGCCGTCGCCTACGCCTTCCGGGCCTTCGAGTTCGTCGCCGGGGGCGCGTTCCTCGCCCCCGGCGGCTGGCGGACCATCTTCCGCGTCGACGTCCTCAACGTCATCGCCGTCTCGCTCCTCGCCGCCGCGGTCCTCACCGTCGGCTGGAGGCCCCGCGTCCACGTCCTCCTCGCCGGCGGCGCCGCGCTCGCGGTCGCCCTGCTCACGCCCGTCGTGGCGGGCTGGATCACCGGCGGCTCCGGCGTCACCGGGATCGCGACGCGGCTCCTCGACTACCTCTACACGCCCGACGCGTCGCGCGGGATCTTCTGGCTCTTCCCGTGGGCGGCCTTCGCGCTCGCGGGGAGCGCGTTCGGGCGGCTCGCGCAGCGGGAGCAGCAGCCCTTCGTGTGGATCGGCCTCGGCGCGGCGCTCTTCGCCGGAGGCTGGGCGGCGGAGGCGTGGGGCCCGACGCTCTACGCGCACCGGGACTTCTGGGTGACGTCGCCCCAGTGGCTCGCGATGCGGCTCGGCGGCGTCGTCGCGACGAGCGGCGCGCTCCAGCTCCTGCCGCAGTCGGCGGACCGGTGGCTCGCGTGGCTCCGCACGATGGGGCGCCACTCGATGCTCGGCTACTTCGTCTCCATCGAGCTCCCCTACGGGGTCCTCTCGCGCGTCTTCCACAAGCGGCTCTCCACGACCGGCGCCGTCCTCGGCGTCCTCGCCATGATCGCCGTGACGTGGGCCCTGTCCGCCGGGGCGGACCGCTACGACGCCTGGAAGGCGGAGCGCGCGCGCCGGGCGGCCGCGCCGGAGGCGGCTCCGACCGCGTGACCCGCAGCGGCCTGCGATCCGGGTGGCTCCTCGGCGGCGCCCTCGGCGCCGCGCTCGCCGCGGCGGTCGCGGTCCGGCTCGCGCGCGGCCCGGACGGCGCCGCGGGCGGCGCGCCCCCTCGCGCCCCGGCGCGCGCGCGCGCCGCGCGCCCGCCGCCGGACCGCTGGGGCGGCCCGCTCCTCCCGGCGCCGATCGTCTCGCGCGGCAGGCGCGTCGCCTCGCGCCCGCGCGGCGGCGAGGTGCTCGTCGACGGCGCGTACCGCACGAAGGCGGCGTGGTCGGGCGGCCACCCCTCCGCCGCGAAGCCGTCCCGGGCGGCGATCGAGGTGGGCGAGGGGCTCGACCGCATCCTCGTGAGCTGGACCTCCTCCGGGAACCACGACTACCGCGACCGGAAGTACGGCGCGCCCGCCGACTACACGCTCGAGACGTCCGCCGACTCCACGAACGGAGAGGACGGCACCTGGCGCACCGCCGTCACGGTGAAGGACAACCCGGTGCGGACGCGCGCCCACGCCGTCGACTTCGCGGGGCGGCGCTGGGTGCGCATGTCGGTGACGCGGCTCGCGCCCGAGGTGTTCGAGTGGGGGCTCTACCTCGACGAGATCGACGTGCACGACCTCTCGGGCGGCGGCGACGACGTGTGGGTCTTCCTCGGCGACAGCATCACCTCCGAGGTGTTCGACCGCGCGCCGCCGCACCAGCCGAGCTTCCCCGAGGCGATCGCCGCGCGCCACCCCGGCTACTTCCCCGCGGTCGTGGGCGCCGGCACGGGCAGCCTCCGCCACGGCGACGCCGCCCGGACGGTGGACGAGGTCCTCGCGCTCAACCCGGACGCCCGCGTCGTCGCGCTCTGCTTCGGGTCGAACGACTGGGACCCGGCCGCCTTCCGCCGGGACCTCGTCGAGGTGATCGGGAAGGTCCGCGCCGCCGGCAGGATCCCGGTCGTCCCGCGGACGCCGTTCCGCAGCGACTCGGCGATCGACTTCGCGGAGCGGCTCGCCGCGGTGGTCGATCAGGTGAACGCGGAGCTCGGGCTCCTGCCCGGCCCCGACCTCCACGCGTGGTTCAAGGCGCACCCGGAGCGGCTCCACGACGGACTCCACCCCGACGAGGCGGGCGCGAAGGAGATGATCCGCCTCTGGGCGGACGCGGTCGCGCCGCTCTACCCTCCGCCTCCGCTCCGGGGGGCAGGCCCTCCGTCGCCTCCGCTCCGGGGGGCAGGCGCTCCGCCGGGCTCGCCCGGGGGGGCGCGGCCGGAGGCGCCGCCGGTCGGGGCGGCGGCCCCGGCGCGCTGACCGCCTGCGGCGTCGGCGAGGAACTCGAGCGCGGCGCGGGTGGTCTCGGCGCCGGCGCGCGCGCTCGCGTGCGGGCAGTGGCCGGCGTCGAGCACGAGGAGGCGCGCGCCCGGGATCGCCCGCGCCCCCGCCTCCATCTCGCCGGGCTCCATGCGCGGATCGTTCCGCCCGTGCACGACGAGCGCCGGCGCGCGGATCTCCCCGAGCCGGCCGTCGTAGAGGTCGGGCCTTCCCCGCCTCCCCTCCTCGATGAGCGCGAGCCAGGCCCGGCCGCCCGCGCCCACCACCTCGCGCCACGCCTCGCCGTGATCACGGCGGAGCGCCTCGACGACGGCCGGGCCGAACGCCTCGGGCGCCGCCACGGCGTCGGTGAAGAACTCGACCGACGAGACCTTCCGGGGAAGGACGTGCAGCGCCTCGAGCACGAGCGCGGAGACGCGCGCGGGCGCGAGGAGCGCCGTCCACGCGGCGACGACCGCGCCGTCGCTGTGCCCCCAGAGCGCCGCCCGATCGACGCCGAGGGCGTCGAGGACGAGGAGCGTCTCCTCCGCCATGAGCCGGTGGAAGCCGGAGGGGAGCGCCGCGAGCCGCCCCGAGCGGCCGTAGCCGGTCCGGTCCGGCGCGAGGACGCGGTGGCGCGCCGCGAGGGCCGGCACGTCCCAGGGGTACGCCTCCCAGCCCCAGCCCCCGTGGAGCAGCACGAGCGGCGCGCCGCCGCCGGCCTCGCGGACGTGGATCCGCGCCGGCGAGCCCGGAGCGAGCGGCGACGACGCGAGCGCGAGGGTGGGCAAGGAGCCCCCTCCCTAGCGCATCGCGCGCCTCCGCGCACGCACCCCGGCGGTCCGCCCGGAGCGGCGCGAACGCCTCTTGCGCGCGCCGCCGGCGCGGGGCCAGATCGGCGCGGTGGGCGGAACGGAGAACGGCGCCCGGGACGGGGTGGTCGCGGCGCACCGCCGCTGGCTCATGCTCGCCCTCGGCTGGATCTTCTTCGGCCTCGGGCTGCTCGGCACGGTGCTCCCGTTGCTCCCGACGACGCCGTTCATGCTCCTCGCCCTGTGGGCGTTCTCGACCGGCTCGCGCCGGTTTCACGCCTGGCTCTACCACCACCGCGTGTTCGGGCCGCCGCTCCGGCGGTGGGACCGGGACCGCGTCATCCCGCGCTGGGCGAAGGCGGTGGCGGTCGCGTCGATGACGGCGAGCTTCCTGTGGGCGTGGCTCGGGACCGACGCGCCGTGGTACGGCCTCGCCGCGATGGGGGTGGTCATGGCGGCGGGCGTCGCCTACATCGCGCGGTTCCCGAGCCGCCCCCGCCGGCGGGGGCTTGGCACGGACGCTCCGTCCTGCGACGATGCGTGAAGCCATGCCCAGGGTCGCGAACACGCTCCACCGCGGGAAGAGCATCCTCGAGATCGACTTCGACGGCTGCAAGCCGGGGGAGTACGCGCCCGTCGTGGCGCAGGCGCTGAAGATCATCTCCGCCTCGCCGCCCGGCTCCGTCCTCGCCATGACGCGGTTCGAGAACGTCCGGTTCGATCCGGCGACCGTCGTGGAGATGCAGCGCTTCGCCTCCGTCGCGCAGCCCTACCTGAAGGCGAACGCGCTCGTCGGCATCACCGGGATGAAGAAGGTGGTGTTCGGCGGCGTGAAGCCGCTCTTCCGGGTCCCCGTGGAGCTGTTCGACGACCCGGGCGCGGCGAGGGACTGGCTCTCGGCGCGGTGACGTCGCGCGCGGCGCGCGGTTGAGATCGGCGCGGACCGGCCGTACGTTCCGCCCGTGACCTTCGCCTCGATCGGCGTCCACCCCTCCCTGCGGCCCGCGCTCGAGACGCGGGGCTACGCGGCGCCGACGCCGGTCCAGGCGGCGGTGCTCGCCCCCGACCTCGGCGGCCGGGACCTCCTCGTCTCGTCCCGGACCGGCTCCGGCAAGACCATCGCCTTCGGCCTCCTCGTCGCGGAGGCGGCCCTGGGCGACGCGGCGGCGTTCCCGCCCGCGGCCGCGCCGCTCGCCCTCGTGGTGGCGCCGACGCGGGAGCTCGCCGTGCAGGTGCAGCGCGAGCTCGCGTGGCTGTACGCGGGGGCGGGCGGGCGCGTCGCCTCCTGCGTGGGAGGGATGGACGCGCGCCGCGAGGCGCGCGCGCTCGCCGACGGGGCGCACGTCGTCGTCGGCACGCCGGGGCGGCTCCGTGACCACCTCGAGCGCGGGAACCTCGACCTCTCGTCCCTCGCCGCGGTCGTGCTGGACGAGGCGGACGAGATGCTCGACATGGGCTTCCGCGAGGAGCTCGAGGCGATCCTCGACGCGACGCCGCCGTCGCGGCGGACGGTGCTCTTCTCGGCCACGCTGCCGAGGCCGATCGTCGAGCTGGCGAGGACGTACACGCGCGACGCGGCCCGGGTGGCCGCGACGCCGCCCGAGGAGGCGCACGCCGACATCGAGTACCGGGCCCACCTCGTCGCGCCGCGCGAGCGGGAGCACGCGATCGTGAACGTGCTGCGCGCGCTCTCGCCCCAGAGCGCCCTCGTGTTCCGCGCCACCCGCGAGTCGGTCCAGCACCTCGCCGCGAGCCTCGGCGAGCGCGGGTTCGAGGTGGTGGCGATCTCGGGGGAGATGCCGCAGCCGGAGCGGACGCGGGCGCTGAAGGCGCTGCGCGACGGCCGGGCGCGGGTGCTCGTCGCGACCGACGTCGCCGCGCGCGGGCTCGATCTCCCGGGCGTCGCGCTCGTGCTGCACGGCGACCTCCCCCGCGACGTCCACGCCCTCCAGCACCGCAGCGGGCGGACCGGGCGCGCCGGGCGGAAGGGGATCGCGGTGCTCCTCGCGGCGCCCGCCGAGCGGTTCCGCCTGGAGCGCATGCTGCGCGAGGCGCGGATCGAGGCCGCCTGGTCCGCGGTCCCCGCGCCCGAGGAGATCCGCGCCCGCGACGCCGAGCGGCTCGGCGTCGAGATCGCGGCCCTCGCCGCGGAGGCGGGCGAGGAGGACCGCGAGGCCGCCCGCCGGATCCTCGCCGCTCACGATCCGCTCTCCGTCGCGGCGGCGCTCGTCCGGCGCGAGCGGGCCCGGCTCCCCGCGCCCGAGGAGCTCGTCGAGACGCCGCGGGCCTCGCGGGAGGCGCCCGCCCGCGGGGCGGCGCGCCACGCGAGGCGCGCGCCTCCCGCGGACGTCGTCTGGTTCCGCCTGCTCGTCGGGCGCGAGCGGCAGGCGGACCCGCGCTGGATCCTCCCCCTCCTCTGCCGCCGCGGCGAGATCACCCGCGACGCGATCGGGAAGATCCAGGTGCTGCCGCGCGAGACCCGCTTCGAGGTCGCCCGCGACGTCGCGGCGCGGTTCGAGAGGGCGGCGCGCCGCCCGGACCCGCGGATGCCGGAGGCCCGGATCGAGCGGCTCGCGGGCCGCCCGCCGGCGCCCGCCGAGCGGCACCGGCGCCGCCGCGGCGAGTGAGCCGCCCGCCGGGCGGGGCGCCGCCGCCGCCACCGGCCGGCCCCCCGCGTGCGGATTCCTTGCGGCGCGGGCGCCGGCCTGTCAGGTTGCCCGCATGCGACCCCCGTCGCGAGGAGATCCCGCTTGAAACGCGACCCCGCGGAAGCCGGCGACCAGCGCATCGCGCTGTTCATCGACTTCGAGAACCTCGTCACCCGGACCGGCATCTCGCCGGAGTCCTTCGACCTCCAGCCCGCGCTCGACACCCTGCTCGAGAAGGGCAAGGTGGTGTTCCGGCGCGCGTACGCCGACTGGACCCGCTTCTCCGGGGCGACCCAGCGGCTGCACGACCTCGGGGTCGAGCTCATCGACGTCCCGCCCTCGACGCGGGCGGGGAAGAACGGGGCGGACGTCCGGCTGGTCATCGACGCCCTCGAGCTCGCGTACCTGCGCGAGCACATCGACACGTTCGTCATCGCCTCCGGCGACTCCGACTTCTGCCCGCTCGCGTACAAGCTGCGCGAGAACGACCGCACCGTCATCGGGATGGCCGTCCGCGAGTCCACGAGCCCGCTGTTCGTGAAGGCGTGCGACGAGTTCGTCTACCTGCGGGCGCCCGGACAGCGCCGGCGCGAGCACGGGCGGGACGAGAAGAAGGAGAAGTCGAAGGAGAAGGAGAAGGAGAAGGTCGTCCCCGAGATCGCGCGCGAGGCCGCCTCGTCCATCCTCTCCCGCGCGACCGCCCCGGTGAACCCGTCCGCGATCAAGGCCGCCATCGTGCGCCGCGAGCCCGACTTCGACGAGCGCGACCACGGCTTCTCCTCGTTCTCGCGGCTCCTCGAGCAGATGGAGAAGGAGAAGCTCCTGCGTCTCGAGCAGGGGGCGAAGGGGCAGTGGTACGTCGTGCCGGCGTGAGGCGCGGCCCGGCGCCCGCGACCGCGTCTCGCGCGACGGGACTCGGCCTCCTGCCGTCCGCTCGCCGGCGCGCCGCGACGCCGGATTGATCCGCGCCAACGCGGCGCGCAATTATCGCGCGCAAGTGCCACCTTCGGGTCATGCGACCCGAGACGGGACACAGGATCGTTCCATCGATCCAGTCATCGTCTCGCGCACAACCAGACCTCGTCTCCGGCTGCCCCGATTCAACACCACGGTTCGTGAAAGGAGTCGCGGATGCGCTTCATCGCCTGGAACATGGCCCTGGCGGGGTGGCTTCTCATCTCCGCGTTCGCGTTCGGCCACAGCGCCGAGTCCGCCGCGGCGACCGGCCTGCTGGCCGTGCTCATCGGCACCTTCTCCCTCGCGTCGCCCGGTCTGCCGGGCCTGCGCTTCGCGAACTCCGCCTTCGCGCTCATCCTCGCGTGGGCGGCGCTCCTCATGCCAGAGGTCTCCGGCATCGCGCGCGTGAACAGCGCGATCGTCGCCGCCGTCGTGTTCGCGCTCTCGATCGTGCCCGGCCGGTCCACGGCGAACGTCGAGACGCAGCCGAAGAGCTGATTCGCGGGCCGCCCGCGCGGCCTTCATCCGCGAGCCGCAGACCGAGCGGGCTTCTGCCCCCGGCGGGGACGTGTGCGCATCTCGCGTGGGCAACCCGAACGGGTCCCCCCAAATGGGACCAGCGGGGCCCCCTCGTCGGGCGACAGACTGCGCCCGTCGCCGACCAGGGCCGACCGGGCCGTACGCCGGCTCCTTCACCTCAGCGGAGGTTTCATCATGCACATCTGGGCTCGCACCATCGCTCTCGCCGCCTCGCTCCTCGCCGCCTCGGCGGCGTCCGCGGCGTCCGCGACCGCCAACATCGGCGTGAACGTGCTCCTCGACTCGGCGCCGACGAGCGCCATCCTCGCCGATCTCGGCCGGTTCGGCCGGGTCCGCGACGTGGTCGAGGAGATCCGCGCCGTCACGATGCAGACGACCGCGGACCGCCTGCCCGACATCCGCGCGCTCCCGCACGTCGTCTCGGCGGGGCCCGACGCCGAGCGGAAGGGCGGGCCGATCGACACCGTCACCGCGACGGACTTCGCCGGCGGGATCAACACCTGGGACCTCGACGCCGTGAACGTCACCGACTTCGGCGGCGGACGCGTGGTGCCGTTCGACGGCGCCGGCGTCTACGTCGCCGTCCTCGACACGGGTCTCCTCGACTCGTGGCGCCAGTACTTCCCCGAGCAGCGCATCGCCACGCAGTTCGCGGTCGCGTTCGGCGGCGGCGGGGGCGAGGTCGGCAGCGTCTCCACGCAGCCCAACAAGTGGGAGCACGACCAGCACTCCCACGGCACGCACGTCACCTCGACGATCCTCGGCTACAGCCTCCGCGGCGCGCCCGTGAACGGGGTCGCGCCCCTCGCCACGGTCGTCCCGGTCAAGGTCCTGAACCAGAACGGCTCCGGCTGGTCGTCCGTCGTGGCCCGCGGGATCGTCCACGTCGCCGACCTGAAGGCGAGCGGCGCCTTCGGCGGCTCCCCGGTGGTCATCAACATGAGCCTCGGCGGCCCGGTGCTCGACGCGATGGAGAAGGCGGCGATCGACTACGCGATCTCGCAGGGCGTCCTCGTCGTGGCGTCGGCCGGGAACGAGGGCACGGCCGGCATGGGCTTCCCGGGCGCGTACGCGCCGGTCATCTCCGTCGCCGCGTCGGGCTGGGTGGGCGAGTGGGCGCCGCCCGGCAACCGGGGCTGGTGGAACAACCGCAACGTGGCGGACCCGACGAACCCGGACGACTTCTACATCACCGACTTCTCGAGCCGCCAGCTCGCCGGACAGGACCTCGACGTCGCGGCGCCGGGCTCGTGGGTGGTCGGGCCCTTCCAGCTGCAGAGCGGGAAGACGAGCTACTTCTTCCTGGGCGGCACGTCGATGGCGAGCCCGCACGTGGCGGGCATCGTGGCGCTGATGGCGCAGAAGTTCCCCGCGCTCGGGCAGGTGCAGGCGGAGCAGATCCTCACCGGAACCGCCATCGCGCTCCCGCGCGGGTGCCGCACGGTCGCGCAGCCCGCCGGCCCGCCCGCCGAGTTCTGCTGGGACGGCGACGCGACCGGCGCCGGGCTCGTCACGGCGGACGCCGCGCTCGCCGCGACGCCGTAGACCGCACCCTGGAGACGCACGGGGCGGCCCCCGCCACGGGCCGCCCCGTGCCGTTCCGCGCGCCGCGTCATGCGCGTCGCTCCTCGATCCGGTGCGTGCGTCCCACGCCTCGGCCAGGCGCCGCGGCGGCGCCCGTCGCGGCGCCACATCGGGTACGATCGGGGGATGCGATGGCCTCGCGCCCGCTCCCTCCTCGCCGCGGCCGCCCTGCTCGCGCCCGCGGCCTGCCAGACGCCCGAGCAGAAGCTCGCGGATCGCCGCCGCGAGCTGCGCGAGGTGCTCGATCCGATGTACGCGGCGTACTCGGCGCCGCCCGCACCCGGCACCGCGGACGCCGCGGGGGAGCGGGAGGGCGGGCTCGTCGGCCGCATCATGGGGGAGCTCGGCCGCGCCGCGTTCGAGCAGCACTGCCTCGCGACGGGCCGCGGCGAGCGGCCGTTCGCGATCTCGGGCCGGCTCGAGGCCTTCGTGAGCGAGCCCGCGAACGCCCGTGCCTGCCGGCGCGCCGCCGACCTGCAGCTCGAGATCGACGCGCTCGAGCGCGACGTGGCGGCCGCCCGCGCCGGCACGTGAGGCGTCACCAGACCGCGACGAGGAACGCGGCCCAGAGGGCCGCCGTCGCCGCGAGCACCGCCGCGCCGCCCGCGACGTCCGTCCAGGCGGGCGCGCGGAGCCCCCACCGCACGCGCGGCCGGGCGCGCGCGGCCTCCTGCGGCCCGTTCGCCGGCTCCGGGCCGGGACGAGCCGCCCTCCCCCACGAGGGCGATGCGATCGGTGCTTCCGGACGTGACGTCATGTGGTGCACTCCTCTCGCCGCCTAGAGTTACCGTTGCCGACGCCGCCCCAGAAGGCGCAGCCGAGCGCCGCCCCCGCGCAAGGACGCGCGGGGCTCGACTGGGGTCACCTGCGGTTCTTCCTCGAGCTCGCGCGCACGGGCAGCCTGTCGCGCGCGGCGCGGCGCCTCGGCGTCGACCGGAACACCGTCGCGCGCCGGGTGGCGGCGCTCGAGGAGGAGCTGGGGATCGCGCTCTTCGAGCGCGGACCGCAGGGCTGGACCCGGACGGCCGCCGGCGACGACCTCGCCGCGCTGGCGTCGCGCGTCGAGGAGGACGTCCTCGCGCTCGCGCGCCACGCGGACGCGCGCGACCGCGCCGTCGCGGGGAACGTGCGGCTCACGACGGCGTCGCACGTCGCGGCCCGGCTCCTCGCGCCCGCGCTGCCCGCCCTGCGCGCCCGGCACCCGGGGCTCGTCCTCGAGCTCGCCGTGGACCAGCGGACGTTCGACCTGACGCGGCGCGAGGCCGATCTCGCGGTCCGCATGGGGCGGCCGCGCGACGCCGGCCTCGTCATGCGCAAGCTCTCCGACGTCGCGTACGGGCTGTACGCGTCGCCGGCGTACCTCGGCAGGCGCCGCGCCGTCGATCTCGCGTCCGACGCGTTCGTCGGCTTCGACGAGAGCCTCGCGAGCGCGCCGCAGGAGCGGTGGCTCGCGAAGCTGGCGCCCGCGCGGCGCGTGGCGTTCCGCTGCAACAGCACGGCCGCGCTGCAGGCCGCCGCGCGCGCCGGCGTCGGCGTCGCGGTGCTCCCCTGCTTCGCGGCGGAGGGCGACGCGGAGCTGGTGCGGCTCGACGGCCCCGCGCCCGTCCCGCACGAGCTCTGGCTGCTCGTGCACGGCGATCTCCGACGCACGCCGCGCGTGCGCGCCGTGATCGAGTGGGTGGACGAGGTCGTGGAGTCGGCGCGCCCGCGGCTGTGCGGCACGGCGACGCACCCCTGACCCCGCCGGGACGACGCTCGCCACGCGAGGCGGTACCGGAGCGAGACCTGGTCCCGCGATCGCGGCAGACGGCGCGCGCACCCGCCCGAAGCGGGAGGGTCCGCGCGATATCCATCGGTCGCGGGACGCGGATCGCGCGACGGGGGGTTCTTTTGCAGCCCCCGGAATGGCGTAGAGTTCCAGTTCTGCCGGCGTTCATGGCCGGCGGAGGTGGACGTGGATCGCCGCTCCGGGCCCGACTGGAACGCACGCGCGTGGCGACGGCGCCGGCTCGCGTCGGAGGCGCTCGTCTCGGCGCTCTTCCCCGAGACGCCGCTCGAGGGGACGCCGTGGCTCGAGGCGTGGCGCGAGCAGGAGGCGCGGGTCGTCCTCGTCACCTCGCGCGTGCTGTTCGCGCTCACGTCCGTCGCGTTCGTCGCGCACTGGTTCCTCGTCGACACCACGCTCCACCTGCAGCCCGCCGGGCGCTGGGCGGCGTACCGGTTCGCGAGCTCCGGGCTGTACGCCGCGCTCGCGCTCGCGACGTTCCTGCCGGCGCTCCGGCGGCCGGCGCTCTCGAAGATCCCCGTCCTCGTGTTCGCGCTCGTCATCGGGACGATGCAGGCGAAGACGGTCGAGTGGCTGCCGGTCGTGCCGTCCGCCTGGGCGTTCGCGCTCACCGTCGTGCCCCTGGTGCTGGCGCGGCTCTCGGCGGCGGCGACGGCGCTGACCTTCCTCGCGTACTTCGCCGTCCAGTGGGTCTTCGCGTGGCGCTACACCGAGGTGACCGCGGCGAGCCTCGCGAGCGTGGCGACGGTCTCCCTCGTCGTCCTGGTGGTGACCCGCGCGCGGATGACCTCCGACGTGCGCGCCTTCCTGACCGAGCGCCGCGAGGTCGACGCGCAGCGGCGGCTGATCGAGACGCAGATCGAGCTCGACCGGGTGAAGACCAACTTCTTCACCAACGTCTCCCACGAGCTGCGCACGCCGCTCACGCTCATCCTGGCGCCGCTGGAGGCGCTCCTCTCCTCGACCCGCGCGCTCCCGCGCGACGTCCGGTCCGAGCTCGAGCTCATGCACCGGAACGCGGAGCGGCTGCTCCGCCACATCAACGCGCTCCTCCACCTCGCCCGCCTCGACGCCAAGCGCGAGTTCCTCCGGCTCGACGACGTGGACCCCGTCGATCTCCTCCGGTCGATCGTGGACAGCAGCCGGGCGCTCGCGGCGCAGCGGAACATCCAGCTGCGGTTCCTGCCCGACGAGCCGATCCCGCGCCTGCCGCTCGACCGCGAGAAGATCGAGCAGATCGCGATGAACCTGCTCGGCAACGCGCTGCGCTTCACGGACGGCACCGAGCGCCGGCCCGGGCACGTGACGATCCGCTGCGGCGTGCGCGGCGCGTTCTTCTGGTTCGAGGTGGACGACGACGGCGTGGGGATCCCGGCGGACCAGATCGACAAGGTGTTCGACCGCTTCCACCAGGTCCCGGGCCACGCCGCGCGCGGCGGCGGGACCGGGATCGGGCTCGCGCTCGTGAAGGAGCTGGCCGAGTTCCACATGGGGACCGTGGCGGTCCGCAGCAAGCTCGGCCGCGGCTCGACCTTCAGCGTGGATCTCCCGGTGGACGCCTCGGTCTACCCGCCGGAGCGGCTCGACCGCCGCCACGCCGACCAGGCGCGCCCGGCCGTGGAGCGGCGCCGCACGCCGCGCCCGCGCCTCGCGGTGGTCCACGACGTGGACGCCCCGGCGCTGGCTCCGGCGGAGGAGACCGCGCCCGCCCCGGCGCCGGCGCCGGCGAACGCGCCCCTCATCCTGGTCGTGGACGACAACCGCGAGATGCTGGAGTTCCTGAGGCGCCAGCTGTCGCCGCGGTTCCGCGTCCAGGTCGCGGAGAGCGCCGACGAGGCGCTGCGGCACACCGTCGAGGAGGTCCCCGCCCTCGTCCTCTCCGACGTGATGATGCCGGGCCGGTCCGGGACGGACCTCCTGCGCGACCTGCGCACCGACCCGCGCACGCGCCACGTCCCGGTCGTCCTCATCACCGCCAAGGCCGACCTCGAGACCAAGATCCGGAACCTGGAGGAGGGTGCCGACGACTACGTCACGAAGCCGTTCTCCATCCTCGAGGTCAGCGCGCGGATCCGGTCGCTGCTCGCCAAGCGCCAGCTCGAGCGCGACCTCGCCGACAAGAACGACTACCTCGCCAAGGTGAACTTCGACCTCGTCCTCTCGAAGCGGCAGGTGTTCCTCGAGACGATGGAGGCGTTCGCGCTCGCGGTCGAGGCGAAGGACCCGTACACCCACGGTCACTCGCGCCGGGTGGCGATCCTCGCCGAGCGGCTCACCGCCGAGATGGGGCTCTCCGACAAGGACCGCGAGATGGTCCGGATCGCCGGCATCCTCCACGACGTCGGCAAGATCGGCACTCCCGAGGTCGTGCTCGCGAAGCCGGGCCGCCTGCTCTCCGAGGAGTACGAGACCTTCAAGAAGCACAGCGCGCTCGGCCACCGGATCGTCTCCGCGGTGAAGGAGCTGGACGGCGTCGGGAAGGCCATCCTCCACCACCACGAGCGCTTCGACGGCGCGGGCTACCCGGCGGGCCTCGACGGCCACGACATCCCGGTGCTCTCGCGCATCCTCGCGGTGTGCGACACCTACGACGCGATGACGAGCGACCGCCCGTACCGCGCGAGCCTGGGCCACCGCGCCGCCATCGACGAGCTCGTCCGCTGCAGCGGGACCCAGTTCGATCCCGACTGCGTGCGGGCGTTCCTGCGGCTGTACGAGGCCGCCGAGCCGTCCTACCCGGCGTTCACGTCGGGGCTGCGCGAGCTCGCCGGCGTGGACGGCCGCGTCCCGTCGGGGAGCGGCGGCCTCGGCACGAACATCCCCACGCGCCGCGCGTAGGCGCGGTAGCTGGCCGCGAGCCCGCTCGCCAGGAACGCGGCCTCCTCCTCGCGCGCCGCCCGCCAGTACGTGAGCGCGCCCGCCGCGAGCGCGGGGAGCACCCAGGGCGTCCACGCCGCCACCCCGCCGGCGACGAACGCGAGCACGTAGCTCGCGTAGAACGGGTGCCGCACGAGCCGGTACGGGCCGCCCGTGTGCAGCTGCGCGGGGAGCCGCCCCGCGAAGGCGAGCCCGAGCCCGCGGCCGCGGCTCGCCCGGACGGCGGCCAGGAACAGCGCGAGCGCCGCGGCGAGCATCGCCCCCGCCGCGGCCGCCCGGCCCGGGGGGACCGGCGCGGCCGCGACCGCGATCACCTCCGCGAGGAGCACCGCCGCGGAGACGCGCGACGCGAGGTAGCGGTGGCGCCCCGCGGGCCGCTCGAACGCGAGCCGGACCCCCGCGAGGAACGCGAGCCCGACGAGGACGAGGCCGCCGAGGACGGCGGCGCGGAGGTCGGTCACCTGCCGGCCCCGGGGGTCCTGCGCGCCTGCCGCTGGGCGACGAACGCGAGCGGCTTGAGGAGCCGGAGCACCCGGATCCGCAGGTCGAGCCAGGGGTTGCGCGGGACGACGCCGCACAGCTTCGCGTACGCGTACAGCTCCGGCCCGATCACCACGTTCCAGGCGATGGGGTTCATGCCGCCCGTGATCATCGACACCGCGTCCCCGAGCATGACGTGATGGCGCGCGCCCATCGTCGGGTGGACGTACTCGATCCCCAGGTCCACCAGGCCGAGCTTCCGGTACAGCCGGTGGAGGTCGTCCGTGCAGCTCATCAGGATGAACCGCCGGCGCGCCTGGATCGCGACGAGCGCCGCCTGCTTGGTGACGGCGTAGAAGAGGTCGCTGCCGCGGAACTCGGGATCCGTGCAGGCCTTCGACATCTCGACGACCTCGGTGCGCGCCGGGAACCCCGGCGGCAGCGCGCAGTAGTCCTCGTGCCGCAGCCGGTCGGCCTCGGTGCGCGGGAAGGTCACCCGGATCGACCCCACCAGCCGGCCGTTCCAGCGCGCGGTGACGATCCGCGAGCGCGCGTCGAGCGCGTCGCCCATCTCCTCGTCCGTCGTGTCGGGCGACGCCTTGCCCGCCGCGATGTAGGCGACCCGCCTCAGCGCGAGGACCTCGCGGTACTCCTGCTCGTCGCGGACGCTGCCGAGGTCGAACGCCCGGGCGGTGCTCCGGATCCGGAAGCCCTCGGCGCGGAGGCGCTTCGGGCTCGCGCCGGGCCCGAACTGGAGCACGTACTGCCCGACGGTCTCCCGCGCCCGCGCGCCGTCGGCGGTCCACGTCACGCCGAGGCAGAGGACCTCCTTGCCGCCCTCGGAGACGACCCGCGCCTGCACCACCTGGAACCGCACGTTCGCCTGCGGCAGCGTCGGGAAGGAGCACGCCGCCCGGAACGTCGTTCCCGGGACGAGGTACTTGTTCCGCAGGCTCGTGTGGAGCTGCATGCCGTGGCGGGAGATCTCCACGATGCGGAAGTGCACCCAGTCGGCGTAGCCGACCGGGCTCTGGGCCATGCCGCTCGCCCGGTACTCGACGGCGGTCCGCCAGCGCGCGCCGATCCGGCGCCGCGCCCGGTCGCCGCGCCAGTCCTCGGCGTCCGCCCACCGCGCGGAGAGCAGCGACTGGCCGCGCTCGTCGCGCACGGCGACGACGGGGAGGCCGCGGAACGGGACGAGGTCGCGGCCGATCTGGACGGCGAGGTCGAGCCTGGTCCCGGGGGCGACGGTCGCGAGCGCGGGCGGCCGGACGATCTCGACGCCGAGGGGGCTGATCCGCCACACGCGGACCTCCACCTCCTTCCCGTCGCGCGCGGCGGAGAGGCGCGCGCGCGCGAAGATCGGATCTCCGGGGCGGACGTCGGCGGGGCGGATCTCCCCGTGGACGCTCGACCGCCCGGCGGGCGCGGGCGCGACCTCGTTCCACCCGGGCTCGACGACGGACCGTCCGCTCGACGGCAGGATCTCCGCGTTCAGGATCGCGCCCACGTCGGACCACGCGCTCAGCGACTTCATCGGTTCCTCCATCGGTGAATGGGGCCGGCGTCGCCTGGAGCGCGCCCCCGCGCGCATGTCGCGAACCGTTCCCGATGTGAACCCCCCGTGTCCCACGGTCATGCGACGCGGATTCTTGCACACAATGTGCGTACTGCAAGGAGGGCGATTTGACCCAGGGTTTCGATATCGGGGGGCTTGCGAGGGACCCAGGGACGCCCCGGCGTGGCGCTCGCGTCCCGCGCCGCGCCGCGTCGCTGACCGGCGTCAACCGAGTGGGAGATCCGCCTCCATCGGCGCCGAATCCGCCGACCTGGCTCGGCGTTTCAGAGGACGAGCTCGCCCCGCGCCACCTCGACGACGTGCCCCCCGACCCGGACGTCGGTCGCGCCCGCGCCGCCGGCGCTCGCGCGCACGTGGATCCGGCTCGGCCGGCGCACCTCCAGCCCCTGCTCGATCAGCACGGGCGCGTCCGGAGGGGCGACCCCGTGCCGGACCATCCAGGCGGCGCAGCAGCCCGCGGCCGAGCCCGTCGCCGGATCCTCGCCGCCGTAGAAGATCATCCGCGCGTGGAGCGTCGCCGCCGGATCGGCGGTCTCGCGTGAGACGAGGTAGCAGAACCGCGCGTCGGTCCCCGAGAGGTACGCGCCGGCGCGGCTCCAGTCCACCCGCAGGTCGCGCAGCGTCGCGAGCCGGCGGAACGGCACGATCGCGAAGGGGAGGCCGGTGGACACCGTCTGGATCGGCGCCGCGGCGTCGAGCGCGTCCGGCTCGACGCCGAGCGCCCGCGCGACCGGGTCCCGCGCGTGGACCTGGCCGAACGTCGGGTCGCGCTGGCGCATCTCGCCGAAGGTTCCCTCGGGGCCGTCCTCGAACCGCACCGGGATCTCGCCGACCCCGAGCGCGAGCACCACCTCGCGCGCGCCGCTCGCGGCGCGGATCACCGCGGCCGTCCCGAGCGTCGGGTGGCCGGCGAACGGGACCTCCTCCCCGACGGTGAAGATCCGCACCCGGGCCGGCGCGCCGGGCGGCGCCGCCGGGTCGGGCAGGACGAAGGTGGTCTCGGAGAGGTTCGTCTCCCGCGCGATCGCCTGCATCTCGTCGCCGGAGAGGCCGCGCGCGTCCGTGAAGACGGCGAGGGCGTTCCCCTCGAGCGGCCGGGAGGTGAAGACGTCGACCTGGACGTAGGCGAGGCGGCGTGGCATCCGGCGAGGTTGCCTCGCGCGCGCCCGCCTCGCCGCGCCCCCGATGGGCTCCCGCCGAACCGGCTCAGGCCACGCGCCGGGCCGACGCGCTGCCGAGCCGGATCCGGAGCTCGCGCTGCGCGACGTCGAACGACACCTCGATGTAGCTCAGCATCGCGAGGACGAACGCGAAGATGAGGAGCATGCCCGCGACGTTGTAGGCGCCGGCGTACGAGCCGGTCGTGTCGGCGATCCTGCCGGCGAGCGTCCCGCCGAACACGCCGCCGACGCCCCAGGCGGTGAACATGACGCCGTAGTTGAGCCCCATGTTCTTCGTGCCCCACTGGTCCGCCGTGGTGGCCGGGAACAGGCAGAGGCACGCCCCGTAGCTGAACCCGACGATCGCCGCGCCGAGCACGAAGGCGCCGATGGTCGTGAACGACGGGAAGAAGAACATCATCGCGGCCTGCATGATGAAGACGATGCCGAGCGTGACGACCCGGCCGATGTGGTCGGAGATGACGCCGGCGATGATGCGACCGCCCGCGTTGAACGCGGCGAGCAGCGCGACGAACACGAAGCCGATCTTGATGGTGTTGTTCGACTGCACCGCGACGATCCGGGCCATGTGGCCGATGATCATGAGGCCGGCGGTGGCGGCGCAGGCGTACTGCACCCACAGCATGTAGAACATCGGCGAGCGGACCATGTCGCGCCAGGTGCGGTCCGGCCTCGGCGGGACGGCCGGCGCGCCGGCGTCCGCCTTCCTCGCCGACACCGCGGGCTTCTCGGGGTTCTTGATGAACTGCGCGAACGCCGTCGCGGCGATCAGGAACGCGATGCCGAGGATCCGGAACGCGCCCGCGACGCCGTGCTCGCCGATGAGGTACTTCGACAGCGGCGCGATGTAGACCGGCGCGATGCCGAAGCCGCCGACCACGAGCCCGGTGATGAGCCCCTTCTTCTCCGGCGGGAACCACTTCACCGCCGCCGGCGTCGCGGCGGCATAGCCCAGGCCGATGCCGCTGCCGCCGAGCACGCCGAACCCGAGGATCGCCGGGAGGACCGAGTCCGCCGCCGCGAAGCTGGCCACGACGCAGCCGACGCCGATGAGCACGCCGCCCGCGGTGGCGACGAGGCGGGGGCCGAACCGGTCCTGGAGGCGCCCGGCGGGCACCATCATGAGCGCGAAGATGCCGCACGCGATCGTGTAGGGCAGCGAGGCGGTGGTCTTCGACCAGCCGAAGCCGCCCTTGTCCACCGTCTCGACGATCTGCTTCGAGAAGACGCTCCACGCGTACAGGATGCCGAGGGCGAGGTTCAGCCCGGTCCCCGCCAGCGTGACGATCCAGCCCCGTCGATTCATCGCGTCCTTCTCCCCGGCCAATGGCCGTCCATTCCAATCCGTGAGCGCTTTCGGCGCGGGAGACTACCAGAAAACCGTGCGCTGACAGGCACATCCGCACTGGCGACGCCCGAAATGATCGTGGAGTCCACCGGGTGGTGACGCAATGTTTGCGAGCGCAATTCTTCGCGCAGGCGCAATAGCCCCGACAAATTGGCCGGTTCGACGTCGCGCCGCGGACGCGCGAAGCGTGCGCGCGCGCTCGCGCGCATGCTTCGCGGTGCGACCGCACGCCCGGGGGTGACGGCGCGGGCGCAGCGCGCCGTCGTCGCGCGCGGACGGGGAGCGGCCCCGGGAGCGCCGGCGTGCGTCAGGTCCCCGGCGTGCGCGCGACGGACGCCGCCCCGTGCGGCGAGTGGCAGGCGGTGCAGGCGGCGTCCGGGGGGACCGCGGCGTGCTTCGCCTTCGCCTTCCCCTCGCCGAGGTCGTGGCAGTTCGTGCAGAGCGCGGGGAGCGCCTCCTCGAGCTGCGCCCGGTTCGCCGAGGCGTGCGGGTCGTGGCAGCTCTCGCAGTCGCCGCTCCGGAACGGGTCGTGGACCCACGCCGACTGGAGGAGCGCCTTCTCCTTCTCGTGGCACGTGAAGCAGAGGTCCGCGCCGGTCTTCACGAGGAGCTTCTTCTCGGGGCCGCCGTGGACGTCGTGGCAGCCGGCGCAGAGCCCCTTCGCGAGGGCGGTGTGCACGAACGGCTGCGCCTCCAGCGCCTTGTGCGCCTTCTCGTGGCACTCCCAGCAGAGCTGCGGCGCGGCCCGGCGCAGCAGGTGCTGGCGCGACGCGGCGTGCGGGGTGTGGCAGTCGAAGCAGCGCCCCTTCTTCACGGGCGCGTGGGGGACCTTCACGGCCGCCGCGCGCTTCGCGAAGTCGTGGCAGTTGTCGCACTCGCCGGGGACGAGGTCCTTCTTCAGCGGCGCGCGGGTCTTCCGCTTGGCGGGCGGCGGCGGCTCGTGGCAGGTCGAGCAGTCGCGATCCGCGAACGGCGTGTGGCCGACGTCGGCGACGAGCTTCGGGTTGCGCGAGACGTGCGGGTCGTGGCAGCCGGTGCAGCGCGCCTCGTCGACGGCGTAGCCGGCGTGCGCCTTCCGGACGGCGTCGCCCTCCACGTCGTGGCAGTCCGCGCACAGGGCCGGCTGCCCCTTCACGAGCAGCGCCTCCACCATCGAGCCGTGCCCCGCGTGGCAGTCCGCGCACTCGCCGTCGCCGACCGCGGAGTGGACGACCGCCTTCGGCTCGGCGAGGCGCTTCGCGAGCGCGCCGTGGCAGGAGAGGCAGAGCTGCTTCGGCTCCTTCTGCAGGAGGCTCTTCCGCTCGTTCGCGTGCGGCTCGTGGCACGCCCAGCAGCGCCCCTTCTGGAACGGCGCGTGCTGCGTCGCGGCGCTCGCGCGCGCCTTGCGGGCCCCGACGTGGCACTCGAGGCAGACCGACGCGTCGTCGGCGCGGAGCAGGTCGCGCTGCGGCCCGTGCGCCCGGTGGCACGCGGTGCAGTCGCCCCCGGAGAACGGGTTGTGCAGGTTCGCCCCGGCGAGCTTCTCGATCTTCGCCCGGTGGCACTGCACGCAGAGCACGTCCGGCCCCTTGGACAGGAGCGACGGCCGGTCGGACGCGTGGGGCGCGTGGCAGGAGGTGCACTCGCCGCGCGCGACGGGCGGGTGCGGCTGGCCCTTCTTCGCCTCGTCCGCCTGCGTCTCGTGGCACTGCGTGCAGAGCTTCCCCGCGTCCGCCTGCGCGAGGAGCTTCGGGTTGCCGCCGTGCGCGTCGTGGCAGTACGAGCACTCGCCGGAGCGCGCGGGCTCGTGCGAGGACCGGCGCTTCTCCCACTCGCGCGCGTCGCGGTGGCACCCGGTGCAGAGCGTGTCGGACGACGAGGCGAGGAGCTTCGGCCGATCGCCGGCGTGGGGGACGTGGCAGCCGTCGCAGCGCCCCGCCTTCACCGGCGCGTGGCCGGCGGGGCCCCGGGCCTTCTTCTCGACCTCGTCGTGGCAGCCGAAGCAGAGCTCCTCGCGCGCGGAGACGAGCATCGCCCGCTCGTCGCTGGTGTGGGGGGAGTGGCACGCGGTGCACGAGCCGTCCTTCACCGGCCGGTGCACCACCTTCTTCTTGAACGCCTCCTCCTTCTCGGAGTGGCAGTCGAAGCAGAGCCCCGGCTCCAGCTTGGAGAGCTTGAAGGCGTTCGCGTCGGCGGGCGGGAGGTGGCAGTTGGAGCAGTCGGAGACGACCTCGTGCGCGACCTCGCGGAGCAGCGTGTCGCCGGACGAGGCGTGCGGCACGTGGCACTGCCCGCAGCGGCTCGCGGGGGGGCGGTAGCCGGCGTGGGCCTTCGCGGTGTCGGTGTGACAGGTCCCGCAGAGCGCCGCCTGCGGCTCGACGAGGAGCCTGGGGTTCGCGGACGCGTGCGGGCGGTGGCAGCCGGTGCAGCCGCTCATCTCGACGGCGGAGTGCACGTGCCCGCGCTGGAAGCGCTCGTCGTCGTGGCAGGCGAGGCAGAGCCCCGGCTCGCGCTCGACGAGGACGTTCTCCCCGGTCGCGCCGTGCGGCCGGTGGCAGGCGTCGCAGCCGTCCCGCGAGCGGAACGGCTCGTGGACGGCCGCGAGGGCCTGCTGCGCCTTCACCGTGCGCTCGTGGCAGCGCGCGCACTCGGCCGCGGGCGTCCGCCGGGCCGAGCTCGGCCCACCGCACGCGGCGGCGAGCGCCGCGACGGAGAGTACGAAGATTCGCCTCAGCGCCGGCATGGGCGCCGCATCTTACACGTACCCATCGGGTTGGTGGAGGGGCGCTTACTCCGCCTCGAGCCGGAACTCGGCCACGTCGAACCAGAAGCCCATCCCCTGCACCGAGTCGAGCTGCGCCTGCACGAGCGCGAGGTGCCCGTCCTCGATGCCGAGGAACTTGTCGAACAGCGGCCGGTCCTGCGCCGGGAGCTCCCTCACGAGCTTGTGGTAGAAGGTGTCCGCGTCCTTCTCGTGCTGCAGCGCGACCTTGAGCGCCTCGAGCTCGGTCTTGCTCGCGACGCGCTTCCCCTTCCCCGCGAGCTTGCTGCGCTCCGCGTCGATCCACCTCGCGCCCTTCGGCAGGATCGTCTTCAGCGGGACGTTCGGGACCTTGCCGCTCTTCTTCCACTCGGCGAGGCAGTGCTCGAGGTACTCGACGTGGCCCTGCTCCTCCTTGCCGAGCGTCGCGAACACCTTGCGGCCCATCGGCTCGGGGATGTCCTTCGCGCCGCGCAGGTAGTGATCGCGGACCTTCTTCTCGAAATCGATGGCGACGACGATGGCTTCCTGGAGGTTCACGCGCCCGCCCTTTCGGTGGCCTGAGGGTACGCGGCGGAGGGTACCCCGCACCCACCCCGGCTCCCGTTGACGCGGGTCAATACGGCTCGCGCCGGCGGCCCGGGGATGCTAGAGGCCGGGCATGGCCCCGCCGTACCCGGCGAGCACCGGGCTCGCCTCCCTCGACCGCGTCCTCGAGGGGCTCCGCCCGGGCGACAACGTCGTCTGGCAGGTCGACTCGGTCGGCGACTACGTCCCGTTCGTCCGGCCGTTCGTGGCCGACGCGCTCGCGGCGCGCAAGCGGCTCGTCTACTTCCGGTTCGCGCGGCACGCCGCGCTCGTCGAGGACGGGGCCGGCGCGGAGATCCACCGCCTCTCCCCCGCCGTCGGGTTCGAGAGCTTCACCACCTCGATCCACCAGGCGATCGAGGAGGCCGGGCCCGGCGCGTACTACGTGTTCGACTGCCTCTCCGACCTGGCGGCCGACTGGTACTCGGACCTGATGCTCGGCAACTTCTTCATGGTCACCTGCCCGTACCTGTACGAGCTGGAGACGGTGACCTTCTTCGCGCTGCTCCGCGACAGCCACTCCCACGAGGCGGTGGACTCGATCCGGAACACGACGCAGCTCCTCGTGGACGTCTTCACGCGGGAGGGGCAGCGCTACGTCCACCCGCTCAAGGTCCACGCGCGCCACTCGCCCACCATGTACCTGCCCCACGTGCAGGAGGGCGACGGGTTCCGGCCGCTCACCGAGAGCGGCGTGCTCTCGGAGGTGCTCTCCGAGCTCGCCGACCGGCGGCTCGACGCGGTCGCCCGCCACGACCTCTGGGACCGCAAGTTCCAGCAGGCGCGCGACGCGCTCGACGCCGTCCGCGCCGACGCGGCGCCCGCCGCGGAGCTCCGCGAGCACTTCGACCACCTGCTCCGGATGATGCTGACGCGCGACGAGCGGCTCGCCGAGCTCGCGAGCCGCTGGCTCGACCTGCCCGCGCTGCTCGCCATCCGGCGGCGCATGATCGGCACCGGCCTCGTCGGCGGCAAGGCGGTCGGCATGCTCGTCGCGCGCGCCATCCTCGCGAAGTCGGACCCGCGCTGGACCCGCCGCCTCGAGCCGCACGACTCCTGGTTCGTCGGCTCCGACGTCTTCTACACCTACCTCGTCCGCAACGGCTGCTGGCGGGCGCGCCGCGAGCAGCGCAGCCCCGCGACCTTCCTCGACGGCGCCGCCGACGCGCGCGAGCGGATCCTCGACGGCGTCTTCCCCGAGTTCATCCTGCGGCAGTTCCGGGCGATGCTCGAGTACTACGGGCAGTCGCCGATCATCGTCCGCTCCTCGTCGCTCCTCGAGGACGGGTTCGGCAACGCCTTCACCGGCAAGTACGAGAGCGTCTTCTGCCCGAACCAGGGCTCGCCCGACGAGCGGCTCCAGGCGCTCCTCGCGGCGGTGCGGCAGGTGTACGCGAGCGCGATGAGCGAGGAGGCGCTCCGCTACCGCGAGCACCGCGGCCTGCTCGACCGCGACGAGCAGATGGCGATCCTCGTCCAGCGCGTGTCGGGCGCGGTGCACGGCGACCTGTTCTTCCCGCAGGCGGCGGGCGTCGCCCTCTCGTACAACCCGTGGGCCTGGAACCCGAGCATCGACCCGCAGGCCGGGATGATCCGGCTCGTCTTCGGGCTCGGCACGCGCGCGGTGGACCGGGCGGACGACGACTACACCCGCGTCGTCGCGCTGAACGCGCCGCTCGCCCGGCCGGAGACGAGCCTCGACGAGGTCACCGAGCACTCGCAGCGGCGGGTGGACGCGATCGACCTCGCCCGGAACCGCTTCGACTCGCGGCCGTTCGCCGAGCTCGCCTCCCAGCTCCAGGACGTGCCCATCGACCTGTTCGCGACCGCCCGCCGCGGGCTCACGCCGGTCCTCACCTTCGACAAGCTCCTCGCCGCGACGCCCTTCGTCGAGGACGTGCGCGCGATGGTCCGCACGCTGGCGGAGGCCTACCGCTACCCGGTGGACGTCGAGTTCACCGCGAACTTCCTCGCGGGCGGCCAGTTCCGGCTGAACCTGGTCCAGTGTCGGCCGCTCCAGGTCAAGGAGGGGGGCGTCGCGACGCCGCCGCCGCCCGGCCTCCCGGAGCACGCCGTCCTGCTCGCGAGCCACGGGCCGGTGATCGGGCAGAGCACGAGCGCGCCGGTGGACCGCGTCATCTTCGTGGATCCGGACGCCTACGACCGGCTCGGGCAGAGCGACCGGTACGAGGTCGCGCGCGTGGTGGGACGGCTCACGCGGCTCGAGCCGGCGGGGCACCGGCGGATCCTGCTCCTCGGGCCCGGCCGGTGGGGCACGAGCACGATCGCGCTCGGCGTCCCGACGTCGTTCGCGGAGATCCAGCGCGTCTCCGCGATCGTGGAGGTCGTGAAGACGGGCATGAAGGTCGTGCCGGACGTGTCGCTCGGCTCGCACTTCTTCAACGACCTCGTCGAGTCGAACATGCTGTACCTCGCGGTCTACCCCGACCGCCCCGGCTACCGGCTCCAGGAGGCGCTGCTCCGCTCCGAGCCGAACCGGCTCGCGGGGCTGCTCCCCGACGACGGGCGCATGGCGGAGATCGTCCGCGTCGTGGACTTCCCGCTCCGGGGCGACGGGCGCTCGCTGTGGCTCAACGCGGACTGCGTGCGGCAGGAGGCGATCTGCTACCTCGCGGCGCCGCCCGCGGTCGAGCGGCCGACGTTCGCGGACTGACGGAGCCGTCCCGCCGCGCCCGGGATGGACGCTCCGTCCGTGCGGGGCGACGCCCGACGGGGCGGTGCCGCCCGCCGGCGCGCGGCGCAACGTTCGGCGCGGCGGGGGCAGGAAGGCGGCGCGGTGACGAATCGGGCTTCGTGCACCTCCACGGCGCGGGCCGCGGCCGCGGCCCTGGCGGTGCTGGCCGCCGCGCGCGTCGCCGCCGCCGGGTACGGCGCGTCCGGGTACGGCGGGACGGCCGTCTCGAGAGAGGCCTGGCCGACCGCGCTCGCGCTGCGGCCGCTGACGCTCGCCCGCGGGATGGTCGAGATCGCCGCACCGGTGGGGTTCGACGTGACCTCGGGCGCCGGCGGCGAGCCGGTGACGCTCCCCCTCGCGGTGCACGCCGGCGTGACGGACTGGCTCACCGCGGGCATCGGCCACGCGCGGGGGCTCTGCGTGACCGGCGCCGACGGCGGCTGCGCGACCGTCTACGACGACGTGACCGTGGACGCGCTGGCGCGGTTCTGGTCGGCGGGGGCGTTCAGCGCCGGGTACGGCGCCGCGCTCACCGCCGCGCCGCTCCACGGCGGGGTCGCGCTCTCCGCCGCGGCCCGGCTCGAGCTGCGCGTGGCGCGCGACCCGGTCGCGCTCGATCTCGCCGCGATCTACGGCTTCGGGCTCTCCCGGCGGGACGTCGACCGCGCCGCGGCGGTGAGGTTCCCCCTCGCCGCCTCCGTCTCGTTCGGCGCCTTCGAGACGCGGCCGAACCGGGAGACGGTGACCGTGCCGCTGACCGCGCTCGTGCAGCTCGGATCCCGCGCCGCGCTCGCCGCAGCGGTCGCGCTGGACGGCGTCCTCGACCCCGCCTCGGGCAGCTTCGGCGCCTCCTACCGCGTGCCCGCGGGGCTCGCCGCGATCGTGACGCCCTCGGCCGCGGTGGACGTCGGCGCGGGGCTCGCGTTCCCGAACCTGTGGGGGCGCAGCGACGCGGCGCGCCCGCGCTCGGACGTGCGTACGCTCGAGGTCTTTCTCGCCGTGAGGCCCGGGGCGACCGCGCGGCGCGCGGCGCTCCCGGCGGCGGCCGTCGCGGCGACGACGGCGGCGGCGACCGACGCGCCCGCGACGCCCTACGCGATCGTGATCGCCGGCCACACCTTCGCTCCGGCGTCGCTCGAGGTGCCCCCCGGGGCGACGGTCGCGGTGAGGAACCTCGACTCCGCCCCGCACTCGGTCACGAGCGAGCGCGCGCCGGGCGCGTTCGAGCCCGGGGCCGTCGCGGGCGTGAGCTTCGACACCGGCACGTTCGGCGCGGGCGAGCGCGCCTTCACGATCCCCGCCGGCGCCGCGCCCGGGACGGTGATCCCGTACTACTGCGCCACCCACCGAGGCGCGATGCGGACGCCCGACGGCGAGCTCCGGATCGTCGCGCCGCGGTAGGCGCGCTACCGCTGGATCGCGAGCGTCAGCGTCCCCTCGACGCGCGTGCCGTCCGGGCCGATCGCCGGCTTCCAGATGCAGCCCTCGAGGGCGCGGCGGAGCTCGAGGGCGTCGGCGTCGGTCAGCTCGGGCGTGAGGACGTCGAGGAACGCCAGCTTCCCCTCGCGGCTCACGCCGACCTTCACCACCACGCGCTCGATCCCGGTGTCCGAGAGACACTGCGAGAGGTTGCCGTGGCAGGACGGGTCCTGCTCGGGGTGCCCGTAGCCGGCGGCCCGGCTTCGCGTGTGCGCCGAGGGGCCCACGCACGCGGCGAGGAGCGCGACCGCGAGGCCTGCGAGGGAGCGCCTCATGGGCCCATGCTAGGCCCCGCGACGGGGGCGCGGCGCCGGCCCGGCGGGTCCCCCCGGTCCGAGGAGCCCCCGCGAGCCGCCTCACGCCATCTTCGCCTCCATCTCCTTGCGCGCGCGGACCGCGCTCGAACCCGCGTCCACGGCGACGTCCGCCCAGCGCACCGGCTCGCCCTGCCGCACCGGGTTCCGGAGCGTCACGCCGTGCGCGAGGCCGATGGGGAGCGCGCCGGCCCGGCGGGAGTCCGCCGCCGGCACGAGCTTCCCCCACACGCGGAACCCGCCCTCGCCGTCGAGCACCTCGCCCGCCGCGAGGTCCCGCTTCGCGACCGCCACCGCGTCCGCGACCCACGCGCGCGGCGCGCCGGTGGGCTCCCCGCGGAGCCCCACCGAGGCGATCGAGACGCCGAGCTCGAGGCCGATGAGGTGGTACGGGCGGTACAGGGCGGAGTACCGCTCGCCCTCCGCGGCGACGAGGCCGTACTCCGCGAAGCACCGCGCGGCGTAGTCCGTCGGCGCCTCGAACACGACGTACACGCCCCAGCGCAGGTCGCGCGGCACGGGCGTCCCGTCGCGGTTCAGGCTGGAGACCACCTCGACCTGGCCGGCGTGGTGGAGCACGCCCCCGGCCGCCCGCGGGCGGAGCACGCGCGCGAGGTCGTCGGCGGAGCAGGGCGGGAAGGCGAGGCCGTCCGGCGAGGGGGCGAGCCCGGTCGCGTTGGCGATCGCCGCCATCTCGATGGCGGACTTCGTCCCGTCGAGGAACGAGTTGAACATGCGCGCGTTGAGCCCGCCGGCGGCGGCGCGCTCCGGCGCGATGCCGTAGTCCGCCCAGACGGTGTCCGGCGTCGAGGCGTGGTAGCGCGGCAGGTAGCGCGTCCCCTTCCCCGCCGCCACGACGGGCAGCCCGCACGCGCGCGCCCAGTCCACGAGCTCGCAGACGAGCGCGGGCTGATCGCCGTAGGCGAGCGAGTAGACGACCCCCGCCTCGCGGCAGCGGCGCGCGAGGAACGGGCCGCACAGCGCGTCGGCCTCGACGTTCACCATCACGACGTGCTTGCCGTTGCGCGCGCAGGCGAGGGCGAGGGGCACGCCCGCCGCCGGGCTGCCGGTGGCGTCCACGACGATCTCCACCTCGCCCGCCTCGAGGATCGCCTCGGCGTCGTCGCCCACGAAGGTGGTCCCGCGGCGGGCCGCCTCCGCGACGGTCCTCGCCGCGACGCGGTCCGGCGCGAACCCCGCCGCCGCGAGCGCGGCCCGCGCCCGGTCCGGCGCGAGGTCCGCCACCGCGACGACGTGCACGCCGGGCGTCCGGACCGCCTGCGCGAGCCACATCGTCCCGAACTTCCCCGCGCCGACGAGGACGACGCGGAGCGGCCGCCCGGCGGCGCCGCGCTCCTCGAGCAAGGTGTGCAGGTTCATGCCGCGCTCCCGTGGAGCTACGATGGGGCCGTGCCGCCGGTTCCGCAGCCCGCCCCCGCCGCCCGCATCCTCGCACGAGGGCGCCCCTCCGCGGACCCGGGCTGCGCGGGGTGCGCCCAGCTCGGGACCTTCCGCGCGCTCCGCCGCGCGGGCGTCGAGGTGCAGGGCGGGCCCGGGTGCGATCCCGACGCCGGGGCGGCGTTCGCGCCGGCGCCCGGCCGCTGGGCCGCGGTCGCGGGCGCCCGGGCCGTCCTCGCCGACGCGCGCGCGGTGCTCGCCGCGGCGGCGGCGGCGGGCGCGCGCCTCGTCGTCGTCGCCGACGACGGGCGCGCCGCGGCGCGGGGCGAGGTCGAGGCCGCGCTCGCCGCCGCGGGGGCTCGCGTCGTGCGCGTCGATCCCGCCTCGCGCGCGGCGACCGAGGCGGCCGCGCGCGCGGCCGCGGAGGAGGGCGGCGCGGCGCTCGTGGCGCTCTCGCCGTGCGCGCGCGGCGCGCCGGCGCGGCGGGCCCTCGCCGTCGCGCCGTCGCGCTGCAACCGCTGCGGCGCCTGCCTCGCGCTCGGGTGCCCGGCGCTCTCGGATCCGGGCGGCGACGCCATGGCGGTGGACCCGGCGATCTGCACGGGGTGCGCGCGCTGCGCGCCGCTGTGCCGTTCGCGCGCCCTCGGCGCGCCCTACCCCGCCGCCGCCGCGACGAACGCCGCCTCGGCGCGCCCTACCCCGCCGCCGCTGCGACGAACGCCGCCACGTCCCGCCAGACGGACTCGAACTGCGCGCGGGTGAAGCCGGTCCCGGAGGCGACCCAGTCGAAGTGCGGCGGCACGTGCGTCGGGTGGCCGAAGTGGCCGATGACGTCGTGGTGATCGGCCCAGACGGCGCGGATCGTCTCGCCCCAGACCTGCGACAGCGTCGGCACCATGCCGTCGTTCACGCGGGCGTCCACCTTGCTGCGGTACGCCCGCGAGAGCGCGGCGATCCGCTCGCGCGGCACCCGCACGCGGTCGGGCCTGGTGCGGGCCGCGAGCCGGTACAGGGCGACGAACAGCGCGTGGGTCGCGTGGGCGTACGGATCGACGCCGGCGCGCACGAACGAGCGCAGCCCCGGCGGGCGGGCGCGCGTGACGACGCAGCCGTAGCGGACGCCGGGGCGGTCCGCGGTCGTCGCGTTGAACACGTCGGTGCCGGCCGGCGTGATCTGGGCGACGAGGTCCCGGTCCGCGCCGACGTGCGCGAAGAACTCCTCGATCGCCCGGCGCCGGTCGGCGGAGAAGTCGTGGAGGAGCTGCGCCCAGAGCTGGTCCACCACGCCGGTGGGCGCGGTGCGGCCGCGGAAGACGCGCGCGAGCCGGAGCACGACGCCGAGCGGGAGCCGCCCCGCGCGCAGGCCGTAGATGGTCGCCACCGACAGCACCTTGAGGAGCTGCTGGCCGAGGAGCGTGTCGAAGGTGTGGGCGAGCGGCGTGCCGAAGTGCGGGGTCGAGACGGTCACGACCGCGCGGACGGCGCGGGCGCAGCGCTCGACGTCCACCTTCGTGGGGAGCCGCGCGTCGGGCGTCACGAGGAGCCGCGCGTCGAGGCCGCCGCTCGAGTGGCCGACGACGCTGACGGCGCCGTTCCTCTCGGCGAGCGCGTCGACGCTCTCCGCGACGAGCGCGGCGCGGCGGGCGAGCGACGCGGTCGGGATGGTGTGGACGACCTCGACGTCGCCCTTCACGCCCGCGGCCGGCAGCGCCTCGGCGAGGAGGTCGCGGACGTGGGCGAAGTAGGCGAACTCGCCCAGCGTCGCGAACCCGAAGAAGCCCGGGACGAGGAGGACGTGGTGCGGGCCGGCCACGGCGGGATCCTACGCACGGGGCACGCCGCGGGCGGGCTCCCGGAGGGTGGCGCGGCCCGATGACCCACCTACGCGAGGCTCCCGAACCGCCTGAGCGCCGCCGCGACGAAGCGCGAGCGGACCTGCTCGGTCGCGAGGAGCGCCTGCGCGGGCGGGAGCCTCACGATGGCGTCCACGGCGCGGTAGAGGAACCTCTGGCCGAGCCCCGCCCCCTCGTCGAAGAGGAGCTCCGCGAGCCGGTTCCGCTCGAGCGCCATGCGCACCGCCCTCTCCACGCCGTTCGTCGGGACCGGGCGCGGGCGGCCGCCGCGCGCCATCTCGAGCCCGTCCTTCCTGCACGCGCTCGCGCAGACGCCGCAGCCGATGCAGCGCTCCTCGTCGATCCGCGGGGCGAGCGCGTTCTTGCGCGTGGCCGCCTCGCGCCGCGGCTCCATCGCGATGGCGCCGACGGGGCACGCGCGCGCGCAGCGCGAGCAGCCGGCGCAGGCCGCGGCGTCGTGCCGGGGGACGAAGCCGCTCGGGTTCACCGCGTGGAGCCCCCACTTCGTCACCGCCTGGAGCTGCTCGCAGCAGCACCCGCAGCAGTTGCACACGAACGACGGCCGGTTCTTGACGTTGTCCGCGATCTGGACGAGGCCGCCCTCGCGGGCGCGCGCGAGGAGGTCCGCCGCCTCCGCCTTGCCGATCTCGCGGCCGAAGCCGCGCCGGATCACGAACTCGGCGCCGCCGTTCAGGGACAGGCAGTTGTCCATCGGCGCGTCGCACCGCTCGCCGAGGTGCTCGGCCTTGTGCCGGCAGAAGCAGAGCGACACCGCCCACCGGCGCGCGCTCCCCACCACCTCGCTGGCGCGCTCCCAGGCGAGCACGTCCGGGAGCGCCTCGTCCCCGAGCTCGGGCTCGTGGACGAGCGCCCGGCCGATCACCGTGTCCCGCCCGAACGCCTCGCGCGCGAACGCGGGGTCCCCGTGCGTGTACGCGTGCAGGGCCTCCGCCATCCGCTTCTTCGGGATCGTGTCGTGCGCCCGCATGAGCGAGTACTCGAAGAAGCCGACGATCGGCGGCGCGAGCAGGTAGGTGCGCTTGCCCGTCCTGGGGTGCACGAGGTCCATGACCACGCCGCGGTCGCACATCGGCTCGAGCCGCGCCGCCAGCGCCTCCGCGTCCACGCCCAGGCGCGCCGCGAGGCGGTCGAGCGACGTGGGCCGCACCGGCATCCTCGCCGCCAGCGCCGCGTCGTCCGGCGGGAAGAGGATCTCCAGGATCTCCCGGAGCCCCTCCTGCGCCCGCGCGTCCTCCGGCTCGGGCAGGCCGACCGTGCCGCGGTCGACCCGGGAGAGGAGGTCCCGGTACTCCTGCTTCAGCCGTCCCAGGTGACCCATCGCGCGCCTCGTCTCCGCGGGAAGCCCCTGCCGTACCACGTTTCGCGGCGGGGGGGGGCGTCACCCCGGTGACGCTGCCGGGGAGGACGATCCGGGTTAGACCGAGGCTCGCCCGAGGTGACCATGGATCCCGCCTACGCCGAGCACCTCCGCCGCGAGCTCCGGAAGCTGGAGGCCGACGGCCTCCGCAAGCGCGAGCGCGTGATCACGACGCCGCAGGGCGCCTGGATCGAGGCGGACGGCCGTCGCGTCGTGAACCTCTGCGCCAACAACTACCTCGGGCTCGCCGGCCGGGCGGACCTCGCCGAGGCCGCCCGGGAGGCGCTCCCCCGGTACGGATACGGGCTGTCCTCGGTCCGCTTCATCTGCGGGACGCAGGACGTCCACAGGGCGCTCGAGGACCGGCTCGCGCGGTTCCTCGGCCACGAGGACGCGATCCTGTTCTCGTCCTGCTTCGACGCGAACGGCGGCGTCTTCGAGGCCCTCCTCGGCGAGGAGGACGCGGTGATCTCCGACGCCCTCAACCACGCGTCGATCATCGACGGCATCCGGCTCTGCAAGGCGACCCGCCTCCGCTACGCGAACGGCGACATGGCCGACCTGGAGGCGCAGCTCCGCGCGGCCGCCGGGGCGCGCTTCCGGCTCGTCGTGACGGACGGCGTCTTCTCGATGGACGGCACGTTCGCGAGGCTGCCGGAGATCTGCGACCTGGCCGAGCGCCACCGCGCCCTCGTCATGGTGGACGACAGCCACGCGGTCGGGTTCGTCGGCAGGAAGGGGCGCGGCACCCCCGAGCACCTCGGCGTCGAGGGGCGCGTGGACCTCGTGACGGGGACGCTCGGCAAGGCGCTCGGCGGCGCGTCCGGCGGGTACGTCGCGGGATCGCGCGAGATCGTGGAGTGGCTCCGGCAGCGCGCCCGGCCGTACCTGTTCTCGAACACGCTCGCGCCGGTCATCGCCGCGGTGAGCCTGAAGGTGCTCGACCTCGTCGAGGCGAGCGACGAGCTGCGGCGGAAGCTCGCCGACAACGCGCGCCACTTCCGGGCGGAGCTGGGGAAGCTCGGGTTCCGGCTCGTGCCGGGCGAGCACCCGATCATCCCCGTGATGCTCGGCGAGGCGAAGCTCGCGCAGCAGTTCGCGGCGCGGCTCATGGACGAGGGCGTCTACGCGATCGGGTTCTTCTTCCCCGTCGTCCCGAGGGGGCAGGCGCGCATCCGGACGCAGATGAGCGCCGCGCACTCGCGGGAGGACCTCGACCTCGCGGTCGCCGCCTTCGCCGAGGTCGGCCGCGCGCTCGGCGTGATCCGGTGACCGCGATGAAGGCCCTGGTGAAGGCGCAGCGGAAGCCCGGCATCTGGCTCGTCGAGGACGCGCCGGCGCCGGAGGTCGGCGTCCACGACGTCATGATCCGGATCCGCAAGACCGCGATCTGCGGCACGGACGTCCACATCTACAACTGGGACGCGTGGAGCGAGCGGACCATCCCCGTCCCGATGGTGATCGGGCACGAGTACTTCGGGGTCGTGGAGGAGGTGGGCGCCGAGG
This sequence comes from Anaeromyxobacter sp., assembly GCA_035708485.1. GTDB lineage: Bacteria > Myxococcota > Myxococcia > Myxococcales > Anaeromyxobacteraceae > Anaeromyxobacter. Next base: position 14,756 of record DASSSJ010000037.1, on the reverse strand, counting down.
TGGAGGCGTTCTCGCCCGGCGACCGCGTCTCCGGCGAGGGGCACGTCACCTGCGGCTTCTGCCGGAACTGCCGCGCCGGGCGCCGGCACCTCTGCCGGCACGCGGTCGGCGTCGGCGTGAACCGGCCCGGCGCGTTCGCCGAGTACCTCGTCATCCCGGCGGAGAACGTCTACCGGATCCCGGACGACGTCTCCGACGAGATCGCGTCGATCTTCGATCCGTACGGGAACGCCGGCCACACGGCGCTCTCGTTCGACCTCGTCGGCGAGGACGTGCTCGTCACCGGCGCCGGGCCCATCGGGATCATGGCCGCGGCGATCGCGCGCCACGTCGGCGCGCGGAACGTCGTCGTCACCGACGTGAACGACTACCGCCTCGCGCTCGCGCGGCGGATGGGCGCGACGCGGACGGTCCACGTGCCGCAGGAGGACCTGCGCCGCGTGATGGAGGAGCTGGGCATGAAGGAGGGGTTCGACGTCGGCCTCGAGATGAGCGGCCACGGCCCCGCCTTCCGGCAGATGCTCGAGGTGATGAACCACGGCGGGAAGATCGCGATGCTCGGCATCATGCCCGGGCCCGAGGCGGTGGACTGGAACCAGCTCGTCTTCAAGGGGCTCTTCCTGAAGGGCATCTACGGGCGGGAGATGTTCGAGACCTGGTACAAGATGGTCGCGATGCTGCAAGGCGGCTTGAACATCGCTCCCGTCATCACGCACCGGTTTCCGATCGACGAATTCCAGAGCGCCTTCGACGTGATGCGCAGCGGGCGCTCGGGGAAGGTCATCCTCGACTGGACCGCGCCGTAGCGATGGGTCCAGGCCCGGCGACGGCGGCGCGTGCAGGAGTCGTGTCTGCCGAGACCGCGAGCCGTTCGACGCCGCGGCGTGCGAACCGCACATCTGCACTTCTAGTGTTGACACTCCGCGTGCGGTCCGGCAGCCTCTCGCGCCACACGCACGGTCCGCCGGTCGCCGGTCGGCGGCGGTCGCGGCCGTGGACACGCACGGGGGGTAGACATGCGCCTTCTTCGCTCACTCGCGGTCGCCTCGGTCGCCGCCGCGGCGGCGGCGGGCTCGGCCGCGGAGCCTCGCGACCGTCGGCCCGAGTTCACGACCCGCACCGACGAGGTCGTCGCGCTCGGGCAGGTGCTGAGCGGGAGCGCCTCGGCGGCCGCGGCGCCGGGCGAGACCGCCGGCCAGGAGGCGGTCGTCGCCCTCGGCGAGACCGCTCCGGTCTCGAGCGTCGCCGTCGACGTGGACGTCCGCTTCGATCACCCGTACGGCCTCGCGCGCGTCGTCGTCGTGGACCGCGGCGGCGCCGAGCACCTCGTCTACGAGACCTACCCCGCGCTCGAGGACGGCGATCGCGTCCAGGCGCGCGGCGTCTGCGAGGAGACGTGCCAGGTCGCCGCGCTCGCGCCGGCGGAGCTCCGCGTCCAGGCGGTGGGCGCGCGCGTCGCGGTCCACCGCCTCCTGCTCGGCCACGCCTCGCTCCCGGACGACCCGGGCGCCCGGCGGCGCGCGCAGGCGGCCTGCTGACGCGCGGCCCGGTCACGGTGTGCATCGGCGCGTGGGACCACTGCATCGTCATCGCCGGGTGGGAGGACTTCAGCTGCGGGACGCGGTGGATCCTGAAGAACAGCTGGGGCTCGGGGTGGGGCGAGGGCGGCTACGCGCGCGCGCGGCTCGATCTCGGCGACATTCCGTGGTCGGGCTGCGGCTTCAGCGACGTGACCCTGCGCGGCCCGACGCAGATGGTGCCGGTGGGCGCGACGCCGCCGCCGGTCGTCTGCGAGGACCGGGACGGCGACCGCTGGTGCAACTGGGGCACCGGGCCAAAGCCGTCCACGTGCGCGGGGCTCGGCTGCTACACGCAGGGCGATCCGGACGACCTCGCCTGCACGGCGCCGACCTGCGCGGCGGTGGGCTCCGGCAAGTGCGGCACCTTCTCGAACGCGTGCGGGGGGGTGTACTGCGGCTGCCCGTCGACCCGGCCCGTCTGCGTGAACGGCACGTGCTCCGGGTGCCCGTCCGGCTACAAGGACTGCGGCGACGGCCGCTGCATCAAGTCCACCCTGTACTGTCCGTGACGGGAGCGACGCACGTGGCCCGCCGGCGCCCGCGCGGCGAGCGGCTCCCCCGAGCCCGCCGCGCGGGCGTCGCGCGCTGCTGCGCGATCGCCCTGGCCGCCGCCGCCGGCTGCACGACCACCGAGGGCGTCGGCCGCTGCGGTCCGTACGCGGACACGCCCGGGACGGCGCGGATCGCGTCGGTCGAGACCGCGCCTCCCGGCGAGTCGAGCTGCACGAACGATCCGGTGCGCGTCCTGTTCGACTTCGCGCCCCAGGATCCGGCGCGGACGGACCTCGCCGCGACCGCGGTCCCGCTCACGATCGGGTCCGGGCAGCACCCGCCGCGCGCATGGGTCACCTCCTCCGGGCTGACCGTCGGATCGGAGCACCCGGCGGTCCGCTCGGATCAGCAGGGCCCGTGCCCGCCAGTCACGTTCCGGCTGACGGACGTGGACGCGGCGGCCGCGCTCCCCCTCTGCTACCGGTGAGCGGGCGACGCTCCCCGCGTCCCGGGAAGGCCCGGCGCGCCGCCGGGTGCACCTCGACGTCTCCCGGACGGCGGCCGCACCACCGCGGCGAAGTGGCCGCACCGCCGCACGAACGTCCTCGCCGGCGCCGGTCGCGCGCTCGAGCCCGGCGGGGGAGCTCCGGGAAGGTCGTCCTCGACTGGGTGACGCCCTGAGCAGGGGCCGGACTTCCCCGGACGGCGCCCGCATGCTCGCTTACGCCCCGTCCCGTCGCGTCCCGCGCGGGTCGTCCCGCTCCGAGCGTGACGGGCGACGGCCGCATGCCGTTCACGTCCTACGAGTACCTGCTCGCGTTCCTGCCCCTCGCGGCCCTCGTGTTCCACGGGGTCGCGCGCGTCGCGGGCCCGCGGCGCGCCAACGCCGCGCTCCTCGTCCTGTCGCTCGCGTTCTACGCGCGCTCGAGCCCGGCGCACCTGCTCGTCCTCGTGCCGCTCGTCGCGGTGAACTTCGGCGCGGTGTCCGCGCTGTGCGCCCTCGGCGAGCGGCGGCCGCGCGTCGCGACGGGCGTCCTCGCCGGCGCGATCGCCCTGGACCTCGGCGTGCTCGCCGCCTTCAAGTACGCCGGCTTCGCCGCCTCGACGGCGAACGCGCTGCTCGGGCTCGAGCTGCCGCTCCCCGGCCTCGCCCTCCCGCTCGGCATCTCCTTCTTCACCTTCGCGATGATCGGGTCGCTCGTCGCCGCCGCGGGCGGCGGGATCGAGCGGGCGGACCCGCTCGAGTACGCGCTGTTCGCGTCGCTGTTCCCGTACGTCGCGGCGGGGCCGATCGTCCGCCACGACGAGGTCGTCCCGCAGCTCCGCGGCGGCGCGCGTGCGACCGGCGCGATGGCGGCGACCGGCGTCACGCTCCTCGCGATCGGGCTCGCGAAGAAGGTGCTCCTCGCCGGGCTCGTCGCGCCGTACGCCGACGCGCGGTTCGGGGCCGCCGCCGCCGGCCAGGCGCTCGCCCCGGCCGACGCCTGGGCGGGCGCGCTCGCGTACGCGGGGCAGATCTACTTCGACTTCTCCGGCTACTCGGACATGGCGATCGGGGCGGCGCTCCTCCTCGGCATCCGCCTCCCCGTGAACTTCGCCTCGCCGTACCGCGCGACGAGCGCCGTCGAGTTCTGGCAGCGCTGGCACGTCACGCTGTCGCGGCTCGTGCGCGACCTCGTGTTCACGCCGCTCGCGCTCCGCGCCGCCCGCCGCGGCCGCGCCCGGCCGTACCGGCACCTCCTCGTGGCGATGCTCCTCGTCGGGCTCTGGCACGGGGCGGGCTGGACCTACGTCGCCTGGGGCGGCCTCCACGGGGTGTTCCTCGCCGTGAACCACGGGTGGCGCGCGCTCGCGGCGCGCTGGCGGCTGGCCGGACGGGGCGGCGCGGCCGGCCGCGTCGCGGCCGGGCTCCTCACGCTCGCCGCGGTCGTCGCCGCCTGGGTGCTCTTCCGCGCGCCCGACCTCGCGACGGCGGGGCGCGTCCTCGCCGCGATGGCGGGCGCCGGGGGCGCGGCCGGCCGCGCGGCGTTCGCCGACACGGCGGCGGCGCTCGCCGCCGCCGCGGCGCTCCTCCTCGTCGCGCGCGTCGCGCCGAACAGCCAGCAGCTCGTCGGGTACGCCGGCCCGGGCGACGCGCCGCCGGACGCGCGCCCGCTCCTGCCGCTCGCGTGGGCGCCGTCGCCGCGCTGGGGGATCGCCATCGGCCTCCTCGCCGCCGCGTCGCTCGTCGCGCTGACGCGCGTCTCCGAGTTCATCTACTTCAAGTTCTAGGATGCCCGCGCCCCGCCGCTACCTCGCCGCCGTCCTCCTCACCACCGCGCTCGCCGTCGGGGCGGTCGTCGCGGCGAACGCGATCGTGGACCCCTTCGGCACGACGCGCCTCGTGGTCCGGGAGGGCGTGAACGCCCGCAAGCCGGCGATCCACCAGCGCGTCCGGCTCGCGAAGGCCTACGACCTCCGCCGGCTCGCCCCGCGCGCGATCGCGCTCGGCACGTCGCGCAGCCACGTCGGCCTGCGCATGACGCACCCGGGCTGGAGGATCGCGCCGCGGCACAACGTGTCGTTCGACGGCGCCACCACGCACGAGCTCTTCGCCTACCTCGTCCACGCGCAGGCGGTCCGGCCGCTCGCGCAGGTCGTGCTCGGGCTCGACACCTGGCACCTCGCCGACTTCCCGAGCCCGGTGCGGCCGAGCTTCGATCCGGCGCTCCTGCGCGACGGCGGCGCGCTCGACGGCGCCCGCCTCCTCGCCGCGGACCTCCGGCTCCTCGCGAGCGTGGACACGCTCTCGGCGTCGCTCGACACGCTGCGCGGGCAGGACGTGGACGAGCCGGAGTGGCTCGGGCCGGACGGGCAGCGGCACGGCGAGCTCTTCTTCCGCCGCCCGGGCGAGATGTTCCACGACGTGTCGCCGCGCGCCTACTTCGAGGCGAACGACCGCGAGGAGATCGGCTGGCGGGCGCCGCCCCCGCGGACCGCCGCCGCGGCCGCGCCGCCCGCCGCCCCGGCGCCGCCGGACGAGACCTCGCTCGAGTACGTCCGCCGCATCGTGGACTTCTGCCGCGCGCACGACGTGGACCTGCGCATCTTCGTGACGCCGGCGCACGCGCGCCAGCTCGAGATCGCCTCGGCCGCCGGCGAGTGGGACCGGATCGAGGCCGGGAAGCGCGCGCTCGTCGCCTTCCTCGCCGCGGACGCGGCGCGGCACCCCGGCCGCGCGCCCGTCCCGCTCTGGGACTTCGGCGCGTACTCGTCGGTCACCACCGAGCCGCTGCCGCCGCCGGGCGACCGGCGCGAGATGCGCTGGTACTGGGACTCCTCCCACTTCAAGGAGGTCGTCGGCGACTGGGTGCTCGACCGCGTCCTCGGCGTCGCCGCGCCGGACGCGGGGCCGCCGCCCGCGGACTTCGGCGTGCGGCTCGAGCCGGGGAACGTCGAGGAGGCCATCGCCGCGATCCGCGCCGCGCGCGAGGCGTACCGGCGGCGCAACGCCGACGAGGTGGGCGCGCTGCACGTCACGGTCGCGCGGCTGCTCGACCCCGGCGGCGACGCGAGGAGGTGAAGGATGGCGGGCGAGCAGCTCTGGACGCGGTGGACGGAGAACGCGCGGCGCGCGCCGGAGCGCGAGGCGATCGTGCACTGGGTCGCGGGCGAGGAGCCGTTCCGGTGGAGGTGGGGCGACCTCGTCGCGCAGGCGGCGCGGTTCTCGCGCGCCCTGGCGGACGCCGGCGTCCGGCCGGGCGACGTGTGCGCGACGATCCTGCGCCACCACCGCGCGTTCTACCCGCTGTACATGGGGATCTCGGGCGCCGGCGCGATCGCGTCGGTGCTCGCGTACCCGAACCCGCGGCTCCACCCGTCGAAGTTCGTCCAGGGCCTCTCCGGCATGGCGCGCCGCTCCGGCCTGCGCTGGATCCTGACCGAGCGCGCGCTCGAGCAGCAGGTCAGGCCGCTCGTCGAGGCTCCGGGATCGACGGTCCAGGGGGTCCTGTTCCCGCTGGAGCGGGACCTCGGCGGCGGCGGCGCGGCGGCGCCCGCGGCGGCCCGGCCCGGCGCGGACCCCCACCTGCCGTGCCTCCTCCAGCACTCGTCGGGGACGACCGGGCTCCAGAAGGCGGTGGTCCTCTCCCACGCGGCGGTGCTCGAGCACGTCCGCGACTACGCCGCCGCGATCGGCCTCGGCCCGGAGGATCGGATCGCGAGCTGGCTGCCCCTCTACCACGACATGGGGCTCATCGCGGCGTTCCAGCTGCCGCTCGCCTGCGCCGTGCCCGTCGTGACCCTCGATCCGTTCGAGTGGATCTCCGCGCCGGTGCTGCTCCTCGAGGCGATCTCGCGGGAGCGCGCGACGCTCTCCTGGCTGCCCAACTTCGCCTACAACCTCCTCGCCGACCGCGTGCACGACGAGGACCTCGAGGGCCTCCGGCTCGACAGCGTGCGCCTGCTCGTCAACTGCTCGGAGCCGGTGCGCGCGGACAGCCACGCCAGGATGCTCGCGCGGTACGCGCCGCGCGGCCTGCGACCCGAGACCCTCGGCGCGTGCTACGCGATGGCGGAGACCACGTTCGCCGTGACCCAGACCGCGCCGTCCCGTCCGGCGCGGGTGGTCGAGGTCGACCGCGACGCGCTCGCGCGCGGCGAGGCCGCGCCGCCGCGGGACCCCGAGCGCGCCCGGACGTGCGTGTCGTCGGGCACGCCGATCCCGGGCTGCGAGGTGGAGGTCGTCGCGGACGACGGGAGGCCGCTTCGCGACGGCCGCGTCGGCGAGCTGGTGGTGGCGTCGCGCTCGCTCTTCGACGGGTACCGCAACCTGCCCGACGAGACGGCCGCGGTCCTCTCGAACGGCCGGTACCGCACCGGCGATCTCGGGTTCCGCGTCGAGCGCGAGGTGTTCGTCGTCGGCCGCAAGAAGGACGTCATCATCGTCGCCGGGAAGAACCTGTACCCCGAGGACGTCGAGGACGCGGTGAGCGCGGTCGAGGGCGTCCTCCCGGGGCGCGTCGTCGCCCTCGGCGTCGCCGACGAGGCGCTCGGCACCGAGCAGGTGTGGGTGGTCGCCGAGTCGGAGCGCCACGGCACCGCCGCCGCGGACGCGCTGCGCACGGCGATCCAGCTCGCGGGCATGGCGATCGACGTCACCATCGCGCGCGTCCTCGTCGCCCCGCCGCGGTGGCTCATCAAGAGCTCGGCCGGCAAGCCGAGCCGCAAGGCGAACCGCGAGCGGGTGCTCGCGGGCGAGCTGGACGTGCCGTGAGGAGGGAGCGCCCATGGTCTCGGAGAAGCTGAGGTCCGTCATCCGCGCGCAGCTCCGGCTCGACGCGTCGTTCCCGATCGAGGAAGAGACCTCCGCGCCGCGCGTGCCGGGATGGGACTCGCTCGCCCACGTCGCGCTCCTCGCCGCCGTCGAGCACGCGTTCGGCGTCCGCTTCCGCACGCTCGAGGTGCTGAAGCTGCGCAACGTGGGGGACCTGCAGGCGCTCGTCGACCGCAAGCTGGGCGGTTGAGCTCGCCCGCCGGCCTCTCCGCGCCCCTGTCGGGGCACCGGCCGCCGGCTGCTCGGCTCCTCGTCCGGGCTCCAGGTCGGGGCAAACCTACGCCTTCGGGTGGCATCTGCGCACCGGACGGTTACAGCTTCGCGCATCCAGAAAGGAGCTCCCCATGCCCCTGCGAATCGGCGACGAGGCACCGAACTTCACGGCCCAGACCACCCACGGCCCCATCGACTTCCACCAGTGGATCGGGAACCAGTGGGCCATCCTCTTCTCCCACCCCAAGGACTTCACCCCGGTCTGCACCACCGAGCTCGGCTACCTGGCGCGGATCAAGCCCGAGTTCGACAGGCGGAGCACGAAGATCATCGGCCTGAGCGTGGACTCCGTCGCGGATCACGCCCGCTGGGCGAAGGACATCGAGGAGACGCAGGGCGCGGCGCCGAACTACCCGATCATCGGGGACGCGGACTTCAAGGTCTCGAAGCTCTACGACATGCTCCCGGCGTCCGTCAGCGGTGACGCGAAGGCGCGCACGCCCGCGGAGAACCAGACCGTGCGCACGGTCTTCCTCATCGGGCCCGACAAGAAGGTGAAGCTCATCCTCATGTACCCGATGACGACGGGCCGGAACTTCGACGAGGTGCTGAGGGTGCTGGACTCGATCCAGCTCACCGCCAAGTACCGCGTGGCGACCCCGGCGAACTGGCACCAGGGGGAGGACGTCATCATCGCGGGATCGGTCACCGACGAGGAGGCGCGCAAGCAGTTCCCCGAGGGGTGGAAGGCGCCGAGGCCGTACCTCCGCATCGTGCACCAGCCGGGCGCGTGAGTCCGGCCCCGAGCTCGACCCCGACCGCGACCCCGACCTCGACCCCGACCTCGACCTCGACCTCGGCCCCGACCCCGAACCCGACCGCGGGCGACGACGGGGACGGACGCCGCGCCTCGAACTGGACGAGACGAGCCGGGGGTGACAGAGTCTCCGTCGCGCTGCGGGGACTTCGGCCATGCGGTGGGGTCCACGGCTGGTCATCCGGTTCTGCGAGCACGGCGTCGCGTCACCCACGAGCGCCGTCGGGCACCTCTTCGCGATCGTGTTCGTGGGGGTGATGGTCGTCGGCGCGACCGCCTCCCTGCTCGCGTCGCGCTCCGACGTGCGCTGGGTGCCGCTCGTCCTCGTGCTCGCGTGGCTGCTCCTCTTCGGGCAGGTGGTGCGCGACGCGTGGGCGTGGCTCGCCGCGCCCGAGGCGGAGCGCGCGGTGCTCCGCGCCGAGGTGGAGTCCTTGCGCCCGTGGACGCCGCCCCGCGGGTACGTCCCGATCTTCGACGCGCACCGCTGGCGCCGGGCCGTGGGGGCGCTGCTCGCCGCCGCGCTGGGCGCCTCGTTCGCGTTCGCGCGCTGGAACGAGGGGCTCCTCGTCCCCGCGATGTTCGCGATCGCGTTCTTCGCCGCGGGCGGGCGAGACCTGGCGCGCGCCGGCCACGCGCCGGGGCGCCCTCCCGCGGGGTGAGCGGCGCCGGCGTCACCATGGGCGCCCCCACCGCGAGCCCGTGCGGCACCTGCGACGCGCGCTGCTGCAGCGCGTACGCCGTCCACGTCACCGGCGACGACGTCCGGCGCCTCGCGGACGGGACCGGGATCCCGCCGCACGCGTTCCTCTGGTGCCAGCCGCAGGCCGCGCGCACCGCGACGGGGTTCCTGCTCGAGCCCGGCGGCCCGTCGTACGATCTCGTCCTCGCGCCGCCGCGCTCCGCGGAGGTTCGCCCGCCGTGCGCCTTCCTGAGCGCCGGCGACGGACCGCCGCGCTGCGGGGCGTACCGGTTCCGACCCCGCGTCTGCCGGCGGTTCCCCGCGGTGCGGCGCGAGGGCGGCTACGGCGTGCGCGACGGCATCGTCTGCCCGCCGGGCGCGTGGGACGGCCGGGACATGGCGCGGCTCTCGTGGCGCGTCGCGCTGGAGCGGGAGGAGCGCGAGGCGCACGCGTACGCCGCCGTGGTGACCGTCTGGAACGCGCGCGTCGCGCGCGCCGGCGCGGCGACGTTCCCCCGCTACCTCGACTGGCTGACCGACGCGTACGGCTGGCTCGTCCGCTGGCGCGCCGCCCTGCGCCCGGCGGAGCGGGCGGGCGCCGCGTACCTCGAGCGGATCCGCCGGACGCTCGCGTCCTGCCCCGCCCGGTGACGGGCCGCGGCCCGGGATCTCGACGGCCGGCCGCGCGGCGGCGGTCGCGGCGCTCCTCGAGCGCCGCGGCCGGCGGGGCGATCTCGGCCCGCGCGGCGCGTCACCCGCCCCGGATCGCGCGATCCAGGATCTCGATCGGATGGGCCGCCTCGACCGCGCTCCCCTTCTCCGCGAGCATCCGGCGGATCTGGAGCGAGCAGCCGGGGTTCGCGCTCGCGAGGATCGCGGCCCGCGTCGAGAGGACCGCCTCGGCCTTGCGGCGGCCGATCTCGTCCGCGCTGTCCGGCTGCACGAGGTTGTAGATGCCGGCGGAGCCGCAGCACTGCTCGCCGTCGGGCACCTCGACGAGCTCGACGCCCGGGATCGCCCGGAGCAGCGCGCGCGGCGCCTCCGTGATCCGCTGCGCGTGGCCGAGGTGGCACGGCGAGTGGTACGCGATCCGCGCGCGGAGCGGCGCACGGGGCGCGCGCTGCGGAAGGGAGGCGAGGAGCTCCGTGACGTCGCGGACCTTCTCCGCGAACGCCCGGGCGCGCGGGAGGAAGGCCGGGTCGTCCGCGAACACGTGGGCGAGGTCCTTGAGGTGGGAGCCGCACCCGGCGGCGTTCACGACGACGACGTCCACCTGCTCCTTCTCGAACGCCTCGACGAGCGCGCGGGCGAGGCGCCGGGCCTCCCCGGCGCGTCCCGCGTGGACGGAGAGGGCGCCGCAGCAGCCCTGCCCCTCCGGGACCACGACCTCGATCCCCTCCGCGGCGAGCACGCGGAGCGTGGCGCCGTTCACGTTGGGGAAGAAGACCCGCTGGACGCACCCGCCGAGGAGGCCCGCGCGGAGCCGCCGCCCGCCCTCCGCCGCCGTCACGCGCGGCAGCCGCTGGAACACCTCGGCGGCGCGCAGCGGTGGCGCGAGCGCGTCCAGCGCCGCGAGCCGGCGCGACAGGCGCGGGATCCCGAGGCGTCGCGCGAGCGCCTGCAGCCCGGTGACGCGGAGGATCCAGAGCGTCACCGCGGCGAGCCGCAGCACCGCGGGGCGCGTGAAGAGCGCGAACACGAGGGAGCGCCAGAGGCGGTCGCCCGGCGGGCGGGGGTGCCGCTCCTCGACGAGCACCCGCGCGCGGTCGACGACGTGGTCGTAGCGGACGCCCGACGGGCACGCCGTGAGGCACGCCATGCAGCCGAGGCAGCGGTCGAAGTGGGCGGCGACCGCGGGCGACATCGCCACCCGCCCGTCCTCGAGCGCGCGGAACAGGTCGATCCGGCCGCGCGGCGAGTCCATCTCCTCCTGCCAGTTCTGCCAGGTGGGACAGGTGGGCAGGCAGAAGCCGCAGTGCACGCAGTCGTCGGCGGGCGAGCGCGCGCCGCTCGCGCCCGGGCCGCGGGGCTCGCGCTCGGCGCGCGCGGGGGCGCCGGGCCCGCCCGCGAGCGCGACCTCGGCGGCGGACGTGGACCCGGGCCGGTGGACCTCGTGCGGCATCAGAGCCCCCCCACGAAGCGCCCCGGCGCGAGCCGCCCGTCGGGATCGAGCTGCGCCTTGAGCCGCCGCATCACCTCGAGGGCGGGCGGCGGCGGGCCCCACGGGTCGGCGCGCGCGCGGAGCGCGGCGGGCGCGGCGGCGAGGACGAGCGCGCCGCTCGCGAGGCGAGCGAGCGCGGCGCGCGCGGCGTCCACGGCGCCGGCGGTCGCGGCGGCGTCCTCGAGCGTCCCCGCGGCGAAGGCGACGCCGATGGCCGGGTGGACGACGAGCGCGCCGCCCCGGAGCGTCGCGGCGAGCGGGCGGAGCGCCTCGATCGCGTCCGCGACCCGGCCCGGCCCGAAGGTCGCCTTCGCGCGGACGTCGCCCGCGGCGCGCGCGGCGTCGTGGCGCGCCCAGAGCGCCGCCTCGTCGGCCCCTTCGACGCGGTCGCCGCCGCCGGCGCGCGCGAGGGTGCGCTCCACCTGCTCGCGCACCCCGGGCGCGAACCCCTCGAACCGGACGGCGACGGTGAAGCCTCGCCCCGCCCCCTGCGGCGGGAGCGCCGCGAGCGCGGTGGGCTCGACCCCGAGGTCGCGCAGGACCGGCACGGTCTCCGCCACGTCCGCGGCGTCGAGCCCCTCGAACGCGACCGTGGCGGAGGCCTCGGGGAGCGGGTGCAGCCGGAAGACGACCTCCGCGACGAGCCCGAGCGTCCCGAGCGATCCGCAGAACAGGCGCGGGACGTCGAACCCCGCCACGTTCTTCACGACCTTCCCGCCGCCGCGGGCGACGACGCCGTCGGCGCGCACGACGGTCATGCCGATGACGAGGTCGCGGACCGAGCCGTGGCGGGTGCGGCGCGGCCCGAACGCGTTCGCGGCCACGATCCCGCCGATCGTGGCGCGCTCCGGCTCGGGCGGGTCGAGCGCGAGCCGCTGCCGGTGCGGGGCGAGGTGGCGCTGGAGCTCGGCGAGCGTGATCCCCGCCTCGACCGCGACGATCTGGTCGGACGGCGCGTGCTCGCGCACCTTCGAGAGGCGGCGCGTGTGGAGCACCGCGTCGAGGCGGGAGGGCGGGGCGCCGAGATCGAGCTCGGTGCCGCCCCCGACGAACGCGACCGCGAGCCGGTCCCGGGCGAGGGCGCCCAGCGCCTCGGCCGCCTCGTCCAGGGAGGCGGGCTCGAGCGCGAGCCGGGGGCGGACGCCGAGGATCGCGTCGCCCTCGGCCACGGGGCGGGGGGCGGCGCTCACCAGCGCTCCGCGAGCCCGGCCACCTCGGCGGGGTGGGGGCGGTAGGGGCCCGGCCGCTCGCCGCAGAGGCGGGGCGTGGGGAAGACCTTGCCGGGGTTCATGAGCCCCGCGCCGTCGAACGCGCAGCGGACCTTCGCCATCGTGTCGAGGTCTGGCTCGCGGAACTGCTCCGCCATGAAGCGGGCCTTCTCGGCGCCGACGCCGTGCTCGCCGGTGATCGAGCCGCCCGAGCGGATGCAGAGGCGCAGGATCTCGCCGCCGAGGGCCGCCGCGCGCGCCTCCTCCCCCGGCCTCCGGGCGTCGTACAGGACGAGCGGGTGGAGGTTCCCGTCGCCCGCGTGGAACACGTTCGCGACGCGCAGGCCGGCGTCCCGCGCCATGCGCTCGATCTCGCGGAGCACGCGGGCGATCTCGGAGCGCGGGATGACGCCGTCCTCCACGAGGTAGTTCGGGCTGATCCGCCCGACGGCGGCGAAGGCGCTCTTGCGCCCCTTCCACATGAGCGCGCGCTCCGCCTCGTCTCGCGGGACGCGGATCTCGAGCGCGCCGGCGGCGCGCGCGATCTCGATGGCGGCCGCGGAGACGTGCTCGACCTCCGCGCGCGGCCCGTCGGCGTCCATGAGGAGCGCCGCGCCCACGTCGGGCCAGTCGAGCCCGGTCGCCGCCTTCGCGGCCTCGATCGCGAGCCGATCCATCATCTCGATCGCCGCCGGCAGGATGCCCGCCGCGATGATCCCCGACACCGCCGCCCCCGCCTCGTCGGTGGACGGGAAGGTCGCGAAGAAGGTCCGGGTGATCTCCGGCCTCCGCAGGAGCTTCAGCGTCGCCTCCGTCACGATGCCGCACATCCCCTCCGCGCCGACGAGCGGCGCCAGGAGGTCGTAGCCGGGCGCGTCGGGCGCCGGCCCGCCGAACCGGACCACGCTCGCGTCGGAGAGGACGACCTCGACCGCGAGGACGTGGTTCGTCGTGAAGCCGTACTTGAGGCAGTGGGCGCCGCCCGAGTTCTCGGCGACGTTGCCGCCGATCGAGCAGACGCCCTGGGAAGACGGATCGGGCGCGTAGTACCAGCCCTGCGCGGAGACGGCCTTGGTGACGTCGAGGTTCACGACCCCCGGCTCCACCCGGACCCAGCCGTTCGCGAGGTCGGCCTCGAGGATGCGGCGCATCCGCGAGAGCGACACGACCGCGCAGCCCTCGACCGGCCGGGCGCCGCCGGAGAGGCCCGTGCCGGCGCCGCGCGGCACGAGCGGCACCCCCGCCTCGCGCGCGATCCGCACGACCTCGACCACCTCGGCCGTCGAGCCCGGCAGCACGACGAGCGCGGGCGCCGTCCGGCCGTGCGTGAGCCCGTCCGCCTCGTAGACGAGCAGCTCGGCGGGGTCCGTGATCACGTTCGCCGCCCCGACGACCTGCCCGATGCGTGCGGCGATCGCGGTCACCTGTAGAGCACCTCCGGGAGCCACAGCCCGATCTGGGGGAAGATGTAGAGGAGCGCGAGCGCGATCACCTGGATCGCCATGAACGGCATCATCCCGGCGAAGATCTGGTTCAGGGTGACGTGCCGGGGCGCGACGCCCTTCAGGTAGAACGCCGCCATCGCGACCGGCGGCGACAGGAACGCGGTCTGGAGGTTCAGCGCGACGAGCAGCCCGAAGAAGAGCGGGTTGATGTCGAAGTGCCCGAGCAGCGGCAGGAAGATCGGCATGAAGATGACGATGATCTCCGTCCACTCGAGCGGCCAGCCCAGGACGAAGATGATGAACTGGGCGAGCAGCAGGAACTGCAGCGGGCTCATGTTGAGCCCGAGCACCCAGCGCTCGATGATCTCCTGGCCGCCGAGCAGCGCGAACGCCGCCGCGAAGATCGAGGATCCGACGAAGAGCCAGCAGACCATCGCGGTGGTCTTGGCGCAGAGGAAGACCGACTCCTTCACGATCCCGAAGGTGAGCTTCCGGTAGGCGGCGGCGAGGAGGAGCCCGCCCGCGGCGCCCATCGCCGCGGCCTCGGTGGGCGTCGCCCAGCCGAAGATGATCGTGCCGAGCACCGCCAGGATCAGGGTGGAGAGCGGGAAGAACGAGCCGAGCAGCATCTTGAAGATCTCGACCCGCTCGAAGGTGAACGTCGCGTAGTGGACGACGAGGCCGAGCAGGGCCGCGGCGGAGACGATCCAGAACCAGCGCGGCGTGTGCTTGCGCGCGGGCGGCTCGGCCGCCGTCCGGGGCTGCGCCGGCGCGGCCTTCTCCGCGCCCGGCGGCTCCTGCACGCCCGCCGCGGGGGGCTCCTGGACGCCCTCGGCCGGGGGCTCCT
>DASSSJ010000036.1:0-13519 GCA_035708485.1 Anaeromyxobacter sp. | reverse complement strand
GAGCTGGCCGCCGCGGGCGCGCGCGTGGATGCGCCGGCTCGACCACTCGGCGATCTTCCTGCTCGTCGCCGGCACGTACACGCCGATGTGCCTCCTCCTGCCGCCGGCGAGCGGCCTGCCGCTCCTCGCCGCCGTCTGGGCCGGCGCCTCGCTCGGCGGCGTGCAGTCGATCCTCTGGGTCCCCGCGCCGAAGCCCCACGTGGGCGCCCACGCCGTGGCGCTCGGCTGGGCGGTGATCCCGGTGCTGCCCGAGCTGCGCGCGGCGCTCGGGACGCCGGCCCTCGCGCTCCTCGCCGCGGGCGGCGCGGCGTACACGCTCGGAGCGGTCGTCTACGCCGCGCGGCGGCCGGATCCGTTCCCGCGCGTGTTCGGGTACCACGAGGTGTTCCACGCGCTCGTGATCGCGGCCGCCGCGTGCCACCTCGCGGTCGTGGCGCGCGCCATCCCCGTCCTGTGACCGGCCGGGAGGCGGCGCCGCCCGTGCGCCGCCCGGTCGCGTCCCAAGCAGGACGCGGACGCGGCGGCCCGCGAGGGTTAGAGATGCGTCATGCCCGGCGTGCGCGTGTGCATCGACGTGGACGATCTGGAGGGCGCGGTCGCGTTCTACACGCGCGCACTCGGGCTGGCCGCCAGCCGGCGGCTCGGCGACGAGTGGGTCGAGCTGGTCGGCGCACCCGCCCCGATCGACCTCCTCGCGAAGCCGCCCGGCACCGCCGCGCTGCCGGCGGGCACCCGCGCGCTCCGCGACTACGAGCGCCACTGGACCCCGGTGCACCTCGACTTCGTCGTGGACGACCTCGACGCCGCGGTCCGGCGGGCGACCGACGCCGGCGCGAAGCTCGAGCGGGCCGCGGAGGGGAAGTCGTGGGGGCGGATCGCGCTCCTCTCGGACCCGTTCGGCCACGGGTTCTGCCTGCTCGAGCTCCGCGGGGAAGGCTACGACGCCGTGCTGCGGCCGGCGTGACGCGCAGCCGCGCGGGCCGCGCGATCAGCCGCGCAGGAGGTCCTTCACGAGGTGCGCCGCGAGCGCGCGGAGCCCCTCGTCGAGGAGCGTCCTCCCGCGCGGCGTCGTGAGCGTGGCCCGCATCGCCTCCGGCGCGAGGCCGATCTCGAGATCGAGCCGCACCAGCGCCGCCGAGATCGCGGGCGTCGCCTCGGCGGCCCTGGCGCGCGACCGCCGCGCGACGACGCCGGCGGACAGCTTGTCAACGAGGGCGTCCTCGCTCGTGCGCGGCCCCTGCACCGCGCGGAGCGCCTCGGAGATCCCGCGGTACACGTCGTCGAGCGCGGCGGGCACCGCGAGCGCGCGCGCGAGCCGCTCGCTCGCCTCCTCCTCGTCCACGCCGCGCGCCGCGGCATACGTCGGCGCGAGGATCTTCACGAGGTCCGCCCGCGTCAGCACGTGCGGCAAGCGCCGGGAGAAGAGGGCCATGCGGCACCTGTACCGCGGGCGGGGCGGCGATGCACGCGCTCGCGAGGCGCGCCGCCGCCTCGTGCGCGGCGATCGAGCGCGCGGGGATCCGCGCAGGCAGGGCGGGCGCGGCGAACGCGAGGCGCACCCCGGCCGCCGCGTCGTCGCCCCAGGCCGCGGCGAGCCGGGCCGCCGCGTCGCGCACCCGCGCCGGGTAGCCCAGGAGGCGCGCCGGGACGCCGCCGGCGCGCACGTGCTTCCCGATGCGGCCCGGCCCGGCGTTGTACGCCATGAGCGCGAGGTCCACGTCGCCGAAGGTCCGCACGAGGCGGCGCAGGTACCGCACGCCGGCGCGCACGTTCGCGACGGGATCGAACGGGTCCGAGGACCGCAGGCGCGAGCGCCGCGCCTCCTCGTCCATCGTCGTGATCAGGAGCTGCATGAGCCCGATCGCGCCCGCCGACGAAACGGCGCTGGAGTCGAAGCCGGACTCCACGTGGACCACGGCGAGCACGAGCAGCGGGTCGAGCGCGGCTGCGGCGGCCTCCTCGAGGACGGCGCGCGCGACGCGCGTGCGCGCGGCGGTGGGGACCCCGCGGGCGCGGCGCGCGATCTCCGCGTAGACGTGCGGCGCCCGGCGGATCCACGGCGCGTCGTGGCGCGCGTGCGCGGCGAGCGCGGTCGGGCGCGGCGGGCGGACCACGTCGAGGCGGCCTCCGACGCGCGCCGGACCGAGCGCAGCGACGGCGCAGGCGCCGGCGAGCGCCACGGCGACGCCGTTCCGGAGCGTGGGGGCGAGCGAGCGAGCCATCGCCCGGCAACGTGTGCGGCGTCGGGGGCGGCCGGAAGAGGGGCACTCCACCCGGTGCGCCCCGCGGAGGTGAAATCGCACCCGAGCGCACCCCGGCGGCGCGCCCGCGCGGGCCGGGGGAGCGCGCGCAAGTCCCCGAGTGAGTCGCCCGAGCACGCACTGCGAGTGTCGACGCGCGGCGGCGCGGACCGCCGGGGCGATGTCGCCGCGCCGGAAGA
Source organism: Anaeromyxobacter sp. (assembly GCA_035708485.1). Taxonomy (GTDB): domain Bacteria; phylum Myxococcota; class Myxococcia; order Myxococcales; family Anaeromyxobacteraceae; genus Anaeromyxobacter. Next base: position 11,079 of record DASSSJ010000036.1, on the reverse strand, counting down.
ACCCCGGCGCGTATGCGGGAGCGGACGACAGGTAGCGCCCGTTCATCCTCTCGGTTTGTCGGGGCGTGCTCATGATGGCCATGACGGACGACAGCGGAAGGATCCCGTCCTCCGTCCCCGGCGCGAAACCCGACCAGCTCCGGACGTGCTCTTCCGACCGGAAGAGGTGGATCCGGTTTCACGTGGACGGCCAATCCTGCGACCATCGCCGGACGGGGAGGTCGACGTAGCAGACGACGTCCGCGGGTCGTGGCCCTCGACGACGCCGTCGCGCACGGCTATCCGCGGCGATTGACCGCAATCGAGGCACGGCGAGTCGATGTGGCGCTGCGGGCAATCCCTGGCCACTCGGGTCGCGGAGGAGCTCCTCGCCGTCCTCCGGCGGGACGCCGGGTCAATGGGCGCGCAATGGCCCGAGGCGCGACGGGCCACGGCGCAAATCCCGCCCGGCCCGATTGCCCGCGAATTGGATCGGACGCCGCCCCGCGGCGCAGCGCGATCCCCGGTGTGTCCGGCCGGCGGACGCGCTACATTGCCCGTCCCATGCCCCTCGTCCACGTCCACCTCCGCGCCGGCCGGCCCGTCGCGGAGAAGCGGGCGATCCTCGACGGCGTTCACGCCGCGCTCGTGGAGGCGTTCCGCATCCCCGAGCACGACCGCAACCAGCTGGTGCACGAGTACGCGGAAGGCGACTTCGAGGCGCGCCACGGCCCGGGCGCCGTGTTCGTCGAGCTCGCCGTGTTCCCGGGCCGCACGCCGGACGCGAAGCGGAAGCTGTTCGCCGCGATCGCGTCGAACCTCGGTCGCGCGGGCGTCGACCCGCAGCGCGTGCTCGTCGTGCTGCACGAGCCGCCGCTCTCGAACTGGGGGATCCGCGGCGGCCAGGCGGCGACCGACGTGCAGATCGGGTTCGCGCTCGACGTCTGACTCGCCTCTCGCCGATTCACCGCCTGCGCTGCACGCGGATCGCGTTCGTGAAGAGCGTCGAGTTCGGCACGAGCACGCGCGTCCCCTCGTCCACGACGAGCGTCGTGTAGCGCAGGTCCACGTCCGCGACGACGCCCTCGGCGCCCGCCACCGAGACGTGGTCGCCGCGCTGGAACGGCCGGAACAGCAGGATCAGCACGCCCGCGAGCGTGTTCGAGATGATGTCCCGCAGCGCGAACCCGAGCGCGAACCCCGTCAGCCCGAGCCCCGCCACGAGCGCGCTCACGTCGAGCCCCAGCGTGCCGAGCGCGGTCACGGCGCCGAACACGACGAGCGTGCCGCGCGCGACGCGACCGAGCAGCTTCATGAGATCGGGGTCGAGGCCGCGGGCGCCGGCGAACCGGCGCACGAGCACGCCGACGACGCGCGCCGCGACCCAGGACGCGACGACGACCACCGCCGCCGCCGCGAGCCGCGGCCCGAACGCGACGAGGTCGCGGCGGAAGCGCTCGGCGAACGTCGCCACCTCGGCGTCCATGGGGCCGGAAGGTAACGACGAGCGGGGCGCCGCGGCGCCGTCCTCGCGAGGTCCTCCCCCGGGGAGGCGCGCGTCCCCCCGCCGCGCTACCCTCGGAGGATGCGCGTCGCCGTCGAGCTCCGCCGGTCCTACCGCCTCCTCAATCACGGCCCCGTGGTCCTCGTCACCTCCGCCGCCGCCGGGCGGACGAACGTCATGCCCGCGGCCTGGGTCATGCCGGTGGACTTCGAGCCGCCCCTCGTCGCGGCGGTGATCGCCGGGGGCACCGCCACGCGCGAGCTCGTGGACGCCTCCGGCGAGGTCGCGCTCTCGATCCCGCCCGCGTCGATGCTCGACGCGGTCTACGCGGCGGGCCAGGTGGACGGGCGCGCGGTCGACAAGTGGGCCCGCTTCGGCTTCCGCGCGACGCCCGCGTCGCGCGTCGCCGCGCCGCTCGTGGAGGGCTGCCTCGGCTGGCTCGAGTGCCGCGTCGTGGACCGCTCGCTCGCGGAGCGGGCGGACCTCTTCCTGTGCGAGACGGTCGCCGCCTGGGCGGACGACGAGGTGTTCCGGGACGGCGAGTGGCGCTTCTCGGATCCCGAGCGGCGCTCCGTCCACCACGTCGCCGCCGGGCGCTTCTTCGTGACGGGGGAGGCCCGGGTCGTTATCCGGCCGGCATGAGCGCGGGCACGCACGAGACCACCGGGGGGGAGCTCTCCATCCAGCACGAGGAGGACGCCCGCGGCGGGGCGTTCTTCGTGGACGTCGGCGGGGAGCGCCTCGCCGAGATGACGTACGTGCGGCCGTCCGCCGGCCGCGCGGTCATCGAGCACACGAGGGTGTCGGACCGGCTCGGCGGCCGCGGCGTCGGCAAGCGGCTCGTCCACGCGGGGGTGGAGTGGGCGCGCGCCGCGGGCGCGAAGCTCACGCCGCGCTGCCCGTACGCCCGGTCGGTGATCGAGCGCGATCCGTCCCTCCAGGACGTGCTCGACACCCACACGTGATGCCGCCGCCGAGCCGGTCCGTCGGGTACACTCGCACGGGTGGAGCGCCCCATCGAGATCGACCCGGCCGCGCTCGCGGTCACCTTGTTCGACCAGGGGTTCACCTGCGGTCAGGCGGTGCTCGCCGCGTTCGCGGAGCGCCACGGGCTCGACCGCGACGTGGCCCTCCGCGTGGCGTGCGCGTACGGCGGCGGGATCGCGCGCACCGGCCGGACGTGCGGCGCCGTCAACGGCGCGCTCATGGCGATCGGCCTCGTCCACGGCCGCGCGCGCGTGGAGGACGAGGCGGCGCGCGAGAAGACGTACGCGCTGGCGCTCGCGTTCCTGGAGCGGTTCCGGCGCGAGCACGGCTCGGACCAGTGTCGCGACCTGCTCGGCGTCGACATCGGCACGCCGGAGGGGCGCGAGGCCGCGGCGAAGGAGGGGCTGTTCCGGACGCGCTGTCCGGTCTTCGTCCGCGCCGCGGCGCGCATCGTGTCGTCGCTCTCCTGAGCCGGGCCCTCGCGCCGAGGCTCCGCCCCGCGCTCGGCTACTCGAACACCGCCGCGAGCTGCGCGGTGGCGACGCCTTCCTTCGCCACGCGGAGGTCGTGGTAGACGACGCCCGGCGCGACCCAGAAGAGCGTCCCGAACACGACGTTCACGACGAGGCCGAGCACGGTCCCGAGCATCGGCGCGAACGACCCGGTGAGCGCGGGCAGCACCATGCTGCCGGCGAGGCTCACCGCGACGGCGATGACGCCGAGGACGAGGAACACGGCGAGGATGGCGAGCCGCTTCCCCTTCGTGAGGGCGGAGCTCCGGCGCAGCGCGCCGAACACCCCGGGGCGCTCCACGACCACCGCCGGGATCGCGACCGCGAGCGAGCACGCCACGATGACGCCCGGGACGAGGAGGAGCACCATCCCGACCGAGACGGCGAGGTACGACAGCACGCCGACGACGAGCAGCGGGATGGCGCGGCGCAGCCCCGCGCCGATCATCGCGCCCAGCGACACGCGCTTCCCCGCCAGGTGGTGGATCACGCCGTGCGTGATGGCCCCGACCTCCACGACGAAGAGCAGCATCGACGCGAGGTAGGCGAGCCAGAAGCCCTGCGGGAGCTGCGGCGGCGGCGCGCCGGCGGCCGCGTCGAGCGGGCTCTGCGGCGGCGCGGTGAGGCCGGGGATCGGCGTGTCGCCGAAGATCGCGAGGAGCACGAACGGCGCCGCCGCGAGGACCGTCAGGATCGAGAAGGCGACGAGGTGGCGCGACCAGGTCGAGAAGGTGCGAGAGAGCACCCCGCCCACCGAGAACGCGTGCTGCGGGCCGGCTGCGGTCGCGGCGGACGTCGGGGACGGCGGCGGCTGGACGGGCGCTGGCTGCATGGAAGGACCTCCGTGAGCGGTTGTCGGTGCAGCCTATCCCGTCCGGGCGACGAAACGGGAATCACCGTGGGTGAGCGGCTGTCGGCCGGTGTGGGCCGTCACCGCCGCGCCTTCGACCGCGCGGGCGCCTTCACGAGCGCGAAGCCGCCGTCGTCCTGCCGGAACACGACGGGCTTCTTCGCGACCGGCGCGCCCTCCTTGCCGGTGCCGACGACGAGGTCGCTGTCGAAGCGCACCACGACCCGGCCGCGCTCGAGCGAGACCTTCGCGAACGGCGTCGGGTCCTCCTCGCCGAGGTCGCCCTGGACGCCCGCGTCGATGGAGCCCAGCTCGTGGATCGACGACCCCGCGATCTCGTAGACGCGCAGCCCCCAGCTGTACTCGGTGGCGAGCTCGGCGAGCACGATCGTGCGCCCGCCGCCCCGGAAGACGACCGGCGTCAGGCTGTAGGCGTCGCCGGCGCCGCGCGTCCTCGCGAGCTCGCGCACGCCGCCCTTCGCGCTCTGGAGGAGGAACAGGCAGCGGCCGAAGTCCTCGCCCGTCTTCCCGCCGAAGTCGGAGGCGAGGAACGTCCCCGCCCGGCCCGGCACGCGGACGATCTCCGGCTTCGACTCGCCCACGCGCCTCAGGTACGCGACGACCGCGCCCACGTCGTCCGGCGCGATGCCCTTCTCGTGCCAGTAGGTCTCCTGGCCGTTCGTCACCTCGACCATGGCGCCCGTCGCGCGCTTCAGCGTCGCGGGCGCCGACGCGGACACGGCCCAGAGGAGGAGCGCAGCGGCGAGCGTCGTGGACATGGGGCCTCCGCGGGCACGATCATGCACGCGGGCCGGAGGTTTGCCACCCCGCGCCCCGCGCGGCCCCGCCGCGTCTCGGACGCCCGCAGGGCGTGGACGGCTTCCGGCGGTCCTCGCCTCGGTGCGGGCGGCCGGAAGCCGATGCGGTCGCGGTGTCGCGCGCGGTGCGCCAGCGCCGGCGCGGCGCCCACGGGACGCCTCGCGCGTGGCTCCGATGTAGGACGCCATCCCTCATGCGCGGAACGCGTACCATCCCCTTCCGGAGCGACTAGAATCGGCGAGTGGGGGAGGGGACTCCATGGCCGCGATCGCCGGTCGGCTCCGCGTGTGGACGCTCGTCGCGCTCACCTCGCCCGCGCTCCTCGCCTGTCCCTCGTCTCCGTTCCCCGAGGCGAAGGCGGACCTGTCCCTCAGGAGCGCGGGGACCGTCGCGGAGAAGGCGCCGGGCCCGCCGAAGCTGCGGTTCTCCGTCGCCGCGATGCTCTCGCCGCAGGACACCTTCCAGTCGTACTCGGCGCTGTTCGGGCACCTCGGAACGCGGCTCGGCGTCGAGATCGAGTTCGTGCAGCGCCGCACCTACCGCGAGGTGAACGACCTCCTCGGGACGGGCCAGGTCGACGCCGCCATCGTCTGCACGGGCGGCTTCGTCGAGCTGGAGCGGCGCTTCCCCGGGCGCATCGAGCTCCTCGCGGTGCCGGTCGTCGGCGGCTCGAGCACGTACCGCTCCTACCTCATCGCGCCCGCCGCGAGCCCGGCGCGCTCGCTCGCGGATCTCGCGGGGAAACGCTTCGCGTTCACCGACGAGCTGTCGCTGTCCGGGCGCGCGTACGCGATCTACTGGCTCCGGCAGCGCAAGCTCGACCCGATGACGTTCTTCGGCTCCGTCCAGCTCACCCAGAGCCACGACCGCTCGATCGAGGCGGTCGCGAAGGGTGTCGTGGACGGCGCCGTCGTGGACAGCCTGATCTACGACGCGATGGTGGCGCGACGGCCCGAGCTCGCCGAGGCGGTGCGGATCGTGGACGCCTCGCCGCCCTTCGGCGCCGCCCCGGTCGTCGCCTCGACGGCCGTCCCCGCCGGGCGCCGCGTGGCGATCCGGGACGCCCTCCTGTCGCTCGAGCGGGACCCCGACGGCGCCGCCGCGCTCGCGTCGATCGGCATCCAGCGCTTCGCACCGCCGACGCCCGCGCTGTACGACGGGGCGCGCGCCGTGATGGAGGCGATCTGGTGAGCGTGAGCGAGCCCGCCGCGGAGGCCCCGCGCCGGACGCCCCACCGCGTCCGCCTCTGGGTGAAGGTCGCGGTGCTCGCCGGCCTCGCCGTCGTGGGCACCCACGCGGTCCACCTCGTGGTGGGCGGCCGCGTCGCGACCCGGGCGCTCGCGCACGAGCAGATGACCCTCGGCCGCGCCATCGCGCGGCTCGTGGCGGCCCAGGCCGCCGACGCCGTGCTCACGGAAGACGCCGTCACGCTCCACGAGCTCGTGGTGAGCGCCGCCCGCGACCGGGGCATCGCCTACTGCTTCGTCGTCCGCGACGGGCGCGTGCTCGCCACCTCGTTCCCGGGCCAGACGCCCCCCGCCCTGGCGGCGATCCGCGAGGGCCGCCCGCCGGGCCCGCTCGCGGTGGTGGACGGGAGCGCCCGCTACCTCGACCTCGAGGAGCCGATCCTCGGGGGGCGGGCGGGCACGGTCCGGCTCGGCATCGACATGGCGATGCTCCGGTCGGTGCGGCGCAGCATCGCCGTCCCGCTCGGCCTCACCGCGCTCGGCGCCGTCCTCCTGTCGATCGCGATGGCGCTCGTCATCGGGCGCCGGCTCGCGCGGCCCATCGACGAGATCGTGGCGGCCGCGGATCGCTTCGACCCGGCCCTCCCGGCGAAGGCGATCCGCCCGCGGGGGAGCAAGGAGATCGCCACGCTCGCGGTCCGCTTCAACGAGATGATGGAGCGCCTCCGCGCCGCCCATGAAGAGCGCGAGCGGGTCAGCGCCCGGGCGGTCGCGAGCGAGCGGCTCGCCACGCTCGGCTCGCTCGTCGCGGGCGTGGCCCACGAGGTGAACAACCCGCTCGCGAGCCTGAAGGGCGCGATCGAGGACCTCCGGGAGCGGGGCGCGAACGCGTCGGACCGGGTCGAGGACCTCGATCTCGCGGACGGAGCGGTGGACCGCATCGCCGACGTCGTCCGGCGGCTCCTCGACTTCGGGCGAAACCGCCCGCTCGCGTTCGAGGCGGTGATCCCCGAGGCGCTGGCGCACGACTCGGCGAAGCTCGCGGCGATTTCGCTGAAGCAGCGCGGGATCTCGATCGAGGAGGTGGGCGATCCGGCGGCGGAGCGGGCGCCCGTCATCGCCGATCGCAAGCAGGTCGCGCAGGCGCTCATGAACCTCCTCCTGAACGCGGCCTACGTCTCGAAGGACCACGGGAAGGTGAGGGTGCGGCTCCGGCGCCGCGGAGCGTTCCGCGGGATCGCCGTCGAGGACGACGGGCCGGGGATCCCCGAGGAGCTCCGCGAGCGCATCTTCGAGCCGTTCTTCAGCACCAAGCCGCCCGGCCAGGGCACCGGGCTCGGGCTCCCGCTCGCGAGGGCGATCGCCGAGGCGCACAGCGGAAGCCTCGAGCTCGAGTTCCCGGAGAGCGGCGGCACCGTCGCGACGATCTGGCTGCCCGCCGCCGAGCCCGCGTGCGCCGCGCCGCAGGCGGTCCCCAGGGCGGCCGAGGCGAAGCTGGCCGCGGGCGTGGAGGACGCCGCGGCGAGGTCGAAGCTGCCGGCCTGACGGGAGCGGACGCCGGGGGATCAGGCGCGACGGGATCGGATCGTCCGCGGCAACACGACGCCGTCCACGCCGCACGCCGCCGCGTGACGCTCGAGGCACCCGAGGAGCGCGGCGCGATCCAGGTCGGCCCCGGGCTCCGCCCAGACCGCGCGCACCCGGAGCGCGCCGCGCGCGACGGCGCCGTCGAGGCGGCCGACGAGCGCGTCGCCGCGCAGGAGCGGGCACACGTACCACCCGAACCGGCGCAGGTGGGCCGGCCGGTAGACCTCCCAGGCGTACTCGAACCCGAACGCCGCCCGCACGAGCGCGCGATCCCAGAGGAGCGGGTCGAGCGGGCCGAGCAGCCGGACGCGTCCGTCCGGCGGCGGGTGGCGTCGCTCGGCGAACCCGCGCGGCGCGAGGTACGTGCGCGGGGAGCCGGCGACCTGCACCTCCTCGAGGGCCGCCTCCGCGAGGAGCGCCTCCGGGATGCCGGCGCGGCGGGCCGGGTCGAGCATCGACCAGGTCGAGCCGGCCCCGCGCGCGAGGAACCCCGCCGCCTCGACGCGCTCGAGGAGGGCCCAGCGCCGGAACGCTTCGACCCGGCCCGCCGCGCGCCGGCCCGGCGGGTGGACGCGCACGCGCGCGACGTCCGGCAGCGCGCGCTCGGGCACGTCGTAGAGCTTGCCGCGCGGCCCGCGCCCGCACACGACCACGTCGCACCGGGTCTGCAGCACCTCGAGCGCCATCTTCGCGGCGCGCGGCGTGCCGCGCCAGCCGCTCCAGTCGAGCGGCTCGACGCGGCCGTGGTCCGAGAGGTCGTCCGCCGCGACGGGCCCGCGCGCGCGGACCTCGTCGAGCACCTTCTCGACCACGCCCGCCGGCAGGCGCCGGAGCCGCTCGGCGTGGGACCACCAGGGCGCCTCGACCGCGAGCTCGGCGCGGTACCAGGGAAGCGCGTACGCCGGGAGCAGGCACCGCTCCTTCGCGAAGTGCTCGAAGGCGTGGCCGGGGAGGAGGTGGCGGTACACGTCGCCCCTCGCGATCCCGTCCACGCGCGCGAGGGCGACCAGATCCGCGTTCGTGCCCAGCGGATCGAGGGGGTCGAGCTGGATGCAGCGGAGCCGCGCGACGAGCGCGCGGACGCCCTCGGCACCCGGCGGGAGCTCGGGCGCCGAGAGCGCGTGGTGACCCACGAGCCAGGCGCGGGCCTCGCCCGGGGTGAGGACGGTGAGGCCGTGCGGGCGGGCGGCGCGGCGCGGGGGCAGCCTGGCCATCCCGGTGTCCTACTCGCGCCCGCGCGTCCTGGCCAGCTCCGCCCTCGCGCCTACACGCTGCCGAGGATGGCCGCGAAGCTCGCGGCCTCGCTCGTCAGCAGCGCGTCGATCCCCGGCGGCGCGCGCTCCGCGACGTGGAGGGCGCCCCGGCGCACGTCGAGCACCCCGAAGACGGTTCGCGAGCCCGGCGCCGCGAGCGCCTTCGCCATGAGGCGCGTGATCGTCGCCACGTTCCTCTTCGGCATCCGCTCCGCCTTGAAGTAGAGCTTCACCACGTGCGGAACGCCGCGGATCTCGAGCCCCAGCTCCGGGTTCACGTGGACGACGATCCCGCCCTCGACCCAGCTCGCCCTCGGCGGGTCGAACCACCTCGCCGCGTGCCGGCGCATGAACCGCTTGTGGCCCCGCACCACGGCCGTGAAGGACGCGACCTTCCGCGGATCCGACAGGCTCGCGACGACGTCGTCGAGCGCCTTCCTCGGGCGCTCGTGCGCGTGGACGTCCACGATCGCGTCGCGCACGGGCTTGTAGAAGTCGAACGCCGGCCGGTACGCGTCGCCGTGCTTGAACCGGCGCACCACGGTGATCTTGGGGGTGCCGGACTTCGAGACGAAGTCCACGAACGTGGTGAGCGAGACCTTCCTCGGCGCCGCCATCCCGACCTCACGATTCGCACGCGCACCGGCGCGGTCAGCAGGCGGACGGCCGAGCCCGCGCCCCGGCGCTTGCGCGCGGCCCGCCGGTTCCGCTAAGCCGTGGCGCCATGTCCCGGCCCAGGGCGCTCGTCGCGTGGAGCAGCGGAAAGGACTCCGCGTGGGCGTTGCACGAGGTCCGCCGCGCCGGCGCGCTGGACGTCGTCGGCCTCCTCACGACGGTCACGTCGGAGTTCGATCGCGTGTCGATGCACGCCGTCCGGGAGGAGCTGCTCGACCGGCAGGCCGCGTCCCTCGGGCTGCCCTGCCGGAAGGTGCGGATCCCGTGGCCGTGCGCGAACGAGAGATACGAGGCCGAGATGGCGCGCGCGATCGCGGAGGCGCGCGCCGCCGGCGTGACGCGCGTCGTGTTCGGCGACCTCTTCCTCGAGGACGTGCGCGCCTACCGCGTCGAGAAGCTCGCCGGCACGGGGATCGAGCCGGTGTTCCCGCTCTGGGGCCGCGACACCGCGCGGCTCGCGCGCGAGATGATCGAGGGCGGCCTGCGCGCGACGCTCACGTGCGTGGACCCGCGCCGGCTCGACCCCTCCTTCGCGGGGCGCGCGTTCGACGCGGCGCTGCTCGACGCGCTCCCGGCGGACGTGGACCCCTGCGGCGAGCGCGGCGAGTTCCACACGTTCTGCCGGGCGGGGCCGATGTTCGCGGCGCCGATCCCGATCGCGAGCGGCGAGGTGGTGACGCGCGAGGGCTTCGTGTTCGCGGACGTGCTTCCCGTCACAGGGCGGTGAGCGGGATCCCGATCGCCTTCGCGCCCTCGCGCATCCTCCCGTCGTACGTCGCGAGCTCCACCCGCTGGCGGCTCGCCAGGAGGAACGCCGCGGTCGCGAGGTGGAGCGCGTCGAGCGTCCGCACCGGCGCGGGGAACGGCTCGAGCGCGCGGGCGAGCACGGTCGGCGCCAGCTCGACGAGCGAGACCCGGGCGAGCACCTCCCGGACCGCGTCGCCGTGCGTCTCCCCCGCGCCGCGCGCGTTCACGCGCGACCAGAGCTCGTACTCGAGCAGGCGGCTCGACACGAGCGGCTCGCGCCAGAACGCGTCCGCAGGCCGGCGGTCCTCCGCGAACAGGGTCGCGAGCGCGACGGAGGTGTCGAGGTAGATCACCGGTCGGACCGATCCGAATCGAGCCCGGCGAGGACGTCGGCGAGCTTCTCGGTCGGCGGCGGCGTTCGCGGCGGAGTGCCCGGTGCGACGATCGCCGGCGTGACGACGCCCTCTCGCACGAGGGACGCGAGCACCGCGTCGGACACGGTCTCGGCCCGTCCCGGCTGGGGCGGGACCAGCTCGGCGACCACGCGGTCGCGATCCGCGATGAGGACGGTCTCGCCCCGCGACGCGAGGCGGACGTACTCGGCGAGCTTGTTCTTCAGGACCTTCAGGCCGACGGTGCGCACGACCACAAGGTAGCTTCTGGAAGCTACCTTCGCAAGGTGTCACGGCAGCATCCGCGCATCACATCCGAGGACGCGGCCCGCCGCAAGCGAGGGTTCCAGCGGAACGCCCACCCCTTGACCACCGCGCTCCGGATCGCCGATGACCGCATCCGCCGACTCGAGATCCGCTGCGGTCGGACGCCGCCGGCGCTACCTTCCTCGTCCGGCTGCAAATTTCCCGTTTCGCCACGCGCCGTTCCCCTGTCAGGAGCGCCTGCTAGAACGCCTGCCCGATGCCCGACTTCGTCCACCTGCACCTCCACACCCTCTACTCGCTGCTCGACGGCGCGATCCGCA
>DASSSJ010000035.1:0-6120 GCA_035708485.1 Anaeromyxobacter sp. | reverse complement strand
TCCCAGTCCAGCACCGCGACCGTGTCTCCGCGGCGGACGCCGAGCGCGGCGAGGGCGCCCGCGAGCCGGTGGACGCGCGCGCGCAGCTCGGCGTAGGTGTGGCGCCGGAGCCCCCGGTAGACGATCTCCTGGGCAGGGTCGAACGCGATGGGGCACTCGAGGATCCGGCGGATCGTCAGGGCGTAGGGCGCGGCGCCCTCGGCCCGCGGCGTCGTCTCGGACATGGCCACCTCGGCTGTCGGTGCTTCAGGGGACGGCGCCCCGGTCGCGGAGGCCTCCCGGGGTGCTACCATGGGTGCGCGTGTCCACCGTCAACCCGCTCGCGCGGGAGATCAGCGCCAAGATCGTCTACTACGGTCCCGGGCTCTCCGGGAAGACGACGACCCTCCAGCAGATCCACGCGTCCGTACGGCCCGAGGTCCGGGGCGAGCTGATCAGCCTCTCCACCGAGGGCGACCGGACGCTCTTCTTCGACTTCCTCCCCCTCCGGGTCGAGCAGGTCCGCGGGCTCACGCTGCGGCTCCAGCTCTACACGGTGCCGGGGCAGGTGTTCTACGACGCGACGCGCAAGCTCGTGCTGAACGGCGCGGACGGCGTCGTGTTCGTGGCGGACTCGCAGCGGCCGGCGCGCGACTCGAACGCCGAGTCCATGTCCAACCTCGAGACGAACCTCGGCGAGCTCGGCATCGAGCTGCGCCAGTTCCCGCTCGTCCTCCAGTGGAACAAGCGCGACCTGCCCGACGTGCTCTCCGTCGAGGAGCTGCGCGGCGAGCTCAACCGGCACCGCGCGCCGGAGTTCGAGACCGTCGCCAGCCGCGGCGAGGGCGTGATGCCCACGCTGAGGGAGATCACGAAGCTCGTCGTGAAGGACCTGCGGTCGCGCCAGCCGGACCGGCCCGCGGGCGGGATGGTCCTCTCCGGCGGCGGCTCCGAGCTCGCGACGCAGATCGCGGCGGCGGCGGACGCCGGACCGGGACCGGGGAGGCCGGACCGGGGCGAGCTCGTCGGGGTGTCGTTCGCGCGCCTCGTGGGCGGCGGCGGCGCCGCGGCCATCGCCCGGACCGAGCAGGCCATCGCGGAGCGGACGTACGGCGCCGCGGTCCGCGGCGCGGCGCAGGCGGTGGCGGACCTGCTCGAGGACCTCCCGGTGGACGAGTCGCGCGCGGCCGCCCGCGCCGCCCTGCTCGGCCTCGACGGCCGGGAGTTCCTCCGCCTCGGCCGGCTCGCCCAGAAGCCGGACGCGATCGTGACGGAGCGGGACGCGCTCTTCGCGCTGTACGTGCTCGTGGCGGCGTCGGTGAAGGCCGAGCGGATCTAGGCGCGGGCCCGGCCCGGGGCCGGTCCTTCCCGCCACGCAGCGCGATCCCGCGGGCGGCCCCGTTCGCGTCGCCGGGTCTACCCGCGCTCGGGCGTCCGCGCCGGCACGGGCGCCGCCGGCGCGACCCTCGACCTCGCGGGCCTCGAGGCCGACGCGCGCGCGAACGACGCGATCCGCGGCCGCGGCCCCCTCCGCAAGAGGGCGCCCACGAGCGCGTCGCCGACGCGGTCGCGGCGGATCGGGATGCCGAGGCGCGCGTCGCCCGGGCGGCCGCCGGCGACGAGCGCGACCTCGGCGCCGATCACGTCGAGCGTCTCCGGCGTGGCCGGGACGAGCGGCGCCGCGCCGTCGCCCTCGGCGGGCCGGCGCGGCGGCGGCAGGCTGCGGCGGAAGGCGAGCAGGACGAAGCTCGCCCCGGACGCGACGCCGAGCGCCGAGGCGAGCGGGCCGCGGCCGCACGCGCGCGCGAGCGCGTAGGCGAGGTGCACGTGGTCCGAGTGGCGCGCGAGCGCGTAGCGCCCCACCGCGAGCACGCGCGGCCGCGCGCCCCGGCCGGCCGCCTGCGCCGACCGGACGTCCTCCATCAGCCTCGCCGGCGCGGCCGCGATGCGATCGACGTGCGCGAAGAAGCGCTGCCGGCGGCGTGCGTCGGGGAGGCGCCTGCGCCGCACGGCGAGCCGCCGGAGGGGCCTCCTCCCCTCCGGGGCGAGCACGACGAAGAAGCGCTCGAGGTCGCCCGCCCCGCCCGCGTCGGGCGCGCCGCGGCGCGCCACGGCGAGGAACGAGACCGCGCCCTGCTCGAGGATCTCCACCACGCACGTAACGTTGCGCCCGGTCCCCGGGCGCGGCGACGCACGCGAGGGGGCGAGCGGGCGCCGGGAGCCTCCCGCGGGGCGCGCCGTCGCGCGCGCGGGACCCCGCTCGCGCGGTCTCGCGGTGCCGCGCCGTCCCCGGCGACGCGCGCGCCACCCGGGCGAGCACGGACGCCCCGGGAGGACGCTTCACCGCCGGTCGACCAGCTTCACGATCCCGAGCCGCAGCAGCTTGCGCAGCGCCTTCAGCGTCTCCACCTCGCGCAGCGGCGAGGCGAGCGCGACGCTGGCGACGTCCCACCGGCCGTTCACGCGATCCACGACCTCGCGATCCGTGGCGGTGAGTCGCCGCCCCGCCGCCTCGGTCGACGCGGCGCCGCCCGCCAGGACGGGCACGGCCATGGGGGACAGCTCCGCGTAGAGCGCGGCGAGCTGCTCGCGCTCCGCCTCGTGCAGGAGCGCGCGGACGCGGCGGTCGGACGGATCCGCGGCGAGGAGCGTCCTGAACACGATCGACGCCTCGTCGAACTGGCGCTCCACGACGAGCGCCTGGGCCTGCGCGACGAGCCGCGTCACCGGGTCGGCGCGCGCGGCCACGCCCTCGACCTCCACGAGGCCGAGCTCCCGCAGCGCCTCCACGCGCCTCAGGATCGCCGGTCGCGACACGGCGAGCGCGACCCTGGCCTCGCCGATCGAGATCCCGCGGCGCGCGGCGTCGAGGAGCGCGCGCTGCCCGGGCGTGCGGCCCCGCCCCGCCCCGGCGGCGCGCAGGAGCGCGGAGTCGGACGGGTAGCGCCGATCGAGGCCGGGCCACTCGTCGAGCCGCCGGAGCCCCTCGAGCGTCACCATCCCGAGGCCCACGTCGAGCCGCACGCCGTCGTCGAAGCCGGACGGGTCGTCGGCGACGGTGAAGCGGCCCTGCGCGGGCGAGAGGAACAGATCGACCATCCGGTCGGTGGCCGCCTCGGGAGCGAGCGCCTCGGCCGGCTCCGGCGGCCGCCAGGAGGCGAGCGACCCGAGCCCCGTCGGCTCGCCCGCCCGGGCACACTGGACGACCCGGCGGTCCCGGACCTCGAGCCAGAAGGGCGTCCCCGCGCCCGGGTCGATCTCGAGCACGCCGGTGCGCCGGCTCTGGTCGAGCCACTGGAGGAGGTCGGGGAGCGGGAAGGTGGCGAGGTCGCCCTGCAGCACGGGACGATTCTGCGGCCTTCGACGGGGCGAGCGCCACCCCGGCGTCGCCGGCCCTTTCCCGGGCGCGGGTTGGCGGGCGGCCGCCCACGGACCAGGTTGTCGTGCGCGCCCTCTGCGGGCGCGAGGGGGGCGCGCCTACATGGGGAAGCTCGCTCGGATCCTCGCCGCGGTCGCCGCGGCGGTCCTCGTGTCCGCCTGCGGCGGCGGCGCGAAACGTGAGGCCGCGCCCGGCGGCGGCGGCGGCGGCGGCGGTGGCGGCGGCGGCGGCGGCGAGGTACCGGTCGTGAAGCCGCCGGTCGTGGACGGCGCGTTCCGATACTACTCGGTCGATCAGGGGCTCCCGCGCGACGTGCGCGACGCCTCGGCGGACGAGGCGGGGAACGTCTACGTCGCCGCCGTCGAGGCGGTCCTCGCGAAGCGCCGCGACGACCGGGACTTCCGCCGCTTCGATCCCGCCGCCGCGGGGCTCACGAGGAACTGCGACGCCGCGGGGACCGTCGCGTGCCCGCTCGTCTCGATCGCGGGCGCCGCGCCGGGCGTCGCGATCGTCGGGCTGCAAGGGATGGGGACGGACGGCGACGCGGATCCGGACTGGCAGCTCGACTCCGGCGGCGCCGACGTCCTCGCCTTCGACGGCGCGAAGCTGACGCGAACGCGCCACGTCGCGGTCGCCGGCGCGCCGGGGCAGATGTGCATGGACCACTCGCGGCCGCCCTGCTCGACCGGCGACGCGACGTACGAGAAGGGGCGCCGGAAGGTCCGGCAGGTGCTCCGGATGGCGGTGAGCCACGCGAAGGGGACGCTCCAGTACGGCGACGTCTGGATCGCCGGCACGCACGGCACGTTCTCGCTCCTCGTCGCGAACGCCGCGCAGCGCGGCTGGAGGGACCTCACCCAGGAGTTCCCCGGGGTCGAGGACCGCCGCTTCGTGTGGGAGCACGATCACCCGGCGATGTACCAGCCCGCCACCATCGGCGGCGTGAGGCGGTGGGCCTTCCTCACCGGGCAGAGCACCGCGATCGCGATCGACCCGACCACCGGCGACCCGTGGGCGTCGAACGAGACGCGCACGGCGAGCAAGAAGGGCTACGGGAAGGTCCCGGACGGCTGGGACCTGCCCATGTGGCCGCCCTACGACGACGCGGACGAGCGGCGCTCCTGGCTCGACGTCTGGCCGGACCCGCTGCCGGCGGACCCCATGCAGTACGACGCGCTCGATCCGGCCCACGCCGACTACGTGACGTCGCTCTCCTTCTGCGACGACGGCACGCTCTGGATCGCGTCGGCGGTGCACGGCCTCGCGCGCCGCGCGCCCGACGGCGCGATCTCCTACGTGAGCCTGCCCGACCCCGCCGCGCACGGGAACTCCGCGTCCGCGGTCGCCTGCGATCCCTCCGACGGCTCGGTGTGGGTCGGGTTCGGCTGGGGCGGCTTCGGCCGCTGGGACGGGACGTGGTGGCTCCCCGACGGCGCGAGGGCGCCGCGCTTCGCGCTGTACGCACCGGTCGCGAACATCCAGATCGACCGCTGGGCGTCGCCGCGGATCGTGTACGTCGCGCACCAGGCGTCGCGCGAGGACCCGGGCGGCCTCACCGTGTACGACGGCCCGTGAGCCGGGGGCGGCGCGGCCGCCGAGCGGGCCGTCACGATCCGCGAGCGCGCGAGCGAGGCGAGCGCGCCGGCGAGCGCCGGCGGCACGCTCCGCTAGATCGTCGTGTAGTCGCGGTCGATCACCTCGCCCGGCCGCGGATCCGCGACCAGCAGGCCGAGCGCGTCCATCAGGATCCACTTCTGCAGCGCGGCGTCGCCGGGCCGGCCGAGCGAGTGGCCCGCGACGAACCCGCGCGGCGAGAGCGCGCGCGGCGGGCGGGCCTGGCGCGTCTCCTCCGGCTCGACCGTCACCACGACGGTCGGGATCCCGACCAGCTCGATGGACCGCTGCACGGTGACCACCGTGCGGTGGCAGAGCCGTCAGCCGCCGGTGAGGAGCACGGCGCCCGGGCGCTCGCGGTCCACCTCGCGGACGAGGGCGGGGATGGTCTTCTCGCGGAGCTCGCGCAGCGCCTGGCTGTAGCCGAGCGAGAAGTGGCGCGCCGCGAGGCCGCCGATCCGGCGCTCCGCGGCGAGCTCGCGCAGCCGGTCGATCGGGAACACGCAGTTCATGTCCCGGTCCACGCACGCGTGGTCGTAGTGGGTGTCGTCGTACCGGAGGTCCTTCGCGTCCACGTCGCCCGGGATCACGCGCCACGAGGTGTCGCCGTCCGTGTCGAACGGCGCGTCGTCCTTCGTCCGGACCGCCGCGGTGGACACGAGGCACACCGAGAGGTCCTCGAGCTTCCCCTGGAACGGCGTGAACGGCACGCAGTACCGGGAGAGCTCGAGGGGCCTGGCGTCGCCCGCCTGCGCCATGCGCGCCTACTTCAGCTTGTCGAGCGCCGCCACGATCTTGTCGGTCGGCGGCTGCTCGGAGATGTCGTGGACGTCGACGTAGGCGACCTTCCCCCGCTTGTCGACGACGAAGATGGCGCGCTCGCAGACGCCGCTCTCGCCGCGGAGCACGCCGTAGAGCGCCGCGACGTGGCCGTGCGGCCAGTGATCCGAGAGCAGCGGGTACGAGAGCCCGCCCATCGACTTCGCCCACGCCTCGTTCGTCGGGACCTGATCCGTGCTGATGCCCAGGACCTGGGCGTCGCGCCGCTCGAACTCGGAGAGATCCTCCTCGTACGAGGGCATCTGGACCGTTCAGACCGGCGTGAACGCGGCCGGGTAGAACGCGAGCACCACGTGCTTCTTGCCGCG
>DASSSJ010000034.1:0-34245 GCA_035708485.1 Anaeromyxobacter sp. | reverse complement strand
AGGTGGACCCGCGGTCCGAGCGGCTCCCGCTCAAGGTCCACGCGGTCATGCGCCTCGGCGCGCGCGGCTGGGAGAAGGTGCCGTTCGAGCGGATCGACGACCCGCTCGCGCTCGCCGGCATCCCGTCCTAGCCGCCCTCAGCGCCGAGGCCGAGCCAGCAGACGAGGAGCCCCGCGCTCGCGACGAGGACGAGCAGCACGAACGCGGTGACCGCGATCTCCGGCGCGGCCGACGGGGCGTGCAGGGTGACGGCCTTCGAGGTCATTGCGAGCCTCCAGCGACGCGATCGTCGCGCGACCGGCGCGCGAAGTCCACACGGCGGCCCCCGCGCACGGCCGCCGCCGCGACTGCAACCGGCCGCTCGCCCGGTGGAAATCGGCGGCCCCCACGAGGTGCGGCGCGCGGACACGGCGCCGGTCGGATCGCCTGTGTGGGGCGCCCCGATGCGCGCGCACATCGGCGGAGATCGGGGTCGGGGTCGGGGTCGAGGTCGAGGTCGGGGTCGAGGTCGGGGTCGGGGTCAGGGTCGGGGTCGGGGTCGCGGTCGGACTCGCGGTCGCGGTCGAGGTCGAGACGGGGGTCGAGGCCGGGGTCCAGGCAGACGCCGGAGTCGCGGTCGAGGTCGCGGTCGCCGCTGCGGGCGCCGGGGCCGGGGTCGCCACCGGGGTCGCCGTCGGCGCCGAGACGGCAGCCGGGATCGACCGGGTCGCAGCCGCGGGCTCCTCGGAGAGGAGCGTGGGACGCGCCGGCGGCGCCGGCGCGCGCTCCGGCGCGGTCACCGGGACCGGCGCCACCGCAGGCGCGGGGGCGGTCTCCGCGGCGACCACGGACGTGGGCGCCGCCGCGAGGACGAGCGCGATCGAGAGGGCGTGCATGCCGCCCGATCATACGACAGGGCGGGCTGGAATCCTCGGCCGGCCCTGTCGCACCTTTCGGCCGACTACGCGCGGAAGGGGTTCTCGCGCAGGATCGTCTGGCCGCGGTCGGCGCCGACGGAGACGCCCATCACCTTCACGCCGGCGAGCTCCTCGACCCGCTTCACGTAGGCCCGCGCGTTCGGCGGCAGGTCGTCCCAGGACCTGAGGTGATCGACCTGCTGGGACCAGCCGGGCAGCTCCTCGTAGATCGCCTTCGCGCGCTCGAGCAGCTCGGGGTCGGAGGGCATCTCGTCGAGCTTCTTGCCGTCCACGTCGTAGGCGATCGCGATCTTCACCTTCTCGAACCCGGTGAGGACGTCGAGCTTCGTCATCGCGATGCCGTTGAGCCCGTTCACCCGCACGGCGTAGCGGAGCGCGAGCGCGTCGAGCCAGCCGGTGCGGCGGGGCCGGCCCGTGGTCGCGCCGAACTCGCCGCCGATCTTGCGCAGCCGCTCGCCCACGTCGTCCTTGAGCTCGCTCGGGTACGGGCCGCCGCCGACGCGCGTCGAGTACGCCTTCGAGATGCCGAGCACGTAGTCCACGACGGTGGGGCCGAGCCCGCAGCCGACGACCGCGTTGCCGGCGACGGTGTTGGAGCTCGTGACGAACGGGTACGTCCCGTGGTCCACGTCGAGCATCGTGCCCTGGGCGCCCTCGAACAGGAGCTGCTTGCCCTCGCGCAGCGCCCGGTGCAGCCACAGCGACACGTCGGTCGCGTACCGGGCGAGGCGACGGCCGAGCTCGGCGTACTGCCTCACGATGCCGGCCTCGTCGAGGTCGGGCGTCGCGCCGAGCCGCTTCAGCTCCTCGCGGGCGGCGGGGAGCCGCTCCCTCACCTTCCGCGCGAGGCGCGCCTCGTCCAGGAGGTCGCGGATCCGCAGCCCGCGCCGGGCGACCTTGTCCTCGTACGTCGGCCCGATGCCACGGCCGGTCGTCCCGATCTTGCCCTCGCCCGCCGCCGCCTCGCGGGCGAGGTCGATGGCCTTGTGCCACGGCATGATCACGTGCGCGTCGAGCGACACGGCGAGCTGCGCGTCGTCCTGGAACGCGCCCTTCGCCTTCAGGCGGTCGATCTCCATCACGAGCACCGACGGGTCGGCGACGACGCCGTTGCCGATCACGCACGCCTTTCCCGGGTGGAGGATGCCCGCCGGGATGAGGTGAAGGACCGTCTTCTCGCCGCCGACGACGAGCGTGTGGCCCGCGTTGTTCCCGCCCTGGAACCGGACGACCACGTCCGCGTCCCGGGTGAGGAGATCCACGATCTTGCCCTTGCCCTCGTCGCCCCACTGGGCTCCGACGACGACCACGTTCGCCATGCTCTCGACTCCCTCGGCCGCTCGGTCGCGGTCCCCGAGGGACCGCTGGACGGATCGCCGCCCGGAAGACGGGCGGGCCGCGGCGCAGGTGCGGCACCATACCAGGGCGGGTCGGCGCCGGCTAGCGCGGACGACGACGGGCCGGCCGGCGCGCCCGCCCCGCGCCGCCGCCGCGAGAGGACGCCGCGCCGGCGCGCTCGAGCGCCTGCGTCGCGAACTCGAGATCCACCGCGAAGCCGATCGCGGGCCCCGGCCGGCCGAAGCGGGCCAGGAGGGCGTCGTACCGCCCGCCCGCCGCCACGCTGCTCCCCGCGCCGGGCGCGTACCCGGCGAACGTGAGGCCGGTGTAGTACCCGAGCCCGCGCGCCTCGCCGAGATCGACTGCGAACGGCCCGGCGCCGCGCCGCCGCGCGATGCGGAGCGCCGCCTCGACCTCCGCGAGCGCCTTCGCGGCGCCCCGCACGGCGCGCGCGATCTCGCGCGCCCGCGAGAGGGCGCCGTCGCCGTACAGTCCGGCGAGGGCCGGGAGGGCCGCCCGCGGCCGCGGCCCGCCGCGTCCCGCGGCGGCGAGGGCGGCGAGCGCCGCCTCGTCCTTGCGCGCGAGCGCCTCCCAGGCCTCCGCGCGCGCGCGCTCCGGCAGGCGCGCGGCGTCGATCACCGCCCCGGCGAACCGCGCGTGGCCCACCTCCACCCGCGCGCCGGCGAGCCCCACGCGCTCGAGGGCGCGTGACAGCACGACGAGCATCTCCGCGTCGGCCGCCGCGCCGCCCGCGCCGAGCATCTCGACGCCGGCCTGGTAGACCTCCCGCGGGCGCCCGGCGCGCGCCTCGCGCGCGCGGAGCACCGGCCCGTCGTAGCAGAGCCGGGCGGGCGACGGGAGGGCGTCCGGGCGCGCCGCGTACAGCCGGGCGATCTGCGGCGTGATGTCCGGCCTGATGGCGACGACCTCGCCCGACCCGGGCTCGACGAACTTCATGACGTCGGCGAGCGCCGCGGCGGAGAGCCCCCGCTCGACGACGTCCAGCCGCTCGAGCGTCGGCAGGAACACGCGGCGGTAGCCGAAGCGCGCGAAGACCTCCTGCAGCCGCCCGGACAGCTCGGCGAGGTGCGCCGAGTGGTCGGGGAGGAGGTCGCGCAGGCCGGAGGGGAGCGAGAGGTCGAGCAGCATCGCGGCGGACTGTAGCGCAAAACGAGAGGGGGCCCTCGCGAATGGTGCGAGGGTCCCCTCTCCTCCCCGGCGGCGTTCGCCGCGGACGCGCGTCAGTGATGGTACGGGTCCGTCGCGCCCTCGTCGCCGGGCCGCTCGCCCGGCATCTCCCGGCCGTACGCGCCCGGCGTCGCGGGACGGTACGTCTCGCCGGGCCGCCCCGGGTCGCCGGCGTACGCGCCCTCGCGCCGCTCGTCCTTCCGCTGGATCGCGATCCTCCACCCCAGGCCACGCCCCTGGCGGCGCCGACCGGCGAGCGCGTTCGCGACCACCGCGCCGAGCAGCCCCGCGATCGCGGCGAGCGCCGCGCCGCCGGTCGCCGCCGCGCCGGCCTTGCCCGCCTCGTCGGCGGACCGCTCGGTCTGGGCGCGCGTCGCGTTCGCCTGCCCGACGTTCCCGCGGACCATGCGCTGCGCCGAGCCGAGGTTCCCGCTCGCGGCGGTCCCCGCCGTCATCGCGCCGGACGCCGCCGTGCCGGTGAGGAACAGGGCGCCCGCGATGAGCCCGATGCACCACACCAGGACGCCGTGCACGTAGCCGGTGTTCCTGTCCTCCTCCTCGGACAGCCTGATCGCGAGCCAGGCGCCGAGCAGCGTCGCCACGAACGGCGTGAGGAGCGCCCACGCGGCGGCGCCCGCGCCGAGCGCCCTCGAGTCGGCGGGCTCCGCCGCGAGCCCCAGCGCCGCGCCGATGAGCCCCATCACGATGTGGACCCCGAGCGCGAACAGCGCGCCCGCGATCACCGCGCTCCACCGGACGCGCGCGAAGAACCGGCCGCCCGCCGCCTCCGTACCGACCGTCGCCATGTCCACCTCCCCGGTGGGACCCGCCCACCCGGATCGGAATTTGCGATCCCGCCCGGGAGGGCACAACCGGGGCTGGACCCGCGGCGGGCCGCGCGGCCCCGGGGCGGCTAGAGGCGCAGCGCCTTCACCGTCCGCACGTGGGGCAGGCGCCGGACCGTCTCGAGGATCTCGGGCGCGGGCGCCTGGTCCACGTTGAGGAACGAGAAGGCGCCCGAGCGGTCGTCGAGGCGGGAGAGCGAGATGCGCGCGATGTTCACGCCGGCCGCCCCGAGCGCCGTGCCGAGGTTCCCCACCACGCCGGGCGCGTCGTCGTTCTCGCACACGATGACGTGCCCCTCCGGCACGGCCTCGACGCGGAACGCGCCGACCCGCACGATGCGGGGCTCGCGCTTGCCGTAGACCGTCCCGGCGACGTCCGTCTCGCCGCCGGCGCCGCGCACCCGCACGGTGACGAGGCTCGCGAAGTCGTGCGGCTCGGCCGAGCGCACCTCGCGCACGTGGATCCCGCGATCCCTCGCGATCGAGGGGGCGTTCACCTCGTTCACCGGGGTCTCGAGGAAGTGCCGGAGCAGGCCGACGAGCGCGCGGGAGGTGAGCGGCCGCATCGGGATGGCGGCGATCTCGCCCGAGACCTCCACGTCGATCTCGGCGGCGCCCTGCGGCGCGAGCTGGGCCGCGAGCGCGCCGAGCTTCTCCGCGAGCGGGAGGAACGGCGCGAGCTGGGCGAGGATCTCCTTCGGGAGCCCCGGGGCGTTCACCGCGTTCTGGACCACGCCGTCGCGCAGGAACGCGACGAGCTGCTCGGCGAGGGCGATCGCGACGGCGGACTGCGCCTCCTCGGTGGACGCGCCGATGTGCGGCGTGCAGACGAAGTCGTCCTGCGCGAAGAGCGGGTGGTCGGCCGGGGGCGGCTCCTTGTCGAAGACGTCGAGGGCCGCGCCGCCGAGGTGGGCCGACGCGAGCGCCTCCGCGAGCGCCCGCTCGTCCACGATCCCCCCGCGCGCGCAGTTCACCAGGATGGCGCCTTTCTTCATCTTCGCGAGGGTCGCCGCGTCCACGAGGTTCCGCGTCTGCTCCGTGAGCGGGACGTGCAGCGACACCGCGTCCGCCTCGCGCCAGAGGGTCTCGAGGTCCACGAGCGACGCGCCCAGCTTCGCGGCCGCCTCGGCGCTGATGAACGGGTCGTAGGCGATGACCCGCATCCTCATCGCCAGGGCGCGCTCCACGAGCACCGACCCGATGTTCCCGATCCCGACCACGCCCAGCGTCTTCCCGGCGATCTCGCGCCCCTGGAACCGCTTCTTCTCCCACTTCCCCGCCTTGACGCTCGCCGTCGCCGACGGCACGTGCCGGTAGAGGGAGAGGATCATCCCGAGCGCGAGCTCCGCCACGGTCACCGACGACCCGCCGGGCGTGTTCATGACCACCACGCCCTGCCGCGTCGCCGCGTCGAGATCGACGTTGTCCACCCCGACGCCCGCCCGCCCCACGACCCGCAGCCTCGCGGCCTTGTCGAGCAGGCGCGCCGTGACCTTGGTCGCGCTGCGGACCGCGAGCGCGTCGTAGCCGCCCACGATCGCCTCGAGCGCGTCGGGCTTCAGCCCGACCTTCACGTCCACCTCGAGGCCGGCGTCCTTCAGGATCCGCACCGCCTCGGGAGAGAGATCGTCGGAGACGAGCACGCGCGCAGCCATCGCCACCCTCCGGGAAAGGGACGGGGGAGTTAGCGACCGCCCCCGCCGCCGGCAACGAACGCTTGGGGCGCGGCGCCGCCGCGCCGGCGCGGCTACTGCGCCCTCAGGCCGCGCAGGACCATGTCGGTGACCGCGCGCTTCGCGCGGTCCACCTCTTCCTCCCCGGCCGCGGGGACGAGGCCGATCACCATGCCGGATACCGACAGCTCGAGCGCGCCGAGGAGGCCGGCCGCCGCGACGACCGGGTCGACGTCCGCCCGCAGCTCGCCGCGCGCCTGCCCCTGGCGCACCACGTCGGCGACGAGCCGCACCGCCTCCTCGAACGTCTCGCGCGTGGACCCCGCGCGGAGCGAGTGCGGCGTCCGGGTCACCTCGAGGATGAGGACGCGCACCGCGGCGGGCGCGGTCTTGAAGACGTCGAAGACGAAGCCGTAGACCCCGGCGATCTTCTCCGCGGCGGTCCCCGGCCCCTCGTCGATGGCGCGGAGCGCGTTGATGAGGATCGCCCACTGCTCGGCGAAGACGCTCTCGAGCAGCTCGTCCTTGTTGCGGAAGTAATGGTAGACGAGCCCGTACGCCACGCCCGCCGCGCGCGCCACGTCCGCGATGCGGCAGCCGTGATAACCCTTCTCGGCGAACACCCGGACCGCCGCGTGGAGGATGGCGCGCCGCTTCTCCGGCTCGCCGTCGCTCGGCGGCCTCGAGGGCGGACGCGGGGATCGGGCGCGCGACACGGGGCCGATTCTCCAATCGATGGCGCCGCGCCTGCAACCGGTTCCCGCGGCCTGCCGGTACGACGACCCATCGGGACCGCCTCACCGGAACCGCATCTCGCCGAGCCGGGAGAGATCGATGGACGCCGAGTACCCCACGGTCCCGCAGTCGTCCACCCGGAGCGCGGCGAAGACGCGGAAGCAGCGGCACGGCGAGTCCCACGTCGCGCTCAGCGCGTGCTGGTGCGTCTGCCACGCCGAGACGCGCCGCTCGCCCCCGCCGCCGGAGCACGAGGGCACGTACGCCGCGCGGCCAGCCGCCGCCGGGAACGCGACGTCGTAGCCGAGCGTCGCGGGGCCGGCGACCACCCGCGCGCCGATGCTCGCCGCCGCGGTCGGATCGGTCGGCGTCGGTCGCACGTCGAACAGGGGCTCGATCCCGGCGAGGAGCGTGCCGGGGCCGCCCGGGCCCACCGAGAGATAGCCGGCGCGGAGCCGATCTCCCCGGCGGTCCGAGATGGACGCCTCGGCGCGGAGCTCGGTGAAGCGGTCGAGGAAGTCGGACGGGATCCGCGGTGGGGCCGCCGCCTCCGGCCGGTCCTCGAAGGCGAAGAAGCGGGCCGACGCGGACGCGCCGAGCCGCCGCCAGGTCGCCTCGCCGGTCACGAACGTCTCGGCCAGCCGCCCGAGCCGGACGTCGTAGTCCTGTCCGAGCTCGAGCCGCGCGAAGTCGCGTTCCCGGCCGGCGAACCGCGTCTCGACGGCCGCCCGGAGCTGCTGCCAGGTCCCGGGCGGCGCCGCGGAGAGGAGCCCCGCCGCGGGCCGGTCGAGCGCGTCGTACGCGGGCCCCGCGATGGCGTCGCCCGCCGTGCCGGTTCCGGCGCGCCACTCGAGCCGGGGCGCGATCGCGTTCCGCACCGCGCCGAACCGGCGGGAAACCTCGGTCGCGACCGTGACGCCGCCGACCCCCCACGCGGCCCCCGTCGCGGCGCGGTCCGCCTCGTACGCGAAGCCCGTCGCGGCGCCGCGCGCGTACGGCACGACCGAGATCACCTCTCCGAAGACGAGCGGTGCCGACACCTCCGCCCGGACGTCGCCGCGGTCCGCGGCCGGGCGGCCGCTCGCGTCCAGCGCCGAGGACGGCGGCGCGAACCGCGCGTACCCGGCGCGGCCGGAGAGGCGGAGCGGCCCGAGGCCGAGCGGGACGAGGGTCGCCGCCGCGTACGGCCACCGGCTCGCGACGTCGAGTCCCGCGCCGAACGCGCCGAAGCCGCCGTCCGCCGGATCGCCCGGGACGTAGCCGTTCGGCCGCAGCGGCTCGAGGTAGGTCGCACCCGCCTCGAGGACGAGCGCGTCGCGCCGGTGCGAGAGCAGCGCGTCCGACCGCGCGTAGGGCCAGTCGCGGCCGAGCACGTCCGCCGTGGCGTCGCGGAGCCACAGCGGGTCGCCGAAGAGGCGGACCGCCGCCTGCGCCGAGGTGCGCTCGGAGATCCGCTGCGCGTGCCGGCCGGTGACGGCGAGGCGATGCCCGCTCTCGCCGTTCGGCTCGGCGTCGAGATCGTCCACCCAGGAGAGCAGGGCCTGGCCCTCGGCGCCCTCCGCCGGCGCCCAGCGGAGCTCGAGCCTCGCCCCGGGCCCGCGCACCGACGGGGCCCCGGACTCGAACTGCGACCGCTTCCGCCCCCACGCGTACCACGGGGTCAGGGTCGCGTCGGCGCTGCGGCCGAGCGTCACGAACAGCGGCTGCCCGATCGTGAAGCCCGTGGAGCCCGGCGAGTCCACCTCCGGCAGGAGGAGACCGGTCTGACGCTCTCCGAGCGGCACGTAGAGCCACGGCAGCACGAGCACCGGCACCGGGTGGTCCACGAACAGGAACCGCGGGGTGACGCGCAGCACCGGCCAGGAGAGGGTCGCGCGCACCCCCGGGATCACGTCCGCGCGCCGGGACGTCACCTCCCACGACGGCGCGCAGTCGCCGGGGCAGTCGCAGAGGGTGAGCCGCGCGCCCTCGAGCTGGAACCTGCCGCGCCGGTCGCCGTGGAGCCGCGCGCCCGAGAACGTGAGCCGGTTCCGCCCGGCGCCGCGCGCCTCCTCGGCGCTCGCGGCCCGGGAGAGATCCGTCGGGACGTCCTTCACGAACGCGACGACGCCCTCGGCCTCGAACGGGCCGTTCAGCACGAGCCGGACGCCGTCGGCGGCGACGAAGCGCGTCCGGTCGCTGACGAGGACGCCGCCCGAGGCGCGGATCTCGCCGGTGGCGGGGTCGTACGTCGCCGACCGGGAACGCACCACCACGTCCCCGCGTCGCAGGACCGCGCCGTTCTGCACGAGGAGCAGCCCCGTGCCCGGCTCGTAGGTGACGTCCCCCTCGATCCGGACGTCGCCGCTCGGCGCGGGCACCGGCGCGGCGATCGCGAGCCGGGCGACGAGCCCGAGGGCGGCGAGGATCGACACGGGCCGGGGATTCTACCCGTCCGCGCCCGCGGACCGTGGGAGTTACTTCTTCTCGTTCTCGCCCGCGGGGTCGATCACCTCGAACGCGGGCTCCGAGGGGGGCGCGTCGGCCGCGGCGGGCGGCTCCGCGCCGGGCGCGGGCGCGGGCGGCGCGCCCGGACGCTCGAAGTCGATGGCGAGCATGTCGCCCTCGATCTTCTGCTGGTACGGGACGCGCTGCTTCAGCTTGATCTCCACGACGTACGAGGACCCGCGCTTCGAGGGCGTGATCATCGCGATCGCGGAGGAGAAGAAGGACGTGTCGAGGAAGCGCGTGTCGTTCCGGCGCGCCACCTTCGTGTTCTGCAGCTCGACGCGGACGGTGTTCTCGCCGACGTCCTGGATCGAGAACTGCGGCGGCGCGCTCGTGCGGACGAACACGCGCGAGACGCCCGGCATCTGCCGGAAGCCGACCTCGCGGAGCTGCGCCGACGGGACGGCGGTCGCGCCCGCGAACTCGAGCCCGCGCTCGCGGACGGCCTGCTCCGCCTCGCGCGCCGCGAGCCTCGCCTGCCGCTCCGCCTCCTTCGCGGCCCGTGCCTCCTCGGCCTTGCGCTTCTTCTCCTCCTCGCGGGCGAGCCGCTCCTCCTCGCGGCGCTGCTTCTCCGCCTCCTTCGCGGCGCGGGCCTCCTCCGCCTTGCGCGCCTTCTCCTGCTCGGCCTCGAGCCGCCTGCGCCCGGCCTCGTCCTTCGCGGCGGCGATCGCCTCCTGCCGCTGCCGCTCGTAGTCCTCGCGCGCCTTGCGGAGCTCATCCTGCCGGGCCGCCTCGGCGGCCTGCCGCTCCGCCGCCGCGTCCGCCGCGCGCTGCTGCTCCTGCGCGGCCCGCTCGGCCTCGCGCGCCGCGCGCGCCTCCTCCTCGGCCTTCGCCGCGGCGGCGGCCTCGGCCGCCGCGGCCTGCGCCGGACCGGCGGCGGCCTGCGCCGCCTGGGCCTCCCGCGCCGCGCGCTCCGCCTCGGCGCGGAGCTCGGCCTCGATCTCCGCGCGCGCCTTCGCCTCCGCCTCCTCGCGGGCGCGGCGCTCGGCGTCGGCCCGCGCCTGCGCCGCGACCTCCGCCTCGCGGGCGCGGCGCTCCGACTCCGACTTCGCCATCGCGGCCGCCTGCGCCGCCGCGTACTCCTCCCGCTTCCGGCGCTCCGCCTCGGCGGCGGCCGCGGCCTCCGCCTCCGCGCGCGCCCTCGCGTCGGCCTCTCGCGCGCGCTGCGCCGAGTCGTCGGCGCGCGCCACCGCGCCGCCCCCCGCCGGCTTCACGATCCTCACGGCGAGGGCGTTCCCGACGGCCTGCACGTCGGGCGGCTCGACGTCCGCCGCGAACGCGACCATGATCCGCGCGATCGACGTCGCGTCGGAGCCGTAGGACAGGTTCTTCACGACGATGATCGTCCCGTCGTTCACCGGGAGGTCCTCGGGGACGCCCTGGAAGCGCGCCTCGGAGAGGTCGATCACGAAGCGCGGGGGGTCGGCCATCGAGAAGGTCGTGAAGTTCGGCGGCTTCGAGCCCCTCACCTCGAGCACGACCTCCGCGCCGGCGTCCTTCACGCCCACGAACGAGATGACGTTCAGGTCGGCCTGGGCGCGCGCGCTCCCTGCAGCCGCGAGGACGACGAGCGCGAGGACGTGCCGAGCGGACATCGTGAGCTCCCGGAAGAAGATGAAGGCGAGGATAGCACGCGGGTATCGCCCACCCAAAAATCCCGAGCGCTCTCCGGGCGATATCTGACTACCTCGCGCGCGGGACGACCCGGCGCAGGTGCGCGCGCGCCCTACCCCGCCGCGGGCGGCTCGTCGCCGGCGAGCAGCGCGCGCGCCTCCCCGACGAGGTAGAGCGAGCCCGCCACGCAGACGAGCGCGCCGTCCGCCGCCGCGGCGCGCGCGCAGGTGAGGGCGTCCGCGGTCGAGGCGTGGGCGTGGGCGTCGATCCCGAGCGCGGCCGCCTGCGCGGCGACCTCGCCGGCGGGACGCCCGCGCGGCGTCGCGGGCGTGGCCACGTGGAGCCGGCGCGCCGCGCCGGCGAGCGCGGAGAGCATCCCGCGGTGGTCCTTGTCGGAGAGGACCCCGAACACGAGCTCCACCGGCCGGCCGGGGTGGAGGGCCCGCAGGGCGGTCGCGAGCGCGGCGGCGCCGTCCGGGTTGTGCGCGCCGTCGAGCAGCACGCCCGCGACCTCCTCGAGCCGCCCCGGCCAGCGCGCCGTCGCGATCCCGCTGGCGATCGCGTCCTCGGAGACGGCCACGCCCGCGCGCGCGAGCTGCCGGAGCGCCGCCGCGGCGAGCCCGGCGTTCCCGCGCTGGTGCGGGCCCGCGAGCGCGATCGCCCCGGGCCAGTCGCCCGAGGCGAGCACGAACGGCGCGCCGCGCCGGACGGCCTCGGCCCGGAGCGTCTCGAGCGCGCCCGGAGGCTGGTTCGCGTGCACCACGGCGGGGACGCCGGCCTTGAAGATGCCGGCCTTCTCGAGGGCGATCTGCTCCACGGTGTCGCCGAGGAGCTGCGTGTGGTCGAGGCCGATGCGCGCCACGGCCGTGACCCGCGGCATCACCGCGGTGGTCGCGTCGAAGCGGCCGCCGAGCCCCACCTCGACGACGGCGACGCGCACGCCCTCGCGCGCGAAGCGCAGGAGCCCGACGAGCGTCGCGAACTCGAAGTAGGTGAGCCGGTCGCCCTCCGCCCCCCGGTCGTGCCACGGGCACGCGTTGCGGACCTCGTCCACCGTCGCGGCGAGGGTGGCGTCCGCGACGGGCGCCCCGTCCACCACGATCCGCTCGTTGAACCGGACGAGGTGGGGCGACGTGTAGAGCCCGACGCGGTGACCCGCGGCGCGGAGCGCCGCCGCGGCCATCGCGCAGGTCGAGCCCTTCCCGTTCGTGCCGCCGACCTGCAGGACGTCGTACTCGCGCTCGGGGTGGCCGAGCGCGTCGAGGGCCCGCTGCATCCGCTCGAGGCCGAAGCGGATGGCGAGGGGGTGCAGCCCGGCGAGGTACGGGTGCGGATCCATCGTGCGGGGCCCTCCGCGGGCGCGGGATCAGGCGAGCAGGCCGAGGAGCTGCGCGAGGCGCTCGCGCATCTCGTGCCGGTGCACGATGGCGTCGACCATGCCGTGCTCGAGCAGGAACTCGCTGCGCTGGAAGCCGGGCGGCAGCTTCTCGCGGATCGTCTGCTCGATGACGCGCGGCCCCGCGAAGCCGATGAGCGCCTTCGGCTCGGCGAGGACGACGTCGCCGAGCCAGGCGAAGCTCGCGGCCACGCCGCCCGTGGTGGGGTGGAGCATCACCGAGATGTAGGGCTTGCGGACGCCCCGGAAGCGGTGGAGCGCGGCGGAGGTCTTCGCCATCTGCATGAGGGAGAAGATCCCCTCCTGCATGCGCGCCCCGCCGGTCGAGCTGAAGACGATGGCGGGGATGCGGCGCTCGTAGGCGCGGTCGAACACGCGCGCGACCTTCTCGCCCACGACCGAGCCCATCGACCCGCCCATGAACTCGAAGGCGAAGCAGCCGATCGAGACGGGGACGCCGCCGATCGCGCCGGCGCCGTCCACGAACGCGTCGCGGAGGCCGGAGGCCTTGCGCGTGCCGCGCAGGCGGTCGCGGTACCGCTTCGAGTCCACGAAGCCGAGCGGATCCTGCGGCGTCAGCTCCGCGTCCAGCTCGTGGAACGAGCCGGGGTCGAGCACGAGCTCGAGCCGGCGGCGGAGCGGGAGCGCGTCGTGCTGGCCGCAGGACGGGCAGACGTTCCAGGCCTTCTCCCACTCGGTGCGCGCCACCACGCCCTCGCAGGCGTCGCACTTGTACCAGATGCCCTCCCCCTTCGCCGCCGGCGGGGGCGGCGCGGCGGGGGTGGACTCCTTCGTCTTCACCTTCTTCTGCTTCGAGAACCAGGCCATGAACTCCCCATCTAGAACGTGAACTCGTCCCCGCGCTGCAGGACGCGCACGTTCGGCATGCCGAGGCGGGCGACCTCGCGCCTCAGCTCCGCCGCGTGGGCGGGCTTCAGGTGGTACAGCAGGATCGGGTAGCCGTTCCGCTCGAGCTTCGCGAGCTCGCCCGCGAGCGTCCGCGGCGTCAGGTGGCCGGAGACGTCCGCGAGGTCCTGGAGCGCGTTCGGGAACGAGAGCTCGACGAGCAGCGCGCGCAGCCGGCGCTGCGCGTTCACCTTCTTCCAGAACCGCGAGGTCGGGCCGGTGTCGCCCGAGATCGCGATCGCGCCCTTGCCGTCCGACAGGACGAAGCCGACCGACTCGACCGGGTGGTCCACCGGCACCGGCGCGATGGTGTACTTGCCGATCCGGAACGGCCGCGTCGGCTCGAACGGCCGGATCTCGACGACGGGCCGCGCCTGGTCGGGGATCTTCGTGAAGTCGGGCCAGAGCTCGTCGTTGAAGAGGCTCCGCCGGAGCGTCCGCGCGCACGCGGTCGAGGCGTGGACGCGCAGGGGCGTCCTGCGCCGCCCGACGAGCAGGTCGGAGAGGAGCGGCACGTCCTTCACGTGGTCGAAGTGCGAGTGGGTGAGGACGATGTCGTCCACCTCGAGCAGCTCGTCGAGGGACAGGCTCGCGGTGAGCGCCCCGGCGTCGATGGCGAGCTTGCGGTCCACGAGGAAGCACGTGGTGCGGTGCCGGGGGAGCTCGCCGCCCGAGCAGCCGAGGACCCGGAGCCTCATCGCGCCTTCACCCGATGTCCCCGAACTGCGCCTTCATCTGGAGGAACTCGAGGAACTGGCGGAGCTTCGCCGGGTCGGGGACGACGAAGCCGTCCGGGTGGACCGCGACGATCTTCGCCTTGAGGAGCTTCATCAGCACCTCGTCCGCCTGCTCGGGCTTCACGCCGACGCGCGCGGGGAGCTCCTTCGGGAGGACCGCGAGCTTGTGGCCGGCCGGGCCCTTCGGGGCCTTCTCCGCGGCGGTGGCGAGGAAGTGGACGACGCGCGTCGAGGCGTCCGCGAAGAGCAGGTTCTCGATCTGCTCGTTCGCCTCCGCGAGCCGGTCCGCGAGCTTCTTGATCATGCGGATGGCGATCTCGGCGTTGCCGCGGATCATGGCCTCGAAGGTCTTCGCGTCGATGACGAGGAGCTTCGAGGCCTCGGCGCAGGTGGCGGTGGCCGAGCGCGGCTTGTTGTTCAGGATCGACATCTCGCCGAGGAACTCGCCCGCGCCGAGCGAGGCCAGGATCTTCTCGACCTGCCCCACCTTCTTCGAGACGTTCACGCGGCCGCTCTGGACGACGTACATCTCCTTGCCGGGCTCGCCCTCCCGGAAGAGGACGGTGCCCGGGGCGAACTCCTTGCCGAAGCGCTGGAAGAGCTGATCGTCGGCCATTTCGCGGTCGGTGACCTCGCGGTCGAGACCGGTGTTAGCCGACCTCGGAGAGGGCTGTCAACGAAAGGACCCGCGAGATCCGGGCGCGCGACGCGACGCGTCGAGGCCCGTGATCCGGCTCACCGACGCGTCACTTCGTCGTCATCTCGAACACCCCGT
The DNA here is from genome assembly GCA_035708485.1 of Anaeromyxobacter sp. Lineage (GTDB taxonomy): Bacteria > Myxococcota > Myxococcia > Myxococcales > Anaeromyxobacteraceae > Anaeromyxobacter. Next base: position 19,634 of record DASSSJ010000034.1, on the reverse strand, counting down.
CCCACTCCGGACCGGGCGGCGCGCGGCGCATCGCCTCGCAGCGCTCGACGTACTTGCGGCTCGCCGGGTCGCCGCCGCGCAGCTCCTCCGCCTCGCGGAAGCGCGCGATGGCCTCGTCCCAGCGCTGCGCCTTGTACGCGGAGAGGCCCCAGCCGAACCGCTCCAGGAACGCGGCGAGCGCGGGGGGCGCGGGGCCGAGCGCGAGCAGCTCGTGGATCCGGACGGGCTCCCGCTTCCCCTTCACGCGCACGAGGTCGAGCTCGCGCGCGACCACCGCGCCCTTCACGAGCTCGTGCGTGGACGGGCCGAGGATCACGCGCGTGCCGTACTCCTTGTTGGCGCCCTCGAGGCGCGAGGCGAGGTTCACGGCGTCTCCCAGCACCGTGTAGTTGTAGAAGCGGTCCTGGCTCCCGACGAACCCGACCGACATGGGCCCGGTGTTCACGCCGATGCCGACGTCGACGTCGGGCAGGCCCCGCGCCGTCCACCGCGCGCGGAGCTCCGCGAGCCGGTCGATCATGGCGAGCGCGGCGCGGCACGCGCGGAGCGCGTGGTCCGGCTGCTCCCGGGGCGCGCCCCAGAACGCCATGATCGCGTCGCCGATGTACTTGTCGAGCGTGCCCTGGTGCTCGGACACGATCACGTCCGTCATCGGCGTGAGGTACTCGTTCAGCAGCTCGAGCAGCACCTTCGGGTCCAGCCGCTCCGAGATCGAGGTGAACCCGCGCACGTCCGCGAAGAGCACGGTCAGGACGCGCTTCTCGCCCCCGAGCCGGACCGCGCCCTCCTCCGCGAGCACCTCCTCCACGATGGCCGGAGCGAGGAACCGGCCGAAGGTCTCCCGCGCCCGCCGCTTCTCGCGCTCCTCGGAGAAGAAGCGGTAGCTCGTCGCCGCGACGAACATGGTGAGCACCTGCGCGAGCGGCATCCCGAGCGCGAGCACGAGGTTCGCGCGCCCGAGGGCGAGCGCCGCGACCGCGAGCCACGCGGCGGCCGCGAGGAGGAGCGCGGGGACGGCGGCGCGCGACGACACCCGCGCGAACGCCCAGGCGAGCCCGAGCGCGAGCGCGAGCATCAGCGCCACCTCCGCCGCGAGCACCGCGCCGGAGCGCTCGAGGAGCTCCCCGCGGAGCGCGTTCTCGACGAAGGTCGCGTGGGTGACGACGCCCGGCGCGACGTCGTCGAAGGGCGTGACGCGCTGGTCCCAGGTGCCGGCGGCGGTGGTGCCGACGAGGACGACCTTCCCGTCCGTCCGCTCCCGCGGGATCCGCCCGTGCAGGACGTCCGTCGCCGACCAGGTCGGGAACGCCCGCCAGGGCCCGTGGTAGTTGAGCGGCACGCGCCCGAGGTCGTCCACGTCGAGCGCGAGGTCCCCGACGCGGACCTGCTGCAGCGCCTCGGGGGCGCCCTCGGCGCCGACGGGGACGACGGGCGCGGGCACGCCGTCCCGCCCGACCGCGCGCGCGACGACCGCGACGCCGAGGGACGGGAAGACGTCGCCGCCCGCGCTCGCGACGGTGCGGTACCGGCGGATCGTCCCGTCGCGATCGGGCGGCACCGTGACGAAGCCGCCCGAGTCCGCGACCGCCACGAGCTCGTCGACCGGCGGGACGACGCCCGCGAACCCTCCGAGGAGCGCCACCCCTTCGCCCGCGGGCACGAGCCGGCCGCCGGCGCGGACGTGGGGCCGCTCGGTGCGGAGGAAGCGCAGCTTCTCGACGCGCCCGGCCTGCCCGGGTCCCGTCGCGTCGCGCGCGGACAGGAACATGAACCCGACCGTCGCGTTGCCCGCGCGCTCGATCGCGTCCGCGAGCCGCTCCGTCGGGTCGACGTCCACCGCCGCCTCGGGCTCCGCGCCGGCGGCGGCGGCCCACACCTCGTCGAGACGGCGGGCCGCGTCCGGGTCGCGCGCGCCCTGCCTCGCGTCGCGCACGAGGGACGCCACGTGCGCCATCCGGCGGCCGAGCTGGTCCTCCTCGCTCCAGACCACGTCGAACCCGACCGCCCGGACGCCCCCCTCCGCGAGCCGGTCCACGAGCGCCGCCATCCGGGCGCGGCTCCAGGGCCAGACCCCCTCCGCCTCGACCGAGCGCTCGTCGATCGCCACGATCACGACCTCGCCGGACGGCGTGCGCGGCCCGCGGAGCGCGGTGAGGGCCCAGTCCTGGGCCGCGTGCTCGATCCGGGCGACGACCGGCAGCTCGAGCCCGCGGCCGAGGAGCACGCCGTCCAGGAAGTGGAGCGCGGTGAACAGGAGCCCGGCCCAGAGCGCGAGGCGGAACGCGCTCACCTTCAGGAGGGCTCGGCGCGCGCGCGGCGGCATCCCGCGAGAGCGTAGCACCCGGGCCCGAAAACTGGCGCGCCCGCGCGGCTCGGGTAGCCTTCGCGCGTGGTCGCACGCTCGAACCCAGCGGTCTGGATCCTCGCGCTCCTCTTGCTCCTCGCCGTGGTCCTGTAGCGGCAAGGTGCCCCGAGAAGGCCGGCAGGGAGCGGGCCGTCTGGGGCGCTCCACCTCGGGGCTCCGCTCGGCACGCCGCGAGGAGCGGGCCGGCACATGTCGCTTCGCGACAAGTGCCTGGCCCGGAGATGGGAGCGGCGTGGCCTTGCGGCGGCCGCGCCGTCGCGGTAGACGCCGGCCATGACGCTCACCTACCGCGACGCGGGCGTGGACATCGACGAGGGCGACCGGCTCGTCGAGCTCATCAAGCCGTTCGCACGCCGCACGCTCCGCCCCGAGGTCCTCGCCGGCATCGGCGGGTTCGGCGGCCTCTTCGCCCTCGACGTCGCGAAGTGGAGGCAGCCCGTCCTCGTCTCCGGGACGGACGGCGTCGGCACGAAGCTCAAGGTGGCGTTCGCCGCGGATCGCCACGACACCGTCGGCCAGGACCTCGTCGCGATGTGCGTGAACGACGTCGCGGTGGTCGGGGCCGAGCCCCTCTTCTTCCTCGACTACTTCGCGACCGGGAAGCTCTCGGCGGACCAGGCGGCGCAGGTGGTGAAGGGGATCGCGGAGGGCTGCCGGATCGCGGGCTGCGCGCTCGTCGGCGGCGAGACCGCCGAGCTGCCCGGCTTCTACGCCGAGGGGGAATACGACCTCGCCGGCTTCTCGGTGGGGTGCGTCGAGCGCTCGCGGATCGTGGACGGCCGGAGCGTCGCCCCCGGCGACGTCGTCATCGGCATCGCGTCCTCCGGGCTCCACTCGAACGGCTACTCGCTCGCCCGCAAGGCGCTCCTCGAGAAGCACCCGCTCGACCGCACGTTCGACGCGCTCGGCGGCCGGACGCTGGCGGACGCGCTCCTCGAGCCCACCCGGATCTACGCGCAGGACGTCCTCGCGCTCCTCGCGAAGGTACCGGTGAAGGCCTTCGCGCACGTGACCGGCGGCGGGCTCCCGGGCAACGTGCCGCGGAACCTCCCGGACGGCGCGCGCGCGGTGCTCGAGGAGCGGCGCTGGCCCCGCCCGCCGATCTTCGACCTCGTGGAGCGCGAGGGGCAGGTCGCGCGCGACGAGATGTACCGGACCTTCAACATGGGGCTCGGGCTCGTCGCCGTCGTCGCCCCGGGCGACGAGGCGGCCGCGCACGCGGTGCTGCGCGAGCGCGACCTCGGCGCGTGGACGGTGGGCGCGATCGAGAAGGGCGAGGGCGAGGCGACCTGCGAGGTGGTGCGGTGATCCGGCTCGGCGTCCTCGCCTCCGGCGGCGGCACGAACCTCCAGGCCATCCTGGACGCCTGCGCGGCGCGCAGGATCGACGCCGAGGTGGCCGTCGTGATCTCGAACGTGCCGGCCGCGGGCGCGCTCGAGCGGGCGCGGCGCGCGAGCGTCGAGGCCCTCGTGATCCCGTCGAAGGGCGTCGCGGACCGCGAGGCGTACGACCTCCGGCTCGCCGACGCGCTGCGGGCGCGCCGCGTCGACCTCGTCTGCCTGGCGGGGTACATGCGGCTCGTCACCCCCGCGTTCCTGCGCGCGTTCGGACCGGCGTCCGGGACGCGCGGCTGCCCGCGCGTCGTGAACGTCCACCCCGGCCTCCTCCCGAGCTTCCCGGGCCTCCACGCGCAGCGGCAGTGCGTGGAGTACGGCGCGCGGTTCGCCGGCTGCACGGTCCACTTCGTGGACGAGGGGACCGACACGGGCCCCGTCATCGTGCAGGCGATCGTCCCCGTCCTGCCGGGCGACACCGAGGAGGAGCTCGCGCGGCGGATCCTCGAGCAGGAGCACCGGCTGTACCCGCAGGCGATCCAGTGGTTCGCGCAGGGGCGGCTCTCCGTCGCCGGCCGCGCCGTGACGGTGGACGGCGCGCGGCCGCCGGCCCCCGCCCCGCTCGCCAACCCGGCCGTCGAGCTGTGAAGGCGGCCCCGCTCGCCCGGGCCCCGTGGCCCGTGCACGAGCCCGCGCCCGGCAGCCTCGGGCGCGCGCGTCCAGGGGATCGACGCCGGCGAGCGCGGCCGCGACGAGCGCCCGTCCGGCCCAAAGTCGCCGCTTGGCGCAGCGCGGCAGTCGAGTAGACTCCGCTCGCCTTGGCCCAGACCTTCCGCCCCCCGGCGACCCAGCGCCTCTACGACGTCTGCATCGTGGGCTCGCAGCTCGGCGGCGTCGTGGCCGGCGCGCTGCTCGCCCGCCGCGGCCTGCGCGTCCTGCACGTCGCCCACGACGATCCCGGCTTCCATTACGTGGACCACGGGTACGTGCTGCCCTTCGGCCCGGTGGTGGTGCCGAACCCGCGCCACCTCCCCGCCGCCGAGGCGGTCCTCTCCGAGCTGGGGCTCGCGACCGACTTCTCGCGCGCCCTCGCCCCGTCCGACCCGGACCTGCAGCTCCTCCTCCCGCGCCACCGCGTGGACGTCTCGCACGATCCCGCCGTCCTCCGCACCGAGCTGAAGCGCGAGTGGCCGAAGGACGCGGAGCGGCTCGAGGCCGCGTTCGCGACGCTCGGCACGCTCTTCGACTTCGGCGGCTTCTTCCTGCGCGCCGCGCCGCCGCTGCCGCCCGACGGCTTCGGCGAGCGGCGCGCGGTCTCGAAGGCGATCAAGCTCGCCGCCTCCGCGCCCGGCGCCCCGTCCGTGCCGGTCCACGAGGCGCGCCCGTTCCGCGGCCTCGAGGACGAGGAGCTGGTCCGGAGCCTCCTCGCCGCGCACCGGTTCCTCACCTACCTCGACGGGCCCCCGTCGCCGCTCTCGCTCGTGCGGCTCCTCGGCGGCGCGCTCCGGGGGACGAACCGGCTGCCCGGCGGGCTCGGCACGCTCCGCGAGATGGTCCGGCGGCGCATCGCGGAGTCGCGCGGCGAGCTCCGCGGCGGGCCGGGCGAGCCGGCCGCCGCGACCGGGCTCGAGATCTCCGGCGGCCGCGTCGAGGCGGTCCGGCTCGCGGACTCCCCCGACGCGCACGTGGCGCGTGCGTTCGTCGTGGCGACCGACGCCGACCGCCTGCGCGCGCTCCTGCCCGCGGAGGCGTCCCGGTCGCGGCAGGCGGCGGCGCTCGACCGCGTCGGCGTCGCGCGGCAGCTCCTCTCGGTGAACCTCGTCGTGAAGCACGCGGCGCTCCCGCCCGCGCTCGGGGAGAACGTGCTCGCGCTCCGGGACCCGGCGGGCGGCGACGGGCTCGACAACGCCGTCTTCCTGCAGGTGCTCCCCGCCCGGCGCGACGCGCGCAAGGGGCCGGGCGAGAAGACGCCGGTCGCCGAGGTCGCCGACGAGCGCGTCGTCTGCGCGTCCGGGTACGTCCCGGCGGGCGGCGGCGCGGAGGCGCTCCGCGAGGCGGCGGCGCGGATCCGCGACGCCGTCGCCGACGCGATCCCCTTCTTCGAGCGCCACCTCGTCGCCGAGTCCGCGCCGGTCCTCGACGCCTCGCGGGCGACCCTCCCGCCCGTGCACCCGCTCTACGCCGCCGACGCGGACGACCGGCTCGGGATCGCCGCGCTCCCGGTCCGCGGGCCGTGGAAGAACCTGTTCTTCGCCGGGCGGGCGGTCGTGCCGGGGCTCGGCGTGGAGGGCGAGTTCTACGCCGGGATCCAGGCCGCGGCGCACGTCGCGGCGCTGCTCGGTCGGAAGGACGTCCTGAAGTAGGCGCGCCCGCGCGGGCACCCCGGCGGGGCGGCCAAGGGTGACGCCGCCCCTTGCATTTTCGGCCGCGTTGCGTAATATGCCGCGCTCTTTTCGGTTTTCGGAGTCAGCCATGGCACGCCGCTGCGAGATCTGTGGGAAGGGGCCGCTCGTCGGCCACAACGTCTCCCACGCGAACAACAAGACGAAGACGCGGTCGCTCCCGAACCTGCGCTCGGTCCGCGCGAACGTGCAGGGCGACGTGCGGCACATCCGCGTCTGCACGCGGTGCCTCAAGGCCGGCAAGGTCGTGAAGGCGGGCCGCGGCGGATCGCGGTCGACCGCACAGGCGTAAGCTCGCGCGGTGCGCCGGCTCCCGGTCACCGAGACGCCCCACCCCGCCGGACGAGATCTCGACCGACTCCCGACGTCCCGCCTCGTCGCGCGCCTCCACCGCGGCGACCGGGAGGCCGTGCGCGCCGTCGGGCGCGCCCTCCCCTCGATCGCGGCGCTCGCCGACGAGGCGGCGCGGGCGCTGCGCGCGGGCGGACGGCTCGTGTACGTCGGCGCCGGCACCTCCGGCCGCCTCGGCGCGCTCGACTCCGCCGAGTGCCCGCCGACCTTCGGCGTCGCGCCCTCGCGCGTGATCGCGCTCGTCGCGGGCGGCGCGCCCGCGCTCCGGCGCGCGGTGGAGGGGGCCGAGGACGACGGCGCCGCGGGCGTCGCCGCGGTCCGGCGCGCCCGGCTGGGCGCCCGCGACCTCGCCGTCGGCATCTCCGCCTCCGGGACCACGCCCTTCGTGCTCGCCGCGCTCGCCGAGGCGCGCCGGCGCGGCGCCGCGACCGCGCTCGTCACCTCCAACCCCGCCGCGCGCGCGGCGGCCGACCGGCGCGTCGTGCTGGACACCGGCGCCGAGCGCGTCGCGGGCTCCACCCGGATGAAGGCCGGTACCGCCGCGAAGATGGCGCTCGGCCTCCTCTCGACGGCCGCGTTCGTCCGGCTCGGCGCCGTCCGCGCCGGCCGGATGGTCGCGCTCCGGCCCGGGAGCGCGAAGCTGCGCGCGCGGGCGGTCCGGAACGTCGCGGACCTCGCCGGGGTGAGCGCGGCGGAGGCGCGGCGGTTACTCGATCGCTCGCGGTGGGACGTGCGCGGGGCGATCGAGAGCGCGCCGAGGCAGCCGGGAGTATCGAGGTCGGGGTCGAGGTCGCGGTCGAGGTCGGGGTCGAGGTCGAGGGAGCGATGAAGGAACCGCCGGACAGCGCCCTCTCCCCCTCCGACCTCCGCGCCGCCCGCGAGGCGCTCGCCCGGGCCCGCGGCCGCAAGCGGCTCGACGTCATCCTCGACGCGCGGGACCCGCAGGCCCTGGTCCGCGCGCTCCCCGCGGACGAGCTGTACCTCGTGGTGCGCGAGGTCGGCCTCGGCGACGCCGCGCCGCTCGTGCAGCTCGCCTCGGCCGGGCAGTTCAAGGTGTTCCTCGACCTCGCCGCCTGGTCGCGCGACTCGGTCGAGCCGCGCCGGGCGCTGCCCTGGCTCCGCGCCGCGCGCGCGGGCGCGAGCCTCGAGCCCAAGGCGGCCGCGCGCTGGGCGCGCAAGCTCGCCGCGCTCGATCGGGAGCTCCTCTTCCTCGTGCTGCGCGACACGCTCCGCGTCCACGACCTCGAGCAGGATCCCGACCCGGAGATCGCGAGCGACCGGTTCATGCGGACCCCGGAGGGGAAGCTCGTCGTCGAGTTCCTCGCCGACGGCGCGGAGTACGCGGCGGTGCGCGGCGTCCTCGACGACCTCTACGCCGAGGACCCGTTCGCCGCCACGCGGCTCCTCTCGTCGATCCGGTGGGACCTCCCGTCCGAGCTCGAGGAGTCCGCCCTCCGCTGGCGCACCGGGCGGCTCGCGGACCTCGGCTTCCCGTCCGCGGAGGAGGCGGCGTCGTGGCTCGCGCGGCCTCCCCGGGCGCCGGCGCACCCGCCGGGCCCGCCGGCGCGTCCGGCGGGGTTCTTCCTCGCCGCCCTCGAGCGCGGCACGCTCCTCGACCGCGCCGTCGCGCGGCTCGCCCCCGAGGACCGCGACGCGGTCGAGCCGCAGATCGTCGCCGCGGCGAACGCGGTGCTCGTCGCGGACGCGGTGGACCCCGGGGATCCGGACCGCGTGCGGAGCGCGTTCGAGTCCGCGCGCGCCTACCTCGAGCTCGGGCTCGAGCAGCTGGCCGGGCGCGACGAGGCGCGCGCCGCCGAGGTGCTCGCCGCGACGCCCGCGAAGCGGATCTTCCAGGAGGGGTTCGGGCGCGTGCTCGAGCGGTCCTGGCGCGCGCGGAAGATCCTCGAGCGCGCCGGCGAGGGGACACGCCTCGGCTCGCCGCTCGACGAGGCGATCGCCGCCCTCGTCGCCCGCAGGCCGCGCTACTTCCCCGGGGTGGAGGCGCCGCGCGCCGTCTGGGGCACGGTCGAGGCGGCCGCGCACGCGGCGCGCGAGTTCCGGTCGCCGGAGGACCTCGAGCGGATCGACGACGCGCTGCTCGCCGCGGAGGCGAAGCTCGCGGCGCGATCCCACTGAGCAGCCCGTCCCGGCTGCCGTCGCGGCCCCTGCTGGACCCTTGACGGGGGGCGTCCCGGGGCGCCAACGTGAGCGCCCGTCCCGCCGTGGAGGAACCCATGTCCCGCGTCATGAACTTCAACGCCGGCCCCGCCGCCCTGCCCCTCCCCGCCCTGGAGCGCGCCCGCGACGAGCTCGTGGACTTCGCCGGCAGCGGGATGTCGGTGATGGAGCACAGCCACCGCGGCAAGGAGTACGAGAAGGTCCACGACGAGGCGATCGCGCTGCTGCGGGAGCTGCTCGGGATCCCCGCCGGCCACGAGGTGCTCTTCCTGCAGGGCGGCGCGTCCCAGATGTTCGCGCAGATCCCGATGAACCTCCTCGGCGAGGGCGACGTCGCCGACCACGTCGTGACCGGCGCCTGGAGCGAGAAGGCGCTCTCCGAGGCGAAGATCGTGGCGGCGCTGGTCGGCGCGGACGTGCGCGTCGCCTGCACGACGGGGCACGGCGACGGCAAGGAGAAGAGCTACGTCCGCGTGCCGCAGCCCTCCGAGGTGAACGCGACGCCGCGCGCGGCGTACCTCCACGTCACCTCGAACGAGACCATCCACGGCGTCGAGTACGAGGTCGACCCGTCGCGGCCGTTCCCGGGCGGCGCCGGCGCCCCGCTCGTCGCCGACATGTCGAGCGACTTCCTGTGGCGGAAGCTCGACGTGTCGCGCTTCGGGCTCGTCTACGCCGGCGCGCAGAAGAACATCGGCCCCTCCGGCGTGGTCGTCGTGATCGCCTCGAAGGCGCTCGTCGAGAAGGGGCGCAAGGACATCCCGAAGATCTTCCAGCTCCGCACCGCCGTCGAGAACCGCTCGCTCTACAACACGCCGCCGACCTTCGGCATCTACATGATCCGGAACGTCCTCGCCTGGGTGAAGGACCAGGGCGGGCTCGACGCGATGGAGAAGCGCAACCGCGCCAAGGCGGCGAAGCTCTACGCCACCCTCGACGCGCACGCGAGCTTCTACCGCTGCCCGGTGGAGAAGCAGAGCCGCTCGGTGATGAACGTGGTCTTCCGGCTGCCGTCCGAGGCGCAGGAGGAGGCGTTCGTCGCCGAGGCGAAGAAGCGCGGGATGGTGGGGCTCAAGGGGCACCGCTCGGTGGGCGGCATCCGCGTCTCGACGTACAACGCGGTCGAGCCGGCCTGGGTCGACGCGCTCTGCTCGTTCATGACCGAGTTCACGAAGCGCGGGTGAGGCGGGCGCGCCGGGGGCGCGCTCGCGCGGCCGCGGGCCGCGTCACCTCGGCGCTGCGGCGAGGGTGCGTCCCGGGCTCACTGCTCGGCGAAGCAGTAGAACAGGCCCGCGCCGCCGGTCGACTTCAGGCCGTCGGGGCTGCAGCCGCGCGTCCCGTGCGACGAGTTCCACGAGCGCATGTGCCGCGTGTCCTTCAGGCCGACGCGGTCGTGGTGACCGACGATCGCGGAGCCCTCGCCGCCGCGCGTCCAGTTCCCGCAGGTCGTGTCGCCGCCGGCCGTCGAGTACCTGCCGTCCGGATCCGACCCGGTGAGGATGTCGTGCGCGTTGACGGGATCGCCGCGTCCGCTCACCACCTCGCCCTTCTCCGTGAGCGCGGTCTGCTTGCTCAGGTTGCTCGACGGCGAGTGCAGGTCCTCGACGCTCCTCGCGACGACGGCGCCCTTCGCGTTCCGCCACGGTCCCTTGCCGATGCGGTCGCGGGCGTCCACGCCCGCGTCGCCGCCCGGCGCGGTGGTGGAGAGATACGCGCGCCACCTCGTCGCCTTCGCCCCCGCGGCCCGCGCGAGCGCCGCGCAGTGCGCGTCGGCGCCCTCGAGGCCGCCGAGATCGCCGCCCTTCCCCGAGCCGACGCTGGTCACGAAGAAGGTCATCTCCGCCTGCTGCGCGCGGGCGGGCGCCGCCGTCGCCGCCCAGAGCACCGCGGCCGGTACGATCCACTCGAGCCGGGCCGTCATCGCGAGCACCTCGCCGGAACGCGCTCCAGGGACGCGCCTCCTGGCGACGATGCCAGTCCCTCGGCGCGCATTGCTGCTAGCGGCCCCGGCGCGCGCGCGCACGCCCCCGGCGGGTCGAGCCTCCTAGACGCCGTTCTCCACGAACGTCGCCTCCCGCGCCCAGCGGAAGGTCTGATCGATCTGCTCCTCGGAGAGGACCCCGGCGTCGCGGAGCATCCGGACCTCGCTGCGCATGTTGGTGTCGAGGAGGTACGGCCCGTCGGTGTTGATGGTGAACTTCACGCCGCGCTCCCAGAAGCGGCGGAGCACGACCCCGAGCTCGTCGAGCGAGGCGACGGCGCGCGTGGCGAGGTTCGAGGAGGGGCAGATCTCGAGGACGATCCCGCGCTCGCGCAGGAGGTCCATCACCTTCTCGTCCTTCGCCGCGCAGATCCCGTGGCCGATCCGGTGCGGCTCGAGCACCTCCACCACCGCGCGGACGCCCTCCGCGCCGGTCCCCGCGGTCTCGCCGGTGTGGACCGTCGTCTTGAGGCCGGCGGCGCGCGCGCGCTCGAAGAGCGCCCGGTAGCGCCGCGCCTCGCCGGGCCGCAGCTCGATGGCGTTCTTCTCGGTACCGGCGAGGTCGATCCCCACGACGCCCCGGCGGCGGTACCGGATCGCCTTGTCGACGAGGATCTCGTTCAGGCGGAGGTCGAACTCGCGCGCGAGGCAGAAGATGAGCCCGGCGCGCACCCCGTACTCCAGCACCGCCCGGTCCATGCCGCGGAGCGTCGCGTGCACGATGTGGTCGAGGTCGCGCTCTCCGCCGACGTTGCGCTTCATCGGGTTGAAGCGCAGCTCGATGAGCGACACGCGCGAGGAGCGGTACTCCTTGCCGATCACCTCGTAGACGCTCCGCTCCATCGCCTGGGGCGACGACTGGATCTTCTCCGTCCACTGGTGGAGCACCGCGAGGTACTCGTCGAGCGATCTCACCTTGCCCGGGCGCGCCGAGACGAGCTCCTTGAACTCCCAGTAGTCCGACACCGGGAGCTTGAACCCCTGGTCGTGGGCGATCGACCAGAGGACGTGCGGCGCGACCGCGCCGCCGACGTGGATGTGCAGGTCCGTGAGCTCCCGGCGCGCGGGCGGAGCGGGCCTCGCCTCGCGCGCCGGGCGTCGTTCCGCCGAGTCGTCCGCCGCCTGCGGCTGGGGCTTCGTCATGAGGACTGCGCCTCGTCGGGCGCGGCGTTGGCCGGCACGCCGAGGGCGAGCCCGCACTCGGGGCACTCCGCGTCGCGGCCGGACACCGTGAAGGTGTGGCCGCACGCCGGGCACGACACCTCCCCGCCCTCGTCGAGGTCGATGCCCTCCTGCCCGCGCGCCGCGGCGGCGAGCGCGTCGGGCGCCTCGAGCAGGTCCGCCCAGTCCTTCCGCAGCAGCTCGGCCGCCCGCGGCACCTCGGCCTCGGGGACGTACAGGTTCCAGAGCGGGTGGTGCTTCTCCTGCTCGCGCGCGGGCGGCACCTTCTCCATCTCGGGCGCGAGCCCCTGGGTCTCGAGGTACGACATCATCTCGCGGACGGACGCGAAGCCGGAGCGCGTGACGAGCTTCAGCCCCTCCCCGTCGGCCTCGCAGGTGACGCAGCGGCCCGCGTCGTCGAGCGGCGTGGAGCGGCACTTCTCGCAGAGCCCGGCCATGGCGTCCTCCTGCGCGCGTGACGCGCACCCCGGATGATAGCCGGAGGGAGGGACGCCCGCGCGGAGCCCTTCACCGCCCCTGGATGGGACGAGGCGGACCTCCCGGGAGCGAGCGGGCGCGTGCGCGACTCCCGAGGGTGAGGCACGCCGAGGGGGCGCATCGAGCGCCCGCCGCGGGGCACCCCCGCGCGGCTTGGTGTAGACTCCGCGCCCCATGATCATCGACGGCAAGGCGATCGCGGCCAAGGTCCGCGGCGAGGTGGCGCAGGCGGTGAAGGAGCTCCAGGCCCGGGGGATCCAGCCCGGCCTCACGGTCGTCCGCGTCGGCGACGATCCTGCCTCCGCGATCTACGTCCGCGGCAAGCGGAAGGACTGCGAGGAGGTCGGGATCCGCTCCGACGAGCACCACCTCCCGGCGACGACGACGCAGCCCGAGCTCCTCGCGCTCGTCGCGCGCCTCGACGCCGACCCGAAGGTGCACGGGATCCTCGTGCAGCTCCCGCTGCCGAAGGGGCTCGACGAGCGCGCCGTCCTCGACGCCATCGATCCCGGGAAGGACGCGGACGGCTTCCACCCCTTCAACGTCGGCGCGCTCTCCATCGGGATCCCCGGCACGCCCCGGCCCTGCACGCCCGCGGGCGTGATGCGGATGATCGACGAGGCGAAGGTCGATCCCAAGGGGAAGCGCGCCCTGGTGGTGGGCCGCTCGAACATCGTCGGGAAGCCCATGGCGATCATGCTGCTCGAGCGCCACGCGACCGTGACGATCGCCCACTCCCGGACGGCCGACCTCGCCGCCGAGGTCGCCCGCGCCGACCTCCTCGTCGCCGCCATCGGCAAGGCGGAGCTGGTGAAGGGCGCGTGGGTGAAGGAGGGCGCGATCGTGATCGACGTCGGGATGAACCGGCTCGACGACGGCAGGCTCGTCGGCGACGTCGAGTACGCCGCGGCGGCGAGGCGCGCCTCCGCCATCACGCCGGTGCCCGGCGGCGTCGGCCCGATGACGCGGGCGATGCTGCTCGTCAACACGATCGACCTCGCGAGGCGCGACGCGCGATGATCCGCGGCGGCGCGGCGGCGGCGGCCCTCGCGCTCCTCGCCGGCGCCGCGGGGTGCTGCACCTGCGCGGCCCCCCCGACCTTCACCGTCCGCCACGGCGCGGCCCGCGCGCCCGCGCCCTTCCCCGCGATGACGCCCGCGGTGCGCGCGCTCCACCTCGGCGACTTCGGGGACTCGACCTGCCAGCAGGCCGCCGTGGCGGACGCGATCGCCCTCGCGCACCGCCGGGCGCCGTTCGACCTCGGGCTCGCGGCCGGCGACCTCGTGTACGACTGCGGCCCCGACCCCGGCCTCCCGGGCGCGAGCGCGTGCGCGTTCGCGGCCGACGGCAACACCGTCGCGCCGGGCTTCGCGCCCCCGGTGGACCCGTCCTTCGGCGTGCACGACGGCCCCCTCGCCGCGCTCGGGACGACGCCGGTGTACGTCGCTCTCGGCAACCACGACGTCGCGGTCGGCGGGAGCTGCGGCCCGCCGGACGAGGCCGTCGCGCGGAGGAAGGCGTGCCTCAACGTCGCGCACGCCGCGCCGCAGTGGGTGATGCCGGGCCGGCACTACGCCGTGGACCGCGGCCCCGCCCGCTTCATCGTGGTGGACTCGAACCTCGTCTCCCGCGACTACGGCGGCTTCACGCTGGACGACGAGGTCGCGTTCGTGGCCGCGCAGAGCGCGGGCTGCGCGGACCGCACGTGCTTCCTCGTCGGCCACCACCCGCCCGCCACCGCGGGCGAGCACCGCGACGACGCGGACGCGACGTACCTCGCGCGCATGCAGCGCCTCCTCGACGCGGGCGGCGGCCGCGTCCGCGCGTGGCTCGCCGGGCACGACCACGACCTGCAACACCTGCGCACCCCCGGCGGCCTCGACGTGCTCGTGTCCGGCTCGGGCTCGCGCGGCCGCTGGCGCGAGACGTTCGACGCCACCTCCGCGGGGGCGGCCCTCGTCTTCGCGTCCGTCCGGTGGGGCTTCGGCGTCCTCGAGGTCGCGCCCGGCGCGTGGCGGTACCGCTTCGAGGACGAGCGCGGCGAGCCGCTGTACTGCTGCGCCGCCGCGGGCGCGGGCCCCTGCGAGCCGACGACCTGCCCCTGAGCGCCTGCCTCCGAGGCCCTGCCGCCCCGTCCGGTGCCTCCGAGATCACGACGGCACCCCCGGATGGCCGGTGCTAATATCCGCCCGCCTCCCGCCCCCGAGCCCTCCCATGCCGCTGCGAACCCCCCTCCACGACACGCACGTCCGGGCCGGCGCCCGCATGGTCGAGTTCGCCGGCTGGGAGATGCCGGTCCAGTACGCCGGGATCATCGCCGAGCACGAGGCGGTGCGCACGCGCGCCGGGCTCTTCGACGTCTCGCACATGGGCGAGGTCGTGTTCCGCGGCCCGAGCGCGCTCGAGGCGCTCGGGCGCGTGTTCACGAACGACCTCTCGAGGACGGTGGACGGCCAGGCGCAGTACGGCTGCCTGTGCCGGGACGGCGGCGGGATCGTGGACGACGTCGTCGTGTACCGGCGCGCCGCCGACGACCTCCTCGTCTGCGTGAACGCGGCGAACCGCGCGAAGGACTTCGAGTGGCTCGCCGCGCACGCGGGCGGCGCCGACGTCAGGAACGAGTCGGACGACTGGGCCCAGCTCGCGCTGCAGGGCCCGCTCGCGGCGCAGATCCTCCAGCGGCTCACGAAGATCAACCTCTCGGCGATCCGGACCTACCGGTTCTCCACGGGCGAGGTGGCGGGCGTGCCGTGCCTCGTCGCGCGGACGGGCTACACCGGCGAGGACGGGTTCGAGCTCTTCTGCCCGCCCGACCGCGCGGCGGCGCTCTGGGGCGCGCTCGTCGAGGCCGGCAGGCCCGAGCGGCTCGCGCCGGCCGGGCTCGGCGCGCGCGACTCGCTCCGCCTGGACATGGCCTACCGGCTCTACGGCTCCGACATGGACGACACGACGACGCCGCTCGAGGCGGGGCTCGCCTGGGTGGTGAAGCTCGACAAGGGCGACTTCGTGGGGCGCGGCGCGCTCCTGAAGCAGAAGGAGGCCGGCCTCACGCGCAAGCTCGTCGGCTTCGTGCTGACCGACCCGGGCATCGCGCGCCACGGCTACCCGGTGCTGCAGGACGGGCGCAAGATCGGCGAGGTGACGAGCGGCACGAAGAGCCCGAGCCTCGGCACCTCGATCGGCCTCGCCTACGTCCCGACCGCGCTCGCCGCGGAGGGCTCCACGTTCGCCGTCGAGATCCGCGGCCGCGCCGCGGCGGCGCGCGTCGTCAAGACCCCCTTCTACACGCGCTCGTAGCGCGTCGAGCGAGAGGAGAGCACATGGACTTCCCCGAGGACCTCAGGTACACGCGCGAGCACGAGTGGGCGCGGAAGAAGGGCTCGAGCTTCGTCGTCGGGATCACCGACTTCGCCCAGAGCCAGCTCGGCGACGTGGTCTACGTCGAGCTCCCCGACGTCGGCGACCCGGTGAAGAAGGGCGAGTCGTTCGGGGTGGTCGAGTCCACCAAGGCCGTGTCCGAGCTGTTCGCGCCGCTGAGCGGGAAGGTCGTCGAGGTCAACGATCCGCTCTCCGACGCGCCCGAGACGGTGAACGAGGATCCCTACGAGGAGGGCTGGATGATCGTGATCGCGCCCTCCGACCCGAAGGAGCTCGAGTCCCTCATGGACGCGAAGGCGTACCGCGCGTTCGTCGAGGAGCAGGAGTAGCCGGAGCCCGCCTTGCGCTACCACCCGCACACGCCCGAGGACGTCCGGGCGATGCTCGACGCCGTCGGCGCGAAGAGCCTGGACGACCTGTTCCGCTCGATCCCGCAGCCGCTGCGCCTCGCCCGCCCGCTCGACGTCCCGCCCGCGCTCGACGAGATCTCGCTCTTCGCCGAGTTCCGCAGGCTCGCCGGGCGCAACGACGTGGCGCACCCGCCCTTCGCCGGGGCGGGATGCTACCCGCACCACGTGCCGCCGGTGGTGGACCAGCTCCTCCTCCGCGGCGAGCTCTTCACGGCCTACACGCCGTACCAGCCCGAGATCTCGCAGGGGACGCTGCAGGCGCTCTTCGAGTGGCAGACCTTCGTGTGCCTCCTCACCGGCATGGACGTGTCGAACGCGTCCATGTACGACGGCGCCACCGCCACGGCGGAGGCCGCCCTCATGGCGACCCGCCTCACCGGGCGCAGGAAGATCGTGGTCTCGGCGGCCCTCCACCCCGAGTACCGCAAGGTCCTCGCCACCTACCTCCGCTCGACGCACGACGAGGTGGCCACGGTCCCGTTCGGCGCCGACGGCCGCACCGACCTCGCCGCCCTCGAGGAGGCGGCGGACGGCGAGACCGCCTGCGTGATCGCGGGCTGGCCGAACTTCCTCGGCGTCGTCGAGCCGCTCCCGGAGATCGCCGCCGTGGCGAGGAAGGCGGGCGCGCTCACGGTCGCCGCGACCGCGGAGGCGGTCGCGCTCGGCGCGCTGCAGGCGCCCGGGGCGCTCGGCGCCGACGTCGCGGTGGGGACGTTCCAGAGCTTCGGCAACCCCATGAGCTTCGGCGGACCGTCCCCGGGGTTCTTCGCGACGCGCGAGTCGAACGTGCGCCAGATGCCCGGGCGCATCTGCGGCGCCACCCTCGACAAGCACGGGCGGCGCGGCTTCGTCCTCACCCTCTCCACGCGCGAGCAGCACATCCGGCGCGAGAAGGCGACGTCGAACATCTGCACGAACTCCGGGCTCACCGCGCTCGCCGCGACCATCCACCTCGCCCTCCTCGGCAAGAAGGGGCTCGCCCGGCTCGCGCGCCTGAACCTCGAGCGCGCCGCCCTCCTGCGCGAGGCGATGGCGCGCGCGGGGTGCGCGCCGGTCTTCTCCGGCCCGACGTTCAACGAGGCGGTCTACGACGTGGGCGACGCGGAGGCGGTGGTGACGCGGCTCGCGAAGCGCGGCATCGTCGCCGGGGCGCCCCTCGCGCGCTGGTACCCGGACCTCCCGCGGGCGAAGGGCGCGCTGCTCTGCGTGGCGACGGAGCTCCACTCCCCCGAGCTCATCGAGCTCTTCGCGAAGTCGGTGAGGGGCTAGGCCATGGCGAACCCGACCGGCTGGAAGCCCAGCATGGAGAAGGACGCGAAGGGCGGCGGCGCCGCGCTCGAGCCGACCGGCGCGGGGCTCGCGACGCGCGGCCTCGCGCACGAGGAGCCGCTCCTGTTCGAGCGCGGGTCCACCGGCCGGAGCGGCGTCTCGCTGCCGGCCCCGGCGGGCGGCGCCGACCCGGCCGCGGCGATCCCGGCGGCGCTCCGCCGCGACGCGGTGGAGGGCCTCCCGGAGATCTCGGAGCTCGAGGCGATCCGCCACTTCACGCGGCTCTCCTCGTGGAACCACGGCATCGACACCGGGTTCTACCCGCTCGGCTCCTGCACGATGAAGTACAACCCCAAGTCCTCCGAGGCGCTCGCGCGCCTGGCGGGCTTCGCGAACCTGCACCCGCTCGCGCCGGCGGAGATGGCGCAGGGTGCGCTCGAGCTCATGTGGCGCCTCGAGCGCGCGCTCTCCGAGATCGCCGGCTTCGACGCGACGACGCTCTCCCCGGCGGCGGGCGCGCACGGCGAGCTCTGCGGGCTCATGGTGATCCGCGCGTACCACGTCGCGCGCGGGAACCCTCGCAAGAAGGTGCTCATCCCCGACACCGCGCACGGGACGAACCCGGCCTCCTCGGCGCTGAACGGCTACGAGGTCGTGCAGCTCGCCTCCGGGCCGGACGGGCGGCTCCACCCGGAGGCGGTCGCGGCCGCGATGGACGAGGACGTCGCCGCGATCATGCTCACGAACCCGAACACCCTCGGGATCTTCGAGAGCCACATCCAGGAGATCGCGCGGATCGTCCACGCGAAGGGCGGCCTCGTGTACGGCGACGGCGCGAACATGAACGCGCTGCTCGGCGTCGCCCGGCCGGGCGACATGGGGTTCGACGTCATCCAGTACAACCTGCACAAGACGTTCGCGACGCCACACGGCGGCGGCGGCCCGGGGTCCGGCCCCGTGGCGGTGAAGGCGGCGCTCGCGCCGTTCCTCCCGCTCCCCGCCGTCGTGAAGGACGGCGAGACCTACCGGCTCGTGAGCGACCCGAAGGAGCGGCCGCAGAGCGTGGGCCGCCTCCGCGAGTTCTGGGGCAACTTCGCGATGTTCGTCCGCGCGTGGGCGCTCATCCGAGAGTACGGGCCGGAGGGGCTCGCCCAGACCGGCCGCCTCGCGGTCCTGAACGCGAACTACGTCCGCGCGCTGCTGCGCGGCACCTACCACCTGCCCTACGAGACCGACTCGCTGCACGAGGTCGTGTTCGACGACGCCCAGCAGAAGGAGACCGGCGTCACGACGATGGACGTCGCGAAGCGGCTCATCGACCACGGCTTCCACCCGCCCACGATCTACTTCCCGCTCGTGGTCCACGGCGCGATCATGATCGAGCCGACCGAGACCGAGTCGAAGGAGACCCTCGAGCGGTTCGCGGACGCGATGAGGGCCATCGCCGAGGAGGCGAAGGCCGATCCCGAGGCGGTGAAGGCGGCGCCGACGCGCCCGATCCGGGCGCGGCTCGACGAGACGCGCGCGGCGCGGAAGCCGGTCCTCCGCTGGCGCCCGGGCATGAAGGTCGAGTAGCGCGGCGCGCGGTCCCGCGGCCGGCCGCCGCCGCCCCTCCCGGTCCGGGCGTGCGGCCGCGCCGGCGCGTATGATGTCGCCCGTCGCGAACCTGGACGGACAGACGATGCGCGCGCGCGCGGTGCTCTTCCTCGCCCTCCTCGCCGCGGCCGCCCCCGCGGCGGCCGCGCCCGCGCCCGCGCCCGACGACGAGGGGCTCCTCTTCGGCGTGCGCGGCGGCTGGGCGGTCGCCTTCGGCGACCTCGAGCGCGGGTCGCCGCTCGCGGACCTCGCGGAAGGGAAGCTGCCGCTCTGGCTCGAGCTCGGGTACCGCTTCGGCGGCCACCTCCGCGCGGCGCTGTACTTCGAGCTCGCGCCGGTGTCGCTCGCGGAGCCGTGCCCTCCCGCCACCGCGTGCTCGTCCTTCGACGGCCGCTTCGGCCTCGCGTTCCACTTCCACCCCTGGCCGCGAACGTGGCTCGACCCGTGGATCGGCGCCGGGGTCGGGATCGAGCACCTCCGGGTCACGGCGCCGCCCCGGGGCGAGGCGCTCGCGCGGGAGCAGTCGTGGCTCGGGCTCGAGGTACCGGTCGAGGCCGGATTCGACCTGGCGCTCTCCGACGTCTTCACCCTCGGCCCCTACGCGACGGTCTCGTTCGCGCAGTTCACGAGCGAGACCGTCCGGCCCCCCGGCGGCCCGTCGACGAGCGGCGCCGTCGCCGACCGCGTGACGCACGGCTGGGGGCAGGTGGG
>DASSSJ010000033.1:0-37285 GCA_035708485.1 Anaeromyxobacter sp. | reverse complement strand
GAGTTCGGGGACGATGCGCAGCTCCTCGTCTCCGTGATCCTCTCGGCCCAGTCCACCGACGTCGGCGTGAACCGCGCGACACCGGCGCTCTTCGCGCGGTTTCCGGATGCCGCCGCCTACGCGGCGGCGCGGCCGGAGGAGCTCTGGCCGTACATCCGGGCGCTCGGGCTCTTCCGCAACAAGGCGAGGGCGATCGTCGCGGCGATGGACGCAATCGTCCGCGAGCACGGCGGGCGCGTGCCGCGGACGCGCGAGGCGCTCGAGGCGCTGCCCGGAGTCGGGCGGAAGACGGCCGGCGTGGTGCTCGTGCACCTCGGCGCGGCGCACGCCTTCCCGGTGGACACGCACGTCGGCCGCGTCTCGCGGCGGCTCGGGCTCACGCGCCACGAGGACCCGTCCAGGGTCGAGCAGGACCTCATGGCGCTCCTGCCGGAGGAGCGGTGGGCGAAGGCGCACCAGCTCTTCGTCTGGCACGGGCGGCGGACCTGCATCGCGCGCGCGCCGGCCTGCTCGCGGTGCCCGCTCGACGACCTCTGTCCGAAGCGGGGCGTGCCGCGGGCGATGCGGAGATAGCGGACCGGCGAGGCAAACGACCACGGCTGGTCGAAACGCGAGCTCCGCGCCGTGTCGGCCGGGGCCGAACTGGCGGTCCTCCGCCGAGCCGAAGCGCACGGGCGATGCGCGGCCCCCGCCGCCGTGTTAGATGGGATCCGCCGGAGTCGCCCGGGCGTACGCGTCGGCCGCGAGGCCGCCGAGGAAAGTCCGGGCACCACAGGGCAGGGTGCCGGCCAACGGCCGGTCGGGGCGACCCGCAGGAAAGTGCCACAGAGAACAGACCGCCGAACGGCGCCGAGAGGCGCGCGTGGCAAGGGTGAAACGGTGCGGTAAGAGCGCACCGCGCTCCCGGTGACGGGGGCGGCACGGCAAACCCCACCCGGTGCAAGAGCAAATAGGGAGGCGTCCTCGCCGCGAGGCGGGGTGTCGGGCGGCCCGCCCTAGCCTCCGGGTATGGCTCGCTGGAGGCGCGCGGCAACGCGCGTCCTAGATGAATGTCCGCCACCGCCGGTCTTCCGGCGGGACAGAACCCGGCTTACAGGGCGGCTCCGGTCTTTCTTCGTGACCTCATGGTGATGCGAAACGGTTCCCGCTCGCGGGTGGCCATTTCGTGCGCCCGGGTCGGGGTGCGGGTTTGAGAGAAGTTTGTTGCCACACTCCACCGTGGAGGGCAGTAGCAAACAGGTCCGAAACTCGGGGGGATGTCCGTCGTGCTGCAAGACCTGGAAACCGAGCCGGATGCTCTCTTGCCACGCCGCGGGCGGGAGCGCTTCCGGATCACACGTGCGAGAGGATCGGCATCGTGGACCCGAACGTCCCTTCTCGAACGAGCTCTGCCACCGGCTTGCGGTCGTTCGGGTGCTCCCGCTTGCGCGCCCATTCCGGAAGCGACGCGACGTCTCCGCGCCGCCCCACCGCGACGAAGACCTCGAGCCGGTGATCCGCCGGGACGGCGAGCGCCTCGTTCGCCCGTTCGCGGTCGAACCCGCCCATCGCGTGCGTGCTCCAGCCGGAGAGGTGCGCCTGGAGCGCGAGCTGCGCCCAGGCGGCGCCCGCGTCGAACGAGTGCGACTCCGACGCGACCGGATCGGCGCGGCCGGGGAGGGTGAGCGTCGTGGCCGACACGACGGCGATCAGCGCCGACGCGTGGGAGGCCCACGCCTGGTTCGCGGGCGCGAGCACGGAGAGGAAGCGCTCGAACGCGGGCGTCCCCCTGCGCGCGTAGACGAAGCGCCAGGGCTGGGCGTTCATGGCGGACGGGGCCCAGCGGGCGGCCTCGAAGAGCGACATCAGCGTCGCTTCGGGGAGCTCCTCGCCGGTGAAGGCGCGGGGCGACCAGCGCTCGATGAAGAGCGGATCCACGGGGTGCTCGGGGACCCTCGCGAGGGCGGCGGCTGACGTCATGGCCTGCGGCTCCTTCCTTTCCTTCGGCGTGTGGGCGGTCCGCTCAGTGCAGGAGTGCGCCGGCGGGCCGCGTCTTCACGAACGTGCCCTGCCGCAGATCCCAGAGCGCCTGCCGGATCTCGTCCTCGGTGTTCATCACGAACGGCCCGTAGCGGACGGCGGGCTCCTCGAGCGGCTGGGCCGAGAGCACCAGGAAGCGGGCGTCGCCCACCGGGGCGCGCACCCGGACGACGTCGCCGTCGCCGAGGATCGCGAGGCGGGGCGAAGGGACCACCTTCCCGCCGACCTCGACCTGGCCGCGGTACACGTAGAGCAGGCCGGTGTGCCCGCGCGCGATCGGCTGCTCGAAGGTCGCACCGGCGGGGAGCGCCACGTCGAGGTAGGACGGGCCGGCGAAGATCTCGCGGACCGCGCCCTCGACGCCGTCCACCTTCCCCGCGATGACGCGCACGCGCGCGCCGCCGGGGACGGTGAGCTCGGGGATGCGCGCGGAGGGCACGTCCTGGTACCGGGGCGTCGCCATCTTCAGCTTGCGCGGCAGGTTCACCCAGATCTGGAACCCGTCGAGGCGGCGCGGCCCGGCGTGCGGCATCTCCTCGTGCATGATGCCGCTGCCCGCCGTCATCCACTGCACGTCGCCGGCGCCGATGGTCCCCGCGTTCCCGAGGCTGTCGCGGTGGGTGACGCTCCCGTCGAGCATGTACGTGACGGTCTCGATCCCGCGGTGCGGGTGCATCGGGAACCCGGCGATGTAGTCGTCGGGGTTCTCCGAGCCGAAGTTGTCGAAGAGGAAGAAGGGATCGAGGTGATCGAGGTACGGCGTCGCGATGCTGCGCTTCAGCCGCACGCCGGCGCCGTCGCTGGCGGTCATCGGCACGATCACGTCCTTCACGCTGCGTTCCGTCATGGCTCGCTCCTGCCCGGGTGCTCGCTTCCGGACGCCGGGAATGTAAGGGTGGGCGGAGTTGGCAACAATACGAAAGGATGGAAGACTCTGTTCCACGTAGGCAACGGTCGGAACGTCGTCCGCGGAGGCCGCGGTGGACCTGAACAACGTCGTCGTCTTCGAGGCAGTGGCACGAACGGGCAGCTTCTCGGCCGCGGCGAAGGAGCTCGGGATCCCGAAGTCGTCCGCGAGCCGGGCCATCGCGCGCCTCGAGAACGAGCTCAAGGTGCAGCTCCTCTTCCGGACGACGCGCAAGGTCTCGCCGTCGGAGGCGGGGACCGCGCTCTACGACCGGATGACGCCGCTCCTCCGGTCCATGAAGAGCGCGCTGTCCGGGCTCCCGGAGCGCGGCGAGGCGCCGTCCGGGACGCTGAAGGTCACCGCCCCCGTCGATCTCGGGGTGCTCTTCCTCGCCGAGGTCCTCGCCCGCTACGCCGCCCGCTATCCCGCGGTGACGGTGGACCTGCACCTCACCGGCCGCGTGGTGGATCTCGTCGGCGAGGGATTCGACGTCGCCCTGCGCGTCGCGTCGAAGCTCGAGGACTCGTCGCTCGTCGTCCGGCGCGCCGCCCCGGTGCTGTTCCAGCTGTTCGCCTCGCCGGTCTACCTGGCCCGGCGGGGGACGCCGCGCACCGCGGACGAGCTGGACGAGCACGACTGGGTCGTGTTCCGGGGCGGGCCCCAGAAGCTGCGGGTCGCCCCGGTGCGGGCGGCGTCGGAGCGCGCGCCGCGGATCCTGTGCGACGACCTGCTGTTCGTGCGGGACGCCGTGAGGGCGGGCGTCGGGATCGGGCTCCTGCCGACGTTCGTGGCGGAGCCGGACGTGATCGCCGGCGCGCTCGTCCGCATCGTCCCGAAGTTCGAGCGGCCTGCCGGGAGCCTCTACATCGTCACGCCGTCGGCGAAGCACGTGCCGGGCAAGGTGGCCGCGTTCCGCGAGCTCGTCCTGGAGATGCTGAGGACCAGGGCCGCGACGGCCCCGAGCGCGTGAGCGAGGCACGCCAGGCCCCGTCGAGCGCTCGGGACCTCCCCCGCCCGATTCATGGGCGCGCACCGGCGGCCGCGGCTACGAACGCGAGGCGCCGGGCGCGGCGGGCGCCCCGCGGACCTGCGAGGCCGACGACGCTCCGGCGGACGAGCCGCGCCGGGTTCGAGATCGCGCGGCGTGGCGTCCGTGGCTCGCCCGGACGCGGTGGAGGAGCCATGTGCGGTCATCTCGAGAAGCTCCGGCGGAAGCGGACGTCCGCGGTGACGCCGAGCGGCCACGGGTGCGAGGAGTGCCTCCGGAGCGGAGACGAGTGGGTGCACCTCCGCCTGTGCATGACGTGCGGGCACGTGGGGTGCTGCGACGACTCGCCGAACCGCCACGGGACGAAGCATCACCACGCGACGAGGCACCCGGTCGTGAAGTCGTTCGAGCCCGGCGAGGACTGGGCGTGGTGCTTCGTGGACGACGAGATGGCCGAGGCCATCGAGGCGTTCCCGGAGGAGTCGCCGCGGCGGCACTTCGATCCGCCGGGTGCGCGGGGGATGTGAGGCAGCGTGACGGGGGCGCGCGCCGCCACCGATCGCGGCCCCGGCACGCGCTCCCGCCGGCGCTACCGCGCCGCCACCGCGTCGAGGGCCCGGCGGTCCACGGCCGGCCCGGTCCCGAGCACGAGGAGGAGGGCGATCCCTCCGCAGCCGAGCATCACGAGCGCCATCGGGAGCGGGGAGCCGTCGGCGAGGAGGCTCACCGCGCCGGCGGCGAGCAGGTCGATCGCGGACTGCATCACGCCGAGCACCGCGGAGGCGCTGCCCGCGCCGTCGCCGCGCCCGTCCATGGCGGCCGCGGTCGCGCTCGGCAGGACGACGCCGACGCTGGAGACGCCGGCCACCAGGGCGGTGAGGACCCAGGCGATCCCCGCCCCCAGCTGGATCGCCGCGACGAGCGCCGCGTACGAGACCACGGCGGCGGCGGCCCCGGCGCGCAGCGTGCCGGCCACGCCCGCCGAGCGCACGAGGAGGCGGCCGACGAGCGACGCGCCGGCGATCCCGACCGCGACGGCGGCGGCGACGAACCCGAACCGCTCCGGCGACAGCCCGAACCGCTCGATGAAGACGAACGAGGCGCCGGAGAGGTACGCGAACAGGGCCGCCTCGCTCGCGCCGCCGACGACGGCCATCCTCAGGAACCGGCGGTCGCGGAAGGCGGCCGCCGCGCCGCGGAGCGTGTCGCGGAGGCCCGACCGGGCGCGCTCCGGGGCGAGGCTCTCGGGCAGCGCGGTCGCCACCAGCGAGAAGAGGGCGAGCCCGGCGGCGGCGAGCACGACGAAGACGGCGCGCCACCCGGACGCGGCGACGAGCTGTCCGCCGAGGACGGGCGCGAGCACCGGCGCGGCGCCGCTCACGAGCATGCGCGTCGAGTACAGCGCGGCGGCCTCCCGACCCGCGCACCGGTCGCGGACGACGGCGCGCGACACCGCGACGACCGCGCACGCGCCGAACCCCTGGGCGAACCGCGCCGCCCAGAGGACCTCCAGCGACGGCGCGAGCGCACCGGCCAGGGAGGCCAGCGTGTAGAGCGCGAGGCCGGCGAGGAGCGGCGGCCTGCGGCCGAGCCGATCCGACAGCGGGCCGTGGAGCAGCTGGCCGGCGGCGATCCCGGCCAGGTACGCCGCGAGCGTGAGCTGGACCGCCGACGCGCTGGCGCCGAGGTCCCGGGCGATGCTCGGCAGCGCCGGGGCCGCCGTGTCGATCGACAGCGGGCCGAGCGCGGAGAGGACGCCGAGGATCCAGGTGAGGCGGCGGCGGGACATGGGAGGGGATCGCTCGAGGGCTCGGGGGAAGGGCCCGGGCGGAAAGAGAGCGGGCCGGCCCGTGGGAAGGCCGGCCCGCCCCTGCGCTCCCGCCGTGGCTAGTTGGACGCGGACTTCGGCTGGTCCTTCACGAGCTCGAGGTCGAGGGCGATGGTCACCTCGTCGCCCACCGCCGGGCCGGCCTCGACGAGCTTGTTCCAGGTGAGGCCGTAGTCCTTGCGGCTGATCTTCGTCGTCGCGGCGAAGGCGCGGCGGGTCTCGCCGTACATCCCCTTCACCTCCGGGGAGGTGGAGACGTCGAGGACGACGGGCTTCGTCACGCCGTGGAGGGTGAGGTCGCCCGTGACCTTCAGCCGGTCCTTGCCCGCCTTCGCGACCTTCGTGGACTTGAAGGTGATGCTCGGGTACTTCGCGGCGTCGAAGAAGTCCGGGCTCTTGAGGTGCGCGTCGCGGTCCGCGACCTGGGTGTCGATGCTGTTCACGTCGATGGTGGCCTCGACGGTGGACCGCGTCACGTCGCCGTCGTCGAGGACGAGCTTGCCCTGGTAGGCGCCGAACTCTCCGCGGACGTTGGAGATGACGAGGTGCTTCACGGCGAAGCCGACCTGGGAGTGCGACGCGTCCACGTTCCAGGTGGTCGTCGCGGCGAGAGCGAGGGTCGGGGCGAGGGAGAGGAGGACGGCGAGCTTCTTCATGGCGGTTGTTCCTCGGTGAAGGGGTGGGGGAGGGTGGGCACGCTACGCGGCGACGGCGGCGACCTTCTTCACGGCCTCGAGCTCGATCGTGATCTCGACCTTCTCGCCGACGAGCACGCCGCCCGTCTCGAGCGCGGCGTTCCAGACGAGGCCGAACTCGCGGCGATCGAGGGACGCCTTGGCGAAGAAGCCCGCGCGCTCGTTGCCCCACGGGTCCTTGCCCGTGCCGGCGAACTCGGCGTCGAGGACGATCTCGCGCTTCACGCCGTGGAGCTCGAGGTCGCCCGTCACGCGGTAGCCCGCGCCGGCCTTCTCGATCTTCCGCGAGCGGAAGGTGAGCTGCGGGTACTTCGCGACGTCGAGGAAGTCCGCGGAGCGCAGGTGCGCGTCGCGGTCGGCCACCTGCGTGTCGATGGAGGCGGCGTCGATGGTCACCTCGACGGAGGAGCGGGTGAGGTCCTGCGTGTCGAGCTGGATCGCGCCCGCCCACTTGGCGAAGCGGCCGTGCACCTTCGAGATGATCATGTGGCGCACGTGGAAGTGGATGGCGGAGTGGCTGACGTCGATGTCCCAGCGGTTCGTCATGTTCGGTTCCCTTTCCGTTCGAGAGAGCGTTGCCTCGTGACGGGGGGAATGTGCCGCTGTTCCGCGGTTGCCGCAATCCGCGAAACTGGACTTCTATGTTCCCAGAATGGAACAGCGGGGCCGCACCGGCAGGGCGGCTCCGGTCTTTCCTTCGTGCTGACACGTCAGCTCGTCCCGGTCACCACGGGTCGCGCAGGTCCTCCTCCGTGTACCGGTGCCCGCGCACCTCCCAGCGCGCCGCCTCGCCCGAGCAAACTCGCCGGGCGGCGGGGTGCCGGGCGGCCCCGCACGAGCCTCCGAGTACGGCTCGCTGGAGGCGCGCTGCGACGCGTCGCGGACGAGCTTGGGTGCGCCTCACCTCAGCCTGCGGCGCGAGCGAAGCTCCCGCTCGGCCTGGAACCAGTGCGCCTGGTCGTCGCCGTGGGCGCAGCCGCCCTCGGCCCAGATCTCGTAAGCGCGCCGCGCGACCGCGTCGCGGGACGGAGCGTCGCGGTCCGGCGCCGCTGCCGTCGCGCCGGCGGCGTTCGCGTTCGACCTGGCGGGAGCCTTGGTGCCATCCGTGTTCGCCATCTCGTCTCCTTGCTCGATGCGAGCGATCTCGCCTGCACCCGCCGTGTACCTCCGGCGACGGCGGCAGGCAAGCTCCGCGCGCGAGCCCGGCTGGAACGGAGCGTATCGACGGCCGTTCTCCCCGCTCGCCGACTGCCGCCCGAGGGGCAGCCCGAGCCTCGCGCCTCTGCGTCCGTGTGGGTCCCGGCCGTCCAGGTCGCACACACATCCTCGTGGGCGGGCGAGTCGTCGGTACGTGGACGCGCCGCCTGGAGCGGGGCGCGGTCGCCGTGACGCCGACCTGGTTCGAGCGCGCGCAGGGCGGCGCGGGAGCGCTCGGCCGCGCCGTGGCGCGGTACGGGCGGTTCCTCGCGCTCGAGGCGCGACCGCGCGCCGCCTCGGGCGAACGCATGCGGCGCGGCCGGGTTCCCTGATATCGTGCCCGTCCGCGCGAAGGGGGCGTCCTCGCGCGAGGAGGTCGAGATGGTGCGGTTCGTGCTCGCGGCGATGTGCTCGGCGACGCTGGTCGCCTGTGACGGGGAGCAGGGCCCGCCGGGCCCGGCGGGACCGGTGGAGGGCGCCGTGTCGAACCGCTTCTGCAGGATGCAGACGGGCAGCCTCTACCTGCAGTACCAGATCGTCCGCTACGCCTCCGGTGACATGCTGGTCATCTGCTCGGTCTCGGACGCGGCCTCGCACCACACCGACTCCATCTACTACCGGAACGGCGACACCGGGACGGCCGACGCGCTGTGCTGGGTGTACCACGACTTCGACGCCGCCACCGGCGGCTACTGGAACTTCCAGCAGGACGGCTCGGGGGAGCGCGCCGCCTTCTACGATCCCGACCCCGCGAGCATTTGGGACGGGACGGTCTGGACGTTCCCCGGGGGAGCCTGCGCCGGCTAGCGAGCGAGCCGGCGGCGACGCGCGCTCGTGCCCGCGGGCGCGCGACCGGGGAGGGTGGACGCGGACGCCCGCCCTCCCGCGACGGTCACTTCAGGCCGCCGGACGGATCGACCTTCGCGACGAAGGTGGAGGTGATCTTCGCGACCTCGCCCATCCGCCCGGTCACGTACGCGTTGCCCTCCGCGTCGACCGCGACCGCGTTCGCGATCGTGAGGCCGCCGGGCAGGCCGAACGGCGTGGACCACGCGAGGTTCCCGTCGCCGTCGAACCTCGCGACGAACGCGTCGGAGAGGGCGTCGAGGCCGCCGCTCTGCGCGCGCCCCGCGATCCAGGCCTCGCCGGCGGCGCCCGCCGCGACCCCCTCGGCGGCGGTGAAGGCGCCGGCCACCCCGAGCTGGCGGTACCAGACCGGAGAGAGGTCGGGCAGGAGCCTCGCCAGGAACGCGTCGGAGACGTTCACGGGCGGTACGTTGCCGGGGAGCGCTCCAGACGTCTGGCCCGCCACGTAGAGGTCCCCGGCGGCGTCGAGCGCGACGTCCTTCGCCGCGTCGAAGCCCGCGGTCCCGAGCTGCACGAGCCTCGCGAGCGTCCCGTCGGGGGCGATCCGCGCGACGAAGACGTCCACGTGCCCGGCGCTCTCGTTCCCCGGCATCGCGCCCGGCGTGCTCCCGGCGACGAAGACGTTCCCCGCGGAGTCCACCGCCGCGCCCTCGGCGCGGTCGCCGTCGGTGGAGCTGCCGAGCTCGAGCGCCCAGGCGCGCGCGCCCGTCGCCCCGTCGATCTTCAGCACGAACACCCCGTGTCCGCCCGCGCTCGCGAAGCCGGGCAGCGGCCCGACCGAGCTCCCGACGAGGTAGGCGTTCCCGGCCCGGTCCACCGCGATCGCGCCGGCGAACGTGGAGCCGGGCGGGCCGTTGGGGCGCGGCCCGCCCACGACGACGTCGTGAAGCGTCTCGGTGCCGTCCGGCGCGAACCTCGAGACGTGCGCCTGCACGATGTTGCTCTCGATCTGCTGGTCCGACGCGACCCAGCGGTTCCCCGCCGCGTCCACCGCGACCGCCCGCCCGGCGGCCTGCCGGCCCCGCGAGAACGTCACGTGCTGCGTGCGGGCGCCGCCCGCGTCGAGCCGCGCGAGGTACGCGAGGATGCCGCTCTCGGACCCCACGACGGCGACGTCGCACGCGCCCTCGAGCGCGATGTCGTCGCCTCCGCCGCCCGGCCCGAGCTGCTGGATGCCGCGCCAGCGATCCCCGCAGCCGTTCGCGGGCGGCGCGGCGCACACCACGCGCGCGCGGCACTCGGCCGACCCGACGTCGTGCTCGACCGCGAACCGACTCTCGGCGGACTCGGCGCAGACCGGCGCCTCGGCCGGCGCGCCGCCGAAGAGCCGCAGGCACTCCTCCTGGCTCCCGACCGCGACCGCGACGACCCGGGTCGCCGACGCGCCGACGGGCAGCGCGAGGCCGGGCGCGATCGCGTCGCCGAAGATCTGCGGCGACGCGCCGAGCGCCGCGAGCAGCGTGTCCGTCACGCCCGTAACGACGGACGGCTCGCTCGCGAGGTTCTCGACCTCGACGCGGAACCCGACGAGCGCCGGATACGAGCGCAGGACGAGGACCGGCGACGGCGTCGCGAGGAACTGCGGCAGCCCTCCGGCGCCGAGCGCGGGCAGGCCGTCCGGGCCGACCCGGAGGATCCCGGCCGTCGTCCGGCACTCGAGCTCGTGCGCGCTCGCGGCCGTCGCCTCCAGCGCGAGGAGCGCGGCGACGAACCCCCGAAGCATGTGGAAGTTCATGGCGTCCCTCCTAGTAGTGGACCGAGAAGCGGGGCAGGAAGGCCACGCCGTCGCCGAGCGGCTGGACCGAGTCCGCGAGGTCGAGGTGCAGGACCACGTGGCACCGCTCCGGGCTCACCCGGTCGGGGTCGAACCGGAACGAGATGGGCGCCGTGCAGAGGTCGAGGTCGAGGCAGCGCGCTCCGTCGCAGGCGTGGATCCCGGCGAGCCGGAGCGTGACCTCGACGGTCTCGCCCGGCGTGCTCGCCAGCACGGCGAGCTTCCTGCTCTCGACGCCGGCGAGCGCGAGCGTGCCGGACGCGCTCCATCGGGGCGGTAGGGTGGCGCCGTTCGCCTCGACGTCGAGGGCCGCGAGCGCGACGTCGAACGTCGCGAGGGCGCCCTGATCGACGCCCCGCAGGCGCACCGTCACCAGCCCCCGGCAGGCGGGACCCTGCGGATCGCCCCCGCCCGGCGCGCCGTCCCCGCCATCGTCCGCCGGCGGCTCGCGCACGTCCCTCCGCGTCACGTCCCCGTCGCGCCCGCACGCGATCGCGAACGCGGCGATCGCGGCGAGCGAGCTCGCCCTCCTCATCTGGATTCCCCCTCGTGCTCGTGCAGGACCGGGGTGCGTCGCGCGGTCGTTGCGCCCGCGCGCGCCCGGCGATCGCGCGACCGTTCACGGCGCGTGCCGCTTCCAGGCGCGGCAGGCGTTCCCCCCCGCGGTGGGACGCCGGCGCGACCGCGCGGCTGCATCCGGAGCGCGACGCTCCGCGACGAGCCTCGCCTCGCGTCCCGTCGCAGGCGGAGGGCTTGGCCGGGACGTGAAGCGCAGTTCCGATCGTCGGAAGCGCGGGCGGACGGCGACGGAACGCTCCGGGCGCCCGGCCGCGACGTCTGCCGGCACCGGGCGCTCGGCAGCTCACGCGGCCCCGGCGGACACCGTCCCCGAGGCGACGATCCCGCCCGGGAGCCTCGCCGTCGCGGCGAACCGGGCTACGGGTCGCGCACCGGCTGGCGGGAGTAATCGAGCCCTGCCGCGACGAGCTCCTCGTCGGTGCGCTGCCCGAGCTCGCCCCACAGCGCGAGGGCCAGCTCGCGAGCGACGCCGCGGTAGAACCGCCTCAGGTCCGCGAGGGCGGAGAAGAGCGCGTCGAACTCCGCCTGGCAGCGCCCGTACACGAGGCCCGCCTCGAACGCGCCCCGGGCCGGATACGGGAGATCCGCCTCGTGCCGCAGCACGAGCTTCAGGGCGACGAGCACCTCCCGCCTCTCCGGGGCGACCTCGCGCTCCTCGAACGACACGCCGAAGGACCGGCTGAGGACCGAGAGCAGGTGCTCGAACCAGGGGTGCAGCGGCGCGACCGCGGCGGGCAGCGGCGCGATCGTGTCGACGTAGGCCTGCAGGAGCGCATCGAGATCGTACGGCTCGCGGCTCATGGGGGACTCCGGTCCGCGCACGCCAGGAGCACGGCGACGTGCGCCTCGACGTACGCGGCGAGGACGCGGCGCTCCCCCTCCTCGTAGCGGTTCTTCAGCCAGGCGGGCTCGTCCCGGAACGCGGACCGCAGCTCGCTCAGCGATCCCATCGTGAGGCGCCACACGAGGGCGGAGCCGCGGTCGCGCGGCGCGAGCCACTCGACGCCGAGCTCGTCGGCGAGCTCGTCGCGGCGCTCGACCCACCGCGCGCGCTCGTCCTCCGCGAGCGTCTGGAGGCTCGCTTGGACGTGGGCGCGGACGAGCTCCGCGAACGCGGCGGAGGATCGGGCTGGCATCGGTGATCCGATAGCCAGACACCCGACGGCGCGCCCGCGGGCGAGCCCTCGTTGCGTGCTGTGCGTACGGCACGGACCCATCAAGGAGGCGACCTCTCCCGCACGCCTCGGGTGATTCGGGCATCGGCGGTGTGGGTCGGCGGGGCCCGCTGTGGGTGCTCGTGCGCGAGCAGGCGCTTCGGCGCCTGGGGATCCCGGTCGGCCGCGGCGGCGGCCGGCTCCCCGGGCCGGGGCCCTGCCCGTCGCGCAGGATCGCGTCGGGGACCCCGGGCGTCCCTACCGCCCGACGTCCACGACGAGCCGCCCCCGCACCTTGCCCGCGAGGATCTCGGACGCCGCCGGGATCGCGTCGGCGAGCGGGAGCTCCCGGGTGATCGCCTCGAGCTTCGCGGGATCGAGGTCGCGCGCGAGCCTCGACCACGCCTCGAGCCGCAGCGGCTTCGGCGCCATGACGCTGTCGATCCCGTAGAGCGTCACGCCGCGCAGGATGAACGGCGCGACCGTCGCGGGGAAGTCCATGCCCTGCGCGAGGCCGCACGCGGCGACGGCGCCGCGGTAGCGCGTCGTCGAGCAGGCGTTCGCGAGCGTGTGGCTGCCGACCGAGTCCACCGCGCCCGCCCAGCGCTCCTTGCCGAGGGGCTTGCCTGGAGCGGCGAGCTGCGCGCGGTCCATCACCGCCGCGGCGCCGAGCGATCTCAGGTAATCCGCCTCGGCGGCGCGGCCGGTGGACGCGACGACCTCGTACCCGAGCTTCGCGAGCAGCGCGACCGCGACGCTGCCGACGCCGCCGCTCGCGCCGGTGACGAGCACCTCGCCGTCGCCGGGCCGGACGCCGTGCCGCTCGAGCGCGAGCACGGAGAGCATCGCCGTGTACCCCGCGGTCCCGATCGCCATCGCCTGCCGCGTGGTGAGCGGCGGCGCGAGCGGCACGAGCCAGGCGCCCTTCACGCGCGCGCGCTGCGCGAGCCCGCCCCAGTGCGCCTCGCCGATCCCGAAGCCGTTCAGGACGACGCGGTCGCCGGCCTTCCAGGCGGGATCGCCGCTCGCCTCGACGGTGCCCGCCAGGTCGATGCCGGGCACCATCGGGAACTTGCGGACGACGGGCCCCTTGCCCGTGATCGCGAGGCCGTCCTTGTAGTTGACGGTCGAGTACTCGACGCGGACCGTCACGTCGCCCTCGGGCAGCTGGGCCTCGTCGAGCTCGGTGACCTGCGCGGTCTGGGAGGAGTCGGTCTTCGAGACGAGGATCGCCTTGAACATGGGTCGCTCCGGTGAGCCGCATTGGACCCGGTCGCGCGGGTCGCGTCCAGCGACAACCCGCGCTCGCGGTCTGCGGTGACCCGCCGGCCGGTGGCGTTCACCCATGACGGGTCGCCGCGGACAGGGCCCGCGCGACGACCTCGATCACTATTCGTCAACGCGTGTGGCAACGTGACGCAGTAGGGCGTTGACCCCTGACAACACTGGCTCACGCCGGCTGGCGTACACGCGCGTGTCCCTCGAACAGGACACACCGCGCGGGTGCGGTCGCATGGTGATCGCCCCCGGAGGCCGCCGGAATGACCGATCCGCAGCCGTCTGCGTCGCTCGTCGCCTCTCCGCCGTCCTACCCGTCGCGCCGCCGCGGCGCGCGTCTCGCCGCCCTCACCGCGCTCGCGGCCGCGCTCGCCGCCTGCGGCGACGCGGACCTCGTCCGCGCCGCCGGCGGCGCGCCCGGTGACGGAGCCGCCGCGGCGGAGGCCGCGCTGGAGAGCACGGCGTCGAGCGCCGGGAACCACGCGCTCTACGCGGAGAAGGGGATCGCCTGCGCCGACTGCCACGCGTGCGGTCGCCGCGCTCCGGACGGCCACGGCGTCGCCTGGATGGATCGGACGAGCCCGGCGTTCCACGCGCGCGCGGCGAACGAGAACCTCGCGTCGTGCCAGCTGTGTCACGGCCCCGAGCTCGACGGCGTCGGCGGGAGCACGAAGGTCTCCTGCGCCGCGTGCCACGGCGCGACCTGGCGGTCGGGCTGCACGACCTGCCACGGCGGCGCGGACGCGCAGACCGGCGCGCCGCCGCGCGCGACCTGGGGGAACGGCAGCGACGCGATCCGCGTCGGGGCCCACACGGCGCACCTCGGCGCGAAGCACGCGCTCTCGGCGGCGGTGCCCTGCGCGAGCTGCCACGTCGTGCCCACCGACGCGCTCGCCCCCGGCCACGCCGACGGCCCGACCGCGACGGTGACGTTCGGCGGGCTCGCCGTGCACGACCTGCCCGGCCCGCCCCCGGCCTGGGACCGCGCGCAGGCGACGTGCAGCGTCTACTGCCACGGCGCGACGCTCGGCGGCGGCACCCGGAAGGAGCCGGCCTGGACGGCGACGGACGGCCTCGCGCGCGCGTGCGACGCCTGCCACGGCGCGCCGCCTCCCTCGCCGCACGTCGGCGACGTGGACTGCAACGCCTGCCACACGGGGTACGCGCTCGGCGTCGTCGTGCCCGCGACGCACGTGGACGGCGACGTCGACGTCCTCCCGGTGAGCTGCCACCTGTGCCACGGCTCGGCTACGAGCGACGCGCCGCCGCGCGGGACGCGCGGCGAGACCTCCACGACCGCGCTCGCGGTCGGCGCGCACCAGCAGCACCTCGCCGGAGGCGCGCTCTCGAAGCCGATGGCCTGCGCCGAGTGCCACGACGTGCCGGCGCCGGACGCGATGCGGCACGCCGACGGGACCGCCGGCGTCGCGTGGGGCGTCCTCGCCACGACGGGCGGGACCGTGCCCGCGTGGGACCGCGGCCGCGCCACCTGCGGCTCGACCTACTGTCACGGCGCGTTCCGCGGCGGCAACGCGGCGAACGCGCCGCGCTGGACCGTCGTCGACGGGACGCAGGACGCGTGCGGCACGTGCCACGGGGCGCCGCCCCCGGCGCCGCACGTCCAGAACGGCGCGTGCGAGACCTGCCACCCCGGGTACACGCGGGTCTCGGTCGACCTCGCGAAGCACGTGGACGGCCTCGTCCAGTACGACCCGCTCACCTGCTCGAAGTGCCACGGCTCGGCGTCCAACGCCGCGCCGCCCGTGAGCACCACCGGCGCGACGTCGGCGACGGCGCGGGGCGTCGGCGCGCACCAGGCCCACCTCGCGGCGGGGACGCTCGGGCCGGCGGTCGCCTGCGAGGAGTGCCACTCCGTCCCGACGGCGATGGGCCACGCGGACGGGTCCGTGCAGGTCGTCTTCGGCCCCGCCGCGAGGAACGCGGGCGCGACCCCGAGCTTCGACGCCGCGTCCGGCACCTGCTCCAGCGTGTACTGCCACGGCGCGACGCTCCGGAGCGACGGCCTGAACCTCACGCCCGCCTGGACCGGCGGCGCCGCCGAGGTCACCTGCCGGAGCTGCCACCTCGCGCCGCCGCCGGCGCCGCATCCGCACACCGCGATCTGCGACAACTGCCACGCGGGCTCCACGCAGGCGAGCGTCAACCTGGCGACGCACATGAACGGGAAGGTCGAGGCCGAGAACCTCACCTGCTCCTCGTGCCACGGCGACACCTCGCGCGTCCTCGTCATGCAGGCGGACCCCGACGCGATCGCGGCCCCGCCTTACGGCTCGAGGGGCGAGACCGACGTCGCGAGCCGCTCGGTCGGCTCGCACCAGGCGCACGTCGCCCGCGGCGACGGCATCGCCCTGCCGAACAAGTGCCGCTACTGCCACGTCGTCCCGCAGCCCGGGGCGTTCGATCACGCGAACGGCGTCTCGGAGGTGACGTTCGGGAGCCTCGCCACGATGGACGGCGCGACGCCCTCGTTCGACGGCGACACCTGCTCCAACACCTACTGCCACGGCGCGACGCTCGGCCGCGGCGGAACGAGCCACGACCCGAGCTGGGTGAACCCGGCGCCCGTCGGGTGCACGACGTGCCACGGCTCGCCCCCGCCGGCGCCGCACCCGCAGGAGCCGGACTGCCTCCGCTGCCACCCCGGGTACACGCAGACGACCGTCCGCAAGTGGACGCACGTGAACGGGATCTCGGACTTCCCGAGCGGCTGCAACAGCTGCCACGACATGCCGCCCAACTCCGGCGCGCACTACGAGCACCTCCACGAGCGCGTCTCGTGCGACCGCTGCCACGCGGGCTACACGACGACCACCGCGAACGAGACGCTCCACCGGAACGCCCGCCAGGACGTGACGGTCGCGGGCTGGAACGCCTCGCGGCGCACGTGCAGCGCCAACGCCTGCCACGGGTCGGAGTACTGGGGGCGCAACGGGACCGCCGCGCGCGAGAGCTGCAACCAGTGCCATGGCGTGCCGCCGCGGTCCGGCGAGCACTACGAGCACTCCGAGTACGCGTGCAGCCGGTGCCACGGGACGGGCTACTCGACGACGACCACCAACGCCACGCTGCACATGAA
The DNA here is from genome assembly GCA_035708485.1 of Anaeromyxobacter sp. Classification (GTDB taxonomy): domain Bacteria; phylum Myxococcota; class Myxococcia; order Myxococcales; family Anaeromyxobacteraceae; genus Anaeromyxobacter. Next base: position 20,902 of record DASSSJ010000033.1, on the reverse strand, counting down.
CGGCGCCTCGGACGTCCCGTTCACGTTCTACGACCGCGCCACCCGGACCTGCTCGAGCACCGGCTGCCACGGCTCCGAGCCGTGGGGCGCGCCGGTCCCGGTGACGCCGAGCTGCGGCAACTGCCACGGGTTCCCGCCGATGCTGCCGCATCCGCAGCAGTCGGCCTGCCACACGTGCCACTCGAGCATGCTGTCGTCGGGGGTCCTCACCGAGGCCCACAACGACGGCACGCTCGACATCGCGGGCGCGGGCTGCGCCACGTGCCACGGCTCGCCGCCGGCGACGACGCGGACGGGCGGGCTCCACCCGGCCGACGCGAACTGCTACGGCTGCCACTCCACGACGGTCGGGCCGACGAACGAGGTGACGCCGAACGGGACGCACAACGACGGCTACGTCCAGGTGGGCGGGGGCGGCGTCGGCACCTACGGGTGCCAGACCTGCCACGGTGACCAGAAGCGCTCGGTGCCCACCGACACCGACCGCGACGCGAAGTCGGCGCCGCCGCTCGGCACGCGCGGCGAGACGGAGGCGTCCACGCGCGCGGTGGGCGCGCACCTCGCGCACGTCGCCAGGCCCGCCGCGAGCCGGATCGCCCGGCCGGCCGCGTGCAGCGACTGCCACGTCGTCCCGACGGAGATGGACCACGCCACCGGCACCGTCGTCATGGCGTTCGGCGGGCGCGCCGCGGCGGGCGGCGCGGCGCCGCGCTGGAGCGCGACCGCGCTGACCTGCGCGTCCACCTGGTGCCACGGCGCGACGCTGGGTGCGGGCGGCACGGTCACCGAGCCGAGCTGGGTGGGCGGCCCGGAGCAGGTGGCGTGCGGGACGTGCCACGCCTCGCCCCCGCCCGCGCCGCACACCGCGAGCACGAGCTGCGGCGGGTGCCACGACGGCTACACCGCGACCGCGGTGAACGTGGCCGACCACGTGGACGGCGAGGTGGACGTGAACGCCTCGACCTGCGACGACTGCCACGGCGGCGCCGCGAACCCGGCGCCGCCCGCGGGGGTCCACGGCGAGACCCTCACCACCGACCGCGCGGTGGGCGCGCACCAGGTGCACCTCGCCCCGGGCGAGCTCGCGAACGCCTTCGCCTGCGCCGAGTGCCACGTCGTGCCCGTCTCCATGTCGCACGTCGACGGCGCCGCGCGCCTCGACTTCGGCCCGATCGCGCGGGCGGGCGGGCCGGCGTCGTTCGACGCGTCGAGCCTCACCTGCTCCACCTGGTGCCACGGCGCGACGCTCGCGGCGGGGGGCACGAGCACGGCGCCGATCTGGACGAGGGTGGACGGCTCGCAGGCCGGCTGCGGCGCGTGCCACGGGTTGCCGCCGCCCGCTCCGCACAGCTCGAACCCGAGCTGCGACGGCTGCCACGACGGCTACACCTCGACGAGCGTGAACCGCGCGATCCACGTGGACGGGCGGGTCGAGGTCGGCGCGCTGACGTGCTCGTCCTGCCACGGGAGCGCGGTGAACCCGGCGCCTCCCATCGGCGTGGACGGCGACACCCAGACGACGGCGATCGCGGTGGGCGCGCACCAGCAGCACCTCCAGGGCGGGTTCGCCTCCCGGCCGATCGCCTGCTCCGAGTGCCACGTCGTGCCCGCCGCGGTCGGTCACGCCGACGCGGTGGTGCAGGTCGCGTTCGGCCCGCTCGCCACGACCGGCGGCACCCCGGCGGCATGGGATCGCGCGACCGCGACGTGCTCCGCCACCTGGTGCCACGGCGCGTTCGTGGGCGGGAACCTCGTGAACGCGCCGTCGTGGACGACGGTGAACGGGACGCAGGCGGCCTGCGGGAGCTGCCACGGCGCGCCGCCGCCCGCGCCGCACGTCCAGCGGGACGACTGCAACGTCTGCCACGCGGGCTACTCGCCCGCGATCGTGAACCTCGCGACGCACGTGGACGGGCGCGTCGACATCACGCCCGAGACCTGCACGGCCTGCCACGGCTCGGCCGCGAACGCGGCCCCGCCGGCCGGCACGAGGGGCGAGACCTCCGAGTCGACGCGCGCCGTCGGGGCCCACCAGCGGCACCTCGCCGGCGGCCCGCTGCGCGGCCCGATGGCGTGCACCGAGTGCCACGCGGTGCCGACGACGATCGACCACGTGGACGGCTCGGTCCAGCTCGCGTTCGGCGCGCTCGCCGCCACCGACGGCGCGGCGCCGACGTTCGACCCCGCCACCCTCTCGTGCTCGAACTACTGCCACGGCGCGGTCCTCCGCGGCGGCGGCACGAACCTCGCGCCGGTCTGGACCGGCGGGGCCGCCGAGACGACGTGCGGGACCTGTCACGGGAGGCCCCCGCCGCCGCCGCACCCGCGGACGCAGATCTGCGACAACTGCCACCCGGGCTACACGCTCACGAGCGTGAACCTGGCCACGCACGTGAACGGCCTCGTCGAGGCGGACAACCTCACCTGCTCGTCCTGCCACGGCGACAACAGCCGCGTGCTCGTGCAGCAGGCGGATCCGCTCGCCATCGCGGCGCCGCCCTTCGGGTCGCTCGGACAGACGGATCCGGCCTCGCGCTCCGTGGGTCAGCACCAGGCGCACGTGTCGCGCGGAGACGGCATCGCGATCCCGAACAAGTGCCGGTACTGCCACGCGGTCCCCACCGGGTTCGATCACGCCGACGGCGTCTCCCAGGTGGCGTTCGACAGCCTCGCCACCGTCGACGACGCGACGCCCTCGTTCGACCGGACGACGGAGACCTGCTCGAGCACGTACTGCCACGGCTCGACGCTGGGCCGCGGCGGCACGGATCACACCCCGAGCTGGACGAACCCGACGCCCGTCACCTGCACGAGCTGCCACGGCGCGCCGCCGCCGCCGCCGCACCCGCAGGACGCGGACTGCATCCGCTGCCACCCCGGCTACACGGCGACGACGGTGCGCAAGGCCACGCACGTGAACGGCATCAGCGACTTCCCGAGCGGCTGCAACAGCTGCCACGACAACCCGCCCAACTCGGGCAACCACTACGAGCACGTCCAGCGGCGCCTCGCGTGCGGCACGTGCCACGCCGGCTACACGAGCACGACCGAGAACCCGACGCTGCACCGGAACGCGCGCCAGGACGTGACGCTCGCGGGCTGGAACGCCACCCAGCGCACCTGCTCCAGCAACTCCTGCCACGGCAGCCGGTACTGGGGCCGGACCGGCGCGGACGCGCGGCAGAGCTGCAACCAGTGCCACGGCGTGCCGCCCGCGTCGGGCGAGCACTTCGAGCACAGCGAGTACGCGTGCAGCCGCTGCCACGGCACCGGCTACACGACCACGACGACGAACGCGACGACGCACATGAACGGCGTCGCCGACGTGCCGTACGCCTTCTACAACCGCGCCACGCGGACGTGCTCGAGCAGCGGCTGCCACGGCTCGGAGCGCTGGGGCACGATCGCGCCGGTCACGCCGAACTGCGCCAACTGCCACGGCTTCCCGCCGGGGCTTCCGCACCCGCAGCAGTCCGCGTGCCAGAGCTGCCACCCGAGCATGCTGTCCACCGGGGTGCTCACCGCCGAGCACAACGACGGCAAGCTCGACCTCTCCGGCGTGGGCTGCACGAGCTGCCACGGCTCGCCGCCCACCTCCACGCGGACCGGCGTCCACCCCGCAGACGCGAACTGCTACGGCTGCCACTCGACCACCGTGAACGCGGCCAACGAGGTCGTGTCGAACGGGACGCACAACGACGGCTACGTGCAGGTCGGCGGGGGCGGGACCGGCACCTACGGCTGCCAGACCTGCCACGGCGATCAGGGCCGCACGGCGCTCCTGGGCACCGACCCGAACGCGAAGGCCGCGCCGCCGCTCGGGACCCGCGGGGAGACCGAGGCGACCACCCGCGCCGTGGGCGCTCACCTCGCGCACGTGAACGGGAGCGCCCTCGGGTCGCCCGTGGCCTGCGCCGAGTGCCACGTCGTCCCGACCGCCATGGACCACGCGATGGGCACCGTGCTCATGGCGTTCGGGCCGCGCGCGACGGCGGGCGGCGCGGCCGCGCTCTGGAACCCCGAGACCCTCGGCTGCGCCAACTACTGTCACGGCGGGACGCTCGCGGCCGGCGGCACGAACCACGCGCCGAGCTGGACGGGCGGCCCCGGCGAGGCCGCCTGCGGCACGTGCCACGGCGCGCCGCCGCCCGCGCCGCACGCGGCGAGCGCGAGCTGCGCCGTGTGTCACGCGGGGTACACGCAGACGAGCGTGAACCCCGCCACCCACGTGGACGGCATCGTCGACGCCTGGTCGCACCCCACCGGCTACGCGGACGGCTCGCTGCACGGCCGCGACGCGAACCGCCAGGGGCTCGCGGCGTGCGCCGGCTGCCACGGCTCGGATCTCGCGGGCGGCGCGACGGGCGTGTCGTGCAACGCGTGCCACGCCGGCGCGGGGTTCGCCGCCTGGGACACGACGTGCACCTTCTGCCACGGTGACCGGACGAGCGGGGCGACCTCGCCGCCGCTCGCGGTCGACGGCGCGAGCGCGCGCGCGAGCGTCCGGGTGGGCGCGCACGCGGCCCACGTCGGCGCGGACCTGTCGAGCCCGATCGCCTGCGGCGCGTGCCACCCGGCGCGGGCCGCGAGCGTCGTGACCGACGCGGCGCACCTCGACGGCGACGGCGTCGCCGAGGTGACCTTCGGCGCGCTCGCGCGCACCGGCGGGGCGGCTCCGACCTACGCGCGGGCGGGCGAGACGAGCGCCACCTGCGCGTCCACCTACTGCCACGGCGCCTTCGCCGGCGGCGCGCGCGCCTCGCCGGAGTGGACCAGCACGGCGCCGCTCGGCTGCACCTCCTGCCACGGCGCGCCGCCCGCGGCGCCGCACCCGGCGAACGCCAGCTGCGGCAGCTGCCACACCGGCTATACGGCGACGAGCGTGCGCCCGGAGACGCACGTGGACGGGATCCTGCAGGTGACCTCCAACCACCCGGCGGGCTACGCCGCCGCCACCGTGCACGGCACCCAGGTCAACACGGGCGGGTTCGCCGGCTGCACGACGTGCCACGGCGCGGACCTCGCCGGCGGGTCGGGCCCGTCGTGCTCGACCTGCCACGCGGCCGTCGCCGCGGACTGGACGACGAGCTGCACCTTCTGCCACGGCAGCCGCACGACCGGCCGCGCGAACCCGCCGCAGGACATCCGGAACGGCGTCGCGACGACGAACGTCAGCGTCGGCACCCACGAGAGCCACGCGACGTCGACGATCGCCGTCGTCGCGTGCGGCGTCTGCCACCCGGCGCGCGCCGGCAGCGTCGTCGCGGACGCGGCCCACGTCGACGGCAACGGGCGCGCCGAGATCGCGTTCAGCGGCGTCGCCCGGACGGGGAACGTGACGCCGACCTACACGCGGACGAGCAGCACCTCCGCGAGCTGCGCGAACACCTACTGCCACGGCAACTTCAGCGGCGGGCGCCGCGCGACGGTGAGCTTCACGAGCACGACGGAGGTGACGTGCACGTCGTGCCACTCCTCGCCGCCGTCCACGGGCAAGCACTCGACGCACGCGTCCCGGGCGAAGTGCTTCAACTGCCACAACGCGGTGGTGAACTCGTCGAACGCGATCGTGGACCGGACGCTCCACCAGAACGGCGCCAAGAACGTGAAGTTCGGCGGCACGTACAACTCGAGGACGGTGACCGGCACCTGGAACCCCACGACCCGCAGCTGCTCGAGCCTGAGCTGCCACGGGAGCGAGACGTGGTGACCGCGATGACGACCCTCCGCGCCGAGGTGACGACGATGACCACGCGCTCCTTCCGGTCCGTCCTCCTGCTCCTGGCCCTGCCGCTCCTGATCGCGGCGTGCGGCGGCCGGGACGGCGACGTCGCCCGCGCCCTCGCCGGACCGCGGACGCGTGCCGCGCTGTCCGCCGCGACCGCGTGCGCGGACGAGACGGTGCACGACGAGCACGCGAACCGGTTCCCCTGCACCGCGTGCCATCCCACCGGCGCCACGTTCGGCTTCACCGTCCCGTACACGTTCCCCGGGGGGACCACGACGGCGGGCGGCGTCCTCGTCCGGGGAACCCCGACGACCTGCTCCGTCGGCTGCCACCACCCGGGCGGCCCGGTCAAGGAGATCGCGTGGAACGCGCCGGGGCCGCTCGCGTGCACCGCGTGCCACGCGACCTCCGCGCTGCCGGACGGCCACCCGGCCGTCGCGGCCGACGCGCCCCGCGCCGAGTGCGAGCGCTGCCACGCGACCGCGGGCCACGGGACCGGCTCGGTCGCGCTCGTCGGCCACGCGGCGGCCTGGAGGGAGCCGACTGCGGCCGGCTTCCACGCCGCGGCGGCGAACCGCGGCCTCGCCGAGTGCCAGGTCTGCCACGGCGCGGATCTCGGCGGCGGCGCCGCGCGACGGGGCTGCGGGGGCTGCCACGACCAGACGACGCCGACGTTCGTGAGCTGGAAGGTGCGTTGCACGATGTGCCACGGCGGGACCGACGACTCGACCGGCGCGCCGCCGAGGACGACGTGGGGGAACGCGGACGACGCGGTCCGGACCGGCGCGCACGGCGCGCACGTCCGGGCGAGCCCGATCGCGCCCGCCCACGACTGCGTCGCCTGCCACGTCGAGCCGCAGGACGCGCTCGCGAGCGGGCACCTCGACCCCGGTCCGGCGGAGGTGACGTTCGGCGGACCGGCCGTCATCGGCCCGACGACGCCGGCGTGGGACCGCGCGACCGCGACGTGCTCGAGCACGTACTGCCACGGCTCGGCCGCGAAGGGCGGCTCGAACCCCGCCCCGACCTGGACGCGCGTCGGGAGCGGCGAGGCCGCCTGCGGCGCCTGCCACGGCCTGCCCCCGCCGGCGCCGCACCCGACCGTCTCGGCCGTCCGGGCGGAGTGCGCGAGCTGTCACCACGTGACGCTGAACGCGGCGGGCGACGTCGTCCCGCCGGCGGACGGCGGCAAGCACCTGGACGGCGTCGTCCAGTCGAGCGGGCACGCCGCCGAGTGGAAGGATCCCGCGAGCGCCGGGTTCCACGCGTACGCGGCGAACCGCGGGCTCGCGAGCTGCCAGCCGTGCCACGGGACGAGCCTCGACGGCGTCGGCGCCCCGGTCGCGAAGGGGGCGTGCGCCGGGTGCCACGCCGCGGGCTGGAGCACGCGCTGCACGATGTGCCACGGCGGCGTGGAGAACCAGACCGGCGCGCCCCCGAAGGCGACCTGGGGGAACGGCGCCGAGGCGGTCCGCGTCGGCGCGCACGGGCGGCACGTGCAGGGCGGCGCGCTCGCGAAGCCGATCCCCTGCCTCGCCTGCCACCCGCAGCCGGTGGACGCGTTCTCGCCGGGCCACGTCGACGCGCAGGAGCTCGCGGACGTCGCGTTCAGCGGCTACGCCGCCAAGACGGCGCCGGCGACCTGGGACCGCACGACCGCGACCTGCGCCACCTACTGTCACGGCCGGGGGCTCCCCGCCACCTCGACGGGGACCAACCAGACGCCGGTCTGGACGGGTGGACCTTCCCAGGCCGCCTGCGGCACCTGCCACGTGCTCCCCCCTGATCGGTGGCCCCACGCGCACGTCACCAACGGCTGGGCCGACTGCATGAACTGCCACGGCATCCGCTACACGTGGACCACGGTGGACCCGCTCACCCACGTGGACGGCGCGCTCACGATCGGCGGCAACCTGCGCCGCTGGACCGGCGCGTCGTGCTCGACCATCTGCCACTGACGTGAGCGCGAGGCCCGCGAGCGGGCTGCCGGGCGCCCGCCTGGCGGCCCGCTCTGCGGCGGTCGCGCCGGGCGGCCAGGGCACGGCCCCGGAATCGACGGCCGTCGACACCGGTTTGGGAGGGTGCGCGCGGTGGACGGGGCTCCGGGGGGGAGGCCGCCTGCGCGTCCGAGATGCGAGCCCTCCTCCCTCTCACCCTCCTCCTGGCCTCCGTGCCCGCACCGACCCGGGACGCGCCCCCCTCGACGCTCGCCGTCGCGTGCGGCGCCGCCGCGCCGCGGCCCCTCGAGGACGCCGCCTGCGCGGGGAAGCCGCTCTGCTCTGCGCCGGAACGCGTGAAGCTCGCCTGCGAGCTGGGGAGCGCGCTCGAGGGCCGCTACGTCTTCTTCACGACCAAGCGGGCGTTCGCTCCCGACGAGTTCTTCTCGCACCCGGCGGCGACCTCGCCCTCGCCGGATTCGCCGTCCGCTCCCGCCGCCGCGCCGCTCGCCCCGGCGCGCTCGCTCTCCGCTCCCGCCGCCTCGCCGCTCGCCCCCGCGCGCTCGCTCTCCGCCCACCTCGCCGCGTGCGTCGAGGCGGAGCGCGCGATCGCGCGCGAGGACGAGCCGCTCCGGTTCTACGACCGGCTCCGGGCCTGCACCGCGGCGCTCGGCGACGGCCACGTCATCCTCGGCGCGCCGGCGGGGCTCCCCACCGTGGCGCTCGGCGTCGGGCTCCGCCGCGTCGGCGACAAGGTCGTCGTCGCGAGCCGGGACGAGCGGCTCGTCGCCGCGCTCGCGGCCGGCCCCGGCGGGAGCCGGATCCGCGACGCCCTCGCCATCGGCAACGAGGTCGTCGGGATCGACGGCCGTCCGGTGCGGGACCTCGTCGCCGAGCTGACCCGGCTCGTCCCCGGGAGCTCGGCCGCCGCCCGCACGGAGCGGGCCGTCCGGGCGCTCACCCGCCGCGACTTCCTGTTCCCGGAGGCGCGCGTCGCGACGCTCACGCTGTCGGCGGGCGGCCGGCGGGCGACCGTGCGGCTCCCGTGGTGGATCTCGCCGGACGCGAGGTCGGCCGCCCTCGGCCGCGCGTACGCGGATCGCGTGGGGCTCGAGACGACGGAGCTCCTCTCGTGGGGGTCCGCGCGGGACCGCGCCACGGCGTCCGACGCCACCGCGGCCGCCGGGGCCGTCCGGACCGACCCCATCCTGCCGCCGCGCGACGCGGCGGGCCTGCGGGAGCTCCTCGACGAGCGCGATCGCGTCGCCGTCCGGCTCGGCGAGGTGGTCCGCCGCCGCGACCGGGCGTTCTGCTACCTCCAGGCGCTCACGTTCCACACCGACACGCTCGCGCCGGGCGGGGGCGGAGACCGCCGCCCGTTCGCGGAGGTCGTGGACGGGTTCGTGCGCGACTGCAAGGAGAAGGAGCTCGACGTCGTCCTGGACCTGCGCCAGAACGAGGGCGGCTACCTCGCGAACGCCTCCGCGCTGGTGTCCGCGCTCTTGCCGCGCGGCGCGACCGCCCCGGGCGGAGCGCTCCTCGTCCGCGCGACCGATCAGGCGCGCGCGGTGTACCAGGAGCGGGCGCGCCGCCGGACGTGGCCGTCCGACGGCCCCGACCCCGCGCACGTCATCCCCGAGCTCGCCCGCGCGCGCCGCGCCGGCCGCGAGTTCACGCCCGCCTTCTTCGAGCCGCCGGTGCGCGCGAGCGAGCGCGTGGGCGGGTACGACGGCCGGGTGGTCGCGCTCGTCTCCCCTGCGTGCATGAGCGCGTGCGACCGCGCCGCGGCCATGCTCCGCGCCACCGGCCGCGCCGTCCTCGTCGGGGAGCCGACCGAGGGCGCGGGCGGGAGCCAGCAGGAGGTCCCGGGCGCGATCGGCACGCGCTGGCAGGACTCGGCGGGGCTCGTGTCGCTCGCGATCCCGAACGCGGCGATGGGCGTGGCGCGCGCGGCCGCCGACGTCGAGGTCCCCGCCGACGCGGCCGCGTTCTTCCGGGCGCTCGCGCTCGAGAACCGGCCCGTCGAGCCGGACGTCGCCTACGCCGAGCGGCTCGAGGACGTGACCGACCACGGTCGCGGGTGGCTCGCCGCGGTGGACGCGGCGCTCTTCCCGGCGCAGGCGGCGCCCGTGGCCTCGGCGCCGGCCGTTGCGGCGCCCGCGGCCGAGCCCGCCGAGGCGCCCGCCGCCGTGGAGGAGGGATCGCCGGCCCCGGCCGCCGCCTCGCTGGCCCGGCCGTGAGTGCAGGGAGCGGAGCCGCCGGCCGAGCTCGTGCCCTGCTCGTCGTACGTCGCGAGCGCCCGGGGGGCCACGGGGCGGGCGGGCCGGCGCGCGAGCCCGGGCCGACGATTGGGCTCGGGAGGTCGTTCATGGCGACGGATGCGCAGGGGCTCGGGCCGGGGATCCGGACGGGGGCGGGGAGGACGCGGCGCGCGCTCGCGGCGGGCGCGGCGGGCGTCGCGGTGCTGACGGGGCTGAACGAGGCAGCCCGCCGGGTCTGGGATCGCGCGCCTCGCGTGGAGCGGCTCGGAGCGCGCGCGGTGGGCCGGATCGCGCGGCGCGCCGGCGTCTCGCTCGACCGCGAGGAGCGCTTCTGGCTCGCGCTCGCCGGGGCCGCGCTCGCCGACGGCGCGTACTTCGCGCTCGCCGGGTTGCCCCGGCGCCGGAACCGCGGGACCGGGCTCCTCCTCGGCGCCGTCGCCGGAGCGGGCGCGCTCCTGCTCCCGGGCCCGCTCGGCCTCGGCGAGCGCCCGACGCGGCGGACCTCGGAGACGACGTGGGCGACGCTCGGGTGGTACCTCGCCGCCGGGCTCGCCGCCGGCGTCGTCGCGCGGCGCATGCGCCCGCCCGAGCCGGCGTGGACGTTCTGATCCGCCCCCTCACCCGCACGCGTTCTCCCCCGGGCAGCGCCTGGGGGGGCGGGCTGGGGTGAGGGGGCTGGCGGGCCGCCTAAGGCGCCGTCCTGGGCGACGCCTCGCTCGGCGGCGGCGGTACCGTCCCGGTGGCCGGCGAGATCCCCACGCCCACCGCGGGGGGCGGCGCCTTCTGCTCCTTGCCGATCTGGAGGGGCACGCAGCGCGTCCCGCCGCCGGGCGCCTCCTCGCAGTACACGTCGGACGTCGGCGACTCGCACAGGCCGCTCCGCGGGTTGCACACCGTGCCGTGGGTGCAGACGGCGTAGCACCCGCCCTGCGCGCGCTGCACGCCCGCGGCGCCGAGCGCGATCGCGGTGTTGATGGCGGCGGCGGGCACCGTGTACGGCATCGACGACCTGCACGCGACGGCCGCGAGGACGGCGACGGCGAGCGCGGGCCGGGTCATCGGCATGGCCGGAGCGTATCGCGTCCCGCGACCCGCGTGTCGGCTCCGATGCCGCGGGGTCCGCGCCCCGGCCCGCCGCGTCAACCAGTCCGGGCCGCCAGCCGCGACCGCAGCTCCCTCGCCCGCGCGAGCATCGGCAGGTCCGGGTCGGCGTGCTTCCACGTCTCGAGCACCTGGTCCACCCGCGCGCGCGCCTTCGCGCGCTCGCCCTTCCGCTCGAGCGCGCGGGCCGCGAGGAGCTGCGCGTCCGCGAGCCCCCAGGTGCGCCAGCCGCCGCCCGGCACGCTCCGCAGCGCGTCGGCCGCCGCGACGACCTCGTCGTCCTTTCGCGCGTCGAACGCCGCGTGCGCGAGCACCCAGAGCGCCGGCGCGCGCCCCTCCTCCGCGCCGCCCTTCTTCGCGAGCTCGCGGGCGAGCGAGAGCGCGCGATCGACCTCGCCGCGCCGCCAGGCGACCGCAGCGTCGTAGTGCGGCCGCATCTCCGGCGGCAGCCGCGCGGCGGCCTCGGCGGCGCCGTCGAGGTCGCCGCGCCACGCGAGCGCGATCGCCATGCCCTTCGTGACGTGCGGGTCGCCGTCGCGCGAGAGCGCGCGCGCCTCGCGCACGGCCGCGTCGGAGGGCGGATCGTCGTGGAGCAGCTCGAGCTTCAGCGCGCGCCGCGCCCCGCGCTTCCCCTCGACCTCCTCCGGGAACTCGTCGACCGCCCGCAGCGCCTCGCGGCGCTTCCCCTGGTACGCGAGCGCCGCGACGAACGACATCACGTGGTGGCTGCGGTCCAGCCGCGACGCGGACGGCGTCGCGAACGGCCTGAGGAGCGCCTCGGCCTCCGCGTAGCGCTCCGCCAGGATGAGCGCCTCGGCGAGGACGACGCGCGAGTAGCTCGTCCCGTCGAGGTCGAGCGCCCGGCGCGCCGAGGCGACCGCCTCCTCGACGCGGCCCGCCGCGCCGTGGGCCTGGGTGAGGGCGCGGAACGCCGGCGCGCTCGGCGCGCGCTCGGTCCAGCGGCGCGCGACCTCGGCGAGCTCCTCGGTCCGCCCGAGCGCGGCGAGGCAGTCGGCCTGGTGCATGAGCGACGGCTCGAAGGTGGGATCGAGCGCGACGGAGCGCTGGAAGTACGGGAGCGCCCTGGCCCACTCGTCCTCGTGGAGCCACTGGTCGCCCGCCATGAACAGGACCTCCTTGTCCTGCGGGTACGCCTCCACCGCGCGCTCGTACAGCGCGTGGGCCTCCTGGCTCCGCCCCTCCATCACCGCGTTCCAGGCCTGGATGAGCACGCGCTCCTTCGCCGGGACGCGGTCCGCCGCCCGCAGCGCGGCCGCGATGTGCGCCCGCCGCTCCCCCTCGTCGAGGATGGTGAACTTGCCGAGGTACGCGAGCCGGTAATGCGCCAGCGCGAAGTCGGGATCCACCGCGATGGCGCGGCGGTAGGCCTCGACGGCCGGCTCGTACCGGATCGCCTCCTTGAGCTGCTCGCCGCGGAAGTAGTGCTGGTACGCCTCGAGGCTCGACGTCGTGAGGTCCGCGACCTTCGCGCTGCTGGCCTGCACCTCGGCGGGCGTCTCCCAGAGCCGCGCCCGCGTCCGCTCCGAGAGGCGGTCGATCATCGCCGGGACGCTCGCCTTGCCGCGCCCCTCCTCCTTCACGGTGAAGAGGTACTCGCTCCTCACCGGATCGAGGACCTTCAGCTCGATGGCGTAGATCTGGTCGAAGCGGCGGATGGTGGCGAGCACGAGCGCGCGCACGCCCGCGGAGAGCGCGAGCTCGCGCCCGAGCGACTCGTCCACGGTCTTGACGTCGGTCTTCCCCATCTGCCGGAGCACGTCGAGCATCCGCACGCGCGTCAGCACCGCGAGACGCTGCGACTGCTCGAGCGAGGTGATGAGCATCCCGGAGAGCCCGTCGAGCTCGGGCTCGCCGGTCTGGTTCGCGAAGTCGGCGACCGCCACGGTCACGGGGCGGCCCGGAGCGTCGCCGGGCACCCGGTCCCAGGGGCGCACGACGAGGAGGGCCGCGACGATCGCGGCGAACGCCAGGGCCGCGGCGGCCGCGAGCGCGGCCGCGCGGCGCGGGCGCCGGCGGGCGCGGACCGGCGCGGACGGAGACGAGGGCGTCCGATCGAGCTCGCGCTGGAACGCCGCCAGCGCGGCGAGCACCGCCGCGCCGTCGCGCGGCCGCTCCACCGGATCCTTCTTCAGCATGCGCGCGACGAAGGCGCCGAGCGCGGGGACCTCCGGCACGTCGAGCGCCGGCGCGGGGCGCGACGCCTGCGCCGCCTTGCCGCCGTCGTCCTCCGGGAACGGCAGCTCGCCCGAGAGCATCCGGAAGAGGAGCACGCCGAGCGCGAACACGTCCGTGCGCTCGTCCTCGGGCGCGCCGCGCCACTGCTCGGGCGCCATGAACGCCGGCGTGCCGCCGTCCTGCCGGCGGCGGCCCAGCGCGTGCGCGAGGCCGAAGTCGAGGAGCTTCACCTGCCCCTCGTCGAGCAGGAACACGTTCGCGGGCTTCAGGTCGCGGTGGACGACGCCCTCGCCGTGGGCGTGCGCGAGCCCGCGCGCGATCTCCACCGCGACGCGGAGCGCCTCGCGCACGGGCAGCGGGCCCTGGTCGAGTCGATCGGCGAGCGTCTGGCCGCGGAGCAGCTCGAGGACGAGGTACGGCCCGTGCTCCGTCCGGCCGACGTCGTGCAGCGTCACGATGTTGGGGTGCGAGAGGCGCGCCGCGGCCTCCGCCTCGCGCACGAGCCGCTCCTCGCGCAGCGCCGCCCGGTCGCCCGCGCGCACCGCCTTGAAGGCGACGGTGCGTCCGAGCTGCCGGTCGCGGGCCTCGTAGACGACCCCGAACCCGCCGCGGCCGACCTCGCGGACGAGCTCGAACCGTCCGGCGACGACGGCGCCCGGCCGGAGCCGCTCGTCCCAGCGCTCGCCGAGCGCGACCTCGGGCGTCTGCGCGATCTCCTGGAGGATGCCGGTGAGCGTCCCGCGGCGGACGACCGCGGATGGGACGACCCCGCGCTCGTCCAGCTCGTTGGCCACGCGCGCCTCCCCGACTCGCCGGAACCCCTAACGCGGCCGCGGGGGAAAAGCATCGCCCGCGGGCCACCCGGGAAAACCGGTGGTCGCGCCGGCGATTCCCGCAGGGTCTCGGGCGGGCCGGAAGGCCCCCGGTGGGGGAGGGCTAGCGGGCGCGGCGCGCGGGCGAGGGGAGCCGCGCGATCTCGAGCAGCCACTCGCGGGCGGTGACGAGGTCCGCCGCCGCGGCGCGCAGCGACTCCGCCCGGTCCGCGTCCACGGCCCCGCCGTCCCGCAGCCGTTCGAGCGTGGCGCGCACGACCTCGCGGAACGCGTCCACCGCCTCGTTGTACGCCGTCGCGCGATCGACGAGCGAGGGTGGGACCTCCTCGAGCGGGACGGCGGTGACCGGCTGCTCGAGGGAGCGGAGCTCGTTCGCGTTCATGAGCGGACGGTACGCGAGCGGCGATCCTCGATCGCGCCCGTGTCCGCGGGTCATGGGCGCCCGCGACGCACGAACGTGGCACGGTTCGTTCACGCACGGAGAACGTCGCCGCTGCCGGGTGGGCGCGTGTCCCACCGCGCGCGAGCGCGTCGCCCGGGATCCGCCGTGGTTCCGTCTACTTGCCCGATCCGACGACCTTGATCCGCTCGCCGTCCTCCCCCTCGACGACGGTGCCGCCCGCGCTGCGCTGGTCGGGCGTCGGCTCCCCGACCGCGAAGCTCGCCACGGTGGCGCGCCGGCCGGCGCCCGCGAAGGTGCCGCTCACCGCGACGGCGAGGTGCGAGCGGCCCGGACCAGGAGTGAACGACACGTCGAACGTCGTCGCCTCGCCGCGCGCGAACGACGCGCCGTCGACGGGCAGCGCGCCGTCGCGCACCGCGAGCCCGCCCGCGCCGCGGACGTCGACGCGCACGTCCGTCGCGTCCGCGTCGAACCGCACCGTCACGCGGGCGGAGCCGGAGGAGAGCTGGGCGGTGACGGAGGCGGGCGCGCTCGGCTTGCCGCGCGGGGCGCCCGGGGCCGGCTGCGGGTCGGCCGCGGGCGAGCGCGCGCAGCCCGCGAGCGCGAGGGCGACGACCGCGAAGGCGAAGCGAATGCGGCTCATGGGCCCTCCGGCGGGAGGCTCGAGAACTCGACGGTCGCGGAGTAGGACGCGACGTTGCGCTGCCCCGAGGACACGCCGCCCCACCCCGTCAGCACCACGACGTAGACGCGGCCCGGGATCGTGTCGAAGCCCGGCGTCCCGGTCAGGTCCTGGATCGTCTCCGTGCCGGAAGGGCCCCAGGCGACCGCGAGGAGCCTCCCGCCCTCGTACGCCTCGAGGTCCACGTCGAAGGTGGAGGAGACGCTGACCGTGGCGTGCGCCTCCGTCGCCGTGAAGACGTAGTAGTGGTTCTGCGGCTGCTCGTTCCAGGCGTACCGGCCGTCCAGCGAAGCGGTGAGCTGGAGGGGCGTCGAGGACGGCGCCGCCACGTCCGTGTACATGGCGCGCAGCGCCTCGTCGCCGTCGCCCCACTCCGAGGTGATCGGGCCGACGCCGTAGCGCGCGAGCACCGGATCCACCAGCCCGGCGTCCACGCCCCCCTGCTGCTTCAGCCCCGCGACGAACGAGGCGAGCGTCGTCAGCGCGGGGGTGGTCCGCTGCGGGCCCACGAGGGTGTCGAAGATCGGCCCGATCCCGAGCGCGGTGGCGTCCCAGGTCTCGTTCGATCCGGAGTCGTACAGGTCCCACAGCGCGCGGATCACGCTCATCTCCGAGAACGCGCTCGGCGCGGGATCGTCGGCCCACGACCGGGACTCGACGCTCCAGCCGAAGGCCTGGAGGCCGGAGGCGGCCCAGTACGTGTCGGCGTAGATCGGATCGCCGAGCAGCATGGCGGCGAGGGCGCTCGACGACCCCTCGCTGAACGCGAGGCGGGGATCGAGGACGTCGCCGAAGCCGTGGCCGCCGCCCGGCGTGTCGGTCCGCGAGAACGTGTCCTCGAAGTAGTGCGCCCACTCGTGGACGACCACCTCGCGGTCGTACTCGTCGGTGTCGATCCCGTCCGCGCCCAGGACGAAGACCTCGCCCCGGGTCGGGTCGTAGTGCGTGATGCCGATGCTCTCCGGCGTGTTCTTCGGGCTCCAGTTCACCCGGAGCGGCGCGAGATCGAACCGCACGTCGCGCGGCAGGTCGAGCAGGCTCCTCGCCGCCGTGTACATGGCGTCGAGCACCGCGAACGGCCCTGCGCTCCGCCAGACGGAGTACGCGCAGCCGTCGAAGCCGTGCGTCGCGTGGACGTCGAGCGCCGCGGCCGCCTCGTCGAGGGGGCGGCCGATCGCCCACACCGCGCCCCCGTCCACGTTGTCCTGCACCTGGATGGGCGGGTCCGCGCTCCGGGCCAGCACCGCGACCCAGATCCGGCCCGCCGGCTGCGGCGTGAACGTGGCCGTCCACCGGCCCGCCGCGTCGGTCGTCGCCCGCGCGACCACGCTCGCGCACTGCCGGACCTCCACGTCCGCGCCGCGGATCGGCGTCGCGGCGACGGCGGCGAAGTCCAGGCCGCCGGCCCCCGTGACGGGATCGTAGCGCGCCGGCACGAGGTCGAACGTCGCGCTGCCCGACAGCGTGAACGGCTGTCCCGCGGGGACGGCGGGCGCCGCGGCGCAGTCCGAGGCGGACGGCGCGAACGGCGCGCCCGCGGGGAGGGCGATCGTCGGCGTGCAGGTCGGATCGCGCGAGCACGCCGCGAGCGCCGACGCGGCGAGCGCGCCGGCGAGGGACCGGCGGGACGGGCGGACTGCGGCGAGCCTCATGCACACCTCGGGGCCGCTCCCTCGTGCCCCGATCGTCCGGGCGAGGCGGCGCAGCGACGGCGGGGAGTATAACGTGCGCCCCCCCGGGGCGCCGAACCGGGCCGCGCCGAGGCCGCTGCTCGCGTCCCACATCGACGCCCCCGGCCGCGCGCGGCGTTCCCGCCGCGCGGCGGAGCGGCTACCATCCGCGCGTGTGGACGATCGAGCCCGCGGGCGATCGGCTCCTCGCGCGCGCGGCCTACGTCGCGGCGGTCGTCGCGTTCCTCCTCGTCCAGGAGCTCGGGCTGAAGCTCCGGCGCGAGGAGCACCGCGCGTGGTGGGCGGGCTCGGGGCGCGACCTGCTCAACGCGGCGGGGCTCGTCGCGGTCGCGGGCGCGCTCCGGCTCTACGGGTTCAGCTGGCCCGCCGCGCTCCTCGTCGGCGGCTCGCTCACCCTCGCGATGTTCGGCGCGTCCGTGCTCGTGGCGACGCAGCTCGAGACCTCGCACCCGCGCGCGTGGTCGTTCGCCGTCGGCGCGCTGTTCGCGCTGCCGGTGCTGCTGTGGCCGGCGAAGGTGCTCGCGGTCTTCGCGGCAGCGGCGACCGCGCTCTTCGGCGACGGCGCCCGCTGACGCCTCCCGCTGCGCGCCGGGCGTACGGCCGCTGGATCCCCGCGCGCACACCGAGGAGGAGCCATTGGGCCACGCTCGCCGCCCTCGCGCTCGCCGCGCTCGCGCCCGGGGCCGCCGCCGCGGCGACGCTCGTCGTCCTCGACAAGGGCGAGGCGACGGGGCGCGTCGTGCGAACGGTCGACGTCGGGGCCGGACTGCGGCCGCACGGCATCGTCTTCCTCGACGCCTCGCGCGCCCTCGTCACGGCGGAGGGCGCGAGGGCGCTCCTCGTCGTCGACGTCGCGGCGGGGGAGGTCGAGGCGTCGGTGGAGATCGGCCAGGAGACGACGCGAGCGCGGTCGCGAGTGTCGCGGCGACGGTGACGACGACGCTCACGTCCTCGGTGCTGCCCGACCCGGCCCGCCCGCGCGACGCGGCGGGGTTCGGGCGCGTCGCGCACAGAAAGCGCGCGAGCGCGCATCGCCTGCGCGAACGCGTCGGCAGGGACGCGCATCTAGCAATGTCGCGAGATCGAGATAAGTGCTGATCACCGTTGGCGAAAACGTCGAAGGCGCGGCCGTGTCGCGCCTCGCGCACGGGGTCTGC
Source organism: Anaeromyxobacter sp. (assembly GCA_035708485.1). GTDB lineage: Bacteria > Myxococcota > Myxococcia > Myxococcales > Anaeromyxobacteraceae > Anaeromyxobacter. The sequence continues at coordinate 2,913 of DASSSJ010000033.1, read as the reverse complement.
ACGTCCCGGGGGAAGCGCTCGGAGGAGCGCATCCGGAAGCCGATCCCGCGCAGGAGTTGCGCATGGGAAGGAATCCCGAGAGGGTCTGGAATCCTCGTTCCGCGGGCACGCGCTCGGCGCGTTGCTGCTCGCGACTTGCCTGCTCATGGGCCGGGGCCCCGGCGCCACGATCGCGAGCCTCCGTCTCGGTGTGCGGGTTTCGATCTCGGAAGGGCTGACCTGCCGTAGCTGCCGCCAGTCTGCTTCCCTCTTCAGGAGGTGCCACCGTGAACAAGAAGGTCACTGCGAATCACGTCCTCGACGTCAAGGGCCTCAAGTGCCCGATGCCGGTGTTGAAGACCAAGCTGCAGTTCAACAAGATGCAGCCCGGCGAGGTGGTCGAGGTCATCACGACCGACGCCGGGTCGATCAAGGATCTGCCGGCATGGGCCGACAAGACCGGCAACGTCCTGGTCCACTCGAGCAACGACGGCGAGGGGGTGTACCGGTTCTTCCTGAAGAAGGGGGCCGAGGTCCAATCGGCAGCGGCCAGCACCAGCGAGGAGCCGGCGACGAAGAGCGGTGCCGGCACCAAGCAGCGCAGCATGTTGCTCATCTGCTCGAAGGGCACCCTCGACATGGCGTACCCGCCGCTCATCCTGGCGTCGACCGCGGCGTCGATGGACGTCGCCGTTCAGATCTTCTTCACGTTCTACGGCCTCGACATCATCAACCGCCGCAAGTACCACAAGCTCAAGGTGGCGCCGCTTGGCAATCCGGCGATGCCGGTGCCGGTCCCCAATCTGATCGGCGCCTTGCCGGGGATGACCGCCATGGCGACCTCGATGATGAGGGGCATGATGAAGAAGGGCAACGTGCCCGACATCACCGAGCTCATCCGCACCTGCCACGGCATGGGGGTCAAGTTCCTGAGCTGCCAGATGACGATGGACGTCATGGGCGTCAAGCGCGAGGACTTGATCGACGAGGTCGACGCCTGTGTGGGCGCCGCCGCCTTCGTGGCGGAGGCCCTGGACGCCGACATCTCGATGTTCATCTGACTGCGGAGGAGAGGGGGATTCCCCGGCCGCGGTCGCGTCGCGGTCGCGGAAAAGAGGAAGGGCCGCCGGGATCGCTCCCGGCGGCCCTCGCGAGCTCGCGGGTGCTGCTCGGCTACATCATCCCGCCCATGCCGCCCATCCCGCCGCCGGCCGCGGGCGCGGCCTCCTCCTTCGGCTTCTCGGCGACGAGCGCCATGGTGGTGAGCATGAGCGAGGCGACCGACGACGCGTTCTGGAGCGCCGTGCGGGACACCTTGGTCGGGTCGATGACGCCGGCCTTCACGAGGTCCTCGTACTCGCCGCTCTGGGCGTTGAAGCCGAAGTTGGTCTCCTTCGACTCCTTCACCTTGTTCACGACGATCGAGGGCTCGTAGCCGCCGTTGCCGGCGATCTGGCGGAGCGGCTCCTCGAGCGAGCGGCGCACGATGTCCACGCCGAACTTCTCGCCCTCCTCCACCTGGACCTTGTCCACCGCCTTGAAGCAGCGGAGGTAGGCGACGCCGCCGCCGGGGACGATGCCCTCCTCGACGGCCGCGCGGGTGGCGTGGAGCGCGTCCTCCACCCGGGCCTTCTTCTCCTTCATCTCGGTCTCGGTCGCCGCGCCGACGTTGATGACGGCGACGCCGCCCACGAGCTTGGCGAGCCGCTCCTGGAGCTTCTCGCGGTCGTAGTCGCTCGTGGTCTCCTCGATCTGGGCGCGGATGGTCTTCACGCGCGCCTCGATGTCGGCCTTCTTGCCGGCGCCGTCCACGATGGTGGTGTTGTCCTTGTCCACCGTGATGCGCTTGCCGCGGCCGAGGTCCTTGAGCGTCACCTGCTCGAGCTTGAGGCCGAGTTCCTCGGCGATCATCTTGCCGCCGGTGAGGATGGCGATGTCCTCGAGCATGGCCTTGCGGCGGTCGCCGAAGCCCGGCGCCTTCACCGCGCAGACGTGGAGCGTGCCGCGCAGCTTGTTCACGACGAGCGTCGCGAGCGCCTCGCCCTCGACCTCCTCGGCCACGATGAGCAGCGGCTTGCCGCCGCGCGCGACCTGCTCGAGCAGCGGGAGCAGGTCCTTCATGTTCGAGATCTTCTTCTCGTGGATGAGGATGTACGCGTCCTCGAGGTTCGCGACCATCCGCTCCGCGTCCGTCACGAAGTACGGCGACAGGTAGCCGCGGTCGAACTACATGCCCTCGACCACCTCGAGCGTCGTCTCGAGCCCCTTCGCCTCCTCGACGGTGATGACGCCCTCCTTGCCCACCTTCTCCATCGCCTCGGCGATGATGTTGCCGATCGTCTCGTCGCCGTTCGCGGAGATGGTGCCGACCTGGGCGATCTCCTTCTTGCCCTGCGTCGGCTTGGAGAGCTTCTTCAGCTCGGCGACCACGGCCTCGACCGCCTTGTCGATGCCGCGCTTGATGTCCATCGGGTTGTGGCCGGCCGCGACGAGCTTCGAGCCCTCGCGGTAGATGGCCTGGGCGAGCACGGTCGCGGTGGTCGTGCCGTCGCCGGCGACGTCGGAGGTCTTCGAGGCGACCTCCTTCACCATCTGCGCGCCCCTGTACTCGAACTTGTTCTCGAGCTCGATCTCCTTCGCGACCGTCACGCCGTCCTTCGTGATGGTCGGGGAGCCGAAGCTCTACTCGATGACGACGTTCCGGCCCTTGGGCCCGAGCGTCACCTTCACCGCGTCGGCGAGGGTGTTGACGCCCTTCAGGATCGCGTCGCGGCCCTTCTGGTCGAAGATGATTTCCTTGGCAGCCATGGCTTGTCTGGGCTCCTTGCGCGTGTCGGGGTGGGGCGGAGCTAGCTCTCGATCACGCCGATGATGTCCTCCTCGCGCATGATGAGTTGCTCCTCGCCGTCGATCTTGATCTCGGTGCCGGCGTAC
>DASSSJ010000032.1:0-6774 GCA_035708485.1 Anaeromyxobacter sp. | reverse complement strand
CGTCGCGCGGCCGTGCGGGCGCGCCGGGCGGCGCCGCACGCGGGCGCCCCCGGGCCGCGCGGTCGCGCGGCGCTCCGGGCCGCGCTCCCCCTCGAGTGGTCGCCGTCGCAGCTCGAGCGGTACGCGCGCTGCCCCTTCCGGCTCTTCCTCGACGTCGGGGCGGGGCTGGAGGAGCCGGGCGGAGACGGCCTCGACATCGACGCGCGCGACGAGGGGAGCCTGCTCCACGCGATCCTGGAGGCGTTCGTCCGGGGCCGCGTGGCGCGGGGCGCCTGGCCACCGAGGGACGGGGAGGCGGATCGCGCCGACGCGCGCGCGGTCGCGCTCGCCGTCCTCGACCGCTTCGAGCGCGAGGGGCGGACGGGCGATCCCGCCGTGTGGGCCGCGCGCCGCGAGGCGGTGCTCGCGCGGCTCGACCGCGTGGTGGCCGCGGAGGCGCGCGACGCGGGCGGCCTCGTCCCGGCGCTCCTCGAGCACGGGTTCGGCGGCCGCTCGGGACGCCCGCCGCTCGAGCTCGCCGCGGGCGGCGCGCGCGTCGCGCTCCGCGGCCGGATCGACCGCGTGGACGCCGGGCCGGACCGGCTCGTGGTCCTCGACTACAAGAACGCGAAGGCGAGCCGCGGCGCCGCGTACGAGGAGCTGCTCGATCCGGCGGCGTTCGGCCGGACCAGCTTCCAGATCCCGGCCTACCTCCTCGCCGCCGCGCGCGAGCTGCCGGGGAGGCCGCGCCTCCTCGCGACGTACGCGCTCCTCCGGAGCGCCGAGCGGCTCGAGCCGGTCGAGCTCCGCGCCGGCGATCCGGCCGAGGCCTCCTTCGCGGCGGGCGTGGTGGACGTCGTCTCGCGCATCGAGCGCGGGGAGTTCCCCATCGCCTCGCGGAGCTGCGAGCGCTGCCCGTTCGGCGCGGTCTGCCGCTTCGAGGGCGTCGCCGCGTCGGGCGGCGACGAGGACGAGGGGACGGCGGCGTGAGGCGGAGGGGGCGGCCGTGAGCGGGGAGGCGCGCAAGATCGTCTTCGGCCAGGCCGCGTCCGCGCTCTTCGACCTGCACGGTCCGACGGCGGTGTCGGCGGGCGCGGGGACGGGCAAGACGACCGCGCTCGTCGAGCTCTGCGTGCGGCTCCTCTCCGGCGAGGCGACGGCGGAGCCCTGCGATCCGGGCGCCATCGCCGTCGTCACGTTCACCGAGAAGGCGGCGGAGGAGCTCGTCCTGCGCCTGCGCGCCGCGGTGGCGGAGCGCGCGCGCGCCGCGCTCGCGGCCGCGCCGGGCTCCCCCGGCGCGGCCGCCTGGGTGGAGCGGCTCCACGGCCTCGACCGGATGGCCGTCGGGACCATCCACGGCTTCTGCGGCCGGCTCCTGCGGGACCACGCGCCGGAGGCCGGCCTCGATCCCGAGTTCGCGGTGGTGGACGAGGAGCGCGCGGGAGCCTGGCTCTCGGACGCGGCCCGCGGCGCCGTCGTCGCGGCGCTCGACGCGGAGCGGCCCGCCGCGCGGACGCTCGCGGCGGGGCTCGGCGCCGGCGGCGCGGGGCGGGGCGGGCTCGCCTCCGTCGTCGCCGACCTCGTGCGCGCGCGCGCGACGCGCGGGGCGCGCGGGCTGCTCGTGCCCGCCCCGGCGCGCGAGGAGGAGGCGCGGGAGGCCCGCCGCCGGCTGCGCGCCGCCGCCGGCGCGATCGTCCGCGGGGCCGCCGCCGCCGCGGGGAACGGCGCCCGGGCGCTCGGCGAGGACGTCGCGCGGGCGCTCGCGGCCCTCCCCCCGGACGACGCCGCCGCGATCGACGACCTCCCCGCGATCGGGGCGCTCGCCGGCGCGGCGAGGGGCAAGCGGCTCGGGAAGGACGACGGCGCGCTCCGCGAGGCGAAGGACGCGCTCGTCGCGGCGGCCCGCGAGGCGGCGGCGCTCGAGGCCGAGCGGCTCGCCGGGCCGCAGAAGGACGCGCTCGCCGCGCTCGTCGCCGACGCCGAGGCCCGCTACACGGCGCGCAAGCGCGACGCCCGGGCGGTGGACTTCGACGACCTGCTCGCGCTCGCGCGCGATCTCCTCGCCCGGGACGGCCCGTCCTCCGGACCGAGCGCGCTCCGCGCGGAGCTGCGCGCCCGGTTCCGCGCGCTGCTGGTCGACGAGTACCAGGACGTGAACGGGCTCCAGCAGGAGCTGTTCGAGGCGCTCGCCGGGCCGGGCGAGACGGCGGGGCCGGTGCTCGTGGCCGTCGGCGACCTCAAGCAGTCGATCTACCGCTTCCGCGGCGCGGACGTCTCGGTGTTCGCGCGCGTGGTCCGCGCCATGAGCGCCGGCGCCGGGCGCGTCCTGCACCTGTCGGAGAACCACCGCTCCGCGCCGGCGCTGCTCGACCTCGTCAACGAGACGTTCGCGCGCTGCATGCGCCCCCCGGCGGGCGTCGCGCCGCGCGACGACGAGCTCGCCTTCGGCGACGAGGACCGGCTCGTGCCGACGCGCGCGGAGGGGGCGCGGCCGGCGTGCGAGATCCTGGAGGACCCCGCCGCGGGGACGGCGGCGGAGCGCCGGCTCCGCGAGGCCGACGCGATCGCCCGCCGGATCGGCGCGATCGTGGCCGGCGCCGCGGGCGTCGCCGTGCGCTCGCGCGGCCCGGGAGGAGAGGAGCTCGCCCGGCGGCCGTCGTGGCAGGACGTCGCCGTGCTCTTCCGGCGCCTCACGCAGATCGGCCCGTACGAGCGGGCGCTCCGCGCCGCGGGGATCCCGTACCGGCTCGCCCGCGGCGGCGGCTTCTACCAGGCCCCGGAGGTCCGCGACGCGGGGGAGCTCCTCGCGACGCTCTTCGACCCGGGCGACGCCACCGCCTGGGCCGCCGTGCTCCGCTCGCCGCTGTGCCTCGTCTCCGACGCGACGCTGCTCCTCCTCGCGCGGCGCGACGGCGGACCCGTCCTCCGGAGCGGCGGCGGCGGAGGGCTCCCGCGGCTCGCGCGGTCCGACCCGGACGCGGTCCGCCGCGAGCTGCGCGAGGCCGCGCCGCTCCCGGCGGACGAGGGCGATCGGCTCGTCCGCTTCCTCCGCGCCTGGCACGACCTGCGGGCGGTGCGCGACCGGCTCCCGCTGCCGGAGCTGCTCGGCCGCGCGGTGGAGGCGCTCGACCTAGACGCGGCGCTGCTCGCGGCGCCCGACGGCGAGCGGCGCGCGGTGAACCTCGAGAAGGTGCTCGCGATCGCGGCCCGGTTCGAGGCGGACGGCGGGCGCGGGGCGGACCTGGCGCGCCACCTGCGCGCGCTCGCGGCGCGGCCGCCGCGGGAGCCCGAGGCGGAGCTCGAGGCCGGGGACGCCGTCGCGCTCCTGTCGGTCCACCAGGCGAAGGGGCTGGAGTGGCCGGTGGTGTTCGTGCCCGACCTCGGCGCGCGCGCCCGGAGCGACGCCGCGCGCGCGCTCGTCGATCCCGACGGCCGGCTCTGCCTCGCCCTCGCGGACCCGGCGCGGGACGCGTTCGTCGAGACGGCCGGGCTCCGCGCCGCGCGCGAGGCGGACCGCCGCGCCGCCGCGGCCGAGTCGCGGCGCCTCCTGTACGTGGCGCTCACCCGCGCCCGGGATCACCTCGTCCTCTCGGGCGAGGCGGGGAACGGACGCGAGGACGCCACGTGGCGCGGCCTCGTCGAGGCCGCGGCGGCCGCGCGCCCGGAGCTCGTCCGGCGCGTCCCGCTCGCCGAGGCGGGGACGGCCGCGGCGGGACCGGCGCTCCCCGGCCCCGAGCGGGCCGCCGCGCCGGTCCGGGCCCCGCTCGCGGCGCCCCGGCTCGCGCCGCCCGCGCCGGTCGCGGCGATCCGGGTCGCGGTCACCGATCTCGCCGAGTACGCGCGCTGCCCCCGGCGCCACCACCTGGGCCGGTTCCTGGGCCTGCCCGAGCCGCGCGGCGCGGCCGCCGCGCCGGCGGACGACCCCGGCCGCGCGACGGTCCGCGGGACGCTCGCGCACGCGATGCTCGCCGAGACCGACCTCGCGGCCCCGCCCCTCGAGCGGCGGGCGCAGCTCGCCGCCGCCGCGGCGCGGCGCGGCCACGATCCCGCGAGCGCGGGCGTGCGCCGCATCCTCGCGGAGGTCGCCCGCTTCGCGGACTCGGTGGCGGGGCGCGCGCTCGCCGCGGCGGCGCGCGAGGGCCGGCTCGCGCGCGAGCTGCCGTTCCTGCTGCGCCTCGAGGGCGACGGCGTCCCCGACGCGTACCTCGTCGGCGCGATCGACGCGCTCGTCGCCGGCGAGCGCGGCCAGGGGATCACGGTCGTGGACTACAAGTACGCGACCGCGCGGCCCGGGGCGGCCGACCGCTACCGGCTCCAGCTCGTCGCCTACGCGCTCGCCGCGCGCCGCGCCCACCCCGGCGCGCGCGTCGGGGCCCGGGTCCAGTTCCTGCGCGGCGACCTCCGGGCGGTGGACCTCACGCCGTCGGAGGCGGACCTCGCCGCGTTCGCGCGCGAGGCGCCGCGGCTCGCCTGGGAGGCGCACCGCGGCGCCGGCGACCGGCCGCCGGCGGAGCTCGGCCGCGACGAGGCCCGCTGCAGGGCGGACGGGTGCGGCTTCGTCTCGCGGTGCTTCCCCGGGGCGCGCGCCGCGTCACGCCCGGGGGCGCGAGCGGGCGAGGGCGTTTCCGCTTGCCTCGCTCGGCGCGAGGTCTCTACATTGCGGCCGGTTCCAGCCGGCCCTACCTAATTTCCCCTCCAGCGAACTGGGAGAACGAACATGCCCGAGCGAACGACCGCGCGCGTGCAGGAGATCCTGTCGTGGTATCAGTCCGACAACCCCGGGACGCTGGCGAACCTCCACCGCATGCTCATGACCGGCACCCTCGCCGGCACCGGCAAGATGGTGATCCTCCCGGTCGACCAGGGGTTCGAGCACGGGCCCGCGCGCTCCTTCGCGCCGAACCCGCCCGGCTACGACCCCGAGTATCACTTCCAGCTCGCCATCGACGCCGGCTGCAACGCGTACGCGGCGCCGCTCGGGTTCCTCGAGGCCGGCGCGCGGAAGTACGCGGGGCAGATCCCGCTCATCCTGAAGCTCAACAACTCGGACTCGCTGTCGAAGCTCGGCGGCGCGCCGATCTCCGCGCTCACCGCGTCGGTGAAGGAGGCGGTCCGCCTCGGCTGCGCCGCGATCGGCTACACGATCTACCCCGCCTCCGACGCGCGGAACTCGATGTACGACAGCCTCCGCGCCCTCACCGAGGAGGCGAAGGCGCACGGCCTCGTGGTGGTGGTGTGGAGCTACCCGCGCGGCAGCGGCGTCTCGAAGGAGGGCGAGACCGCCGTGGACATCAGCGCGTACGCCGCGCAGATCGCCTGCCAGCTCGGCGCGCACGTCGTGAAGGTGAAGCCCCCGAAGGACCTCGTGGAGCACCCCGAGGCGAAGAAGGTGTACGAGAAGTACCAGATCCCCACGAAGACCTTGCCCGAGCGCGTGCGACACGTCGTGCAGTCGGCGTTCAACGGGAAGCGGATCGTGATCTTCTCCGGCGGTGAGGCGAAGGGCACGGACGAGGTGCTCGCCGAGATCAAGGGCATCAAGGAGGGCGGCGGCTTCGGCTCGATCATGGGCCGCAACGCCTTCCAGCGCCCGAAGGCCGAGGCGCTGAAGCTCCTCTCCGACGTCATGAAGATCTACGCGACCTGAGCGCCGGTCCTCCGGAGCGGACGCGACGGAGGGCGCGCCACCACGATCTCGTCGGCTCCCCGGGGCGGCGCTCGCAAGGCGCCGCCCCCGGCGTTTCGGCGAGGGAGCGGAGGCAGATGCGTGCGCCCCCGGTCGAAGGGCCCGGGAGGGGCGGGGCCCACGTAGGCCGATGCACTCCGGGCGCACCGCATGGAACATGCCGTCGGCGCGCCTTTTTGCTTGCCACCCCGGGCGGCCGGGGTTTATACGGATTCACCTTTTTTTCCGCGGCCTTCTTCACCGCGGTCTTCGCAGCGGCTCAAAACGGCCCGAGCGGGGCCGCGGCCCGTCGAGCGAGGAACGACTTCAATGCGGCTCTACCCCAAGGTCATCCCGACGATCGCTCGCGAGGTGATCCAGATGCTGATGCAGGACGGCGACGTGGAGGTGGAGACGCTCCGGATCGCGGACGCCGAGATGGACATGGCCGCGATCATGAAGGAGTACCTCGCCGCCGAGGAGCGGGTGAACGCCGCGACCCGCGAGGCCCTCGAGCGCCGCGGGTACGATCACTCGAAGTTCAACCAGGTGAAGCGCGAGATGGCGGACGTCCGCGGCTTCAAGATGGGGGACGAGGGGATCGAGTACGTCATCGGCCAGATGATCGAGTTCCTCCTCATCTCGCGGAACGTCGAGGAGGTCTACGCGGAGGACCACGGCCTCCGCAAGAAGATCTTCGCCATCTTCAAGAAGCACCTCGACGTGGACGACGAGATCGATCGCGAGGCGCGCGCCCGCCTGAAGCACCTGCAGGAGGGGACGAGCGCCTGGGACGTCGAGTACCAGAAGACGATCGAGCTCCTCCGGCGGTCGCGCGGGCTCATCTAGGCTCCGTCGAGCCGCTCGCGTCCATCGCAGCCGCCGCCCTCGCCCGTGCGCGACGGCGGCGGTTCCGTTTCCACGCCGAAAAATTGCGATCCGATATCGCCCGGTTACGCTCGGCCCCATGAAGCGCGCGTCCGCCGCCGTCGCCGCCGTCGTGAAGCGCGAGATGGCCGACGTCCGCGGCTTCAAGATGGGCGACGAGGGGATCGAGTACGTCATCGGCCAGATGATCGAGTTCCTCCTCATCTCGCGGAACGTCGAGGAGGTCTACGCGGAGGACCACG
>DASSSJ010000031.1:0-2438 GCA_035708485.1 Anaeromyxobacter sp. | reverse complement strand
GGTCGCGATACTGCTTGCGGAACTCCACGAGATCGATCTCGGCGAGCGACGGACACGGGTCGAGCGCGGCGAGGAAGAACATGCCCGTGGTCGGGCCCTTGTTGGCCCACTCGCGCAGCTTGGTCTCGATGTCGGCGCGCTCTGGGCGCGCATCGACGCGCAGGACCTGGACGCCGCGGCTCTCGAGCTCCTCGCACAACCTTCGGCCCGCGCCCTCGTGGTCAGCCACGATGACGACGCGGCTGCCCTTGCCCAGATGCACCGCCGTGCGCTTGCACGCCGCCAGCGGCGGTCGCAGCGCCAACGTCGGCCGCCGCAGCACGCCGCTCTCGAACGAATTGGCCTCAGGTGCCGCCGCCACGGGCGCAGCCATGGCCGCCGCAGGCGCGGCCGCCGCGGGCGCGGGCCGAGGCCGCCCGCCGCGGCGAAGCCGCCCGAGCCGTCGTAGCTCGGCCGTCGCGGCGGCGAGCCCCGGCACGCCCCGACTGGTCCGGCGCGGCCGCGGCCGCGTCGCGGTACGCATGGACGGCGGAGGCGAACGCGCTCGACGGCGCGAGCCGCACGGCGCTCCACGGGTAGGAGAGGTGGCGGACCGAGCCGGTCGCGCCGTCCGCGCGGGAGCGGCGCGGGCGCGGCCCCGGAGGACGGCATGCGGCGGATGGCGATGCTCCTCGTCGGCGCGACGCTCGTGGCGGGGGCCGCGTGCGGGAAGCGTGAGCAGCGCAAGGGGGAGCCCGTGAAGATCACCGTGACGAAGAACGGGTACGAGCCCTGGCGCGTGCGGGCCTGGAAGGGCGTGCCGCTGACGCTCGTCGTGACCCGGACGACGGACGAGACCTGCGCCACCGAGGTCGTCCTCCCGGAGCACGGCATCCACGAGAAGCTCCCGCTGAACCAGCCCGTCACCATCACGTTCACGCCGACGCGCGAGGGCGAGCTCAGGTACGCCTGCGCGATGAACATGTTCCAGGGCGTGATCGACGTGCGCTGAGCCCGGGGTCCGGGCGCGGCGCCGGGGCGCAGGCGCGACGCGGCGCTCAGCGCGCGACGAGGGCCTTCGCCGCCGCCCAGTCCTGCTCGTGGATCGCGCCCACGCGGACGCAGCGGAGCCAGCCCGCCGGATCGACGAGCGCGTGGATCGGGATCGCCGCGCTGCGGTCCACCCCGAGCGCGTCGAGGAGCGGCGGGAGGTCGTCGGGCGAGCGCAGCCACCGGACCGCTCCGGGGAGCCCCTTCGCGCGCGCCGCGACGAGCGCCTTCTCGGCGTCCGCGTCGTCCACGCTGAGGAGCTCGAGCGAGACCGCGAGGCCCTCGCGCGAGAACCCCTCGCGCCAGCGGCCGAGCAGCTCCATCTCCTCGACGCAGGGCGTGCACCACGTCGCCCACAGGTTCACCCACGTCCAGGCGCCCGCGCCCGCGGCGCCGTCCTGCGCGCCCGGGAGCGGGCGGAGCGGGGGCGCCGCCCAGCGCCGCGCGCCGTCGCCGCCGGCCGGGTAGCTCCGCTCGCAGAACGCGCTCTGCGCGGCGGCCGGCGGCGCGGCCTGCCTGCGCACGCCCTGGAAGCGCTCCACCGCGCCGGCGTCGCCCTCCGCCGGCCGCGCGCGGCACCCCGCGGCGACGGCGGCGGCGGCGAGCAGGCCGAGGACGGCCCGCGCGCGCCGCTCAGATCGCACAGTCGATCCAGGCGACGAACGCGCTGCGGTTGATGTCCGCGCGCGTGCACGGCGCGGACCGCGAGCGCTGCCACTCGCAGAACTCGGCCCCGAGCTGCGCGAACTCCTCGCCGAGCCAGAGCAGGCCGACCTGCTTCTTCAGGTCGTCGTCCTGGAAGCGCTGGTCGAGGTGGTCGAGGACCGCCTTGGCGCGGTCGCGGCTCAGGGCCTCGTTGTACTGCTCGTCGCCGTCGGGGCTCGCCCGCGAGACCACGAAGAAGAAGCTCGCGCCGCGCTGGTCGCTCCAGGCCTTCTCGACGAGCGCGCGCCCGTCGGGATCGAGCTCGGCGCGCGACGCGTCGAACTGCACGATGTGGGCGCGGTGCGAGAGCGGCTTGAAGATGGCGTTGAAGTCGGAGCCGGAGAGCGCCGCCACCTTCCTCGCCTGCAGCGGCTGGCAGCCGCGGCCGCCGCCCGCGCCTTCGAGGAGGCCGCAGGCGCCCGCCACGCGGCGGACGATCGCCTTGAGCTCGGGGGTGCAGTACGCGTCGTTCGCCACCGCCGCCGTCGCGACCTCCTGGGCCGCGCCGCGGCTCGCGGCGAGGCGCGCGCGCGCCGAGGTCGCCCACAGGGCGACGAGCGCGAGCGGGAGGACGAAGGCGACGGCGAGCAGGAGCCAGCGCTGGATGGAGGCGTTCATCGCGTGCCCTCCTCGTTCGGGCCGGCGGCCGCCGGCGGTGGGGTGGGGGTCGCCGGCTCGGGCTCGGCGCGGACCTCGGCCGGCGG
>DASSSJ010000030.1:0-20296 GCA_035708485.1 Anaeromyxobacter sp. | reverse complement strand
GCCGAGCCCGGTGTGGTTCGGGCCGAGCACGATCACGCGGGCCGGGACCTCCACCCGCGCGTACACCGCCCCGGCGACGGCGCCGGAGTAGACGTACCCGGCGTGCGGGGCGACGAGCCCCCGCGCCCTCACCCGCGGCCCGGCGCCGGCGGCGAGGAACCGATCCACCTGCCGCGCGAGCGCGGCCGGCTCGTCGGTGTAGAAGCGTCCCGCGACCGCGGGCTCCCGGTCCATGGCGCGATCGAGTATAACGCCGGGACGATGGCGCGGCGCAGGACGGTGCTCGTCGTGGACGACTCCCAGGCGGTGCTCGACGCGCTCGGCGCCGCGTTCGAGGACGCCGGATGGGACGTCACCTCGGCCGCGGACGGCGAGGAGGTCTTCCGCAAGCTCTCCGCCGCGGATCCCGACGCCGTCCTGCTCGACGTCTACATGCCGATGCTGAACGGCGCGGACGTGTGCCGCCTGGTCAAGGCGCACCCGCACTGGAAGAAGACGTTCCTCGTGCTCATGTCCTCCCGGATCAGCGACCGCGAGGTGGACATGTACCGCCGGATCGGCGCCGACGACGTCCTGAAGAAGCCCTTCGACCCCGCGCACGCGGTGGAGCTGGTCGAGAAGGCGATCGCGGGATAGGTCGGGCCGCGCTCAGTTGACGGTGAAGCTCACCGTGTTCGACCGCTGCGGCCCCGGCGGGTTCCAGACGGCGATCCGGTAGACGGCCGGGAGCGCCGTGCGGGTGTCGAGGCGCACCCGGATCGTGGTGGCGCTCGCGACCGTGACGGTGTTCCCGGGGGGGAGCGGCGACCAGCCGCCCGCCCAGGACCACGTCACGCCGCCGTCGGCGATCGCGGAGCCGGTCCCCGACGGACCCGCCGATCCCGAGGTGCCGGCCGTCGTGCAGCGGTACGAGTCGTCGCCGCTGGACACGATCGCGCCCACCGCGTACGCCCTGCTCGCCGCCCAGGGCTCGCCCATGAGCTGCATCACCTGCGAGGCCGCGTTCCCGTTCGCGTCGGGCTTCGCGAAGTTCGTCCCGGTGAGCGTGACGTCCACCGGCGCGTCCTGGCGCGTGACCGAGGCGGGCGTCACCGACGCGATGCTCGGCGGTCCGGGCGTCACGGTGAACGAGACCGCGTTGCTCGCCGCCGCGCCCGGGTTCTGGATGGCGAGGGAGTAGACGCCGGTGTCGAGGCCGGCGAGGGCGAGGCTCGCCGAGGCGCTCGTCGGGGGCGTCCACGCCGTGGGCGTGAGGGTGCGGTTCACGCCGTTGCCCTGGAAGAGGACGGCGGCGCCGGTGGCGCAGGCGCCGCTCGGCGCGCAGCGCAGGCTGCTGCCGGTGAACGTCACCGCCACCGTGGCGCCCTGCGCCCCGCCCGCGGGCGAGACGGACTGCACCACCGCGACGTTCGAGAGCACGCGGAACTGGAAGCTCGACGAGGTCACGCCGCCCGGGAAGGTGAGCGCGGCGGTGTAGAGGCCGGAGGGCTTGCCGGTGAGGTCGACCGTCACCGAGGCGGCCGTGGACGTGGGCGTCCCGGCGAGCGCCGCCGTGGCGGTGCCGGAGGGCGGCTGGATGGCCGCGCCCGTCGCGCCGGCGAGGTTCGCGCCGGTGAAGGTGAGCGTGGCGGTCTCCCCCTGGTACGGCGAGCGGTTCACGCCGCCGACCGTCACGCTCATCGTGTCCGCGCGCGGCGCGGTCGCCGAGACGGTGAGGGTGAGCTGGTTGTCGGCGAAGGTGACGCTCACGGCGTGCGCGCCGAGCGCGTCCGGCACGTCGAGCTGCGGCACGAGGAGGTGCGTGGCGTCGACGAACGTCGTCGTCTGCGGGACCCCGTCCAGCGTGACGAGGCTCGCCGGGCCGAACGAGGTCCCCGTCACCTGGAGGGCGATGGTGTCGTTCGCCGCGGCCGCGGAGGGGCTGAGCGAGACGAGGTGGGGCGCGCCGCTCGCGGTGATCGAGAAGGGGACGCGGTTCGACGAGAGCACGCCGTCGTTCACGACCCACAGCTCGTACGCGCCGGTGGGGAGGCCCGTCGTGTCGAGCGCGCACGCCAGCGGCGAGCCCGGCGTGGTGGGCAGCGCCCGGTCGGCCGTGCCCGGTCCCTCGAGGTGGCACGTGCTCGACTGGACGAAGCCGGTCCCGGCGACGGCGAGGCTCGGCTTCGCGCCGGACCCGACCGATCCCGGCTGGACGCCGGTGAGCTGCGGCGTCGGCGTCACCACGTCGAAGGGGAAGGCGTTCGAGATCACCCGGTCCGGGTTCACCACGCGGAGCGACAGCGTGGTCGTGGTGGTGGCGGAGAGATCGAGCGTGGCCGTGAGGTGGCCCGCGTCCTGGACCTGCGTCGCGTAGGTGATCGTGCCCGCCGGCGAGATCGTGCGGAGCGTGGCGCCGGCGGCGAACCGCTCGCCGGTGAGCGCCACGACGACCGGCGCGACCGCCCCGCGGGGCGCGGTGGGCGGGGAGACCGACGCGATGTAGGGCGCGACCGCGGACGCCGGCCCGCACGCCGCGTCGACGCAGATCTGGCCGCCGTCGCAGGCGCGCGTGCAGGACCCGCAGTGCACGGGATCGGTGGTCAGGTCCACGCAGCGCTGCTCTCCGCAGGTCTCGACGCACGCGGCCGGGTCGAACGGCGGCTCGGGCGACGGCTCGTCGCAGCCGCTCCCTCCGACCACGACGGCGAGGGCGATCGCGGCGAGCGGGGCGCCGCGCCGGCGCCGCGCGAGCGGGAGCAGGAGGAGGACGAGCAGCGCCGGGAGCGCGGCGCCCGGCCCCGAGCCGCACCCGCAGCCGCCGCCGGGCTCCTCCGGCGCGGCGGGGGGCGGGGCGCCCTGCAGCTGCTCGGTCGGGAAGCACTGGCCGCCGGCGCACTGGCCGGCCGGGCACCGGACGCCGTTGCACGCGTCGTCGACGCAGACGCCGTCGTCGCAGGTCTTCCCCTGGCCGCAGTCGGCGCCCGCGCACGGGTCGGCGACGCAGGCGCCCGCCTCGCAGCGCTGCCCGGTCGCGCAGCTCTTCCCGGCGCACGGGTCCGCGACGCAGAAGCCGTCGGGCCCGCAGCGCTGGCCGGCGCCGCAGCGGACGAACACGCACGACTGCACGCAGTCGCCCGCCCGGCAGAACGTGCCGCTCGGGCACACGACGCCGAGGCACGGGTCGGGCGCGCAGGCGCCGTCCTGGCACAGCTCGCCGGACGGGCAGCCGGCGAAGTAGCAGCTCCCGCCGGTGCACACGCCGCTCGCGCAGGTCGCGCCCACGCCGCACGTCGCGCCGGCGCACGGGTCGACGCACTGCCCGAAGCTGCAGACCGCGCCGAGCGCGCACGGCGCGCCGGTCTGGCCGCAGCTCGCGAGGACGCACCGCCCGCCCGCGCAGGCGTAGCCCTCCGGGCACGGCACCTCGGGCGCGCAGAGCGTGGGGACGCAGACCCCGTTCAGGCAGGCGAGCCCCGCCGCGCACGAGGCGCCGTCGTCCACGAGGTCGTCGCAGTCGTTGTCGCGGCCGTCGCAGACCTCGGGCGCCGGGAGGATGAGCCCCTGGCACTCGCCGGCGACGCCGTCCGCGCAGGCGCGGACGCCGTTCCGGCAGGCGCCCTTCGGCGGCGAGCGATCCGCGTTCACGAAGCAGACGAGCGACGGATCGTCCACGGGCGGGCACAGGTTGCAGCCCGGCTCGGTGACGTCGGGGATGGAGTTGCAGTTCGCGTCCGCGGGCGGGCTCGCGGGGGGCCTCGTGCAGTCGAGCGCGGCGGGCAGGACGTCGCCGCTGCACGCGCCCCAGCTCGGCGGCGGGCCGGCGAGGCAGGTCTGGTGGCCGTGCGTGCAGGCGCCCACGCCGAGCGTGCCGGACGGGCCGCGGTAGCAGTCCTGCTGCGCGCCGGGCGTGCAGCCGCAGCCGTCCGCGACGACGCCGTTGCAGTTCATGTCGTACTGCTGGCCGTTCGGGCCGACGGCGCAGTCCTCGGTGTGGGGGAGGATCTGGCAGCTGCGGTAGGCCGGGTTCGAGGGGTCCTGCCAGGGCGGACCCGTGTCGGCGCACACCGCGCACGCGCTCCAGACGCCGTTCGCGCAGGTCTGCCGGCCGGCCTTGCAGATTCCGCGCGGGAGGCTGGTGGCGGGGTCGACGCTGCTCTGCGGGCCGGTGTAGCAGGCCTGCACGAGCGAGCTCGGCGTCGGCGTCCCGCCGAGCGGGACGGGCGCGTCGTCCACCACGGCGTTGCAGTCGTCGTCGAGGCCGTTGCACACCTCGGCGGAGGGGAGCACCTGGCCCTGGCACGCGGAGAGGCCGTAGCTGCCGTCCCCGCTCCGCACGCAGGACCGCACGCCCTTCTGGCAGATGCCCTTCGGGTTCCCGCTCCCGTCCACGGTGCTCGCCGGCCCCTCGTAGCAGGCGGCGTCGAGGCCGTCGTCGACGAGCCCGTTGCAGTCGTCGTCGACGCCGTTGCAGGCCTCCGCGGACGGTCCCACGAGCTGCGTGCACACCTGGTTGCCGCCGGAGTCGCAGCGCAGGACCCCCTGCGCGCACGCGCCGAGGAGCCCCGTGCTGCACGACACGCCGCTCTCGACGCAGCCCGCGCCGAGGTTGAAGAGCGTGTTGAGCACGAGCCGGGTGCCGGCGATCTGGAACTGGCCGTCGTTGCCGGAGTAGCTGTGGCCGCCGAGGTACGCGATGGTCCCGCTCGAGGCGCTGCGCCTGCGGAGCGTGAACACGTCGTAGGAGGTGGCGGAGCTCGAGTGCGAGACGAGGCGGACGGTGTCGCCGCGGTAGGCCGACGAGGCGTAGCTCGCGATGGCGCCGCCCGCGGGCGCGAACGGGAAGTCGCCGAGCTGGAGGAACGGCGAGGAGAAGTTGCCGGGCCAGAAGTAGGCGCCGCTCCCGGAGTTGATTCCGGAGAGCCCCGCCGCCGCAGCCGCGGCCGTGGTCTGGAAGTGGGTCGATCCGTCGGAGGCGCCGGTCCGGTACGTGGTGCTCCCCGCCACGCCCTCGAACGACCCGAGCCCGGCGCACTCGGCGAAGACGTCCTTGCCCGCCGCGGAGAACGCGCCGATGGTCCTGAGCGCCCGGTCGATCTGCGCCTGGGTGTAGGGGCTCCGGCAGCTGCAGCTCTGGCCCGCGGGGCAGTCGCTGCACGAGCTCGGCGCCGCCCAGTGGGGCACCCACAGGATCTGGTAGCCGTACCTGAACAGGTTCGTGGAGGTCACCGCGCCGGTGGCGTCGGGCTGGAAGTCCTCCATGTAGAGCCGGTCGTAGATCTGCCCGTGCGTCGGCACCCTCGTGCCGCACTCGGGGCGGAGCTGGCCGGTGACGGAGTTGACGGGCGTGACGCACCCGCCCGCGCCGCCGAAGTCGAGGCCGGCCTGGGCGAGGTAGCCCTGGATGACGAACTCGGAGTTCTTCGAGCCCGCGCCGGAGCTGCCGATGTCGAGGAGGGCGAGCTTGGGGGGCACGCTGCCCCCCGCGCTCCAGCCGCCCGCCATGGTCTTCGCGACGTTCGCGGTGAAGGCGACGTTCGCCACGTGGACCTTCACCGCGCCGTAGAGCGAGCGGTAGCTCTGGAGCACCGCGGTGGCGCGCGCGTAGTCCGAGCCGTCCACGACGAAGGGGCCGCCGCGGTAGGAGATCGACTGCGCGTTGACGGGCGCCGCGCCCGTCCCGCCGGTGTTCCAGTCGTAGCGGAAGACGGGGAGCCCGTTGGAGTAGGAGATGGTGAGATCGACGTCGGTGAGGCTGGTCTTCTGGGGGTTGATGATCCAGTAGACGGCGATGTTGTTCCGGACGAGCTGGTAGACGAGGCCGTACGCCCTGATGACGCTCCCCGGGTCCGCCGCCTGCGGGCAGCTGGACGGCTGGTACGAGCCGCTCACCTGGTCCGTCTGGTGCTGGTAGCAGAGGTCCATCGGGATGACGAGCGAGCTGCGCGCGAAGGTCTGCGGGCCCGAGGTGCCGCCGCAGGTCGACGCGACGAGCGGCACCGCCGCGAGCGCGAGGAGGCCGGGGACGAGGCGGGCGAGGGTGCTCCGCCGCTGCTGCGGGCGCGATCCGGGCATGCGGGTTCTCCGAGGCCGGGGAGGTTACCACGCGCCGCGAATTGACCTCTCCCCCCGCCCGTGCGATTCCCGTCGCGTGCAGCCCCAGTCGCACACGGCCCGACATCCCGCGCCGCCGCCGCGCGAGCTCGTCCGCACCTGGGCGCTCGCGGTGGGCGGCCTCGCGCTCGCGAAGCTCGTCTCGCTCGCCGAGCCGACCGGGCTCCTCGCCGCGAACCTCGCGGGCGTCGCCGCGTTCCTGTTCATCGTGCTCCCGGACGCGCGCGTGCGCGCGCGCGGCGAGGCCTGGGCCGACTACGGCGTCCCGCTCCACGGGCTGCGCGACGCGCGAACCTGGCGCGCGTTCGGGCGGGGCGCGCTCGTCGCGCTCGGGATCGCGGCGGTCGTGTTCCCGCTCTTCGCGGCGGGGTTCTGGGCGTACGTCGAGCTCGTGCCGCGCCTCCCCGCGGGGCTCGCGCGGGCGCTCGCGCCGTACGTCGGCGCGCCGGACCTGGCGCCGCGCCTGCCGGACCGGGTCGCGCTCCTCGCGCTCGTGCAGCTCGTGGTGGTCGCGCTGCCGGAGGAGATGTTCTACCGCGGGTGGATGCAGACCGCGTGGGCGCGGTCCGCGCCCGGCCGCGGCGTCACGGTGCTCGGCGCGCGCCTCGGGGCGGGCTTCCTCTGGACCCAGCTCCTCTTCGCGGCGGGGCACCTCGTCGTGCTCCAGCCGTGGCGGCTCGGGACCTTCTTCCCGGGCCTCCTCTTCGGCTGGGCCCGCGAGCGGACCGGGAGCGTCGCCGCGCCGGTGGTCCTGCACGCCCTCTCGAACCTCTTCATCGCGACGCTCGAGGCGAGCTTTTACGGGTGACAGCCCCGCGGCGCGGCGGTACGGATCCGCCGATGCCGGGCCGGGGAAACATCCGGGAGCTGCTCGAGGCGCTCGAGGACCGGACGCTCCACCCCCGCGCCGCGCGGTCCGCGCGCTCGCGCGGCCGCGCGCGCCCGGAGGTGCCCGACGCGGAGCGGCCGTCGTTCCAGCGCGACCGCGACCGGCTCGTCCACTCCAAGGCGTTCCGCCGGCTCGCCGGGAAGACCCAGGTGTTCCTCGCCCCGAAGGGCGACCACTACCGGACCCGGCTCACGCACACGCTCGAGGTCGCGCAGGTCGGGCGCTCCATCGCGCGCGCGCTGTTCCTGAACGAGATGCTGGTCGAGGCGATGGTGATGGGGCACGACCTCGGCCACACGCCGTTCGGCCACGCCGGCGAGCGGCTCCTCTCCGAGGTCGTCCCGGGCGGCTTCCACCACGTGGTGCAGTCCGTGCGGGTCGTCGACGTGCTGGAGAACGACGGCAGCGGCCTCAACCTGACCGCGGAGGTGCGCGACGGGATCCTGCGCCACTCGAAGGGGCGGGGGAACGTCCTCCTCTCGGGCACCGGCGAGAAGGCGCTCACGCTCGAAGCGGAGATCGTCCGGATCGCCGACATCGTCGCCTACGTGAACCACGACCTCGACGACGCGGTGCGCGCGGGGCTCTTCGCCGAGGCGGACGTCCCGGCGTCCATCCGCGGGGTCCTCGGCGACGATCGGGGGAACCGCTTCCGGGTGCTCGTCCACGACGTCATCGACGCGTCCGACGTGGACGGCGGCGGGCACATCCAGATGTCCGCGGACGTCCACGCGGCGCTCCTCGCGCTCCGCGACTTCCTCTACGCCCGCGTCTACGAGAACCCCGTCGTCCACGACGAGTTCGTGAAGGCGCAGCGCATCCTGCGGGACCTCTGGAGCTGGTGCCTCGAGGATCCCGGCCGGCTCGCGCAGCGCTTCGGGGTGACGCCGCGGCCGGGCGAGACGGCGGGGCGGGCGGCGACCGACTGGCTGTCGGGGATGACCGACCGCTTCGCGCTCTCGACCTGGGAGGGGCTGTTCGCGCCGCGCCCCTGGGGGCTCTAGCCCGCGTTCGCGATCGGCGAGACCGTGACCTGCAGGGTCCGGCTCACCGAGACGACGCTGCCCTCCGGCACCTCGATGAACCCGTTCGGCTGGCGCAGGCGGGAGGCGAACGCGACGGCCTTCACGAGCCGGTGCGGGCGGACGCGCGGATCGCTCTCCGGGGTGCCGAGGTCGATCCCGTCCAGGGCGCACGGCACGATCCCCTCGAGCAGCGCGTAGTGGAGCGGCCCCGCGCGCCGGCTCGCGACCATGATGCGTCCGTTCGTCGCCACGAAGCACAGCCGGCTCGTCCGCTGCTCGCCCGCCTCGCGGGCCCACGCCTCGATCTGCTTCACCGTGCGCGCGAGCGCGCGCCCCGCCGTGACGGCGTCGAGCTCGAGATCGTCGAGCCGCCCGTCGTCGCGGAGCTGCTTCAGGAACCACATGAACGCGTGCTCCGAGTCGGTGTCCCCCATGACGTTGCGCCGCAGGAAGTCCGGGAGCGCGGCGACGAGCTTCGGCCGCAAGCGGTCCCAGCCCTCGATCGTGCCGTCGTGCGCGAAGAGCCAGCGGCGGAACCGGAAGGGCTGGGTGTTCTCGTCCTTCGCCTGGCCGATGACGGCGCGGCGCGCCTGCACGAGCAGCGCCTCGGAGTCGACCTTGCCGACGAGGTCCGCGACGGAGAGCGCCGCCGTCACGCCCGACGGCCGCTTCCCGAGCAGCACGCTCCCGCCGGAGTAGTGGCCGAAGCCGTAAGCGTCCGGGAGCCGCTCGTCCTCCTGGAGGGCGACGCTCGCGTCGAGCCGCTTGAGCTGGCATCGGAGCAGGTTCGGATCGGACTGCAGGATCGCGGCGAGCGCGCCCATTGCTCTATCTTCCCTCTTCTGGCTGGGTGTGGCGACGACCTCTCCCTCGCCACCCCAAGAGTAATAACCGTGGAGGCCGTGAGGGACATCCCTTCCCCGAACGACCGCTCGGTGGCCGAGGGGAGCGGCTGTTTGACAGCCCGCGACCGGCGCCGATACGATGACGTAACCCGGCGAAAGCTCCGGGAAACCCCGCATGAGCGACGACATCGCCGTCGGAATCGACCTCGGGACGAGCTACAGCGCGGTGGCGGCCGTGACGGAGCCGGGGGGAGCCCCGGTGGTGCTCGCCAACGAGTGGGGGGAGCGCACCCACGCCTCGGTCGTGTCGTTCCTCGACGACGGGAGCGTCCTCGTCGGGAACGACGCGAAGAAGAACATCATCACCAACGCCGAGAACACCATCTACTCGGCGAAGCGGCTCATCGGCCGGTTCTACTTCTCCGACGAGGTGAAGAAGGCCCAGGCCGTGATGCCTTACCGCATCCTGGAGGGGCCCAACAACTCGGTCCGCCTCCAGGTGCGGGACAAGATCTTCGCGATCCCGGAGATCTCCGCCCTCGTCCTCAAGGAGATGAAGGCGATCGCGGAGACGGCGCTCGGCCGCGACATCACGAAGGCGGTCGTCACCTGCCCCGCCTACTTCAACGACAACCAGCGGCAGGCCACCAAGGACGCGGGCCGCATCGCCGGCCTCGAGGTCCTCCGCATCATCAACGAGCCGACCGCCGCGGCGCTCGCCTACGGCTTCGGCCGGGACATCTCCCAGAAGATCTGCGTGTACGACCTCGGCGGCGGCACCTTCGACGTCTCGATCCTGGAGATCGGGAAGGACGTCTTCGAGGTGCTGTCCACCGCCGGAGACACCTACCTCGGCGGCGACGACTTCGACGACCGGATCATGACGTGGCTCGCCGACGACTTCCTCGCGAAGCACGGCCTCGACCTGCGCCAGAACAAGTTCTGCCTCCAGATGCTCAAGGAGGCGGGCGAGCGCGCCAAGATCGACGTCGGGCGCACCGGCACCGCCGACGTCGCCGTCCCCGGCATCTGCCAGTCCCCCGAGGGCGAGGTGCTCGACCTCCGGCACAAGCTCTCGCAGGACCAGTTCAACCGGATGGTGATGGACCTCGTCCAGCGCACCTTCAAGGTCTGCGACGAGGCGCTCCAGTCGGCGCGGCTCACCGCGGGCGACGTCGACGCCGTGATCCTGGTGGGCGGACCGACGCGCCTGCCGATCATCCGCAACAGCGTCCGCCACTACTTCCAGAAGGAGCCGATGACCGGGATCGACCCGGACGAGGTCGTCTCGCTCGGCGCCGCGATCCAGGCGCACGCCCTCCTGAACGCGCAGGCCGCCGAGTCCGGCCAGGCGAGCTACCTCCTCGACGTCACGCCGCTCACCCTCCGCATCGGCACGGTGGGCGGCTTCACCGAGAAGATCATCGACAAGAACACGCCCATCCCGATCGAGAAGACGAAGACCTTCACGACGAGCCGCGACGGCCAGGACCGGGTGAAGATCCGCGTGTACCAGGGCGAGGGGAGCCGCGCCGACGAGTGCGAGCTCCTCGGCGAGTTCGAGTTCACCGGGTTCCGGATCGGCTACCGCGGCGAGGTCCAGATCCAGGTGACCTTCGAGATCGACTCGAACGGCATCGTGAACGTCTCGGCGACCGACGTCGAGACGGGGCAGAAGACCTCCACGACGATCGGCCTGTCGTCGGGCCTCTCCGAGGCGGACATCCGGACGGCCATGATCCACAACGCGGACATCGAGCTGGCGCGCGGCCCGCGGGCGGCGTAGCCGGCCCGCGGCGGGACGGGGCGCATGGACCAGGGATTCCTCACCGAGGTGCAGGCGCTCGCGGCCGCGCTCGACCAGCTCGACTACTTCGGCGTCCTGAAGCTCCCGCGGGCGGCGGGGCACGCGGAGATCAAGGCGGCCTACTACCGCGAGTCCCGCGCGTTCCACCCCGACCGCTTCGCCGCCCACCCGGATCCCATGCTCCGCGAGCTCGTGGGGCGCATCTACCGCCGCGTGAACGAGGCGTACACGGTGCTGCGCGACGACAGCCGCCGGCTGAAGTACCTCCAGGACATCAGCGGCCCCGATCGCGCGCGGAAGCTCCGCTTCACCGAGGCCGACGAGGCGCAGGTGAAGGAGGGGGAGAAGAAGAAGCTCGAGGAGCAGCTCGGCCAGACGCCGAACGGGCGGAAGTTCTACGCCACCGCGCTCCTCGAGATCCAGGCGCAGCGCTGGGAGGCGGCGCAGCGCGCGCTCAAGAGCGCGCTCGTGTACGAGCCGGCGAACGCGAAGTTCAAGGAGCAGCTCGCCCAGGTCGAGCGGGAGCTCGAGAAGACCCGCCCGAAGGGCGACCAGTACCGCATCAAGTGACGGCCCCGTGACGATCGACCTCGTCGTGCTGGGGTTCCTCGCGGTCTCCGCGCTCCTCGGCGCCGGGTCCGGCGCCCTCCGCCAGCTGGTCTCGCTCGCGGCGGTGGGGCTCGGCGTCCTGGCGGCGCGCGCCTGGACGGTGGAGGTGGGGGCCGGCCTCGCCCGGCGGTTCTCCCCGGCGGCGCGTCCGCTCGCGCCGGCGCTCCTCTTCCTCGGGACCTTCGCCCTCGCGTCGCTCGTCGGCGCGGCGGTCCTGCGCGGCACCGGCGTCGCGCGGCTCGTGCGCGGCCCGGCGGACCGCGGGGCCGGCGCGCTGCTCGGCGGCGCGAAGGCGGCGCTCGTCGCGTGGGCGCTCCTCTCGGTGCTGGCGCTGGCGGGCGACCTCGCGCCCGCCGCGCTGCGCGCCCGCGCGCGCGAGAGCCAGCTCGCCGGGCTCGCGCGCGCCCACAACCTCGTGGCGCGCCTGCGCCGCTGATCACTCCTGGACGGCGACGGGGTCCAGCCGCTCGACGCGGCGGCGGACGAACGGCGCGTCCACCGAGACGCGCGTCCCGCTCCGCTCCGGCGCCTCGAAGAGCAGGTCCGCGACGACCTCCTCCACGATGGCGCGCAGCCCGCGCGCGCCGGCGCCCCGCTCGACGGCGTAGCGCACGATCTCGCGCAGCGCGCCGTCGGTGAAGGCGAGCTCCACGCCGTCGCCGGCGAGCAGCTCCTTCACCTCGCGGACGACCGCGTCGGGCGGGCCGGTGAGCACCTCGAGCAGCTCCTCCTCGCCCAGCTCGTCGAGCTGCACGACGACCGGCAGGCGCCCGAGGAACTCGGAGAGCATCCCGTACTCGAGGAGCTCCTTGTGGCGGATCCGCCGCGCGGCCGCCCGGCGCAGCCCGGGCCGGGCGCCGAACCCGAGGCCGCGCCCCTCGCCCGCGTAGGAGAAGATGTCGGTGAACGTCCCGGCGCAGACGAAGAGGATGTCGGTCGTGTCCACCGCGATCGCGTCGTGCCGCTGCCAGTGCTGCCCGAGGCTCGACGGGACGAGGATCTCGCGCCCCTCGAGGATCTTGAGGAGCGCCTGCTGGACGCCCTCGCCGCCGATGTCGCGCGCGCCCACGCCCGCCCGCTGTCCCTGCGAGCGCCGGGCGATCTTGTCCACCTCGTCGATGAAGACGATCCCGCGCTGCGCCTCCTCCACCGAGTGGCCCGCCTTCTGGAGCAGCTCCGCGATCATCACCTCGACGTCCTTGCCGTAGTAGCCGGCCTCGGTGAACTCGGTCGCGTCGGCGACGTGGAAGGGCACGTCGAGGACGTCGGCGAGCGTGCGGGCGAGGTGGGTCTTGCCGCAGCCGGTCGGGCCGATGAGCAGCACGTTCGACTTCCGCACCGTCGGCGCGCTGCGGCGGACGCGGCGGACCGCCGTCCGCTTGAGGTGGGCGTAGGCGGCGATGGCGAGGGAGCGCTTCGCCCGATCCTGGCCGACGACGAAGCGGGACAGGCGATCGAAGATCTTGCGCGGGGTGAGGGCCGGCGCGGCGTCGTCGAGGCGCGGAGGCGTCTTCACCTCCGTACGGTCGTCCCCGGCCGGGCGGGCGGCAAGCGCGACGCGGCGTCCCGCCCGCCCGGCCGGGCGCCCGGCGGGGAGGCCGGCGGGCCCGCGGTCGCGGCGCGCGGGCCTCCGGCGCCCGCCGAGGCGCCGCCGCCCGCGCCGATCGCGCGGGCCTCAGCGGCGCGGGAGCGCGCGCCCCGGGCCGACGGTGCGGGTCTTCGCCTCCGTCCTGAGCTCGAGCATCGCGTCCGAGCCCGGGTGGCGGGCGAGGTGCGCGCGGCGGAGCGCGTCGTACAGCTCCGGCAGCCGCCGGTAGAGCCGCTTCGCCTTCCGCCTGCGGCGCGTCGAGAGCGCGTACGCGAACACGAGGGGCGCGGCGACCGTCGCGTCCGAGTACACGACGACGTGGTTCTTCATGAGGTTGGCCTGGACCTTGCCCCAGCTGATCGCCTCGGACGGCGTCGCGCCGGAGAGGCCGCCCCACTGCGGCGAGTCGGTCGAGATCTGCAGGACGTACTCGTGGCCGCCGCGGTTCAGGTCGAGGATCTGCCAGAGCGTGGGCTGCGTCTGGAGGTAGAAGTTCTTCGGCGAGCCGCCGCCGAGGATCACGACGCCGTTCACCTTCGCGTCGTACACGATCGACGTCGACTGCAGGACGTCGAGGTCGGGGTCGATCGTCGTCTCGCCGCCGCGGAGCTTCATCGCGGCGACGTTCATCCCGATCGACGAGTCGCCGGGCGAGGACGTGAAGATCGGCACGTCGCAGCGCGCGGCGGTCGCGACCCAGCTCTTCTCGGGCAGCGGCGCCTGCTGCAGCACGAGGTGGCCGAGGTAGTGGTGCAGCTGCGGCGTGGAGATCCGGCCGCGGAGCGAGGCGGGCGCCTTCTCGAGCGCCTCCCGCACGAACGCGTCGGTGTCGAGGAGCGAGTCCTCGGTGATGAACACGTCGTAGATCCGCTCGATCCCGGCGCGGTACAGCTCGGCGTCGTCCACCTGGAAGTGGCCCTGCACGACCGGCAGCTTCAGCGCGAAGTGGAGGTCGTGGTACAGGTTCGCGCCCGTCGCGATGACGAGGTCGACGAACCCGGCCTCGATCATCGCCTGGATCGCGCCGCCCATCCCCGCCGGCGCCATCGCGCCCGTCACCGTGAGGGCGATGGTCGCGTCCGAGTCGATCATCCGGCCGAAGAGGTCGCAGCCCTCGGCCAGGCGGCCGCCGTTGAACGCGCCCGCGCGCCGGTAGACGTCCACGAGCTCCTCGACCGTCATCTTCGGCTTGAGCCGCATCGGCTCGACCGGCGGGCGCGACAGGTAGCGCTTGCGGAGCTGCTTGGGGGACCGGGCCATGGCGCGCGGACGTTAGCGGCCACCGTTCGGACGGTCAAGGCACACGATCGCGGTCGAGCTCGTCCGTGCGACCGGTGAGCGCGGGGCTGTGCGGATGCCGCGGTCCGGTCGCTCGTGCGCGCGCGGCGCCTTGCGGTCGCCGCCTTCCCTTCGCTCGTGCGCGCGGCGCCTTGCGGTCGCCGCCTTCCCTTCGCTCGTGCACGCGGCGCCTTGCGGTCGCCGCCTTCCCTTCGCTCGTGCACGCGCGCCTTTGCGGTCGCCGCGGTCCGGTCGCTCGTGCACGCTTGGCCCGGGGAGCGGCCTCCGGCGCGTGACCTCGGCGCGGCGCGTGAGCCCTGGCGCGCGCGCGGGCCCGCGGATCCCCCGGTCGCGCCGCCGCGACTCGCGCCGGCAGTGCGCTCGCTGCGCTCGCGCTGCCGGCGCTCAGACAGGCAGCGGCGCTCGCCGGTTGGTCAGGGTCGCGCGCGCGAACCGGATGTTCAGGGCGCGCGCCTCGGCGAACGCGCCTGCGGCCGCCCCCCGGGCCTGCGCTCTCAGGATCCAACACATCTGGCGCGGACTCCGGGGGTGTGATCTACCCTCGCCATGAACATCCGTGGCGAGGTCGAAACGGCAGAGTTGGGCGACAAGCGGCTGACGGCGCGGCTCGTGCGGATCGCCGAGCAGCTTGCCAAGGCGCCCGACCAGAGCTTCCCGAAGGCAGCGCGCTCCGACGCTGCCCTCGAGGCGACGTACCGGTTCTTCGGTAACGAATCGGTCACGCCTGCCGCCATCCTGCAGCCACACGTGGCGGCCACCGCTGCGCGGTGTGCCCAGGCAGGAGCGGTGTTCATCGCGCACGACAGCACCGAGTTGCTCTTCAGCAGCGAGCGGGACGGCCTGGGGCGGCTCCGCGGAGATCACACGCACGGGTTCCTCGGGCACTTTGCCCTCGCCGTTGGCGCGAAGGACCGTGCGCCGCTCGGGATCCTGGGCATGGAGACCGTCTTCCGCGAGCGGGGAGCACGAGTGTCGTACCGGCGCACCAGGAGCCTGGAACAGAAGGAGTCCAGACGCTGGCTCACCCTCGTCGAGCGCGTCGATTCGGAGATCCCCGACGTCGCCGCAGCGGTCCATGTGATGGATCGCGAGGCCGACGGGTACGAGCTGCTCGCGGCTCTCTGCGCCAGCAGCCGACGCTTCATCATTCGGTTGCAGATCGATCGGCGCGCTGAAACGGCGGTGGGCCGCGGTTTCATCAGCGACGTGATGAAGCGGAGGAGGACGCTGCTGACGAGAGAGGTGGCCCTGTCCGCGCGAAAGCCGGGCCGAGACGATCCCCCCAGCCGCGCAAGGAAGTATCCGTATCGCCGCACTCGCTCCGCGGTCCTCGCGGTAACGGCTGCATCCGTCACGATCCTCCGTCCGCGGCGAGGCGGTCCGCACACGCCTGAGGCGCTGCGCCTCAACGTCGTGCGCGTCCACGAGAAGAACGCGGGACGCGGCATCGACCCGGTCGAGTGGCGGCTCGTGACGACCGAGCCCATCGACACCGTCGAGGACGTCGCAGCCGTCGTCGACGGCTACCGCGCTCGCTGGGTCATCGAGGAGTACTTCCGCGCGCTGAAGCAGGGGTGCGCGTATGAGAAGCGGCAACTCGAATCGAAACACGCCCTGCTCAATGCACTCGCCGTCCTTGCGCCGATCGCGTGGCAGCTGCTGGCGCTACGCCAGCTCTCCCGAGATCGAGCCGACCTTCCGGCCGACGCGGTCCTGTCGCCGATGAAGCTCAAGCTGTTGCAGCGCCACCCTGACGTGCGACTTCGACCAGAGGCGACGATTCGCGAGGCCATGCTGGCGATCGCCGCGCTGGGCGGACACATCAAGAACAACGGAGACCCCGGCTGGCAGGTGCTCGGCAGGGGATACGAAGACTTGCTTCTCCTCGAGCGAGGTGCCGCGCTCGCCCTGGGATGTGATCAATCGTGAGGGCCTGCGCTCACGGGTCGAGGGTCGCGAGGCCGTTCGAGGTTCGCGAAGCCGTTCAGGTCCGCGAAGCCGTTCGCGGTGCGCCGGACTTCGCGCGGGACCTCGGGCGCGGCAGGGAGGGTCCGACTACACCGGCGGCGTCCGCGCCGCGGACTGGACCTGCAGCTGCACGAGGCCGATCTGCCCGTCGTCGGCGGGCTTGAAGGCGAGCTCGGAGAGCTTCGCCTGGCGGTACACGTCGAGCATCCGCTCCTGCCCGAGCCGCCACACGGAGACCATCGTGCACTGCGTCGAGTGCCCGCAGGCGTCCTCGCCGTCGAGGCACACGTTCAGCGCCACGGGGCCCTCCACCGCCTCGATCACGTCGAGGAAGCTGATGGCGCCGGGGGAGCGCGCGAGGGCGTAGCCCCCGTGCGGGCCGCGCGTCGAGCGCACGAGCCCCTGATCGACCAGCGTCTTCAAGATCTTCGCGAGGAAGTCCTCGGGCACGTCCATCTGGCGGGCGATCTCCCGGAACGGGACGACCGAATCCTGCGGGATGGAGGCCAGGTAGATCATGGCCCGCAGGCCGTAGTCGATCTTTCGAGAGATCCGGAGTACGTGCTGCATCGCACCTTTCCTGCGGCGGCGAGAGAGCGGCTATTCTACCACGGCAGAGGTCCACATTGCATGGCGGGGCCCGGAACGAACGTTGACGGGAAAATCGATCTTCACTCGCACAGCCGCGCGTCGGATGGCGAGTACGGCGCCGCCGACGTCGCCCTGCGCGCCCGGGCCGCAGGACTGTCGGTGTGGGCGCTCTGCGACCACGACACCGTCGCGGGCCTGGGCGACGCCGCGGAGGCGGCCGGGCGCCTGGGCCTCCGGCTGGTGCCGGGGATCGAGCTCTCCGCGTTCCTCGACCAGAAGGAGATCCACGTCCTCGGGCACTTCGTGGATCCCGGCCACGCGTCGCTCCGCCGGTTCGAGGACACGCTCGCCGAGCACCGCCGCACGCGCATGGCCGAGATCGTGAGGCGGCTCGCGGCGCTCAACGTCCACGTCAGCGCGGACGACATCGAGGGCTTCAGCGGCGGGAAGACCATCGGCCGCCCCCACGTCGCCCGCGCGATCCTCGAGAAGGGGTACGTCGCGACGGTGAAGGAGGCGTTCGATCGATTCCTCGCGGAGGGCATGCCGGCGTACGTGCCGCGCTTCCGCCTCGAGGTGGCGGACGCGGTCGCGCTCGTCCGCGAGGCGGGCGGGACCGCGACCATCGCGCACCCCGGCGTGTCGCGGCTCGCCCGGCGGGAGGTGGAGCGCGCGCGCGCCGCCGGCGTGGTCGGCCTCGAGGTGCACCACGTCGACCACGACCCCGGCACGCGCGAGCGCCTCCTGCGGCTCGCGGAGGAGCTCGGGATGGTGCCGACCGCCGGGTCCGACTTCCACGGCGAGACGATCTCGCCCGGCCGCCACCTCGGCGACGTCACGATGCCGGAGGAGGACCTCGCCAGGCTGGAGGCGAGCAGGCCGTGAGCCGGCCTCCCTACCTGAACATCTGGAGCGAGGCCTCGCTCCAGCGGACGAACGGCGTCCACCACACGCCGAAGAGCAGGATCGCGACGGAGAAGCCGCCGAGCATGAGCTGGTAGCCGACGCCCGCGCGCACCGCCGGCGGGTTCTCGGCGTAGGCCGGGTCGATGAACATCGCCCGGACGATCCGCACGTAGTAGTAGAGCGACACGGCCGTGTTGAGCGCGCCGATCAGCGCGAGCACCGCGTACCAGCCGCCGTTCGGGCCGCCGATCCGCTCGAAGACCGCGTAGAACAGGTACCACTTGCCGGCGAAGCCCGCGAAGGGCGGGAGGCCGGTGAGCGAGAAGAGGAAGATCGCGAAGGTGATCGCCGCGACGGGGTGGCGCTTCGCGAGCCCCTTGTAGTCGAGGATCGACTCGGACCCGGTGGCCTCGGCGACCACGATGACCACGACGAAGGCGCCGAGGTTCATGACCAGGTACACGAGCATGTAGATCATCACCGCCTGGACGCCCATGGCGGAGTTCGCCGAGAGGCCCATGAGCGTGTAGCCGGCGTGGGCGATGGACGAGTACGCGAGGAGGCGCTTCAGGTTCGTCTGCCCGAGCGCGGTGAGGTTCCCGAGCGTCATCGTGACGGCGGCGATCACCCCGACCACCGCGGGCCAGGGGATCCCGGCGAGCGCCTCGGCGAAGCCCGTCGCCGGCGAGGTGGGGCCGGAGAAGGCCGACTGGAAGAAGCGCAGCGCGAGCGCGAAGCCCGCCGCCTTCGGGCCGACCGAGAGGAACGCCGTGAACGGCGTCGGCGCGCCCTCGTAGACGTCCGGGCACCACATGTGCCACGGCACCGCCGCGACCTTGTAGCCGATGCCGGCGGTCACGAACACGATCGCGACGACGAGCGCGATGCGGGTGGCGGCGAGGGAGGCGCCGGCGCCGCCGAGCGCGGAGATGCGCGTCCCGAGCTCGAGCAGGCTCGTCGTCCCGGTGAGCCCGTACAGGTAGCTCATCCCGAAGAGCATGACGCCCGAGGCGACGCCCCCGTAGATGACGTACTTCAACGAGCCCTCCGCCGCCTTCCGGTCGCCCTTGCGGAAGCCCGCGAGGACGTAGCTCACCATCGAGACGAGCTCGATGGAGAGGTAGACCATGAGGAGGTCGGTGGCGCTCGCCATCATGAACATGCCGAGCACCACGGCGACGAGGAGCGCGAAGAACTCGCCGACGCGCGCCGCCGGGAAGTCCTTGCCCTGGGCCGCGATGAGCACGGTGAGGGCGCCGGCGCCGAGGAAGAGCCACTTGAAGAAGTTCGCGAACGCGTCGTTCGCGAGCATCCCGTTGAAGAGCGGCGTGGCGTCGGGCGGCTGCTGCGCGAGCAGGAGCGCGGCGACGCCGAGCACCCCGAGCGCGCCCGCGGTGAGGAAGGCGACGCGCGCGGCGCTCCTCTTCCAGAAGAGATCGAGCACGAACAGGGCGAGCGCCCCGAACGTGAGCGCGAGCTCCGGCCTGAACCAGAGCGTCGAGTCCAGGTTGTTCTGCACGAGCGGGACGAAGGATTCCATCGCGGTCTCTCCCGGCGCCTACAGCGGCCGGAGGTTCTGGATGAGCGCGTGCAGGCCGGTGTTGATGGCCCCGAGGATCGCCTGCGGGTAGAAGCCGAGCACGATGGCGATCGCGCCGAGCGGGTACAGCGAGAGCCGCTCGCGCCAGTTGAGATCCGGGTAGCCCTTGTACCTGGGGTTGAGCTTGCCCAGGAACATCCGGTGGATCGCCCACAGGTAGTAGGCGGCGGTGATGATGACGCTCGTCGCCGAGATGACGGTGTAGGCGGTGAAGACCGGGAACGACCCCGAGAACACCATGAACTCGGAGATGAAGCCGGCGAGGCCCGGGAGCCCCAGCGAGGCGAAGAAGCCGAGCCCCATGATCGCGGAGTACTCCGGCAGCTCCTGCGCCAGGCCGCCGAAGTTGGCGATCTCGCGGTGGTGGGCGCGGTCGTAGATCACGCCCACGATGAGGAACAGCATCGGGCTGATGATGCCGTGGGTGAAGAGGTTCAGCACCGCGCCGGAGATGGCCGCCGGCGTCATGGCCGCCATGCCGAGCAGGGAGAAGCCCATGTGCGAGACGGAGGAGTAGGCGATGAGCTTCTTGAGGTCGGTCTGGCCGAGGCAGACGAACGCCGCGTAGACGATGTTGATCACGCCGAAGATCGCGATCGCGTTCGCCGCCCACATCGTGGCCTCGGGCAGGAGCGGGTAGTTGAAGCGCAGGATGCCGTACGGCCCCATCTTCAGCAGGATGCCCGCCAGGATGACGGAGATCGGCGTCGGCGCCTCGACGTGGGCGTCGGGCAGCCAGGTGTGGAACGGGAACATCGGGATCTTGATGGCGAACCCGATGAAGAGGGCGATGAAGGCGAGCTTGTCGAAGGCGAAGCCGAGGATGGGGGAGGCCTTCGCGAACACGCCCGCCGCGCCCTGGCGGCCGAGCTCGATCAGGTTGAACGTGTGGCCGGAGGAGATCGTCCCGTCGGCGAGCGTCGCGGGGAGGGAGGTGTAGTAGATGCCGATGATCGCGAGGAGCATCAGCACCGAGCCGGCGAGGGTGTAGAGGAAGAACTTGATGGCCGCGTACTCCTTGCGCGGCCCGCCCCAGATGCCGATGAGGAAGTACATCGGCAGGAGCATGACCTCCC
>DASSSJ010000029.1:0-6704 GCA_035708485.1 Anaeromyxobacter sp. | reverse complement strand
GGCGGACGCGATGACGAGCGGGATCGAGGCGTACGGATCGAGCCCGAGCCAGCCGTGCAGGACCCAGCCCAGGTAGGCGCCGGCCATGATCACGCCGCCGTGGGCGAGGTTCACGACCCGCAGCACCCCGTAGATGAGGCCGAGGCCGTATGCCATGGTGGCGTACAGCCCGGCCAGGAGCACCGCGGAGAGGGCGAGGTCGATGAAGCGCGCCACGGGCTACTTCGCGCACTTCGGGTTCGCGCCCGTCCCCGTGCCGGTCGCGGCGTCCTTGGGGTAGATGATGGGCGAGGTCCCGTCCGGCTGGTTCTGCTGGACGACGAACGCGTTCTGCACCTGGTTGCCGGAGTCGGGCTTGAACTCGACCGAGCCGCCGGGGAGGAGCGAGGGGAACTTCGTCTCCTGGAGCGCCTTGCGAACCGCCTCGCGGTCGACCTTGCCCGCCTTCTGGATGGCGGCGAAGAGGACCTTGGCGGTGTCGTAGCCGAGCGCCTGGAACCACTCCGGGTTCCGGTTGTCGCCGTACTTCTTCTTGAACGCCTTCACGAAGTCCTGCGACGGGCCGGCCTTCTGGGCGAGCTGGTTGCTCCACCACACGCCGGAGAGGACGAACGCCGTGTTCTCCTTCCCGAGCGCCTCGATGGCGTCCTTCTCCGCGCCGCGGGCGCCGTAGGTCGCGACCTTGTGGCAGAGGCCGGCGGCGATGTACTGGCGGTGCATGGTGATGTAGTCGGGCAGGTGGGCGTCCACGAGGAAGAGGTCCACGTTCGCGGCCTTCACCTTGCCGAGCAGCGCGCCGAAGTCCTTGCCGTTCAGCTCGAACGACTCGTCGACGACGATCTCGTACCCGCCGCCGCTCTTCTGGGCGAAGTCGGAGACGCCCTTGCGGAAGTCCTTGCCGTGGGCGGTGTTCTCCCAGAGCAGCGCGATCTTCGCGGGGCGGGGCAGCTTGTTCGCCTTCTGCTGCTCGTCCACCCACTGCATGAGCGTCGTGCCGAGCAGCTCGACCGGCGAGATGAGGCCGAAGAGGTACTTGAACCCGCGCTTGTAGATCTTGGTCGCGCCGCCGCCGCCGTTCACGTAGGGGACGCGGTTCTCCTCGGCGACGGTGGACTGCGCCTCGACGAGGTGGCTCGCGTAGGTGCCGAGGAGGAAGTCGACCTTGTCGCTGTTGACCAGCCGGTCGGCGAGGCTCACGGCGGTCGCCTGCGTGCTCGTGTCGTCCTGGAGGATGAGCTGCACCGGCAGCTTCTTTCCGCCGACGTCGAGGCCGCCCGCCTTGTTCACCTCCTCGAACGCGAGGTCGTAGCCCTCCTTGAAGAAGCCGCCGACGCGCGCCTCCGCGCCGGTGAGGGGGAGCGTCGCGCCGATCACGATCTTGTCCTTGGCCGCCCGCGCCGTGGCGGGCGGGAGGAGGAGCGCGGCGGCGGCCGCGAGGGCGAGCGCTGCGAGGAAACGGCGGGACGGACGGTACATGGCGCCTCCGGTGCGAAGGGGCGGGAGGTGGCCTCCCGGGCGGGTGGTATTCCGTAATTATGAATTACGGCGGTGCGACGCTACCGCGCGTGCGGCGCCGGCGCGCAGCCATTCGAGAGGGCGGCCCCACGGGGGCCCCTCGTCCGGAGGGCTCTCCCGCTTCGGCGGCCCGGGCCACTACACTGCGCCGGATATGCATCCCCTCCTCGACCTCGCCGCCAGGGGCGGCCGTCCCGCGCTGCGCCTCGGCGTCGCGTCCCTCTCCTACGCCGACCTCGATCGCGCAGCCCGCGCCCACGCGGCGAGGCTCCGGGCCGACGGGGTCCGGCCGGGCGATCGGGTGGCGGTCTGGGCGACGCCCGACGTCGCGACCGTCGCGGCGGTGATCGGGAACGCCTACCTCGGCGCGCCGACCGTGCCGCTCAACCCGGCGATCGGCGCGGGCGAGCTCGCGCACGTGCTCCGCGACGCCGCCCCGCGGCTCGTGCTCGCCGCCGATCCCGCCCCGTTCCGCGAGCGCACGCCGCAGGCCGCCGCGGTGGTCCTCGACGGGCCGGCGCCGCCCCCGCCCTCCGAGCCCGCCCCCGACGACGCGCTGTTCGTGCTCTACACCTCCGGCACGACCGGCCCGCCGAAGGGCGCGGTGATCACCTACCGGAACGCCGCCTTCGACCTCGACGGGCTCGCCGCCGCGTGGGGCTGGACCGAGAAGGACGTCCTCGTCCACGCCCTGCCGCTCTTCCACGTGCACGGCCTCATCCTCGGCGTGCTCGGCACGCTCCGGGTCGGCGCGTCGCTCCACATGCTGCCGCGCTTCGCCCCGGAGGCGGTGTGCGCCGCGATGGAGGCGAGCGGGACCATGCTCTTCGCGGTCCCGACGATGTACCACCGCCTCGCGGAGCACTGCGAGGCGACCGCCGCGGACGCGCGCCGGCTCGCGCGCGCGCGGCTCCTCGTCTCCGGCTCGGCGGCGCTCCCCGTGCGCGAGAACGAGCGGCTCTTCCGGCTGTTCGGGCAGCGGCCGCTCGAGCGGTACGGGCTCACCGAGACGCTCATCCTCTGCGCGGCGCGCCACGACGGCCCGCGCACGGCCGGCACGGTGGGGCCGCCGCTCCCCGGCGTCACGCTGCGGCTGGTCGACGAC
Source organism: Anaeromyxobacter sp. (assembly GCA_035708485.1). Taxonomy (GTDB): domain Bacteria; phylum Myxococcota; class Myxococcia; order Myxococcales; family Anaeromyxobacteraceae; genus Anaeromyxobacter. The sequence goes on along the minus strand of DASSSJ010000029.1, from coordinate 4,084 downwards.
CACCGCCGCCCGCTCGCGCCCGGCCCGGACGTGCTCGGCGAGGTCGCGGTGAAGGGCCCGTGCGTCTTCCCCGGCTACCTCAACCGGCCCGACGCGACGCGAACGGCCATGGACGGGGAGCGGTTCTTCTACACCGGGGACATCGCCGCGATCACCGCGGCCGGGGAGGTGCGGATCGTCGGGCGCCGCGCCACCGACCTCATCAAGACCGGCGGCTACAAGGTCGGGGCGGGCGAGGTCGAGGCGGCGCTGCTCGAGCACCCCTGCGTGCGCGAGGCGGCGGTGGTGGGGATCCCCGACGACGATCTCGGCGAGCGGATCGTCGCGTACGTCGTCGCCGGCGCGGGCGCGCCGCCGCGGGCGGAGGAGCTCTCCGACCACGTCGCGCGCCTGCTCGCGCCGCACAAGCGGCCGCGCGACGTGCGGCTCGTCGACGCGCTGCCCCGCAACGCGATGGGAAAGGTGCTGAAGAAGGAGCTCGCGGCGAGGCGCGGCTGAGGCCTCCGCCGCCCGTCGCTCCCCTCAGCGCCCCTCGCCCGGCGCCGACGCCACGTCCTTCCGGCAGGCGTCGCGCGCCGCCTTCACCTGGTCGAAGAAGTCCGCCGAGACGACCTCGCCGCGGATCACCTCCCAGCTCCGCTCCATCGCCGGGACCCAGTCGTCGGGCGAGACCGCGACCACCTCGAGCCCCTGCGCCTTCATCGCGGCGACCGCGTCCGTCTCGAGGCGGCGCGCCTGCGCGTCGATCCGGCGCCCGATCTCCGCGGCGACGCCGAGGAGCCGCTCGCGGACCTCCGGCGCGATCCGCTCCCACGTCTCCTTCCGGACCACCGTGGCCGCGCCGAGGAACCCGAGCGGCAGGTCGATGAGGTAGCGCGCCTTCTCGAACGTCCGCGTCGTCAGCATGTAGGCGGGGACGTTGCTCACGCAGTCGATCATCCTCGTGGTGAGCGCGGGGACGAGGTCCGTCGACGACAGGACCACCGGCTGGAACCCCGCCGTGCGCCACGCCTTCACCATCGCCGGATCGCCCGCCCAGGCGAACATCTTCGCCTTCGCCATCTCGGCGGGCGTGCGGAAGGGCGCGTTGCAGAAGAACGAGGCGCGCCCGACGCGGCTCCACTGCAGCGCGACGAGCCCGCGTCGCTCGAGCGCCGACTCGACCCGGTCCTTCACCCGGCCGAACGCGCACTCGAGCTCCCCCTCGTTCTTGAAGAGGAGCGGCGCGGAGAAGGCCTGCGGCTCCGGGACGACGTCGTGGAGCCCGACGTTCGAGACCGCCGCCGCCTGGAGCTGGCCGATCCCGAGCTTGCGGATCATGTCCCCCTCGTCGCCCTGGGTGCCGCCCGGGTACACGCGGAGCTTCACCTGCCCGCCGGACGCCTCCTCCCATCGCTGCGCCATGTCCTTCAGCGCCTCGTGCCAGGCGGAGCCCGCCGGGGCGAGCGTCCCGAGCTTGATCGTGACGGGTTCGGCGCGCGCCGGCGCGGGCGAGGCGGAGAGGAGCAGGGCGAGCAGCAGCGGGGTCTTCACGGGCGTCCTCGTGGGCGGCGCGCCGGGTGGGCCCCGGCGCGGGATTCCTCTCCGGCACGCTCGCCACGGCGGGGCGCTCCGGCACGGCCCCTCTCCGCGCGGCCGGGGGCCCGCCGCCCGGGCGCGGCGCGAGCGGCCGGGCGCCCCGCTCGCAAGCCATAGGGAAGACGAATGAGATGCCGCGGAACTTCGTCATGTTTTAGGCGAGCGGCGCCGCTTACGAAGAGCGCGGCCGCGGGCGTCGCGCGGCAAAGGAGCGCTCGATGGAGCACGCGGTGTGGGAGTGGGTCGGCTTTCTCGGGATCGTCGTCGCGCTGCTCGCGGTCGATCTCGGCGTCTTCCACCGCAAGGATCACGTGATCCGTCCGCGCGAGGCGCTCCGCTGGTCGCTCGTGTGGGTCGCCCTCGCGCTCGCCTTCGGCGCGTTCGTCTGGGTCCGCCACGGGAGCGACCCCGCGCTGCTGTACCTCACGGGCTACGTCGTCGAGGAGTCGCTCTCCGTCGACAACATGTTCGTGTTCGTCGTGATCTTCGGGGCGCTCGGCATCCCGCCGCTCTACCAGCGCCGCGTCCTGTTCTGGGGGATCCTCTCCGCCCTGGTGCTGCGCGGCGCGATGATCGGGGCCGGCGCGGCGCTCCTCCACCGCTTCCACTGGATCATCTACGTCTTCGGCGGCTTCCTCGTCCTCACCGGCGTGAAGCTCCTCGTCACGGGCGGCCACGCCCCGCACCCCGAGAAGAGCGCGGCGTTCCGGGCCCTCTCGCGGCTCGTGCCCTCGACGCCGCGCCTCGACGGGAACCGCTTCTTCACCCGGGAGAACGGGCGCCGCGTGGCGACGCCGCTCTTCTTCGCGCTCGCCCTCATCGAGATCTCCGACATCGTGTTCGCGGTGGACTCGATCCCTGCGATCTTCGCGATCACCGACGACCCGTTCATCGTCTTCACCTCCAACATCTTCGCGATCCTCGGGCTGCGCTCGCTCTACTTCGTCCTCGCGAGCTTCGTCGAGCGCTTCACGTACCTGAAGCCCTCGCTCGCGTTCGTCCTCCTCTTCGTAGGGGCGAAGATGTCGGCGACGGACGTCGTGAAGATCCACCCGGCGGTGTCGCTGGCGGTGATCGTCGGGATCCTCGGGACGGGGGTCGTCGCCTCGGTGCTGCGGGCGCGGCGCGAGTCGCGCGCGGTCGCCACGGCCGCGCGGGCGGTGCGCGCCTAAACGACCGATCGCGATCCGGAAACACCGGCCGCGAGCCTGAGTGAAGGGTTGAGCTTCTTCCGCTGGTTGTAGGCTCGCAGGAAGGCGACGACTTGGACCATCAGCTCCTCCATTGTCCGGCACCGGTGATTGCGCGTCACGTTGGCGTGCAGGTCGAGCCACACGTGCTCGATCTTGTTGTCGTCGGGGCAGTACGGCGGAAGGAAGTGCAACACGACGCGGTCGCCGAACTGGGCGAGGAAGCGCTTCGTCCGCTTGCTCGAGTGGATGATGTAGTTGTCGAGGATGAGGTGGATGCGCCGGGCCCCGCGGTACGCGGCGAGCAGCTTCCAGACGAGCTTGTGGAAGAGCTCGCTCGCCTTGGTCGGCGCCTCCACCCACGTGACCTTGCCGGTTGTCGCGTTCAGCGCCCCGGCGACGAAGCGCTTCTTGTTCTGGCCGGGCGTGAGCACGTAGCGGCGGTGCCCTCTCGGCATCCAGTCCCGGCCGATCTTCGGGTTGAGATGGACGTCCATCTCGTCCTCGAAGAAGACGGGCTCGGCAGCGGTCGCGGTTCGGGCGAGTCGACGCAGGCGCGCGAGAACACGCTTCCTGCGCGCGGAATCCCAGGGGCAGGCGACGGTCGGCTTCGGCATTCCGAGGCGGGCACCGATCGCGCAGAGTGCCCGGCCCATCGTGCAGGCCGCCACGCGAGGGAGGCGACGACGCTCCAGCTCGCGACCGAGCAGCTCGCGAGTCCAGGTGGTGCGCTGCCAGCCGAACTCGGTCGGAACCGAGAGGAGCACGCGCTCGAGTTCCTCCTTAAAGCGGGCGTCGACCTTGCGGAGCCCGTTGAAGGCGCGCTGGTCGAGGAGGCCCGCCTCGCCCAACTCGGCGAACCGCCTCGCCGCCTTCACGACGGTGGACGGAACGCAGGCGAGGTCGCGAGCGACCTGCTGCCGAGAGAGTCCCTGTCCGAGCTTGGCGATCATGAGGAAGCGGAGTGCGGTGTGCGGGTCCTTGGCCTTCTTGGCGCGGCGAATCAGGCGGCGTCGCGCCGCCCGATCGAGCCGCGATATGTTGTGCACGGGAAGGTCTCCTCCATCGTGGTTGCTGCCCTCGCAAGCGCAACGATCGATGGGGTGACCTTCCCTTTCAACTTTCTCCCTGCGGTCCGCGGCCCTGCCGCTGATCGCGAATCACGAACGGTCGTTTAGGGCGCGCAGGTCGAGAAGAGCGGCAGACCTGGCCCGTGGAACCGTCCCTCGGCTCCCGTTCATGCCATTGACTGTCGGTGTCTCGAAGGACCGCAGGTACGGTGGGACTCGCTCCCACATCGCGGATGCCGCATCGCG
>DASSSJ010000028.1:0-7873 GCA_035708485.1 Anaeromyxobacter sp. | reverse complement strand
GTGGCGCTCTCGAACCTGTACCCCGAGGCCAAGTCGGTCGGCGCGTGGCTGCGCCACGGCTGGCACGTCGCGGTGGCGTACGTCGTGGGCTACGCCGCGATCACCTTGATCGTGGGATGGCACCCGTCGCCGACGCGCGCGCCTCGCCCGCCGGAGCTTCCGCCCGCGGTCGCGCCCGCGGCCCCCGCGCCCGCCGCGCCGCTCCGGCCGCCGCCGGAGGCCGCCTCCCGGCGCGTCGGCGAGGCGGGGCGCTGAGCGGCGCGGCGACGCCGGCTCAGCTCGGATACCGCACCACGGTCACGTCGCACGGCGCCTCGTCGGCGAGCTTCGAGGACACCGTCCCGAAGAGCCGCTTCAGCGCCTCGTCCGCCGGCGGCGCCCCCACCACGACGTGGTGGATCGGGTTCGCCCGCGTGAAGTGGAGGAGCGTGGCGGCCGGATCCGACGACTCGAGGACGTGGAACGCGATGCGGCGCTCGGGCAGGCCCAGGGGCTCCGCCCACCGGCGGAGGAGGGCGAGGTGGCGGAGCGCCCGGCTGCCCTGCGGCGCCGCGGGATCGGCCAGCCCCGGCGCGGGCTCGATGATCGAGACGCACGTGACCCGGCAGGCCGCGTCCGCCTGCACGATCCGGCGCACCGCCTCCCGGAGCTCGTGGTGTCGCGGCTCGTTCGCGTGCGCCGTCGCGACCGCGACGAGGACGGTCCGGCGCCCCTGGACGACGGGGGGCGGACGGGTCCGGGGCGGAACCTCGAACGCGCCGGCGCGGATCCGGCGCAGCAGCACCTTCGCGAGCCCGTCGCGCCGCGTCCGCCGCGCGCGCGCGCCGCGCGGGACCCGCTCCGGCGCGGAGAGCGCGTCCGCGAGGCCCGCCGCGGACGCCGGGCGCGCGGACGGCTCCGGCTCGAGGCACCAGAGCACGACCTCCTGCAGCCACTCCGGGACGACGGGGACGAGCGCGCGGGGAGGCACCGGGTCCCGGTACAGCCTGCGGCGGAGCCCGCGGCGCGAGCGCGGCGCGCCGAAGGGCAGGGCGCCCGTCGCGAGCTCGTACAGGACGACCCCGAGCGAGAGCACGTTCTCCGGCTTCACGTCGAGGTGGACGACGCGCTGCGCGTGCAGCGCCTCGAGGGCGCGCGCGACGGCGGCCCCGAGCCGGGCCACCTCGGCCGCCGCGACCGGCGCGCGTCCGGTCCACGCCGCGAGCGACGTGCCGCGGATCTCCTCCATCACGAGATACGGGGCGAGCGTCGGATCCCCCGCCGCGACGAGGCGCGGCACGTGGGGGCCGCGGAGCGTCGCCAGGATCGCGCGCTCCGCCTCGTGCGAGGCGAGGCCGCTCGCCGGCGCCTCCGGGTCGAGCCGGGGGACCTTCATCACGAGCGGCGCGTCGGGGGTCGGCCCCGTCACGCGGTACACCAGGCCGAACCCGCCCGCGTGGAGGACCTCGACGAGCGAGAACCGGTCCACCGCACCGGCGGCCGCGAGCCGAGCCATGCGCGCTCCTCCGCAGCCCCGCGGCCGGATCACGGGGCCGTCATCCGACGCCGATGGTATCGTTGCGGGCGGTGACCGCGATAGACCCGCTCGTGTACGTGCGGTCCATCCAGCCGTTCCACGCCCTCCCGCAGCCGCTCTTCGACGAGGTCGCCCGAGCGCTGGAGATCGCCTTCTTCCAGGCCGGCACCCGGCTCGTGGAGGCGGGGGGTCATCCCCTCGAGCACCTGTACGTCATCCGCAAGGGCGCGGTCAGGATCGAGCGCGGCGGGCGTACGCTGCAGGTGCTCGAGGAGGGCGAGATCTTCGGGTACACCTCCCTCCTCAGCGGCGAGGCGACCCTCGACGTCGTCGCGGAGGGAGAGCTCCTCACCTACCGGCTCCCGGGCGAGGTCTTCCGCCGCCTGCTGGCCGACGCGGCCTTCGCGAGCCACTTCGCCCTCGGCCTCTCCGAGCGCCTCAAGGCCACCCTCGAGCGCGCGCCGGTCGCGGAGTTCCGGCCGGATCTCTCCATCTCCGTCGGCGAGCTGCTGCGGCGGCCGGCGGTGTGGGTCGAGGCGACCGCCACCGTCGGCGAGGCGGCCCGCCGGATGGGCGAGGAGCGGATCTCGTCCGTCCTGGTCCGCGGCGACCCGCCCGGCATCATCACGGATCGGGATCTCCGCCAGAAGGTGCTCGGGGCGGGGTTCGGGCCGGACGCGGCCGTGGCCCAGGTCGCCACGCGGCCGCTCCGCACCGTTCCCGCGGACACGCCGCTCTACGACGCGTGGGTGAACCTGCTCGACGCGGGCGTCCACCACCTCCCGGTCACGCGCGACGCCGGGATCGTGGGCGTCCTCACCTCGGGCGACGTGCTCCGCGCGACGGCCCAGGGGCCGGTCGCGGTGATGCGCGCGGTCGAGCGGCTCCCGTCGCGCGAGGCGCTGCCGGGCTACGCCGCGCGCGTCACGGCCATGGCGTCCTCGCTCCTCGCCGCCGGGCTCGACACGATCGCCATCGCCGGGCTGGTCGCGCGGCTCAACGACGCGCTCCTCAAGCCGATCCTGCGCTGGGCGGAGGCGGACCTCGGGCCGCCGCCCGCCCCCTACGCCTGGATCGTGTTCGGGTCCGAGGGGCGCATGGAGCAGACGCTCCTCACGGACCAGGACAACGCCCTCGTGTACGGCGACGCCGGGGCCGCGAACGCCGGCTGGTATCGCGCCCTCGCCGAGCGGGTCGGCGCGGACCTCGAGCGCGCGGGGTTCCCGCCCTGCGCGGGCGGCTACATGGCGCGCCACTGGCTCGGCCCGCTCCAGGAGTGGCTCCAGCGGTTCGAGGGCTGGATCGAGGTCCCGACGCCGAAGGCGATCCTCGTCGCGTCGATCTTCTTCGACTTCCGCCGCGTGGGGGGCCTCCTCGACCTCGAGCCGCTCGAGCGCGTCGTGGCGCGCGCGGCGGAGCGCCCGGTGTTCCTGCGCCTGCTCGCGAAGGACGCGCTCGGGTTCCACCCCCCGGCGGGCCTGCTCCTGCGCCTCCGCGGCGAGTCGTCGACGCTCGACCTGAAGCGGCACGGGATCTCGCCGATCGTCGCGCTCGCGCGCCGCTTCGCGCTCGGCGTCGGGACGCGCGCGCGGTCGACGCTCGCGCGCCTCGACGCGGCCGAGCGCGCGGGGCTCGTCGAGCACGACGACGCGGCCACCGTCGCCGAGACGTACCGGTTCCTGCTCGGGCTCCGGCTGCGGCTCCAGCTGCGGATGCTCTCGGAGGGGCGCCCGGCCACGCACCAGGTCCGGCTCGCCGACCTCGGCGCGCTCGAGCGGAGCCGGCTGAAGGACGCCTACCGCGCGATCCGGCGGTGGCAGGAGCGGTCGGCGTTCCAGCTCAACGTCGACTTCTGAGCCGGGGCGTCCGCGGATCCTCGCGTCCGCCGCGGCGGCGGATCCGTCAGTGCCTGGGCGCGGCACGCCCGAGGCGAGCGACGCGAGGCCCGAGCACCCACACCGGCGCGATCCCGAGGTCCTCGGGAGCGACGTCCGGCGAGGCGGCGAGCCAGTCCGCGCGGTCGTGCTCGAACACGATCTCCCGCGCCCCGAAGTTCTTCAGCACGATCGCCTGGAGGAACGCGTCGCGTCCGGGCGCGCGCCGCACCGCCACGTGCGGGACGGGGAGGAGGGCGGGCGCGGCGCCGCCCACGGGCTCCAGGCAGCCGGCGCCGTCCAGCGCGGCGACGGCCCGCAGCCCCGCCCAGCCGAGGCGGCGGGCGGCGGCGCGGACGTCGCGCGGCGCGGCGTCCCGGGCGCGCGGATCGGCGGGGGGCAGCACGGCCACGGGGCCGCCGAGCGTGCCGGTGGGGCGCGCGAGCAGGTGCGCGACGGCGCGGTGCGAGGGGTCGTCCGAGCCGTACAGCGCCCGCGCCTCCTCGCGCCGGTCGCGGACGAACGCGTCCGTCGCCTCGATCACCCCGCGGAGCCGCCCGCGCCCGTCGCGCAGCGCCCCGGCGCCGTGCCGGAGCGCCGCGGCCATCTCGCCCACGGTCACGGCCAGCGTGAAGGGGATGGGCCACGGCGTGCCGTCCGCGAGGCGGAGCCGCTCCAGCACGCTCCGGTAGTCGCGCACGCCCATGAAGCCCGTCAGCGGGCTCGCGGCGCCGGTGGCGACGAGGTCGAGATCGGCGGCCTCGCGGGCGCCGAGGGTGAGCTGCGGGAGGCGAGCCGCGCGGGCTCGCAGCGCTTCCAGGTCCTCCTCGTGGACGAGCCGGTTCACCAGCACGCCGGCGTGGGGTTCGGCGAGACGCAACATGACGGAGCTCCAGCGCGCTCGCTGCCGCGCCGCGGCCCGGCGCCGGGGCGGCGCGCGCACCGCCCACGGGGTCGGTCGATGGGGAGGGGGCGCCGGGGTGGCGACCCCCGGCCTGCCGGGCGCGACCTACCGGCCGCGGGCGGACGCGCCCGGCCGCGGACACATGCAGGGCGCGAGCTCCGCCGCGCCGAGGGTCTGCCGGTCGCCGGACCGCATCACGGGCTCGATGCTACGCGCCCCGGATCGCGGCCGTCAACGGGGGGCCCGGTGCGTCACCCGAGCATCCGCTCGAGCGCGTCCACGCGGTCGTCGAGGCCTTCGAGGCGCCGCCGGGCGCGGAGCAGCGCCCGCAGGAGATCGTCGACGCGCTCCTGCGACGGGACGAAGTACCCGGCCGCCGAGGACGGCGACGCCCCGACGCGGATCCCCACCGCCACCGCGGGCGACGCGAAGGCGTCCTCGTCGGTGACGTCGTCGCCGACGTAGAGGGCCTCTCCCCGGGAGAGCCGCGCGACGAGCCCCGCGACCGCGAGCCCCTTGTCGTGCAGGTCCGGCGGGACGACGTTCACGACCTCGTGGCCCCCGAACACGCGCGCGCCGGGCAGCGCGCGCGCCGCGGCGGCGACGGCCCGCGCCGCGTCCTCCCGGGCGCGGGCACGGCGGTAGTGGATCGCGAGGGAGAGCCCCTTGTCCTCGATCTCGACGCCCGCGACGCCCGCCAGGGCGGCCCGCGCCGCCTCGCGCCAGCCGATCACGAGGTCGCGGACCGTCCCGTCGACCGGCCCGTGCCCCGCCTCCGCGCCGTGGTTGCCGACGACCGCGAGGAGCGGGACGCCGTCGAGCCGGCGGACGAGATCCCGCCGCGACCGACCCGAGACGACCGCGCAGGGGTACAGGATCGAGACGAGCCGCAGCAGGCGCCGCGTCGAGTCCGGCATCCCGGCGGCGTCGCGGTCGTCGACGAGCGGCGCGAGCGTGCCGTCGAAGTCGAAGGCGAGGAGCATCCGCCGCCGCGCGACGTCGTCGAGCACGGGGCGCGCCTCGTCGGAGAGGACGTCGATCATCGGTCCGCCTCCTCGACCACGTGGAGCCCGAGCGAGAGCCGGGTGGACAGCCGGTCGCGATTGCGGAGGCGCGCCGCGTCCGCGAGCATGCGGCCGGCCCAGCGGTAGACGTTGAACTCGCTCACGTACGCCCGCATCGCGCGCATCCGCTCCGCCTGCTCGGCGGCGGGCATGTCGAGCGCGGTCGCGAGCGCCGCGCTCGCCTCCTCGAGGTCGTAGGGGTTCACGAGGAGGGCCTCGCCCAGATCGCGCGCGGCCCCCGTGAAGCGGGAGAGGACGAGCACGCCTCGTTCGTCGTCGCGCGCCGCGACGAACTCCTTCGCGACGAGGTTCATGCCGTCGTGGAGGCTGCTCACGTAGCAGAGGTCGGCCGCGCGCAGGTAGCGGAACACCGCCGGGGGCTCGTGGTGGGACCGCAGCATCGCGATCGGCCGCCACGTCCCCTCGGCGAAGCGGCCGTTGATGCGCGCCGCGAGCGCCTCGACCCGCTCGTTCACGTCGCGGTACTGGGGGATGAGGGTGCGGCTGGGCGCCGCGAGCTGCGCGAACGTGAAGCGGCCCCGAAACCGCGGGAAGCGCTCGACGAGCCGCTCGACCGCGAGGAGCCGGTCCTCGATGCCCTTCGTGTAGTCGAGGCGGTCCACCCCGACGCCGAGGAGCGCGTCCGGCCCGAGGCCGAGCTCGGCGAGCACCTCCCGGCGGCACTCCGGGACGGGCGGGGCGGAAGCGGCCCAGCGGTTCGGCCACTCGATCGAGATCGGATAGGGGCGGACGAGCGACTCGCGCCCCCCGAGCACGACCGACATGCGCTCGCGGTCGATGCGCGACTCGACGAAGCGGTCGACGGCCTCGAGGAAGTTGTTGCAGTGCTGCTGGGTGTGGAACCCGACGATGCTCGACCCGAGGATCCCGTCGAGCAGCTCGCGGTGCCACGGGCAGACGCCGAAGCGCTCCGCGCTGGGCCAGGGGACGTGCCAGAAGCTGATGATCGTGGCGCGCGGGAGGCGCTCGCGGATCATGCGCGGCGCGAGGGCGAAGTGGTAGTCCTGCACGAGGACGATGGGATCCGGACCCCGCGTCTCCTCGCAGACGGCGTCCGCGAACCGCCGGTTCACGATCTGGTAGTCGAACCAGTCCCGCACGCGGAACTCGGGGCGCGTGTACACCAGGTGGCACAGGGGCCAGAGCCCCTCGTTGGAGAAGCCGTAGTAGTACCCGCGCTCCTCCTGCTCGGAGAGCCAGACCCGGCGGAGCGCGTACGACTCCTCGCCGGGTGGGACGCGGATCCGGTCGCCGCGATCGACGACCTCGCGATCCGCCGAGCCGCTGCCGTGCGCGACCCAGGTCCCCGAGCACGCGCGCATCACCGGCTCGAGGGCGGTGACCAGGCCGCTCGCCGGGTGCTGCACGCGCACGCGGCCGTCCGGCCCGCGCGCGTGGATGTAGGGCTCGCGGTTCGCGAGGATGACGACGCTGTCGCCCTCGAGCGAGTCGGTGAGGACGCGGTGGAGCCGCTCGGGCGTCCACCGCCCGCCCGCGCTCGGCCCCTGGTCGGCGGCGAGCTCCGACATCATCGAGCGGAGGTCGGAGAGGAGCGGACCGAACATCTTCTCCTGCCGCGACCGCCCGCCCCGGACGTTGCCGCGGCCGAGGGTCAGCACGCCGCGGATCTCCTGGGTCCAGCTCCGCCACGTGAACCGGCGGACGAGGAAGGTCGCGACGGACGCGAGGAGGGCGACGAGGCCGAAGGCGCCGACCGTGAACCGCCGCATCGCGGCCTCGCGGCGGGTGACGAAGCTCAGGTCGTGAACGACGACGAGCTGGCCGACGACCCGCTCCTCGTCGAGCACCGGGACGACGGCGACGTGGACGAGGCCCCCGTCCGGCTCCTCGAAGAGGTCGAGCCCCGCGGGCGGGACCTCGCCGATCCCGCGCGCCTGGAGCGCCTCGCAGGCGTACCGCTCCGGGACCGCGCCGGTGCGCGCCTGCGTCCGCATCGAGGGCGAGCAGACCGCCGCGGCGAGGACGCGGTCGTCCCGCGCGATGTCCACGAGCACCGCGCCGAGCTTGCGGCGGTCGCCCGCGCCGAGGTGGGCGGCGAGCGCGTCGCGCGCGCCGCTCGCGACGAGGCGGGCGCGGAGGGACACGTCGCGCTCGAACCAGGAGCGCGTCGTCCCGTTCACGAGGTGCGTCGCGCCCCACGCGAGCGCGGCGAGGATGGCGAGGAGCGGGACGAGGACTCGGAGGGTCATCGAGGGCCGCCGGAACGCGCCTGGAGCTCAGGCGGCGAACCCGTCGAGGTTCGCTGGCTCGGAGTGGCGGCCCGACCACTCGTCCAGACCTGCCGCGGCGGCGCCGCGGCACCCTTGGTGCCCCAATGTATGGTCGAACCGCCGAGCGCTTCAAGGTCTTCCCGGCTCGCGGGCGGGGCGACACCGGGGCGGACCGCGCAGGGCCCGCTCGACCCGGCGGGGGCCGCGCTCCGGCGGGCCGTCAACGCGCTCCAGACGCGAGGTGGTACAGCATCACGTAGACG
>DASSSJ010000027.1:0-23829 GCA_035708485.1 Anaeromyxobacter sp. | reverse complement strand
GCGCTGAAGGCCGATCCGGTCACGCGCGGCATCGCGGTGCTCGTGTTCAGCATCCTCTCCGCCGAGGACCGGGCGCTCGAGGCGGGCGCGGACGCCTTCCTCAGGAAGCCGCTCGACGACGCGCGGCTCGTCGAGACCGTCATCAAGCTGCTTCAGGGAACGAGCGAGGAGCGCGCATGCAGCGTCTGACGACCGGCTCCCGGGAGCTGGACGCGATCCTCGGCGGCGGCTTTCCGAAGAACGCGATCCACATCCTCATGGGCGCCCCCGGCACCGGCAAGACGATCCTCGCCGAGCAGCTCTGCTTCGCGAACGCCTCGCCGGATCGGCCCATCCTCTACCTCGCGACCTTCTCCGAGCCGCTCCAGAAGCTCGTCGGGTTCCTCCAGGAGTTCAGCTTCGCGAAGCCCGAGAAGCTCGGCGCCGAGATCGTCTACGAGTACGTGGGCGAGGACGTGCTCACGCAGCTGGAGCGCGTGCCGGCACGGGTGCAGGAGCTCCTCGCCCTGCACCGCCCCAAGATCATCGTCTTCGACTCGTTCAAGGCGCTCGCGGATCTCATGCCGGACCGCAGCGCCTGGCGGCGCACGCTCGACGCCGTCGGCGGGATGCTCACCGCGTACGACACGACCACGTTCTGGGTGGGCGAGTACACCGCGGAGATGATGAGCGACCTCCCGGAGTTCGCGGTGGCCGACGGGATCGTGGACCTCACGCGGAAGGAGCGCGGGGCGCGCGACGAGCGGTTCCTGCGCGTGCTGAAGCTGCGGGGCAGCGGCTTCCTGGCCGGCAACCACTCGATCCGCCTGAGCGGCGACGGGATCGAGGCGTTTCGCCGGTTCATCACCCCGGCCGTGCCACCGGACTATCGGCCCATCCTCGAGCGGCTCAAGACCGGCATCGCCGGCCTCGACGAGATGGTCGCGACCGGGTGGCTGCGCGGGACGGCCACGCTCGTGGCGGGCCCCTCCGGCGCGGGCAAGACGTCCGTAGGGATGCACTTCCTGAAGAAGGGGGTCGAGCTGGGCGAGCCCGGGCTCCTCGCCAGCTTCCAGGAGAGCCCGACCCAGCTCGTGCGGATGATGGCGCACCTCGGCTGGGAGCCCGAGAAGCTGCTCGGCCCGGCGAGGCTCGATCACTTCTACACGTCCCCGGTCGAGCTGCAGATCGACACGATCGCGAGCGAGATCGTGCAGCGGGTCGAGCGGAACGGCGTGAAGCGGGTGGTCATCGACGCGGTGAGCGACCTCGAGAAGGGCGCGTCGGACCCCCACCGCTACCGGGACTTCCTCTACTCCCTCACCCAGACGCTCGCCACGCGGAACGTGACGAGCATGCTCCTCGTCGAGACCGCGGGCATGTTCGAGGAGCACGGGATCACCGGCCACGAGGTCTCATACATGAGCGACAGCATCCTGCTCCTGGAGATGCTGCTGCGGGACGATCTCACCCGGACCATCCGGATCTTGAAGTGCCGCGGCAGTGAGCACGACGGGCGTCGTCACACGCTGCGGATCACCGACCGCGGCATCGCGGTGGACTAGCGTCGTGGACGGCCGCGAGCGGTATCGCGAGGTGCTCGCCATCAACCGCGCCATCGCGAGCGCGGAGGAGTACGACGACATCCTGGAGCGGGTGGTGGAGGGGACGGCCGCGTTCACCGGGGCCAGCGCCTGCCTGCTCCTCTTGTCGGAGGGCGATGGCCCTGCCCGCGTGGTGCGCTCGGTCGGCGTCGATCCCGAGAAGGCGGCGCGGCTCGCGGTGCCGCTCAGCGAGCGCATCGACGGCGAGCTGTGCGACCTCCTCGGCTTTCAGGCCAGGGACAAGTTCGTCGGCGTGCCGGTCATCGGGAAGGAGGGCCTGAAGGGCATCCTCGCCGTTTACCGAGACGCTCCGCACGTGGACGCGGTCCACGACGACGAGCTGATCTCGGCGTTCGCAGATCAGGCGGCCATCGCCCTGGACGAGGCCGAGCGCGTCCGCAAGCTGCGAGAGGCCCGGGACCGGGAGGCGTCCCATCAGCGCGCGCTCCTCCTCGCGGCGGTGGCGGAGGACCTCAACAAGGGAGTGGAGCTCGGGCAGGTCGTCGGCGTGGCGATCCGGCGGGGCATCGAGGTCCTCGGCCGCGAGGACGGGTCCCTGTTCCTGATCGAGCCGGATGGACGGCACGTCCGGGGCTTCAGCGAGGTGTGGGAGCCAGGGAGGAAGGGTGCCGTGATCCCGCTGGAGCACCTTCCGAACACGAGACGCGCGCTGGCGTCCCTGCGACCGCGCTTCTTCACGATCGACGAGGGTGGCGGCGTCGAGCCGGAGTGGATGGCACGGATCGGCATCACGGGCAGCCTCGTCGTCCCGCTGCTCCTCGAGGAGCGGTGCGTCGGTTTCTTCTACGTGAACTACACCGGACCGCTCCGTCCGTCGCCGGACGAGGTCGAGTTCGCCCAGGCCATCGCGGCGCAGTGTGCGCTGGCGATCGGTCGGGCGCGGGCCTACGAGGCGGAACGCAGCGCCCGGGCCGAGGCGGAGCGCACGGCGAAGCTCCAGGAGCAGCTCATGGCCGTGGTGGGGCACGACCTGCGCGCCCCGCTCTCGGCGATCACCATGGCGGCGGCGGCGATGTCGAAGCGGGGGGAGCTGCCTCCGGCCCAGGCGACGTCGCTCGCGCGGATCCAGTCGAGCGCCGCACGGATGGCCTCGATCATCCGGGACCTGTCCGATTTCAGTCAGGCGCGCCGCGGATTGGGGATCGCCATCCAGAAGGGCCGGGTGGACCTGGGAGACGTGTGCCGCCGGGTCCTCATCGAGTTCGATCGCGGCGAGGGCAGCGCCAGGTTGCCGCTCATCACGGAGGGCGACCTCGTGGTCGAGGCAGACGAAGGTCGCATCGGTCAGGTGGTCTCGAACCTGGTCGGAAACGCGCTCCAGCACGGGGTGGGCGCACCGATGCAGGTCCGAGCGACCGGTCGCGGCGAGGAGGTCGTTCTCACCGTCCGGAATGAGGGGCCCCCGATCCCTCCGGCCTCGCTCCCGCACGTGTTCGAGCCCTTCTGGAAAGGCCACGGCTCCGACCAGGGCCAGAGCCGACGAGACGGCAGCATCGGCCTGGGTCTCTTCATCGTGCGCGAGATCGTGAAGGCGCACGACGGCACGGTGGAGGTGCGCTCGGAGGCAGGCAGCGGCACCACCTTCACGGTCATCCTGCCGCGCGGCGCCCCCGTTTCTTCATCTTCTTCCTGAAGACAGGGCGAGCGCGAACGCGAGCAGGTCCGCTTTCGACCAACGCGCGCCCCCGCAACTCGCATCAACAGACACCCGGCCGTCCCAGAGGGCGGCCGGGTTCGTATTTTGGGCGCCGCGGGCTTCGTAGCGCCGTGCGCATGGTGCTGCCGCACTCGCCGCAGCGGAGGAGACCGGTGAGCAGGTGGCCGTTGCCGCCGGTCCCGCGAGCGTGGCCCTTGGCGCCCTTGCGCTCGGCGAACCGGGCCTGGACGCGATCCCAGAGATCCTTCGCGACGATCGCCAGGTGCGGCTGCTCGGTCGTGACCCACTCATCCTCGCCGCGCATCCGGTAGGTTCGAGCTCCGGTTGCCGGGTGCGTAGCCCACGTCCGCTCTTCCAGACGAAGCGGCCGACGTACCGTTCCTTCTTGAGAATGAACCGGATCGTGCTGGGCCCCCAGCCTCGGCCGCCCTGCTTCCGATATGCGTCGTCGTACGGCGCGGGTACGCCCTCTTCGTTCACGAGCGCGAGGGCGCCGAACTGGATGCGGGCGCCGGCCGAGTCCGACGCCATCCCGGTGCTCACGTCGATGACAAGGACGTGGGCTGTCGCGAGGTCGCGGAACACGATCTGCCATGTGTTGCCAAGGTCGCGGGAGAGGCGCGACAGGTCGTCGACGAGGATGGTCTGGAAGGAGCACCGAGGGGAGCGGGCCTCGGTGAGGAGCCGCTGCAGGTCGGCGCGCTCGAGGTGGGCGCCGCTCTCGGCGGCGTCCTTGAACACGCCGGCGATGTCGAGGCCGCGAGCTTCCGCGAACACGCGGCAGCGGCGCACCTGGTCATCGATGGACCGCGCGTCCTGCCGGTCCGTCGAGTAGCGGGCGTAGATCGCGACCGCGGCGGCGCGGGTCATCGCGTGCGCTGCTTCGTCCTCGCGGCCGACCGGCCCGGATCGGCAGCGAGCTTACCCTCGACGACGAGCTCGGCGGCGAGCTCGCCGAGGTCCGTGACCCATCTCGCCGCCAGATCGAGGCGGCGGACGGCGCTGACCGGGGACCTCGGCGGCGGGATGTGGAGCGCGAGCTCGGGAGGATCGTTCGGCAGCGCGGCTTCGGGCTCGCGCACGGCGAACGAGAGCTGCCGGTCTTCGTTCGGTCCTCGGGTAGCGCGTGCTGAGTTGTTCCTCCGGTTCGCCACTTGATCGCCTCCGGGCAGGACGGACGTGCCCCCGAGCACGAGTGTAGGTGTGTATCTGACATGGCTGCGGGCGCGAACGGAAGGGCTCGAGAATGCGAGCAGCGGCCTCGCAGGCGGTGCGCACTACTTCGGCACCTTGCGCGGCGATAGGGACAGGCGTAACACACAGCACATGGCATCGAAGACGGTCGAGACATACCGGACGACCAAGAACCTGCGGGCACTTGTCCGTCGGGCGGCGAAGCTCGAGCAGAAGCGCCCCTCGGAGTTCCTGCGGCAGGCGGCTGAGGAGAAGGCCAAGCAGGTCATCCGCGAGCACGAGCGCGAGCGCCTGAAGAGGCTCCTCGCCGAGCTGCCGCCGGGGAACCTCACTGACGAGGAGGCCGCCGAGCTTGGGGCCGCGGTGAAGCGCGGGCTCCGGGGCGAGGAGTGAAGGTCGTCCTCGATGCGAGCGTGGTCGTCGCGGCGGTTGCGACGAAGAACCCGCAGTCCGCGACGCGCGTGCTCATCCAGGCCGCGAACGCAGGCGTCTTCGATCTCGTGATCACGGAAGCGATCGAGGCCGAGTACCGCGATGCAGTGGAGCGCGAGAAGGTGAAGCGGGCCGCGCCGCGCCTAGATCGGCTCGCCTTCGTAGACGAACTCGTGGGGATGGCCGAGCGTGTCGAGGTGGGGGGGGACGTCCGGGTCGTCGCGAAGGACCCGAAGGACGACAAGTACGTCACCGCCGCTCTGGCAGCGCGGGCTGAATTCGTCGTCTCGTTCGATCGTCGGCATCTCGTCGCCATCGGGGAGTACGAGAAGGTGCGGTTCGTGACGCCGGGCGACTTCCTCGCGGCGCTGAGGTCATCGACCTCGTAGCTCGCGCCACGAAGGAGACGGATGCCTCGAACCAAGGCGAACCAGATCTACAGGCTCGAGGTGACGCTCGCCGAGATCGAGCCGCCGGTTTGGCGTCGGCTGCGCGTCCCGGCCGACATGACGCTCGCGAGCCTCCACGACGCGCTCCAGGACGCGATGGGCTGGACGAACTCGCACCTGCACTGCTTCGAGGTCGCCGGCCGCCGGATCGGCATGGTCGGGGTCGAGGAGGACAGCCCCGAGCTCGAGGACGAGCGCCTGGTGCGGGTCGGGAGCGTCCTCCCGAAGAAGGGGGCAAGGCTCCTCTACCGTTACGACTACGGCGACGACTGGGAGCACGTGGTGGAGGTCGAGGACGTGACCGCGCGCGCCTCGGCCTGCGCCTGCGCCTCGCGCCGCAAGGCGGGCCGTCCTTCTAACACGCCGCATCATCACCCGCACTCGACGAGGTTCCCGCTCCGGTCGACCGCTACGCTACCGAGCACGGTTCGGGCGCCGCCGAGGCGTGCGCACCGTTCCGGCGAGGCCGCATCGCCGGTCCGGGAGGCTTCATGGCACGCCTGAGCGCGGCGTCGCGCTCGCCCGCGTCGCGACTGCGCTCGCCGTCACCAGCATGGGAGCACTCGCCGTGGGAGCGCTCGCGATCCGCTCGCTCGCCATCAAGACGGCGCGCATCCACCGGCTCGAGATCGACGAGCTGATCGTGGCGCACGAGCGCTTCCCCGCGTCGCGGTCGGGGTCGGCCGAGCCGTCGCCGGCGATCTGACGCGCCATCGAGGCGACGGCGGCACAGCGAGCGGCAGCGTTCAGTGGCCGGGGCGCGGTCGGCGACGTCGCGGCCCTGGATCGAGGAGCTCGGGGCGGGCGCCGGCGCGCCGACGCCGGGCGCGATCCGACGGACCATCGCGAGGATCACCTTCCGCTCCTCGGCCGCTCCGCGCTCGCTGTTCCACCCATGGAACAGAGTTATGTCAGAAGGCACATTGCGCACATACGCCAGAGCTCCGGCGGAACCTCGCGACCTTCGACGACCTCGACTTCCGCGTGTACACCGGCCAGCAGTGGCAGGACCTGCACCTCAGCCACTCCACGGTGTCGTTCCAGGCCCTGGACGCCTCGTACCCGGTGGCCGAGCGCCACTGGCCGGACTGGCTCAAGGAGGAGGTGGAGCGGTCCGCCAAGCTCGGGCTCCGGTTCGGGTAGGCGGGGATCGCGGCGCATGCCCATCGTCTCGACGGGACCCCGACCGCCCGCGCTCGCCGTCCTGGCGGCGTGGGCGGTGCTCGCCTGCGCGTCGCCGCGGGCCGCGAGCACGGTGCCGGCCGGCCAGCCGGCGCGCGCGCCGGACGTGCGCTACGAGCCGAGCGCGCCGCAGGTGGTCCAGCTCATGCTCGATCTCGCGGCGGTCGGGCCCGGGGACGTCGTCTACGATCTCGGCTGCGGCGACGGCCGCATCGTGATCGAGGCCGCGCGGCGCGGGGCGCGCGCGGTCGGTGTCGAGATCGATCCGGCGCTGGTGCGGGAGGCTCGCGCGAACGCCCGGGCCGCGGGCGTCGAGGACCGCGTCCGCATCGTCGAGGGCGACCTCTACGAGACCGACCTCCGCGAGGCGACGGTGGTGACGCTGTTCCTGCAGCGCGAGGTGAACCTGAAGCTGCGGCCGCGCCTCCTCTCGCAGCTTCGCCCCGGCGCCCGGGTCGTCTCGCACTGGCACGACATGGGAGACTGGCCGCCGGACCGGGTGGTGTCGATCACGGCTCCCGCCCGCCGCGGCGACGACGAGGAGCGCGACGTGTATCTCTGGACGATCCGCGAGAGATCGCCCGGGCCGTGACTCGGGGCGGCGCCCGTCCGCCCTTCCCGGTGGGGTGGTCGGGTCCGGCGCCCGCCAGGCGCTCGGCCCGCCGGGGGCTTGCATCGGGCGCGCGCCTGTGGCAGGTTGCGCCCGCCCGACGGCGCCGCACGTGTGGCGGCGCCGTTCTTGCGCGCGCCGCTCGCAGAACCGAGGCGACGCGCGCCGGGCTCGAAATACGAGCGGCGTCCATTGCTGGCCCGCCGGATGGCAGGGCGAGCGGCGCCGAGCACCGATTCGCCAACGACGAGCAGAAAGGTCCGCCCCCGCGGGTGGAGGTAAGACGTGTACACGGATTTCTCGAAGCTCCGGAACATCGGGATCTCGGCTCACATCGACAGCGGGAAGACCACGCTGACGGAGCGGATCCTCTTCTACACGAACCGGATCCACGCCATCCACGAGGTGAAGGGCAAGGACGGCGTCGGCGCCAAGATGGACTCGATGGAGCTGGAGCGCGAGCGCGGCATCACCATCGCCTCCGCCGCGACGCACTGCGAGTGGAAGGGGCTCCACTTCAACATCATCGACACCCCCGGGCACGTCGACTTCACCATCGAGGTCGAGCGGTCGCTGCGCGTCCTCGACGGCGCGATCCTCGTGCTCTGCGCCGTCGCCGGCGTCCAGAGCCAGTCCCTCACCGTCGATCGCCAGATGCGGCGCTACAGGGTGCCGCGCGTGGCGTTCGTGAACAAGTGCGACCGGTCCGGCGCGAACCCGCTCCGCGTGAAGGACCAGCTCCGCGAGAAGCTCCAGCACAACCCGGTGCTGATGCAGCTCCCCATCGGCCTCGAGGACAGGTTCGAGGGCGTCGTCGACCTCGTCACGATGAAGGCCTACCGCTTCGGCGGGAAGGACGGCGAGGTCATCGCCGAGTCGGAGATCCCGGCCGGCATGCAGGCGGAGGCGGCGAAGGCGCGCGAGGAGATGCTCGACGCGGCGTCGATGTTCTCCGACGCGCTGACCGAGGCGATCCTCGAGGACCGCGTCACCGAGGACCTCCTGAGGAAGGCGATCCGCAAGGGCACCGTCGAGCTGAAGCTCACGCCGGTGTTCATGGGCTCGGCCTACAAGAACAAGGCCGTCCAGAAGCTGCTCGACGGCGTGGTCGACTACCTCCCCGATCCGACCGAGGTCGTGAACGAGGCCCTCGATCTCGCCCACGACGAGGCGAAGGTCGTGCTCTCGACCGACAACGGCGCGCCGACCGTGGCGCTCGCGTTCAAGCTCGAGGACGGCCGGTACGGCCAGCTCACGTACCTGCGCATCTACCAGGGCAAGCTCTCGCGCGACATGTTCATCACGAACATGCGCACGAAGAAGGACCACCGGGTCGGCCGGCTCGTGCGCATGCACGCGGACGAGATGGAGGACATCGACGCCGCCGGCTCCGGCGACATCGTCGCGATGTTCGGCATCGAGTGCAACTCGGGCGACACGTTCACGGACGGCAAGGTCAGGTACAACATGACCTCGATGCACGTGCCGGATCCGGTGATCGCGCTCTCCGTCAAGCCGGCCGACTCGAAGAGCGAGGCCAACATGGGGAAGGCGCTCCGCCGCTTCACCCGCGAGGACCCGACCTTCCGCGCCGGGATCGACGAGGAGAGCGGCGAGACGATCATCCGCGGGATGGGCGAGCTGCACCTCGAGGTCTACATCGAGCGCATGAAGCGCGAGTACAACGCGATCGTCGAGGTGTCCGCGCCGCAGGTCGCGTACCGGGAGACCGTCGGCCAGCGCGCCGAGTTCGCCTACACGCACAAGAAGCAGACCGGCGGGTCGGGGCAGTTCGGCCGCGTGTGCGGCTACGTCGAGCCGTGCGAGCAGCCGTTCGAGTTCGTGGACGACGTGGTCGGCGGCGCGATCCCGCGCGAGTTCATCTCCGCGGTCGAGAAGGGCTTCCGCTCGATGCTCGGGAAGGGGAGGCTGCTCGGCTTCCCCGTGGTCAACGTCCGCGTCGTCATCAACGACGGCGCGAGCCACGCGGTCGACTCGTCGGACATCGCCTTCCAGGAGGCCGCCCGCGGCGCCTGGCGGGAGGGCTTCGACCGCGCGAAGCCGCGGCTCCTCGAGCCGATCATGCGCGTGGTGGTCGAGGGCCCGGCGGAGTTCTCGGGCGGGATCCTCGGCACGCTGATGCAGCGGCGCGCGATGATCGTCGGCTCGCAGGAGGACGGCGGGCTCGCCCGGATCGAGGCCGAGGTGCCGCTCGCCGAGATGTTCGGCTACTCCACGACCCTCCGGTCCTCGACGCAGGGCAAGGCGGAGTTCAGCATGGAGTTCTCGCGGTACCTGCCGGTCCCGTCGGCGATGGCCGAGGAGCTCATGAAGAAGGACGCGGCCCGGAAGGCGGCGGGCGGGAAGAAGTAGATCCGACGGAGCGCCATGATCCGACAGGAAGCGATCCTCCGGAGCCCGCTGCGGATCCTCGACCGCTCGATCCGCGGCGGCCTCGGCAAGGGTCACCTGGGCGTGATCATGGCGCCGGCGGGCGTCGGCAAGTCCGCCTGCCTCGTGCAGATCGGGCTCGACGCGCTCTTCCGCGACCGGCCCGTCCTGCACGTCGCGGTGGGGCAGTCCGTCGAGCACGTCTCCGCCCGCTACGACGCGCTCTTCAACGAGCTGGCGGACCGCGTCGAGCTGGCGGACCGCCGCGGCGTGCGGGAGTCGATCGCGCGCCGCCGGCTCATCTGGTCGTCGCTGGACGGCACCTTCGGGGCGCGGGCGCTCGACGAGGCGCTCGCGGCGTTCCAGGCGCACCTCGGGGTCGGACCCGCC
This sequence comes from Anaeromyxobacter sp., assembly GCA_035708485.1. GTDB lineage: Bacteria > Myxococcota > Myxococcia > Myxococcales > Anaeromyxobacteraceae > Anaeromyxobacter. The sequence continues at coordinate 13,920 of DASSSJ010000027.1, read as the reverse complement.
GCCGTCCTCGTGGACGGCTTCCAGTGGGAGGAGCCCGGGGCCGAGGAGACGGTCCGCGCCGTCAAGGCGAGCGTGGGCCGGATCGGCGCGGAGCTCTGGATGACCGCGCGCGACGCGCGGGCCGCCGGGCCTGGCGGCGCCCGGCGCAGCGCCCCGCTCTCGGACGCGTGCGCCGCGCTCGTCGACATCGGCTTGTTCCTCGAGCCCCACGGGCGGCACGCCCGGCTGACGCTGGTGAAGGACTTCGAGCGGTTCCCCGCGGCCGACGTCCCGCTCGTGCTCGAGGGCGGCACGCTGCGGCTCCCCGCCGAGGAGGACGCGCCGCCCTCGGGCGAGCCGTCCCCGGCGGCGTTCACGCTGCTCGCGAGCGGGTCGCCCGGGGCCGAGGAGGAGTTCGGCGCCTGCGCCGAGCGGTGGGGTGTCCGCGAGGTGAACTTCACGTTCCTCGGCCGTCACGGCGTCGCGCGGACGCGCGGCCTCGTCGAGCTGAGCGAGGACGAGCTCAGGGTCGGAGAGGTCAGCGCCGCGTACGTGAAGGCGCACCTGCACCGCGACTTCTCGGAGTCGCCGGAGCTGCGGCGCGTGCTCCAGGCCATCTGGCACCAGGTGAGCGCCGCGAGCGAGGTGTTCGCCGTCGGCGCCGTCAACCCGGACGACACGGCCCACGGCGGGACGGGGTGGGCCGTCGAGCTTGCGCGACACTGGGGGAAGCCGGTCCACGTGTTCGAGCAGGAGCGGGGGCGCTGGCTGCGCTGGGACGGGCGCGAGTGGGTGGCCGAGGCGCCGCCGGTCATCGCGCACGAGCGGTTCGCGGGCGCGGGGACGCGACACCTCTCCGGCGAGGGGCGCACGGCGATCCGCGCGCTGTTCGAGCGGAGCTTCGGGGCCCCGCGCTCCTAGCCGCCCCGCCGGCGAGCCGAGCGCACGCCCGCGTGCGCGGCGAGCCGGGATGGGGCCGGGCGTGGCGGCCGCGACGGGGCCATCCTTCCCGCCAAAGGAGGGCGACATGTCCGATTGGGACCGCACCGGAGAGGACCGGACCGAGCGCCGGCCCGACCCGCGCGAGCGGCGGGAGCGCACCGTCGCTCCGCCGATCGAGCGGGAGCACGAGACGCAGCAGGGCATCTTCGAGGAGGACGAGAAGCGCGAGAGGCAAGGCGTCCTCGAGGAGGACGAGAAGCGAGACCCCGAGCACGAGAAGCGCGACCCCGAGCGCCGCTGACGGAGTCGTCTCGATCCGCCGAGGGGCGCTCGCAGCGGCTCGCCCGCCGGGGGGCGGCTGGCGGGACACGGCCGTGCCGTGGTACTTCACGCTTCGCCCCAGCCGAAGCGGGGCGAGGCTCCGCCGGATCGTCCCTCGACCACCCACCCGCCGAACGGGACCGCCGTTTCGGACGGCGGCCCCGCTGCCCTCGCCACGAGCAACCGAGCAGGTCCCCCGTGCGCTTCCTGATCCCCGTCGCCGTCGTCCTCGCCGTCGCAATCGGATACGCGCTCAAGCTCCGCGAGCGGAGGCAGTGGGAGCGCCGGAAGCTCTCCGGCGGGCGCAAGGCGCTCGTCCTGAACCTCCTCGACCGCCGCTGAGGCGGCGGCACGAAGGGGAAGCCCGACGCGGCCGGCGCGGCGCGGCCCCGGGAGGGTGGCCGCGGCGCCGGAGGGGCGCCGTGCTCGCCCGCGCTCGTCCTCGGTGCGGCGGGCGGGCCCGCCTCGCGCTAAGGAGAATCGCCGACGACGCCCGGCGAGCGCGCGAGGGTGCGCGGCGCGCGCGGCGTCGACGCGGAGGCACCGTGGACGACGACGCCGCGGGCGATCGCTGGCCGGAGCTGCCGCTCGCGCCCTGGCGCGGGACTCGCGACACGCTCCACATGTGGACGCAGGTCGTCGGCAAGACGCTGCTCGCCCTCGCGCCGCCGCAGAACCACTTCTGGCACTGCGCCCTGAGCGTCACGTCGTGCGGGCTCGCGAGCCCGGCGCCGATGCTCGACCGCGATCGCTGCCTCGACGTGGAGCTGGACCTCGTCGATCACGTGCTCAGGGCGCGCTGCGACGGCCGGTCGCGCGCGATGCCGCTCGAGCCGCGGACGGTCCGCGCGTTCTACCTCGAGTACATGGCGCTCCTGCGCGAGCTCGGGATCGACGTGCACGTCTGGACGACGCCGGTCGAGGTGCCGGACCCGATCCCGTTCGAGCGGGACGAGGTGCACCACGAGTACGACCGAGCGGCGGCGACCCGTTTCTTCCAGGTCCTCCGGAGCAGCGACGCGGCCCTCAGGACCCTCTCGAACGGGTTCGTGGGGAAGCAGAGCCCGGTCCACTTCTTCTGGGGGAGCTTCGATCTCGCGGCGACGCGCTTCTCGGGGCGCCGCGCGCCGGAGCGGCCCGGCGTGGACGCGATCACCCGCGAGGCGTACTCGCACGAGGTGATCTCGTTCGGCTTCTGGCCCGGCGGCACGACGCCGGCCGGCGTGTCGGTGGACGAGCCGGTCTTCTACGCGTACGCCGCGCCGGAGCCGGCGGGGTTCCGCGACGCCGCCGTCGCCCCGGCGACCGCCCGGTACGACCCGGCGCTCGGCGAGTTCGTGCTCCCGTACGAGGCGGTCCGCTCCGCCGCCGATCCGGCGGGCGAGGTGCGGGCGTTCTGCGAGAGCGTGTACGAGGCGGGCTCCACGCTCGGGGCGTGGGATCGCGCGGCGCTGGACCGCGCGCCGGCCCCGCCGCCCGCCGGGGGCGCCGCGGAGCACGGCGGGCTGCACCCGGTGGCGTGACGTCCGGTCCGCCGCGTCCGCGCGGTGCGGCGGCCGAGGGCTCGAGGACCAGGGCGCGAACGACGCGCGTCGCGGCCGCCGCTGCGGTGCGCCGCTCGGCGGCCGGCGCGGTAGCATGGAGCGCGAGCGGCGCGCAGCTTCAGGATCGGCGCCGCCGATCCCGAACGCAGTCGGCCGGAGGGTCACCGTGAACGACGCGATGGAGGTCCGCGCCGTCCGCGCGGCGCACGGGCTCAACGTCCTCTTCGTGATCGGCACGTTCGCCGCGGCGATCGCCAACCACGCGCGCCAGCCCGCCCGCATCCCCCTGCACTTCGACCTCGCCGGCGTCCCGGATCGGTGGGGAGACAGGAGCTGGGGCAACACGCTCGCGGTGCCGCTCGTCGGGCTCGCGATCACCGCGCTGATCTACGCGGGCGCGCGGATCGTGGGCTGGGCGCGAAGGCACCCGGAGCTGCTCGACCTCCCCGACAAGAAGGCCTTCCTGGCGCTGCCGCCCGATCTGCAGGAGCCGATCTGGCGCCAGATGAAGGCGCTGTTCTACTGGCTCGCCGTCCCGCAGACGCTCGTCTTCCTGACGATGGCCGCGCTCGCGCCCGGCGACGACGGGCGGCTGCGGGTCTGGCCGATCTTCGTCCCGACGGCGCTCCTCTTCGCGCTCGTGGCGGTGCTCGCGATCCGGCTCTCGCGCGCGGTCCGGCGGGCGATCGCGGCGGGCGCGGAGCGCGCGAGGCGCGGTGCGCCTCAGAGGCCCGGCCAGGGGGAGGCGAGCGGCGGGTTCGGAGGCTCGGGCTTGTAGTCCGTCTTCCCGAGGACGAAGTCGAGCCAGCGGTCGAGCCTCGCCTGCTGCTGCTCCCGGTCGCGATCGCTCAGCAGCGGGCTCGCCGAGGGCGCGTTGGGGACGGTTCCCGCGATCCTCCCGGCCATCCGCACGCGGGCGACGCCGTCGTCGCCGATCGTGAAGCGCGTGGACTCGTTGGCCTTGCAGAGGGACGCCTCGGGCTTCAGGGGGGTGCCCCGCCACTCGCTGCACTGGATCACGGAGCCCTGCTCGACGCTCTGGAGCACGCCCCCGCTCTCGTCCGAGACGGACGCGGTCCGGCCGGTCCAGTCGAACGCGTTCACGGCGCGGCGCCACGCCTCCGCGCGCTGCTCGGGCTTCAGCTCGCGCTGGCTGCTGATCTCGAACGGAAGGACCACCACCTGGGTTCGCGCCGCACAGCCCGCCACGAACAGCGCCACGACTGCGAGGATGCCGCGTCCGATCATGTCCGCCTCCCGAGGGTGCGCGGCGAGCCTACCAGACCGGACGCCCGGACGGCTCCGCGAGCCGCCGGGGCCGCGCGCCGCTGCGACGGGTCGCCGGCGCGTGGTACGTGGAGAGCGAGCCGCGGCGGAGGCCGCTCGCGCCCGGCCGCGGGCGACTATCATCCCTGCGTGACGCGCGAGCAGCTCGCCCGGTTCCTCCGCCTCGTCGGCGTCGCCGCGCGTCGCCCGAGCCTGGACGCGCTCGGCGAGCTCCTGGCCGCGCACCTCTCGCGCGTCCCCTTCGAGAACGTGTCCAAGCTGTACCGGCTCCGCCGGAGCGGGCTCGCGGACGTGCCGGATCTCGAGACGCACCTCGACGGCATCGAGCGGCTCCGCCTCGGCGGCACCTGCTACGCGAACGCCTTCCACCTCAACGACCTGCTCCTCGCCCTCGGGTACCGGGCGCGGCTCTGCGGCGCCGACATGTCGCGGCCCGACGTCCACGTCGTGAACGTGGTCGAGCTGGACGGGCGGGAGCTCCTCGTGGACGTCGGCTACGGCGCGCCGCTGTTCGCGCCGATGCCGCTCGATCTCGACCGGGTCCAGGTGGTCGAGCTCGGACGCGACCGGTACGTGCTGCGGCCGCGCGGCGCCGACGGCGGGTCCGCGCTGGAGCATCACCGGGACGGCGCGCTGCGCCACGGCTATCGCGTGCGCCCGGCGCCCCGCGCCCGCGCGCACTTCGGCGGGGCGATCGCCGACTCGTTCCGCCCGGACGCCACCTTCATGAACGCCGTGGTGATCATCCGCTTCTCGGCGGGCCGCGCGCGGGTGCTGCGGAACCTCTCGCTCGCCCTCGCGCACGGCGAGCGGGAGGAGCGGCGATCCCTCGCCGACGGCGCCGAGCTCGTGCGGGTCGCCGAGGAGGTCTTCGGCGTTCCTCCGGAGGTCACCGCCGAGGCGATCGCGGCGGTACCGGACCTGGGCGCGGAGTTCTCGCCCTGAGAGCGGGGATCCTCCGCCCGACGCGGCGCGGGAGAGACGGCGGGGACCCCCGCGCCCCACCCAGCACGCCCCAACCGGCGCGTGGACGCGACTCTCTCGCGGTTATGGGCGAGTCCCCCCAGGCTGCAAGGAGGCACTGTCATGAGCACCCCACGCAAGGTGTCGTCCACACGCGCCCGCAGGTTGCTGCTCGCCGGAGCGGCCGCCTTCGCCGCGGTCGTCCTCGCGGTCTCGTGCGACGGCTCGACCGGAGCGATCGACGAGGCCGCCGCCACCGGGAACCCGAACGCGCCCGTTTCGTCGTACCCCGTCGTCACCGGCGGGACGTGGGTCCGGGGCGCCAACCTGAAGGACGCCCAGGGCCGCTTCCAGGCGCGGCAGGAGCACGCCGCGGCCGTCCTCAACGAGTTCGTGTACCTCATCGGCGGGTTCGTCCCGATCCAGCCGCCTCCGGTCGCGACCGAGGACAACCCCGAGCCGTTCCCCTTCGAGGGCACCGGAGAGATCCTGGTCTACACGCCCGCCGGGAAGGACGCGGACGCGCCGGCGGCGCCCGGACAGTGGGTGAGCCTGCCGCCCTCGTCGTCGTTCCCGCACGCGGCCATGCACCACATCGTCGCGGTCACGCACCAGGGGCGGATCTGGGCGCTCGGCGGCCACGCCGGGCCGTTCGCCCCGACCGGCGGCGTCGAGGTGTTCACGCCCGACAGCCCCAGGTCGCCCGTCGGCACGTGGAGCCCGATCCGCGTCTCCGACGGCGGGCCGTGCGGCGCCGGCGACGAGTGCCTCGGGCTTCCGGCGCCGAGGTCCGCGGGCGCCGCGGTGAGCGTCGGCAACCGCATCTACCTCATGGGCGGCGTCGTCCCGCACGAGGGCAGCCCCGATCCCGTGAACCAGTCCATCCGGACGACGAGCTCCGTCATCTACCTCGACACGACGGTCTTCCCGCTTCGCTGGGTCGAGGCCCCCTCGCTGCACGAGAGCCGGGAGCACTTCAACGCCGTCGTGGTCGACGGCCGCATCTGGGTGTTCCAGGGGCGCAGCGAGGCGAGCACGCACATGCGCGGCGTCGAGTCGATGCGTCCGGGCGAGGGCGGCTGGCGCAGGGAGCAGAGCGCGCCGGTGGGCGCGAGCGCGAACGTCCTCGCCGCGATCGGGAGCCGCGTCTACTCCTTCGGTGGCGAGTTCATCGCCTCGAACATCACCGGGACCCTCATCGCCTCGCAGGTCTTCGACGTGACGACGCGCCGCTGGAGCCGGCTCGTCACCACCGTCGCCACGGCGCCGCTCGACGCCGCCGGCGCGGACCAGAAGCACGGCACCTACGGCGTCACCATCGTGGAGCAGGGCGTGCCCAAGATCATGGCGCCCGGCGGCGCCGGCACGGCGTGGTTCGACCCGATGAGCAAGGTGCACGTGTTCATCCCGTAGACGCTCCCCGCGCGCCACCGCGGACGCGGACGCGCGAGCCGGGCGAGCCGCTCGCGCGTCCGCCGGGCGGGGCGTCTCGGGACTCGGGTCGCCCCGGGCTCCGCCTCAGGGCTGGTACAGCGTGTCCTTCGGGGTGCCGGTGAGGCCGTGCGTCGCGTCGCGCCACGCGAACGTCTGTCCGCCGTCCGTCGAGATCCCGAGCTCGTTTCCGAGGCCGACGTAGAGCGCGTCGGACGTCGCGTCGACCGAGTACACCCACGTCGTTCCGGTGACCCCCGCGAGCGCCGAGAACGTCGCCCCGCGGTCGGTCGAGACGAACGCGCCGTTGCCGGTCGCGACGTACACGTTCCCGCCCGGAGCCAGCGCGAGATCCTGCGGCTGGGCGCCGAGCCCGGTCGCGAGCTGGAAGGCCGTCGCCCCGCCGTCCGTCGAGTAACGGACGTCCGTCGTGTTCGCGTAGTAGACGTACGAGCCCGACGCCGCGACCGCCCGCGCGACGCCCGCGCTGATCCTGAACTCGCTCTGGAAGCTCGACCCGCCGTCCGTCGAGACGTCGAGCGAGTTGCTGGCGCACGCCCAGATCTTCCCGGGCTGGACCGCGACGCAGTCGATGGAGTTGGTCCAGAGGCCGTTGCTCGTCCTCGTCCTCAGGACGAACGTGCTCCCGCCGTCCGTGGAGATCGCGAGCCCCTGGTCCGTCGCCGCGTACACGTTCAGGCCGTCGACGGCGAGATCGTTCACGCTCCCGCCGTCCGGCCCCATGCCGTGCCGCTCGCCCCTGCCGGCGAACGTCCGGAAGCCGTCGGTGGAGACGAGGAGGCCGTCGTCGCCGGTGGACCCCGACGACGCCGCGTAGAGCTTCCCGCCGGCCTGCGCGATGCGGACGACGGACGGGAGGTCCTTCTCGGTGAAGGTCGCGCCGCCGTCGCTGGAGAGGTACCAGCCGGGCGTCGCTCCGACGCACAGGTCGGAGCCGTCGAGGTAGAGCGCGCCGTAGGCCTTTCCGCTTAGGTTCGTGGGCTGGGTGAGCGAGAGCGCCGTCCACGTCGCGCCGCCGGTGGTCGAGCGGTACAGGTACGGCGGGTAGCCCGCTTCGGTCCTGGCGTAGATCGTCCCGGTCGCCTCCTCGACGACGACGCTCTCGACCCCGCCCCAGGTGCCGAGCCCGTCCACGTAGTTGCGCACGGTCGGGGTGCCCGACGGGTAGCCGTCGAGGTCGCGCGCGAAGATCGCGAGCCCCTCGGCCGTCGCCACGTGGACGCCGTCCGGGGTGACGGCCACCGCGTTCACGGAGCTCGAGGGCAGGCCGCTCGTCGCGTCGTACACGCGGGACGCGCCGCCGCTCAGGGCGCTCACGCGGAGCCCCTCGTTGCTGCCGACGAAGACGAGCCCGCGGGCGTGGTCCACCTCGAGATCCGCGAACCAGACGGTCGCGTCCGTCTCGACGAACGACTCCCCGCGGTCGTGCGAGACCCGGATCCCCTCGTTCCCGGCGGCGTAGACGTCCTTCCCGTCGCCCGCGACGTCGACGATCCACGGCGGGTGCACGCGGGCGTGGTCGAGGTACTGGAACGTCGCGCCGCCGTCCTCGGACCGGTAGAGGCCGCCGCTCGTCCCCACGAACACGAGGCTCCCCTGCGCGTACACGGCGGTGGCCCGCTGCGGGACGCCGCGATCGTCCACGAGGACGCTCCTCGACCACGACACGCCGTCGTCGCTCGCGTAGAGCCCGCGCTCCGCCGCGCGATAGAGCCGGCCGTTCGTCGGATCCCGGAAGAACGCCGCGACGAGGCCGGCGCCCTCGAGCGTCACGAACGAGCTCGGGACGGGCCCCATCCCGCGCGCGAGGCCGTAGCCGGTCGCGACCCACGTGAAGCCGGTGGTCGAGATCGAGTACCGCTCCTCGCGGACGACCTCGAGGTTCCCGGCGACGTCCTCGGCCTGGAACCGGAGGACCGTGTCGCCGATCCCGATCGAGAGCGGACCGGCGCTCGCGCCGTTCACCACCGTCCCGTTCCGCTCGTCCGGTGGGGTCGTCGGATCGTCGTGGAACGACGGCATCGTGCCGTCGAGCGTGTAGACGATCCGCGCGCACCCGGAGCCGGCGCCGTCCGTGCACGTGAGCGTCACCGTCTGGGGCGACGTCGCGTAGACGCCGTCCTGGAGCGACGCGGTCGTGACCGGCTCCTCGCAGTCGGCGTGCACGGTGAAGGACGAGGTGACCGGCGCGGCGAGGCCGTTGCCCGCGACGTCTCGCGCCCCGGCGCCGAAGGTGAGCGTGTAGACGGTCCCGCACTCGAGCCGCCGGCGGGGAACGATCGTGAGCGTGTCGACGTCCCCGTCCAGCAGCTCCCAGTGGTACGACCGCTCCGGGGACGGGCTCATCGTGATGCTCGTGGCGTTGAGCGACCACGGCGCCATGGGCTCGCTGAACCGCGCGCGGATCCGGACCGTCCGCGGGACGCCCGTCGCGCCGTCCTGCGGGTCGATCCAGACGATCGTGGGCGGCACCGTGTCGATGACGTAGCTCGCCGACCTCGGAAGCTCGGCGTTCCCGTCGAAGTCCACGGAGAAGAAGCGGATCGTGAGGTCGTGCGTGACGGCGATCGGGCTCGCGTAGACGGGGGAGGCGGGCGTCGGCGGCGTCCCGTCCACCGTGAAGTACGTCCGCGCGCAGCCGCCGCCGTCCGCGCCGTCGGAGCACGCGAGCGTCACGTGCTGCGGGGTGTGGTACCGACCCGTGCCCGGCGAGGCGGACGTGGTGGGCGCGGTCACGTCCGGCGTGGCGCGCGTGTGGAAGCTCTGCTGGTACGGGGCGGTCTGCGCCTCGCCGTGCGCGCCCTTCACCGTCTGGAAGACCGTCACCCGGTAGGTCGTGTCGGGCCGGAGGTTCGCGGTGGGATCGAGGCTCAGCGTCGCCGTTCGCGGGTCGTACCCCTGCGCCACCGCCACCGGCGTCGTCAGCCCCCAGGCCCCGACCTCGCCGAGCTCGACGGTCTGGGACGACACCGTCGAGAGGTCGAGGCAGGTGTTGAACCGCAGCGACACGGTCGCCGTGACCGACACGTACTGGGATCCCGGCGCCGGGTTCATCTGCACGACCCGCAGCGGCGAGCCGGGGGAGAGCGTGCACGTCGCCGGCGGAGTGGGCGGGCCGTCCGGGTCCTTCTTGCACCCGGCCAGCGTCAGGAGCGCGAGCGCGAGCGGCGCGAGCGTGCGTGCGCGGGCAGATCGGATCGTCACGGTCCCCTCCCGTTCGGTCAGCGAGAGCTTACACCGGCCGGGTGCGCCGTCCGCCAGGCGGGCGCGGGTGCGACGTGCGTCGGTGTGTGCGCGAGAACCGGCCGCGGCTCGCGTCGCGGCCCCCGGGAACGGCGCGTGCGGGCGGGCCCCTCCCCGGCCGGCCCGGCCGCGATGGGGGCGTCCCCATGCGAGCCCTTGGTCGCGAGCGGCGCGCGGCAGGAGGCTCGCCGCCGTTCCCGACCGGAGGACGGTTCATGGCCTGCTCGAGCTTCAGCTTCGCACCGATCTCACGAACGGCGGCGCTGGCCGCCCTGCTCGTCGCGCCCGCGCTCGCGGCAGGCGAGCCGGTCGCCCGCGGGCACGTCGCGAGGGTGATGACGCGCAACCTCTACCTCGGCGCCGACCTCGCGCCGGCGATCGGCGCCCCCACGCTGCCCGCGTTCGTCTCCGCGGCCGGCGCCGTGCTGCGCCAGGTGACCGCCACCAACTTCCCGGTCCGGGCGAGGGGGCTCGCCGCGGAGATCCTCGAGGCGCGGCCGGATCTCGTCGGCCTGCAGGAGGTGGCGCTCTGGCGCACCGGCCCGCCCTCGATCGCCCCGCTCCTCGGCGCGCCGAAGGGCGCGACCGAGGTGCGCTACGACTTCCTGGCGCTGCTGCTCGCCGAGCTGAACGCGGGCGAGGAGCGGTACCGCGTCGTCGTCGTCCAGGAGGAGTTCGACTTCGAGGCGCCCGCCGACGAGAACGCGATCGCGGGCGACGGTCCGGTCCCGATCGTGAACGCCGAGCTCAACGGGCGGCTGACCATGCGCGACGTCATCCTCCAGCGCATCGACGCGGGCGTGCACGTCTGGCAGCCGCAGGGCGGCCACTTCCAGCGCCTCCTGACGCTCCCGATCCTGGGCGTCCCCGTGCCGGTGACGCGCGGGTGGACGCGCGTGGACGCGCGCGTGCGCGGCGGCCTCCCGTTCCGGTTCGTGAACACCCACCTCGAGGCCTTCGACCCGCGCGCGCTGCACCCCAGCATCCGCGCGCAGCAGGCGGCGGAGCTCGTGGCGGCGGGAGGGCCGGCGACGGGCGACCTCCCGGTCGTCCTGCTCGGCGATCTCAACTCCGACGACGACACCGTCGTGCCGGACGACCAGCAGGCCTACCGCGTGCTGCTGGCGGCGGGCTTCGTCGAGCGCAGCACGGGCGATCCGCAGAGCTGCTGCATCGACTCCTACGACCTGACCACCGGGACCGCCGCCGAGTTCGATCACCAGGTCGACCACGTGATGACCGACGCGCCCGACACCGTGCTGCTCGTCGAGTCGGCGGTGACCGGGCGGACGATGGCGAACGGCTACTGGGACTCGGATCACGCCGGGGTGTTCAGCGCGCTCCGGATGCGCTGAAGGCCCTCGCCCGGCCGCCGATCGCGCGGGCCCGAGCGCGCGCGCGGCGGCCGCGGCGAGCCCGCGGTCAGCGCACCACCTCGAAGTGCGCCATCATCCCCGCCGCGTGGTGCTCGAGGATGTGGCAGTGGAACATCCAGCTGCCCGGGCGGTCGTCCGGCACCCACGCGATCCGCACCCGGCCGCGGGCAGGGACGTCGACGGTGTCCTCCCACGAGAGGAACGCCGGGGGCCTCCCGTTCACCTCGAGCACCTGGAAGAAGAAGCCGTGCAGGTGGAACGGGTGGTGCATCGGCGTGCCGTTCACGACGTCCCAGACCTGCAGCTCGCCGACCCGGCACGGCTCCGCGCGATGGTGGGACTCCCCGCCGACCGTGAAGTCCACGCCGTGCGCGAGGCTCGTCTTCCAGCCGAGCCGCACCTCGCGCGTCGGCTCGACCGGGCCGGTCACGATGGGCTCGATCCGGCGGAGCACGTCCGGGATGTCGGCGCGTGAGGGCGCCGCCGGGCCGACGCGAACCGTCGCGAAGACCTCGCGCCTCGGGAGCCGGAACGCCATCTTCCCCCGCACGAACCTGAGCGACTCCACCCGGACCCGCTCACCTTCCGCGAACGGCCCCACGGCGAGGTCGACGCGGTCCGCCGGCGCGAGCACGATCTCGTTCGCGACGACGGGAGCGGGGAGGAGCCCGCCGTCGGTGCCGAGGATCCGGAAGGGGTGGCCGCCGATGGACAGCCGGACGTACCGCGCGCTCGCCGCGTTGACGATCCGCCACCGCTCGACCTGCCCGGCCGCCATCGTCAGCTCGGGCTCCCGCCTGCCGTTGACGAGCCGGGTGTTCCCCTCGCGGCCGTTGTGCCAGTCGATCCAGCCGCCCGGCGGCTTGATCGCGCCCTTCCGGTCGAGCCGGACGTCGTCGAGGACGAGGACGCGCTCGGCGTCGAGCCGCGGCTCGTCCGGCCCGCGGACGACGATGGCGCCGTAGAGGCCGCGCTCGAGCTGGACGGTCTCGTTGACGTGCGGGTGGTACCAGAACGTGCCGGCGTCCGGCAGGGAGAAGCGGTACGTGAACGTCTCGCCGGGCGCGACGGGCCGCTGCACCATCTCCGTCCCGTCCATCGCCGCGGGGACGCGCAGCCCGTGCCAGTGGACCGCGGTGGGCTCGCGGAGCCGGTTCGTCAGCCGGACCTGCAGGACGTCGCCGACGCGCGCCTCGATCGTCGGGCCGGGCACCGCGCCGTTGAAGCCCCAGGCCCGCGTCGTGAGGCCGGGCGTGAACTCCCAGTCGAAGTCGCGGGCCTCGAGCTCGGCGTCCACGATGATGCGCCCCGGCTGCGGTTGCGCGGCCGCGAACGCGCGCACGTACGCGTCCCGCCAGCCGGCCGGCGCGACGTGGGCGGCCGGTCCGTGGCCGGCGCGAGCGCCGGGGCCGTGCGCGTGGTGTTCGCCGTGATCGCCGGTGAGGTGCTCGTTATGGTCGGCCATGGGATCTCCCGGTGAAGGAGGCTGCAGCGGCGGTTCCGTTAGCGGGGCTCCGCCGCCGCCGCTCGATCATCGGGCGTGCTCCGGCCAGGGCGTCAGGAACCGTTGACGCCCCGTCGCTCCGCGGGCGGCCGGGCGTGCGACCCCGCGAGCCCGCTCGCCGGTGCAGGAGGAACGCCCGCCCGGCTCGCGCGCGAGGGCGCGCCGGTGGCCCTGGTCGTCGCGGACGCCGCGCTGCCGGGCACCGGGGGGATCGAGCTCCTGCGGCGGGCGCACGCGCTGCACCCCGGCGCCGCGCGCGCGGCGCTCGTCGCCATGGCCCACGCGGCCGGCGCGGAGGCCGCCACGGCGCCGATCCTGTCCGCGTCCGCGCTGGGCCAGCTCGACCTCACCATCGTGAAGGGGTGGGCGCGACCTCCTGACCCGCAACGGCGTTCCCTTCGGGTTCTACCCGTCCGACGGCGCGGAGGGCCGCGCGCTGCTGGCGGCCCACGGGGTCGCCGGCGACGCGAGGACGCCCGTGGTGATCTTCTTCGACGGCGCGGTGCTCGTGGATCCGGAGGATCGCGCGCTCGCGGAGGCGCTCGGCGTCCGGACGGAGCCGGACGCGCGGCCGTACGACGTCGCGATCGTCGGGGCGGGGCCGGCGGGGCTCGCCGCCGCCGTCTACGGCGCGTCGGAGGGACTCAGGACGGTGGTCATCGAGCCGCGCGCGCTCGGCGGCCAGGCCGGCGCGAGCTCGCGGATCCGCAACTACCTCGGCTTCCCGGGCGGCGTCAGCGGGGCCGAGCTCGCCGCGCGCGCCTACGCGCAGGCCCGGCTGTTCGGCGCCGAGTTCGTGTTCTCGCGGGCCGCGGCGGCGCTCGCGGCGCGCGGCGGCGATCGCGTCGTGACCCTGTCGGGCGGCGGCGAGGCGACCGCGCGCGCGGTGGTGATCGCCACGGGCGTCGCGTACCGCCGCCTCGGCGTGCCGGCGCTGGATCGCCTCCTGGGCGTGGGCGTGTTCTACGGGGCGGCGGCCGCGGAGGCGCCGGCGATGGCCGGCGAGCACGTCGTGGTGGTCGGCGCCGGGAACTCCGCGGGGCAGGCGGCGCTGCACCTCGCGAGGTTCGCCGCCCGCGTGACGATCTACTGCGCCTCCGGCACCCGCAGCGCGATGGCCGCGCGGATCCTCCGGCGGGCCGGCTACGCCGACGTCTCGAACGCGGGTGGCCTCCGCCACCTCGCGTGACGTCGAGCGCGTCGAGGCCGCTCCGCAGCGCGTTCAGGTCCACCGGGCCGGCGATCCCCGCGACGCGGCCGCGGGGCCAGAACTGCCATATCGCCCACGCGTGCGCGGGATCGAGGCGCG
>DASSSJ010000026.1:0-23002 GCA_035708485.1 Anaeromyxobacter sp. | reverse complement strand
CTCCGCCGCGTGGGCGCGCTCCGCCTCCTCCGCGCGCCGGAGGATCGCCTCGAGCCCCGCGTCGAGCTCGTCCTCGGACGCGGGCGGCGCCGGCGCGGGCTCGACCGGCGCGTCCGCGATCTCGTTCACGGTGCGGCGGAGCTCCTCGGCGCGCGCCCGCAGCGCCTCGGCCGCGGCCCGGCGGGACGCCGGCGCGGGCCCGCGGCGCGGCCCGGACGCGGGGCGCGGCGCCGCGCGGGCGGGGCCGGCCGGGAGAGAGGCGGGCCCGGCGGCCGGCGCGGCCGGGTCGGGCTCGCCGAGCGCGGCGATCGCCTCGTCGGTGGTCTCGTGGCTCCGGCTAACCGGCGGGACGCCGGCGGTGCCGTCGGCTCGCGCGTCGCCGGCGGGATCGGCAGGGTCGGCGGCGGCGGGCGGCGCGCGGGGAGAGGCGAGCGACGCGGCGACGAGCTCGCCGAGCTGGGCGGGGTCCACCGGGCGGGCGACCTGCGGGGCGTCGGCGGGCGCGGCGGGCGTCTCGCCGAGGACCAGCACCGGCACGCCGGGCGCGAGCTCGCCCTCGCCGAGCTTCGCGAGCGCCGCGCCGCCCTCGCACGTCGACGCGAGGAGGAGGAGGTCGGGCGCGCCCTGCGCGACGGCCGCGGCGGCGTCGCGCGCGTTCGTCGCGAGCACGGCCTGGTGTCCGGCCCGCGCGAGGATCCGCTTCACCGCCGAGATCTCGGCGATATCGTCGTCCACGAGGAGGATCCGCGCCACGCGCCGCGATGATGCCACGCGGTCCGGCAGGGGACCAAGCAGGCGCCGGCCCCTACATCATCGAGTAGGGATCCATGTCGAACCGCACCGTCGCGCCGCCGGGCGGCTGGCGCGCGACGACCGTGGTCGCCCCGTGGACGCGGAAGAGCGCCTGCGGTGTGGGCGCACGGAACAGGAGGTGCCACCGCGTGCGCCCCCGGATCCGCTCGATCGCCGCCGGGGCCGGGCCTAGCATCGCCACGTCGCCGCGGAGCGCGGGGCGGGCGGCGTGGGCGAGGGCGTCCGCGGCGAGGCGCGCGCCCGACTCCGACCCCTCCACGCGCACCGCGAGGAGCCGCGCGAACGGGGGCCACCCGAGCCGCCGCCGCTCCTCGAGCTCCCCCTCGGCGAACGCCGCGTAGTCGTGCCGCGCGGCGCAGGCGACGGCGCGCACGCCGGGGTTGAAGGTCTGCACGAGGACGCGCCCGGCCTCGGCGCCGCGCCCGGCCCGGCCGGCCACCTGCGTGAGGAGCTGGAACGTCCGCTCCGACGCGCGGAAGTCGGGGAGCGCGAGCGCGGTGTCGGCGAGGACCACGCCGACGAGCGTGACGCCGGGGAAGTCGTGCCCCTTCGTCACCATCTGCGTGCCGACGAGCACGTCGATCTCGCGGCGGGCGAAGCGCGCGAGGACGGCGGCCGTGTCTCCGGCCGAGGAGACCGCGTCGCGGTCGAGCCGGGCGACCCGCGCGCGCGGGACGAGCGCGGAGACGGCGTCCTCGACCTGCTCGGTCCCGACCCCGACGCCGAGTCGCGTGCCGCCGCAGAGCGGGCAGCGCCCGTCCATCCGCTCGGTCCGGCCGCAGGTGTGGCAGAGCAGGATCCCGCGCCGGGCGTGGTGCGTGAGCGCGACGCTGCAGTCGGTGCAGCGCGCCTCGGCGCCGCACGCCTCGCAGACGACGAGCGTCTCGTAGCCGCGCCGGTTCAGGAACAGGATCGCCTGCTGCCCCGCCGCGACCGTCTCCTCGATCGCCGCGGCGAGCCGCGGCGAGACGAGCGCCGGCGCCAGGCTCGCGCCCGGGCGGCGCAGCCGGCGCAGGTCGACGAGCTCGACGTCCGGGAGCGGCCGGTCGTCGATCCGCGCGGGCAGCTCGAGCCGGCGGTAGCGCCCCCGCCGCGCGTTCTCGAGGGTCTCGAGCGACGGCGTCGCGGAGCCGAGGATCACGACCGCGTCCTCGAGCTTGCCCCGCACCACCGCGAGGTCGCGCGCGTGGTAGGCCGGGCCGTCGTCCTGCTTGAAGCTCCCTTCGTGCTCCTCGTCCACGACGATCACGCCGAGGTCCTGCACCGGCGCGAAGATCGCGCTCCGGACGCCGACGCAGATGCGCGCGTCGCCGCGGCGGAGGCGGATCCACTCCGCGTGCCGCTCGGCGTCCGAGAGCCCCGAGTGGAGGAGCGCCACCTCGTCGCCGAAGCGCGCGCGGAAGCGGCCCGCGAGCTGCGGGGTGAGCGCGATCTCGGGGACGAGCACGAGGGCGCCCTTCCCGGCGGCGCGGGCGCGCGCGATGGCGTGGAGGTAGACCTCGGTCTTCCCGGAGCCGGTGATCCCGTGGAGGAGGAAGGGGGCGAAGGCGCCGAAGGCGCCCTCGATCTCGGCGAGCGCCGCCGCCTGCGCCGGCGTGAGCGCGTGCGCGGCGCCGCTCGCGGGGAGGACCCCGGCGCGGGCGACGCGCGTCTCGGTGTCCACCCGCGCGAGGCCGCGGCGGACGAGCGCGCCCAGCGCGCCGCGGCCGCGCGGGAAGGCGGCCCTGAGCTCCTCGACGGGGATGCGGCCGCGGGCGAGGAGGTACTCGAGGACGGCGCGCTGCGCGCGCGCACGACCGAGCGCCGCGACCGCCGCGGCGGCGCCGGCGTCGGCCTCGGCGTACTCCACGCCGCGGCGCGCGGGCGCCTGCGTGCCCCGGCGCGTGTTGAGGCCGGGCGGGAGCGCGGCCCGCAGGAGCTCGCCGGCGGGGGCGAGGTAGTACTCCTCCGCCCACCGGATCAGCTCGACGAGCTTCGGCGTGAACGGCGGCAGCTCGTCGAGCACCTCGACGACGTCGCGCAGCTCGAACCCGGGCGGCGCGAGGGTCGGAAAGCCCACGACGTAACCGGTCGCGCGCCGGCTCTTGCCGAACGGGACCGCGACGCGCGCGCCGAGCTTCACGTCGTCCGCGAGCGCCGACGGGACGCGGTAGGTGAAGACGCCGCGCACGGCAGCGGCGACTGCGACGTCGACGAGCACCAGCGGGAGTCTAGCAGCGGCGGCCCACGGCGCCGCCGCCCTGAATCCCGCGGCGCGCCGGAGCGTCTGGTAGGGTGAGACGCCACGGAGGAACCGACATGACCGCCATCGCACGGGGGAGCGCCGTCCTCGCCGCCGCCGTCCTCGCCGCCGCCTGCGGGGAGAAGAAGGAGGCGCCGCCCGCGCAGCCGTCCTTCGCTCCGGCCCCGCCGCCGACCCCGATCCCGACCGCGGCCCCGACCCCGACGGCGACCCCGACCTCGACGGCGACCCCGACCACGACCCCGACGGCGACCCCGACCCCGACCGCGGCCCCGACCCCGACCCCGACCGCGGCCCCGACGCCGCCCGCCGCCACGCCGCCCGCCGCCGCGCCACCCGCTGCCACGCCGCCCCCGGCGCCGGCGAGCGCGCACGCGAAGGTCGGCTCCGAGAAGTGCAAGGTGTGCCACCGGCTCCAGTACGACTCGTGGGCGGCGAGCAAGCACGAGGCGAAGGCGCTCGACTGCGAGGGCTGCCACGGGAACGGCGCGGACTACTGGCCGGCGTCCGTGATGCGGGATCGCGCGAAGGCCAAGGCGGCAGGGCTCGTCACCCCGGACCAGGCGTCGTGCAGGAGGTGCCACGGCGCGAAGACCGACGCGGCGCTCTACGCGAAGGTCCACGCGCACAAGGCCAGGTGAACGCGGCTCCTCCTCTCCCCCCGCAGCGCGGGGGGGCGGAGGCCCTCGCCGCCCGTCCGCCGCGCGCGGCGCGGCGCGGCCGCGCGCGTTAGGTCGGCGGCATGACCGCCCCGCGCCTCGCCCACGTCATCCTCCGTGTCGTCGATCTCGAGCGCGCGCTCGCGTTCTGGCGCGACCGGATCGGCCTGCCCGTGACCGGCAGGGGCGGGGCGTTCGCGTTCCTCGACGCGGGCGGCGTCGCGATCGCGCTGAACGCCGTCGCCTCGCCGGCGGAGCCGGGCGGAGGGCTCGCGGCGCTCACCGAGGTCGTGCTCGAGGTCCCCGACGTGCGCGCGGCGCACGCGGAGCTCTCCGCGCGCGGCGTGCCGTTCCGGACGCCGCCGCGGCCCGTGACGGGCGACGCGACGCGCGAGCTCTGGGCGTGCGACTTCCGCGATCCGGACGGGCACCTCGCCTCGATCACCGGCTGGGTGACGAAGCCCGGCGCGCCGGCTCGCTGACGCGCGCCGCTCGGCGCGGCGTCGCTGCGCCCGGCCGCGGCTACCCCGGCGGCAGGAGCTTCCCGCGCGAGGCCGCCACCGCCGTCTGCCACGCGATCGCCGCGATCACCGCGTTCGCCACGATGAAGAGCGGCAGCGCGAGCGCCCCGGCGACCGACCCGGGCGCCGCCGCGGACTGGCGGAGCGCCCCGGCGGCGAGCGCCGCGAGCGGGAAGGCGAAGGCCCAGTACGCGGGCGAGAAGGGCACGTCGCGGAGCCGCCCGAGGAGGCGCGCGACGACGAGCGCCTGGAAGAGCGCGAACCCGAGCAGGATCCGCGACACCGCGTCGGGCGCGCCGCCCTGGAGCGATTGCCAGGCGAGGAGCGCCGCGGCGGGCGGCGCGATCTCGAGCGCCACGAGCGGCCGCACCGCGGCGGGCAGCTCGCCCGCGGACACGTAGCGGTCGAGGAGCGCCGCGGCGACGACGAGCCACAGGACGACGCCCGCGCCGAAGAAGAGCCAGCCGGCGTCGGCGCGACCGACGGCGCCCGCGGCCACGGCGGCGAGGAGGTTCCCGACGGCGGGGAGGTGGAGCGCGGGGGTGACCGCCTTCGCCTCCGCGGGCGCGAGGAGCCAGCGGCCCACGAGCCACACGCCGATCGCGGCCTGGCCGGCGGCCCCGACCCAGAAGAGGACGATGGCCGCATCGCGGTAGTGGACCGAGACGCCGGCCGCCACGAGGAGCAGCGACGCCGGGCCGAGGGCGGCGTAGCTCCCGGAGACGGGGTCCTCGAGCTCGGCGCCGAGCGCGCCGCCGCGCACGGCCCGGAGCACCTGCGCGACGAGGACGCCGAGGAAGAGGGCCGCCGACACGGCGAGGAGCGCGTCGGCGAGCCAGTCGGAGACGCCGTACGCGCGGGCGGCGGAGCGCCAGGCGGCGCCGAGGCCGGCGAGCCCGACGACGATCGAGAAGAAGGAGGCCGGGACGCGCGAGGCGGCGGCCGCGACGGGCGAGGCGGCGACTCCGGTGGCTGGGGCGGACATGGGCGAGCTCCTGTCGTGGGCCGCGCTTCCGGCGGCGCGCGCATTCTACGGCCGCGCGGCCCGGGCCGCGAGGGGCGCGTCCCCCCGAGCCCGCACCCGCCGGACGTTCACGCGGCGTGCCTGGCGTGCTACACCGGACGCGTGCCGCGCGCCGCGGCCGGAGGGTTCGCGTGCTCATCCCCGTCGGGCTCGACGAGACGCGCCTGGCGCGGCTGCCGTGGGTCTCGATCGCGATCCTCGCCCTGAACGTCCTGGCCTACGTGGCGACGTCCACGGGCGCGGCCGGCGCCCGGGCCGAGGCGCGCTTCGACGAGGTGGTCGAGTACTGGCGCGCGCACCCGTACCTGGAGGTGCCCGCCGAGCTCGAACGCCGGTTCGGCGTCGGGCGGGACGAGCTCGCGGCGGCGACCAACGTCGCGGTCCCCGAGCGGGCGCCGCCGGGCGCCTGGGCGGACCAGGCGGAGCTCGACGCGCTCGTGGAGGACCTCGTCGCGGAGTACGAAGCGACGCCGGCGCGGCGGTGGTCGCTCGTCCCGGAGCGCGGGCTGGCGCAGCCGGGCTGGATCACCCACCAGTTCACGCACGGCAGCCTCGGGCACCTGCTCGGGAACATGCTCGTGTTCGCGCTCGTCGTCGCGCCGTTCCTCGAGGACGCGTGGGGCCGGCCGTTCTTCCTCGCCTTCTACCTCGCGGGCGGCGTGGCGGCGGGCGCCGCGCAGGCGCTCCCGATGGGCGACTCGCCCGTGGGCGTGCTCGGCGCGTCGGGCGCGATCTCCGCCTGCCTCGGCGCGTTCGCGCTCCGCTTCGCCCACCGGCGCGTGCGGATGTTCTACTGGTTCGGCCTCGTGTTCCGCGGGACCTTCTTCGTCCCGGCGTGGCTGTACGCGTTCCTCGGCCTCGCCGGCGATCTCCTCGGCCTGAAGCTCCAGGGCGTCTCCGGCGGGGTCGCCTACGCCGCGCACGTCGGCGGGTTCCTGTTCGGCCTCGCGGCGGTGGTGGCGATGCGCGCGACGGGGCTCGAGGACCGGATCGCGCCGGACGACGCGCCGCGCTGGGGCCGGACCGCCGCGGCGTCGCGCGGGTCCGACGCGCTCGCGGCGGGGCGCGTCTCCGACGCGCGGCGGCACCTCGAGAACGCGATCGCGAGGGACCCGCGCGACCTCGCCTCCGTGCTCGCGCTCGCGCGCATCCACGCCGCCGCGTTCGATCGCGAGCGGACGACGCCGCTCGTCGAGCGGCTCGTGCGGGAGCACCTCGGCCGCAAGGACGCCGCCGCCGCGCGGTCGGTGCTGCTCGAGCTCGGGGCGATGGCGGACCCGGCGGCGTTCCGGCCCGCCGTCGCGTACCGCGCCGCGGAGCTCGTCGCGGCCGAGGATCCCGGGCTCGCCGACCGGCTCGACGAGGTGGCGGCGAGCGCGGGCGGCCCCGTCGCGGCCAAGGCGCTCCTCCGGTCCGCGGAGCGCGCGCGGGCGTACGATCCGGCGCGGGCGGCGCGCCTCGCCGCGCGCGCGCGGGACGCGGAGGGCGCGACGGCGGAGCTGCGCGCGCGGGCGGACGCCCTCGCCGGGCCGGCGGAGCGCGGGCCGGAGCGGCGCGTCGGCGTGCCGTCGCGGTTCGAGGGGATCGGCGAGAGCGGGCCGGCGTCCGGCGCGGGCGCGCCGGCCCGGGTCGAGACGGCGGCACGGGAGGGTGGCGCGCGCGCCGCCCCGGCTCCCGCGCTCGCGCCCGCGGAGGCGAGCGGCGAGCGCTGGGGAGAGGGCGTGCCCCCGCCGCTCGGCATCGCCGACGAGGTGAAGGTCGTCTCGTGCCGCCTCCTCGGCGCGTCCCCGGCCGGCCTCGACCTCGAGGCCACGAGCGGGCGCCGCGCCGTGGTCCCGCCGGCGCGCGTCGCCGCCCTCGCCGCCGGCGTCCTCCGCGAGCACGCCCGCGCCGGCCAGCCGCTGCGCAACGCGGTCGTGCTCGACCTCCTCTTGCACCCGCGCCCCGGCGACGCGGGGCGCGTGGTGCTGCGCCTGCTCGGGGCGGACATGGCGCTCAAGGCGATCCACCCCGACGCGCCGCCGCGCGAGGCCTACGCCCGGATCGTGGACGCGCTCGTGGCGGCGAGCGGCGCCCCCGCGTCGCCGTCGCGGGACGCCGCGGCGGGCCGTCCCTTCAGCGGGTTCGCCGATCTCGCCGCCTTCGAGCGGTCCGCGTGGGGGCGGCCGCTCGCCGGCGTCGGGTAGCCGGCGCGCCGCCGCGCCTAGCGGGCGCCGCCGGCCGCGACGAACGGCGCGAGGAACGCGCGGGCCTCGTCGAAGATCGGGTCGAGGGAGGCCGCGAGCTCGTGCCCGTCGTCGACCGCGACGAGGCGCGCCGCCGGCGTGCGCGCGACGAACGCCTCGACGTCGGCGAGGGGCACGGTCTCGTCGCGCGTCCCCGCGATGCAGAGCGCCGGGACGCGGACCTCGGGGAACGGCGGGTAGCGCCGCGCGTCCTCGAAGAACTGCCACCCGATGCGCCGCCTCCGGTTCGAGGCGTGGTGCATGGTCTCGAGGCCGTTCGCGCGCCAGTCCGCGAGCTCCTCCTCGCCGAGCCGCCCGCTCCAGCGCTCGAACAGCCGGAACGCCGGGGCCATCAGGACGAGCCGCTCGACCGAGGGATCGCGCGAGGCGATCACGGCCGCGAGGTAGCCGCCGAGCGAGCTGCCGACGATCGCGTGCGGCGGCTCCCCCTCGTGCAGGAGCCGCTCGGCGATCGCGAGCATGGAGGACGGGGAGGAGCGCTCGAACCCGTCCTCGCCCGGCGTGAGGTCGGGGACGGTCACGCGGACGCCGATCGCGGCGAACCTCGCGGAGAGCACCTGGGCCTTGTGCGAGGACGGGCCGGAGGCGAAGCCGTGCAGGTAGAGGAGCACCGGGGGAAGCTAGCAGAGGCCCCCGGCGCCGGGCTCCACCCTATCGGCGCTGGACGTGGAGCGGACCGCCCGCGATGCCGGGGATCGAGGGTGGGCCGGGGGCGGGAGCGAGGTCCGCCTTCCTGAAGACCTGCTGCGCGTACCCGGGATACGTGCCGCAGGTTCCGTACGACGGCGACACGGTCGACACCGGATTGACGGTGATCGCCGTGAGGCCGCCGTCGGGGATCACCCAGTACGAGGCGGCGCCGTCCGCGAGGCGGAACGGCATCCGCGGCAGGTACGAGCCCGCCTGAAAGTACACGTCACCCGCGCACCCCGCCTGCGTGTAGTAGGTCGTGAGCTGCCCCAGGTCGCGGAGCGTCGCCGTCGCGGGGTCGAGGTTCCAGACGTATCCGCCGGCGTCGGCGTACAGGTAGCTGGAGCCGCCCGGCCCGGTCGCGACGGGTCCGACCACGGTTCCCGCGCGATCGACCCACACGAGCGCCGGGCCCGCCCCCATCGGCCCCTCCGGGCCCGTCGGCCCCGCAGGCCCCGAGGGGCCCGTGGGCCCCGCAGGGCCCGTGGGTCCTGCGGCCCCGGTCGGCCCGGACGCGCCGTTGCACGCGTACGTCGTCGCCGTCGCGGAGACGAACTCGCTGCCGCCGGTCGGGCAGTTCGGATCGCCGGCGCCGAGCGAACGACCGTAGACGGGCGCGCCCGGCAGGCCCGTCGGCCCGGTGGCGCCCATCGGTCCCGTCGGCCCCTGCGGTCCGGTCTCGCCCTGCAGTCCCTGGGGCCCTTGCGGCCCGGTCTCACCCTTCGGGCCCTCGGGCCCGACGCCGCCCCGCGCCGCGAGGAGATCCCATCCGTCCGGAGGGACGACGCCGGTCGTCGGCGCGACCGCGACCCACGCCGAGCCGGCGTGCTCGACCGCGTCGTCTGCCTGGTAGGTCGCCGTCGGCTCCCACGCGCCGCGCCACGCGAGCCCCTCCGGCCCGCGCGGCCCGGCGTCGCCGTGGAGCCCCTGGAGCCCCTGCGGCCCGGTCTCGCCGCGAGGCCCGGTGGGACCCTGGATGCCCTGGTCGCCCTGGATGCCTTCTGGCCCCGACACCCCCTGCGGACCGGAGGGGCCCTGCGGTCCCGATGGCCCCGTGGGACCCTGCGGCCCCGCGGACCCCGAGCAGGCGCAGACGGCGAGCAGCGCGACGGCGGCGATGGCGCGATTCATCCGGACCCCTCCGACGCCCAGTACGTCAGATTCCCGGCGGGGCGGCAAGCCGGCGGAGGTGGGACGCCGTGCGACGCCGCGGCGCCCCCGGCGGGCGCGCGCCGCGGGCCGCGCGTGGGTGATTAGCGTTCGTGCGTGAGGCCGAACGCGCGTCCCGCGGCCGCGCTGCTGCTCCTCGCCCTCCTCGCCGGGGGCTGCCGTTCTCGCACCGGGGCCGAGCCGGCGCCGGCGCCCGCCGCCGGCGCGACCGCCGCGCCGGCCCCGCCGCTCTCCGGACGGCTGGAGGCCGCGACCGGCGCGACGCTCGTGGACGGGAACGAGCTCACGCCGATCGAGAACGGCGCGGTGTTCGGCGCGATGGTGAAGGACATCGCGGCGGCCCGCCGGCACGTCCACGTCGTGTCGTACATCTGGCGCGGCGAGCGCGGCCCGTCGCGGCGGATCGCGGACGCGCTGCTCCGGCGCGCGAAGGGCGTCGCGTGCCGCGTCGTCGTGGACCCGCTCGGTTCCCTCAAGTTCGACCGCGCGCAGCGGCGCGAGCTGGAGCGCTCCGGCTGCGAGATCCGCAGCTACGGGCTGCGCGAGGACCTCCGCCCCACCGCCCGCAACCACCGGAAGATCGTCGTCGTGGACGGCGTCGTCGGCATCACCGGCGGCTGGGGGTTCCACACGTCCTGGGAGGGCGACGGCCGCTCCAGGGACGAGTGGCGCGACTCCTCGGTGCGGGCGCGCGGGCCCGTGGTCGCGCAGATGCAGCGGGCGTTCGAGCAGAGCTGGCGGGAGTCGGGCGGCGCCCCGCTGCCGCCGGGCGCGTACCCGGGGCCGGAGGCCGCGAAGCCGGGCGGGACGCGCGCCGCCTTCGTCGCGAGCTCCCCGCGGGGCGACCGCCCCTCCGCCGCGGAGGCGATGACGCACCTCCTCGTCGCGGCCGCGAGGCGGCGGCTCTGGATCGCGAACTCGTACTTCGTCCCCGACGACGCGCTCCAGGACCTCATCGCCGAGCGCGCCCGCCGCGGCGTGGACGTGCGCGTGCTCGCGCCGGGGCCGGTGCACGACGTCGCGCCGGTCCGCGCCGGCCAGCGGGCGACCTACGAGCGGCTGCTCGCGGCGGGCGTCCGGATCTACGAGTACCAGCCGAGCATGATGCACGCGAAGACGATCCTCGTGGACGACCGCTGGGTGGCGGTCGGCTCGACCAACATGGACCCGCTCAGCTTCGACCGGCTCGAGGAGGGCTCGCTCGTGGCGGACTCGGCGGCGCTCGCGCGCCACCTCGAGCGCAGGCTCCGCCTGGACTTCTCGCGGTCCGACGAGATCACGCGCGAGGAGTGGTCGCGCCGCGGCCGCGTCGCGGAGGTCGGGCGCGACACCGCGGACTTCTTCAGCGAGTGGCTGTAGGCGGCGCCGTCGGCCCCGCCGGAGCCTCCCGCGGCCTGCGCACGCCGGGCTATCCTGCGCGCCATGCGCGCCCTCCTCGCCGGCTGTGTCGCCGTCCTCGCCTCCTGCGCCGCCGTCGAGCCGGGCCGCGCGCCCGGCGCCGCCGCCGGGCCGGAGCGCGCCGGCGACGCGGCGCCCGCCGCGGAGGCCGCGCCGGCCGCGCCCCCCTCGGCCGCTCCGCCGGAGCGCCTCGCGGCCGACACGCCGCGGACGACCGTGGAGGGCAACGCCTTCGTCGCGCCCGCAGCGTGGTCGATCTCCGTCCGCGGACCGGCGACGATCCTGGAGGCGCCCGAGGGCGGCTCCCGCCTCGCGCTCGTGGACGTCCGCGCCGACGACGCGGACGCCGCCGTCGCGGCCGCCTGGGCGGCCTACCGGCCCGACGCGGCGTGGCCGCTCAAGGTCGCGAGCGCCGTCCCGGACAAGGACGGCTGGACGGGCATCCGCCAGTACGAGTACCGGACGTCGCCGAACGAGCGGCGCGACGTCGCCGCCGTGGCGCGCCGCGCGGGCGACGTCTGGACGGTGGTCCTGTACGACCTCGACCAGGGCGTCGCGGAGAGGCGGCTCTCCGCGGTGAGGCTCGTGACGGGCCGTCTCCTGCCCAGGGGCTACGCGCGCGAGTCCTTCGCCGGGAAGAAGGCGCACCGGCTCGACCCCGAGCGGATCGCGGACCTCACCGAGTTCGTCGAGCTCGCGATGCGCGAGACCCGCGTGCCCGGCGTGGCGCTCGGGATCGTGCAGGAAGGGAAGGTCGTCTTCGCGGACGGGTTCGGCGTGCGCGAGGTCGGCAAGCCGGAGAGGCCCGACGCGGACACCCTCTTCATGATCGCCTCCAACACGAAGGCGCTCACCACGCTCATGCTCGCGAAGCTCGTGGACGAGAAGCGGATCGCCTGGGACACGCCGGTCACGAAGCTCCTCCCGAGCTTCAGGCTCGGCGACGCGGAGACGACGCGGCAGGTCCAGGTGAAGCACCTCGTCTGCGCCTGCACCGGCCTCCCGCGCCAGGACCTGGAGATGATCTTCCAGTTCGAGGGCGTGACGCCCGAGGCCACCCTCGCGACGCTCGCGACGATGCAGCCGACGAGCAAGTTCGGCGAGACGTTCCAGTACTCGAACCCGCTCGCGAGCGCGGGCGGCTACGCGGGCGGCCACGTCCTGTTCCCGAAGCTCGAGCTCGGCAAGGCCTACGACGAGGCGATGCGCACGCGCGTCTTCGAGCCGCTCGCGATGGCGGCGACGACCTTCGACTACGCGAGGGCGCTGAAGGGAAACCACGCCGCGCCGCACGCGCCGGACGTGGACGGCAGGCCCGCCAGGGCGGTGATGGAGCTCAACTACGCGGTCATCCCGGCCCGGCCCGCCGGCGCGGCGTGGAGCAGCGTCCGCGACGTGCTGCGCTACGTCTCCGCCGAGCTCGCCGAGGGCGCGCTGCCCGGCGGGAAGCGCTTCATCTCGCGCGAGGCGCTCCTCGAGCGGCGCGCCGCGCAGGTGGCGATCGGGACGGACGTCACCTACGGCATGGGGCTCATGGTGGACGCGAAGTACGGCGTTCCGGTCGTGCACCACGGGGGCGACGTGTTCGGCTTCCACAGCGACATGATGTGGCTCCCCGAGCAGGGCGTCGGCGCGGTGGTGCTCACGAACGGCGACCCGGGCTGGCTCGTCGCGCACTTCTTCCGGCGCAAGCTCCTCGAGGTGCTCTTCGACGGCAGGCCCGAGGCGGACGCCGACGTGACCGCGCGGGCGAGGACCTTCTTCGACGAGCTCGCGGCGGAGCGGAGGCTCCTCACGGTGCCGGCGGATCCCGCCGAGGCGGAGAAGCTCGCGCCGCGCTACGCGAACGACGCGCTCGGCGAGATCGCGGTGCGCCGCGCGGGCGGCGCCACCACCTTCGACTTCGGCGAGTTCAGGAGCGAGATGGCGAGCCGCCGGAACCCGGACGGCACGGCGTCGTTCGTCACGATCGCGCCGGGCTTCGTCGGGCCCGCCTTCGGCGCCGAGTTCGTCGTCGGGGCAGGCGAGCGGCGCACGCTCGTCCTCCGCGACGCGCAGCACGAGTACGTGTTCGCCGAGCGGTGAGCGCCGCGGCACGCGCCGTGCTCTCCCGCCCTCCGGACAGCGCGGAGGTGCGGGATGTCGCGGAGATGCGTCGTCGTGTGGCTCCTCGTCCTCGGGCTCGCCGTGTCCTCGCCGACACGGGCGGCCGAGCCGGCGGTCCGGGCCGGCGATCTCGTGTTCGAGACGTCGTCGTCCTCGCAGTCGTGGGCGATCCGCTGGGCGACGCGGAGCCCGTGGTCGCACGTCGGGATCGTGGACGTCGCCGCGGACGGGACCTACGTCGTCGAGGCGCTCGGGAAGGTCTCGCGCACGCCGTGGAGGGCGTGGCGGCGGCGCGCGCGCCGGGGAGGGGACCTGCTCGTGCTGCGCCCGCGCGGCGTGCCGGCGCCCTTGCGCGCCGCGGCGGTCGAGCGCGCGAAGGCGTTCCTCGGGCGCCGCTACGATCCGCGCTTCGGCTGGGGCGACGACCGCATCTACTGCTCGGAGCTGGTCGTGAAGGCGTACGAGCGGGCGGCGGGCGTCTCCCTCGGGAGGCGCGAGCGGCTCGGCGACCTCCGGACGCTCGGGATGCGCGGCGCCATGGAGGAGCGCTGGGGCGGGCCGGTGCCGGAGGACCTCGTCCTCGTCACGCCCGCCTCGATCGCGGAGGACCGGCGGCTCGAGCGCGTCTACGAGGGGCGGCCGTGACCGATCGCGGAAGGGCGTTCCTGCGGCACGTCGCCGGGTTCGCCGTCGCGCCCGCGATCGCGCCGCTCGCGATCGCCGCGATCGAGCTGGCGCGATCCGGGATCGGGGCGCTCGCGCGCGACGACGCGATGACCTACGCGGCGGTGCGCTCGATCGTCTCGAGCGTTCGGTTCCTGGTGCCGCCCGGCTACGCGGTCGCGCTCGTCCTCGGCGTCCCGATCGTCCTCGCGCTGCGCGCCGCAGGGCGGCTCACCGTCCCCTGGCTCGTCGGCGTCTCCGCCGGGGTCGCGGGGACGCTCGCGGCGGCCGCGATCGCGGTGGGCACGTGGATCGAGGAGGTCCCGCTCGAGGACCTGCCGCTCGCGCTGCTCCTCGCCGCGATCGCGGCGGCGCTCGCCGCGGCCGTGAGCGGCGCGCACGGCCTCGTCGCGGGCGTGCCGCTGCGCGAGGACCCGCGGGACGGGCCGCGGTCCGCCGGCTGAGTCGAGTGCGTCGGACGGCGCGCCGCCGCGCGCTACGCAATCTCGCATAGGACGAAGGTCCGACTGCCCGGCCGGAACGGTCGTGCAAGGCTTGGGCCTCCACGAGTTCCCCGCCAGGAGGCCCCATGGCCCGCCTCACGCGCCTCGCGCTCGTCCTCGCTCTCGCCGCGACCGCCACCGGCTGCAGGCACTTCCGGGAGAGCCGCCGGCTCGACATGTCGCCGTTCGCGGACAACACCATGACGACCATCGGCGAGCTCCGGAAGTTCGAGAAGCCGCCGGTCTGGGTGCACCTCCGGAAGTACCGGACCCACGCGACGGTCGTGAAGACGCAGGAGGACTACAAGCCGCTCTCGCGGATGCTCCGCGGGATCGCCTTCTACTCCGCGCAGATGGTCTCCATCGGCGACTCCGCCCTCTCCGACGAGAAGAAGCTGAAGGAGCTGGCGCGCTACCTCGAGGTCGTCGTCCGGGAGGCCGCCGCCGACGAGGAGGCCGCGGACTGGGGCGTCACGCCGGCCGACATCGACCGGATCAGCGCCGACATCAAGACGAAGCAGACCTTCCTCGAGGGCATCGCGGCCGCGGAGCCGCTCGTGAACGCCTCGTTGCGCTACGGCATCAAGCTCCTCGACAAGCTCGACGTGGACGTCAGCGAGGCCGCCGCGGCGATCAGCCGCGAGGTGGACGCCGAGTTCGCCGCCGTGAACGCGAACGTCGCGGACGTCGAGCGGGTCCAGCAGCAGCTCCTGCGCGGGTTCGCGCTCCTCCACCAGTACCGGCTCGGCGAGGAGAAGGCGCTCGACCAGCTGCGGGGCGTGGTGCCCGTCTCCCGCGAGACGCTCGGCGGCGGGAAGCGCCCCTCGGTGAAGGAGCTCGACGCGTTCGAGGCGCAGCTCACCGCCCAGCTCCAGCGGGTCGAGGCGGCGAAGAAGCAGCTCGCGCCGGACCTCGCGGACTACGAGGGCAGCATGCTCGAGCTCGACGCGCTCCGCGCGAGCACGCTGGAGCGCATGAAGCTCGGCCGCGTGACGCTCATCCTCTGGGCGCGCTCCCACCGGAACCTCGGGAAGGGCATCGCGGTCCCGCCGGCGATCGACATCGCGGGGATGATCAAGAGCAGCGCCATGGGCGCCGCGAAGGCCGCCATCCCGCTCTAGCGGGGCCGCCCCGCGGCCCGAGCGATCCTGCCCGGCCCGGCCCGCGCGCGCCCGCCCGACCGGGAGCTCGTCCCGACGCGTCCGTCGCGCGGCGCACGGATCGCTCGCGGCCATCGGTCCGTGCGCGGAGGTGCGATCGTGTGCGCGCCGCGCCAGCGCCGCGCCGTTCGACCGTGTGACGCACGGACACGGGGTAAACAGCAGGACGGAGAGGTCGTAGCGTCGGAGCGCTTCTCTCGTTCCCCACGGAGGACTCCGAATGCGCCGACTCGCCATCCTCGCCGCCG
The DNA here is from genome assembly GCA_035708485.1 of Anaeromyxobacter sp. Taxonomy (GTDB): domain Bacteria; phylum Myxococcota; class Myxococcia; order Myxococcales; family Anaeromyxobacteraceae; genus Anaeromyxobacter. Next base: position 7,559 of record DASSSJ010000026.1, on the reverse strand, counting down.
CCACCCTCACCCTCGCCGCGTGCTCGGGCGAGGCGGGCCCGCAGGGCCCGACCGGTCCCACCGGCCCCACGGGCCCGCTCGGCGCCCCGGGCGTCCCGGGCCTCATGTGGAGGGGCGCCTGGGACGCGGGCACCGCCTACGCGGCCGGCGACGCGGTCGGCCACCTCGGCAGCACGTACATCGCCGTGGCCGCGACCACGGGCGCGATGCCGCCCGCGGCGCCGTGGCAGCTCGTCGCCGCGCGCGGCGACATCGCGCCCGCCGCCGCCGGCGAGCCGCGCATCCTCTCCGTCGACGTCATGGGGGGCGAGCTCGTCATCCGGGGCCAGAACCTCGGCACGGCGGCGCCGCCCGCGGGCAGCATCGCCGGCCAGGATCTCGCGATCTGCGCCACGCCCGGGCTCCCCGCCGACGGCGGCTGCTACACGGCGTCGGAGATCCACGCGACGCTCCCGGGCGGCATCGCCGCCGGCACCTATCCCGTCTGGCTCGAGCACTTCCCCGTCGCCGGCGCGAACGACCAGTGGCTCTCCGCGACGGTGACCGTCGGCGTCTCGGGCGAGGCCGCCCGCGCGCAGGCGGCCGAGGCGGAGCTCCGGACCGCGCTCGACGGCGAGGCCACGGCGCGCGGCGCTGCCGACGCCGGCCTCCAGGCCGCGATCGACTCCGAGGCGACCGCCCGCGCGGCGGGCGACGGCGCGCAGGCCGCGGCGCTCGCCGCCGAGAGCACCGCGCGGACGGCGGCGGACGCCGCGCTGCAGACCGCGGTCGACGCCGAGGCGACGGCCCGCGTCGCCGCGGTCCTCGCCCTCGCGACCAGCCTCGACCAGGAGATCGCGCGCGCGCAGGCGGCGGAGACGCTGCTCACCGCCGCGGTGGACGGGGAGGCCGCCGCGCGGCAGTCGGCCGACGCGACGCTCCAGACGAACGTGGACGCCGAGGCGGCCGCGCGCGACGCGGCGGACGCGACGCTCCAGGGGAACGTGGACGCGGAGGCGTCCTCGCGCCAGGCGGCGGACACCGCGCTCCAGGCGGCGGTGGACGGCGAGCAGGCCCGCGCCGTCGCCGCCGAGGCCGGCCTGCGGACCGACCTCGAGGCCGAGGTGGCCGCGCGCATGGCGGCGATCGCCACGCTCGCCACGAACCTCGACGCGGAGATCGCGCGGGCGCAGGCGGCGGAGTCGGTCCTGCGGACCGACCTCGACGCGGAGATCGCCCGTGCCCAGGCGGCCGAGGCGACCCTCACCACGAACCTCGCGGCGGAGGTGGCGCGCGCGCAGGGGGCCGAGGCGGCGCTCCGGACCGACCTCGCCGCGGAGACCGCCCGCGCGAAGGGCGCCGAGGCGACCCTCACCTCGGACCTCGCCGCGGAGGTCTCGCGCGCGCAGGGAGCCGAGGCGACGCTGACGTCGAGCCTGTCCGCCGAGACGAGCCGGGCGCAGGCGGCGGAGACCACGCTGACCTCCAGCCTCTCCTCGGAGACGGCGCGCGCCAAGGGCGTCGAGGCGACGCTCACCGCCGATCTCGCGGGCGAGGTCACGCGGGCGACGGACGCGGACGCCGCGCTGGGCGCGCGCGTCGACGCGGCGGAGCGGAACCGGATGCGGATCGCGCAGCTGCGCTGGTACGACGCGAACCGCACCGGCAACTCGGTGGGCATGGGCGCGCCCTACGGGCTCGCCTTCGACGGTACCCACGTGTTCGCGGCGGCGGCCAGCTCGAACGCGGTGTACAAGATCCGGGCGTCCGACATGCAGGTCATCCAGACCATCGGGCTCGGCTCCCCGTACTCGCTCGCCTGCGACGGCACGTACGTGTGGATCGGGACGTCGGGCGGCGTCTATCGCTTCCGCGCGGACACGTTCAGCTACTACGGCTCGCTGGGCACTTCCGGCGCCGTCCTCGGGCTCGCGTTCGACGGGACGTACGTCTGGGTGGCGCAGACGGGCGGCTACCTCATGAAGGTCAACGCGGCGACGCTGTCGGTCGTCGGCAACTACTACATCGGCGGAGCGCTGTACGGGGTCGCGACCGACGGCACGAACGTCTTCGTGGCGGCGTACAACCAGAGCCGGGTGTTCAAGGTGCGCGCGTCCGACGGCGCCGTGCTCGGCTCGGTCCCGGTGACCTACGCGTACTTCGTCGCGTTCGACGGCGTGAACGTCTGGGCGACGAGCCCGTCGAGCGGCGCGGTCGTCAAGTTCAAGGCGTCGGACCTGCAGATCGTGGGCACGTACGGCGTCGGCTCGAGCCCGATCGGCCTCGCGTTCGACGGGACGCACGTGTGGGTCGCGAACAACGGCTCGAACACCGTCACGCGGCTCGATGCGGCGACCGGCGCGAACGCGGGGACGTACTCGGTGACCGGCGGCACGGGTCCCTTCGGCGTCGCGTTCGACGGCGCGAACATGTGGGTGTCGTTCGTCAGCGGCAACCGGGTCGTGAAGATGTAGGGCGCGGCGCGCGCCCGCGCCCGCGGCGAGGCGCTCTCGTGGCGCCGGCGGGGAGCTCGAGCCCGATCGAGCGACCCCGCCGGCCCGGAGAGCACCTCGCCCGCGCCGCCCGGGCGGCTCCCGCCCCGCGCGCGGTCCCGGCGCGCGTCGCCGGCGGCGGAGCCACGCCGGTCCGGAGGCGCTACCCGCGCTTCCCCATCCTCGCCCGCAGCGCCCGCCAGCGCTCGCCGAGCGCCTTCTCGAGCCCGCTCTCGGACAGCTTCACGATCTCGGTTCCCCTGAGCGCGTCGGGCAGGTACTCCTCGGCCACGTAGTGCCCCTCGAAGTTGTGCGGGTACCGGTAGCCGGCGCCGTAGCCGAGCCCCTGCATGAGCTTCGTCGGCGCGTTGCGGAGCCCGAGCGGCACGGGGAGCGGGCCCCGCTCCTGCACGAGGCGCCGCGCATTGCCGTAGGCGGCGATGGCGGTGTTCGACTTGGGCGCGAGCGCGAGGTAGACGGCCGCCTGGGTCATGGGGAGGACGCCCTCGGGGAGCCCGACGAGCTCGACCGCGTGCAGCGCCGCGACCGCGATCACGAGTCCCTGCGGGTCGGCGTTCCCGACGTCCTCGGAGGCGAAGATCGCCATCCGGCGCAGCACGAAGCGCGGGTCCTCGCCGCCCTCGAGCATCCGCACCATGTAGTAGACCGCGGCGTCGGGGTCGGAGCCGCGCATCGACTTGATGAACGCGGAGACGACGTCGTAGTGCTGCTCGCCGGCCTTGTCGTAGAGGATCGTCCTCTGCTGGAGCGCCTCCTCCGCGTCGGCGCGCGTGATCTCGGCGCGGCCCGCGAGCCGGACGGCCGCGGCGCCGACCTCGAGGGCGTTGAGCGCGCGCCGCGCGTCGCCGTACGCGTACCGCGCCAGCGCCGCGCGGGCGTCCGGCGCGAGCGACACGGTCCCGGCGAGCCCCTCCGGCGCCGCGACGGCCCGGTCGACGAGCGCGCCGACCTCCTCCTCGGTGAGCGGGCGCAGCGTCACGACGCGGCAGCGCGAGAGGAGCGCCGCGATCACCTCGAACGACGGGTTCTCGGTGGTCGCGCCGACGAGGGTCACCGTCCCGTCCTCGACGTGCGGGAGGAAGGCGTCCTGCTGCGCCTTCGTGAAGCGGTGGATCTCGTCCACGAACAGGATGGTGCGCTTTCTGTGCATGCGCCGCCGCTCGCGCGCGGCGGCGACGATCTCGCGGATCTCCTTCACGCCGCCGAGCACCGCGCTGAAGGCCACGAACTCGGCGCCGGTCGTCCTCGCGAGGATCCGCGCGAGCGTCGTCTTCCCGGTGCCGGGCGGGCCCCACAGGACGAGCGACGGCACCTGGTCGGCCTCGATCGCGCGGCGGAGCGCCGTCCCGGGCCCGAGCACGTGCTCCTGTCCCGCGAAGTCCTCCAGGCGCCGGGGGCGCATCCGCTCGGCGAGCGGCTTGCCGGACGGGTCGTGCTCGGCGGCGCGGTCGAAGAGGTCCATGGCGGTGCTATACGACGCGCGCCCCGGGTTGGCCATCCGTGCGATCGTGCGGGGCAGTGCCGGGCCCGAGCGCGCCCGGCGGGGGTGAACGTGACGGCGCGGCGCTGGTTCCACGTCCTGCTCGGCGCGGTGTTCGTGCCGGTGATCTCGCTGCCGCTGGTCTGGGCCGTCGCCCTGCGGGCGCGGCGGCGGGCGGCGGACGACGGTGCGCGCCGCTGGGAGAGGCGGGTGCTCTGGCTCGCGGCCGTCGACACCGTGGTCGCGGTCGCGGTCGTCGCGACGGCCGCCGGCGGGCAGCTCTCCCCGGAGATGCGCCCGGTGGGCGGCCCCGTCGTGGAGGAGCCGCCCGCTGCCGCCGCGCCCGGCCCGAGCGATCGCGTGGTGATCGGCGTGCTCCCGGATCGGTCCTTCCCCGGCGCGGGCGCGCGGATCGCCGAGGTCGTCCCGGGTTCTCCGGCGGACGCCGCCGGCGTCCACCCGGGCGACGTCGTGGTCGAGCTCGCCGGCGTGGAGATCCCGGACTTCCCGGCGCTCCGGGCCGCGGTGTCGGCGCGGGAGCCCGACGTCGCCGTGCCGCTCGTCGTCGTCCGCGACGGCGCGAGCGTCTCCTTGACCGTCACGCCGCGGCGCGCGGCCGAGGTCCCGGCGCCCCCGCCGCGTCCCCTCGACCCGGCGCTGCGCGCGGAGGCCTGCGCGCCGCGCCTCGCCCCGAGCGCCGTCCTCCCGCTCGCCGCGCTCCTCGCCGCGCTCGGGCTCCTCGGCGCCGTCCTGTGGCGCCGGGCGCGCGCCGCCGGTGCGGCGCGCGCGGTCTGCTGGACGGCGGCTGCGCTCGTCGCCTCGACCGCCGCGGGGCACGCGATCGCGTCGGGGGCCTGCCTGGCGCTCGGCGGAGCGCGGACCCCCACCGGGCTCCTGCTCGCGATGTGGGGCTCCACGATCGCGCTCGGGGGCACCGCGACGTTCGGGCTCCGGCTCGTCCGCGGCGAAGGCGCGCCACCGGAGCGGACGTGGCGCTCGGCGGTCGCGCTGGGCGCGTGGTACCTCGCGACGGGATTGCCCCGCGTCGCGGCCGTGCTGGTCGGCGGCGCGACGCTGCTCGCGGCGGTCGGAGGAGAGGCGGCGCCGGTGGAGTGGCTCGTGGAGGGGCTCGCCGCGGACGGCGCGTGGGTGCCGCTCCTGCTCCTCGGCGTGGACGTCGTCCTGCTCGCGCCGGTCGCCGAGGAGATCGCGTTCCGGGGCCTCCTGCAACCCGCGCTCGCCCGCTGGCTCGCGCCGGCCGGCGCGGTGGCCGTGACGTCGGCGCTGTTCGCGTCGGCGCACTGGTACTACGGAGCGAAGCTCCCGATGATCTTCGTCGTCGCCGCCGTGCTCGGGTGGGCGCGGGTCGCGAGCGGCGGACTGCACGCGCCGATCGCGCTCCACGTCCTCGTCAACGCGGTGAACTTCGCGGCGCTCCTCCTCCTCGCGGCGTTCCTCTGACGCGGGAGGCCGTCGTCGAGGCGCTCGCCGCGCGCGCACGGGAGGAGGCGGCGGAGCGCCACCGCTCCGGGGCGTGCGGGCGCGATCCGGGAGGCCGGCCTGGCGGGCCTATATAATGACGGGGATGGACCTCCCGTGCCCCGTCCCGAGGCGCGTCGGCATCGTGCACAAGGTCACCTCGGCCGAGGCGACCGAGACGGCGACGTTCGTGAAGCGCTTCCTCGAGGCGAGGAAGATCGACGTCATCACCGCGGAGGCGGAGGTCGCGCGGGACGCCGACCTCGTCGTGGTCCTCGGCGGCGACGGGACGCTCATCCACGCCCAGTCGGTCCTCGACGGGCGGCCGGTGCCGATCCTGGGCGTCAACATGGGGAGCCTCGGCTTCATGACCGAGGTGCCGCAGGCGGAGATGTACCCGGCGCTCGAGCTGGTCCTCGCGGGAAAGGCGAAGCTCTCGGAGCGGATGAAGCTGCGCGTCCACCTGCACCGCGGCGGCCGCCCCGAGCGCGCGCTCGACTCCGAGGTGCTGAACGACGTGGTCATCTCGAAGAGCGCGCTGTCGCGCATGGCCGAGCTCGACACGCGCTGCTCCGGCGACTACGTGACGACCTACAAGGCGGACGGCGTCATCGTCGCGACGCCCACCGGCTCGACCGCGTACTCGCTCGCGGCGAACGGGCCGATCATGTACCCCACCATGCGCGGCGTGATCATCGCGCCGATCTGCCCGCACACGCTCACCCAGCGGCCGCTCGTCGTGCCGGACGACGAGAACATCGAGATCGTCCTCGTGAACGACACCGAGGTGTACCTCACCCTCGACGGCCAGAAGGGCATGCCGCTCGAGCGCGGGGACCGCGTGCAGGTGAAGCAGTCGCACAACCGCGTCCTGCTGGTGCGGAACCCCAGGATCGGCTTCTTCGGCATCCTCCGGGCGAAGCTGCGCTGGGGGGAGCGGTAGGGCGGCGGCGCGGCCTGCTCATCCGGACCACTGAATACTTGCGCAGTGTCAGGGCGGCGTGGATGATGGCGCCATGCTCACGACGCTCCGCATCTCCGGGTTCGCGATCGTCGACGCGGTGGAGGTCCGGTTCGGCCCCGGGCTGAACGTCCTCACCGGCGAGACGGGCGCCGGCAAGTCGATCCTCGTGAACGCGCTCCACCTCGTCCTCGGCGGGCGGATGAGCGCGGAGGTGCTGCGCGACGGCGCGGAGGAGGCGGTCGTCGAAGCGCTCTTCGAGCTCCCGGCGGGCCACCCCGTGCTCGCGCGGCTCGCGTCGGCGGGGCTCCTCGAGGGCGCCGAGGGCGGAGCGGGCGGCGGGACGGGCGAGCTGCTCGTCCGGCGCGTCGCCGCGAGGGGCGGGCGCGGGCGCGCGCTCGTGAACGGCGCGCTCTGCACGGTCTCCATGCTCGAGCAGGCGCTGCGGGGCGCCGTGGACATCTCCGGCCAGCACGAGCACGTGTCGCTCCTCGACCCCTCGACGCACCTCGACCTGCTCGACGCCCACGCCGGGCTCGACGCGCCCTCCACCGACGGCAGCCCGGGACCGCTCCTCCGGTACCGCGCCGCCCACGCGGCGCTCGCCGCCCTCGTCCGCGAGCGGGAAGCCCTCTCCGCGGACGAGGGCGAGCGGGCGCGGCGGGCCGACTACCTCGCGTTCCAGCTCGCCGAGCTCGACCGCGTGGACCCGAAGCCGGGCGAGCTCGAGGGGCTCGAGGAGGAGCGCCGCGTGCTCGCCTCCGCCGAGAAGCTGCGCGAGGCGGCGCGCGCCGCGGAGGCGCTCGCGTACGGCGAGGAGGGGAGCGCCTCCGAGCGCGTGGGCCAGGCGGCCCGCGCGCTCGCGGAGGCCGCCCTGCTCGACCGCCGCCTCGAGCCGACGCTCGCGCTCCTGCGCTCGGCGGCGGTGGAGCTCGAGGAGGCGGGGCGCGAGCTCGGGCGCTACGCCGACCAGGTGGGCGGCGACCCCGAGCGGCTCGCGGCGGTGGAGGATCGGCTCGAGCTCCTGCGCGCGCTCGCCCGCAAGCACGGCGGCTCGCTCGAGCAGGCGGTCGCGCGGCGGGCGCAGAGGCGCGAGGAGCTCACGGCGGTGCGCGGCGGGGGCGAGCGGCTCGGCGCGCTCGCCGCC
>DASSSJ010000025.1:0-5436 GCA_035708485.1 Anaeromyxobacter sp. | reverse complement strand
GCCCTCGGCGCGGTGAAGGTCGGGGCGTCCGCGAGCCAGCGGCTCACGGTGTCGAACGTCGGCGAGCTGCCGCTCCTCCTCTCCTCGATCTCGGCGACCGGCGACTTCACGCAGGCGGGGTCGTGCGGCGCGAGCGTCGCGCCCGGCGCGAGCTGCGAGCCGACCGTGACCTTCGCCCCGGCGCGCGGCGGGAACCGCACCGGAGAGCTGCGCATCGTCCACGACGCGGACGGGAGCCCGACGGTGATCGCCCTCTCGGGCGTCGGGCAGGACTTCTCCATCACCGCGTACCCGTCGTCCCTCAGCGCCCCGGCGGGCTCGGTGATCCAGATGAGCGCGCTCGTCGGCTTCGAGGGGGGCTGGAGCGATCCGGTGTCCGTGGCGTGCAGCGGGATGCCGTCACCCGGTCGCTGCATCCTCGCGCCCACGACGATCGTGCCGGGCGGGAACGGGCTCGTCGCGGTGGAGCTGCACACGGCGGGGGTGACGCTCGCGTCCGCCGCGGAGCAGGGCGGCCCGCTCCCGCTCGCGGGGCTGCTCGTGCTGCCGGGCGCCGGGCTCTGGACCGCCGGGCGGCGCGCGCGGCGGCGCCGGCTCGCGCTCCTCGCCGCGGTCGTGGCGGCCGCGACGATCGCGGGCTGCGGCGGCGGCGGCGGGCCCACGGACACCGCCCGCCCGGCGAGCGTCGCGCCGGGCACGTACACGATCACGATCCGCGCGACGAGCGCGGGCGTCGAGAAGACCGCGACGGTGTCGCTCAGGGTGACGGCGCCGTATCCCTGAGGGGCCGCCGGGGGGCGCTGGCGGCGACGGCCGGAGCGCCGGCCGTCGCGCTCGCGGGGCGCGGACGCCGAGGGCGCCCGCCGGTCGCGTCCGCGGACGGCGCGGCCGCCGGCGAGGTGGCGCCGAGGTGGCGCCCCGCGTGGCAGGTTGCGCCTCGGCCGGCCGTCTGACATGAGGCGCGGACGGAGGGGCGCACATGAACGGCGACGAACGCTTCGCGCTCGTGACGGGCGCATCCGGCGGCATCGGGCTGGAGATCGCGCGGGAGCTCGCGAGGCGCGGCCATCCGCTGGTCCTGGCGGCGCGCAGCGAGGGCAAGCTCGCCGCGCTCGCCGCGGAGCTCGGCCGCGCCCACCGCGTCCGGGCCGAGACGGTCCCGGTGGACCTCGCGACGCCGGACGGGCCGGCGCGCCTCGTCGCGGCGATGGAGGGGAAGCGGATCTCGCCGGAGATCCTGGTGAACAACGCGGGCGTCGGCATGCACGGGCCCTTCGCCGAGGCGGACGCGGCGGCGCTGGCGGCCATGCTGCAGCTCGACGTGACCTCGCTCGCGCTCCTCACGCGATCGCTCCTGCCCGGGATGCGGGCGCGCGGGCGCGGGCGGATCCTGAACCTCGCCTCCACGGCGGCGTTCGTCCCGGGCCCGTTCATGGCCGGCTACTTCGCGAGCAAGGCGTTCGTGCTCTCCCTCTCGGTGGCGCTCGCCGACGAGCTGCGGGGCACCGGCGTCACGGTGACCGCGCTCTGCCCGGGCGCGACCGAGTCGGAGTTCGCGTCGCGCGCCGGGAACGCGGGCAGCCGGCTCTTCCGCCGCGGGGTCGTGATGGACGCGCGGTCCGTCGCGCGCGCGGGGGTGGAAGGCATGCTGGCCGGGAAGCGGATCGTGGTGCCCGGCCTCGCGAACCGGCTCATCGCCGGCTCGTCGGGGCTGGCGCCGCGCGCGGTGACGGCGCGCATCGCGCGGTTCCTGAACGAGCCGGCGCGGCCGTCCTGAGTCCGGCGCGCTACACTCCTCGCCGAGGAGGATCCCACATGGCCGGCGTCCCCATGACGGCAGCGATCCGCGGGCTCGAGTGCGAGCTCGTCCACGGCCCCTCCGGCACGACGATCGGGACCGTGCCGCCGAGGGACAACGGCGGGACCGGCGCGAGCTTCTCGCCGACCGATCTCGTGGGCGCGGCGCTCGCCTCGTGCGCCCTCTCGACCATGGCGCTCGCCGCCGGGCGCGAGGGGCTCCCCTGGGGCGACGCGCGCGCCTCCGTCGAGAAGCGCATGACCGCCGCGCCGCGGCGGATCGGCGAGCTGGTGCTGGCCTTCGACATGCCGCGCGAGGTGCGGCCGCAGGACCGCGCCCGGTTCGAGGAGATCGCCCGCACCTGTCCCGTGGCGCGGAGCCTCCACCCGGACGTGAGCGTGCCGATGGAGTTCCGCTGGCGGTGAGGGCCGGGCGCCGCCGCGGCCGGAGCGGGAGGAGGGTACGGCGACGTCGGCGCGCTCACGCGCCCGCCACGCCGTTCCTGAACTCGACGTGCACGTGGCTCTTCTCGTCGAAGACCAGGGTCGCGCCGAGGCGCTTGCACGTGGACGCGATGTCGGCGTTGTCCCCCTCGATGTCGAGCGCGTACCCGGAGCCGTGCTTGCTCGTCCCCGGGTGCGACACCGGCGCGACGGCGTAGTCGAACGCCTTGGGCGTCCGGCGGCTCTTCTCCTTCAGGCCGGCGTCCTCCGTGAGCTTCTTGAAGTCCTTCTTCGCCTGCGAGACGAGCTTGTGCCGCCTCGTGAGCTGCTCCATGGAGCTGCGGTCCTCGGGCTTGCCGAGCGGGCTCGTGAGGTACCCGGTCGCCGGGTCCGGCGCGCAGCCGAGGAGCGCCGCGCGCAGGCTCGAGAGGTCCGCGAGGACGTCCTTCCCGAACGCGAGCCTCGCGCAGTGGTCCACCATGTCGAGGAGGTACGCCCAGTGGTAGTTCACCTTCCAGAACAGCTCCGCGTCGGACAGGTAGCCCGAGATGATCCGGGCCCGCGTCCGGGCGAGGTGAGGCAGGAGCGCGTCGATGATGCGCGCGGTGGCCGCCGTCTCGCGCACCGACGGTCCCACGAGCTTCTTGCGGGCCTCGCGATCCGCCTCCTGCGTCTCGGGGCTCGACCCCGCCCGCGGGAGCGGCGCGCCGCCGCCGCCGCTCTCCAGCCGGCGCAGCGTGCGGCCGCCCGGGTCCACCCTCCCGTCCGGTGACCCCATCCCGACGTAGCGCGCCTGGAAGTGGCGGATCGCCGACACGGTGAGCGAGTCGCAGGTGCCCGACTCCGGCACGCGCTGCAGCGGCGACAGCTCGTGCCGGTTCAGCAGCCGCTGGACCTCGAGGACGTCCTCCCGGGCGTTGTCGCCGCCCTGACCGACCGATCCGTCGATGCGCGCCATCTCCGGCTCCCTTCGCGGCGCGGGCCGGCCGCCGGCCTCCGCGTCACAACCCGCGTGTCCCTTCGTCGAGGAGACAGGCACCCGCACGATGCGTGACGGCACGCGGACGTGACGAGGGGCCGGACCAGGAACAGGAGAAGGGACATGCCAGAGACTCCGGCGAGAGAGCTGTCATCCATCAACTTCGAGGCGATGCTGGGCGGTCCGCTCATGGCGGTGGTGAACGCCCAGGCCAAGGCCGCGATGAGCTCCGTGAACTTCATCAAGTCGGTCGGGTTCAAGGCCGGCGCGAGCGCGGACCCGGAGCAGGCCGACACGGGGGAGCCCATCTACGTGGCGTTCAAGTACCCGAAGGAGGTGAAGCCCTACGCGCCGGAGGTCCCGGCGAGCTTCACGATCCAGGTCAGCAACGGCGGCTCCGGGTACACCTCCGCGCCGACGGTGGCGATCAGCGGCGGCGGCGGGTCCGGTGCGTCGGCGACGGCGATCGTCACGAGCGGCGCCGTCACGGAGGTGCGGATCGACGCCGCGGGCAGCGGCTGGACCGCCGCGCCGAGCATCAGCTTCACCGGCGGCGGCGGCAGCGGCGCGACGGCGACCGCCACGTTCGTCGCGACGCGGGCCGCGGCCCCGGCGGAGTTCGCGACGATGAAGCTCGAGGTCCCCATCCTCACGATGCTCCCCATCCCGTTCATCCGGATCGAGGAGACCACCATCGACTTCAACGCGAAGATCAACTCGGTCGAGGAGGCGCGCGCCGACTCCTCGACGAAGGTCGACGCGAGCCTGGACGCGACGGTGAAGTACCCGCCGAAGTTCTCGATCGCGACGGTGAACCTCAAGGTCTCGGCGTCGCACCAGAAGAACACGTCGTCCGGGTACAAGGTGGACCGCACCTACTCGATGGCCGTCCACATCCGCGCGGTGCAGGACGAGATGCCGGCGGGCATGGAGAAGATCCTCGGCATCCTCGAGGACTCCATCCGGTCGCAGCCGGCCGAGGCGAAGAAGTAGCGCGAACCCGCGCCCCGGGCCGGCGCCGGCCCGGGGCGAGTGATCCCGGAGTCCCCCATGCCGAGCCTCGCGGAGTTCCTGGGTACCGTGCTGTCCGACGTGTCGAGGGCGCGCGTCGCCGCCGACGTCGAGGCGATGAAGATCGCCCAGGCCTATGCGGCCAACACGCTGCTGCGCCACATGCCCGTGCCGAGGTTCCGGCTCCCGGAGATCCAGGTCGAGGCGCCGGTGCTCGTGGAGGGCGTGAGCGGGGAGGGCGGCGGAGGGGCCGGCAAGCCGCCGTGGGAGGCGCCCACCGCGGCCGAGCTGAGCAAGGTGATGCGGCGGACGTTCGCCGAGGAGGGCCTGCGCCCGGATCCGAACGAGCGGCGGCGCGCGTACCGCGCCGTGCAGCGGAGGGCGCGCGTCGCGCTGGAGGCCGGGCCGCGCGCCCTCCTCGATCCGCGCAAGGCGGTGAGCGATCTCGGGGCGAGCGCGGTGACGGCGCTCGCGCCCGCGCTGGCGCGGACGGGCGCGAGCGACGAGACGCGAGCGAGGGTCGCGTCCAGCCTGAAGAAGGGGTTCGAGGCCCTCCTCACCCAGAAGCTCCTCGCCGCGCCCGGCCTGAACGTCCTCGTCGGATCGAGCGCCATCAAGGAGCACCGGGACGGCGAGAGCCTCGTGAAGATCCGGCTCACCGTCGCGGAGGACGCCTACGAGCTCGTGACGGAGGCGAAGGACGGCGAGACGGAGACCCGGCTCGTGCCGGAGTGAGCCATGGCCCTCACGCTCGCCCAGGTAGACGAGATCGCGGCCCACCTCCGGGCGGTGCCGGCGCTGGTGGACCGGCTCGAGGAGCGCTCCGTCGACACGTACGAGGCCGCGCTCCGCTGGTTCCACGCCGCCGAGGCGATGCTGCAGCGGACCCGGCAGCCCGTGGTGGCGCAGCTCGCGTCGCTGCGATCCCTCCTCGTGCAGGCGGGGCGGGGGCAGCCCGTGCCCGAGGTCGAGCTCACCGGGCGCCCGACGCGGCGGAAGCTGAGGGACGGCGCGGTGCAGTACGCGATCGCGCGCGCGTCGGAGGCGCTCATGGGCGCGATCCAGCCGCGCCTCGATCAGCTCGAGGAGGCCGACCGCCTCGCGCGCCAGATCTCGGCGGTGCTCACGGTGAAGGGGCACGTCGCCGCGTGCACGGCCGCGGCGCCGGACCACGCGACCCGCGTCGCCTGCCTGGAGCGGCGCGC
>DASSSJ010000024.1:0-18433 GCA_035708485.1 Anaeromyxobacter sp. | reverse complement strand
ACGCGCCGGAGGGCGTCCCCCGGGCCCAGCGTGCACGAGCGACCGGAGCCGAGGGATCCGCGAGGGCCCAGCGCGCACGAGCGACCGGAGCCGAGGGATCCGCGAGGGCCCAGCGCGCACGAGCGACCGGAGCCGAGGGATCCGCGAGGGCCCAGCGTGCACGAGCGACCGGAGTCGAGGGATCCGCGAGGGCCCAGCGTGCACGAGCGAACGGAGTCGAGGGAGCCGCAGACGCGAAGCGTGCACGAGCGACCGGAGTCGAGGGATCCGAACGAGCCGAAGCCGGAGGTGACTACTCCGGGACGGACGGGGAGCGGGCGGGGTCGCCGGCGGGCGCGATGGCGACGTGCGGGAAGAAGAGCACGACGACGAACGCGGCGACGGCGATGAGGGCGGCGGTCCAGAAGACGATCGACATCGCGCCCTGGAGCGTCCCCGAGACCGCGGCGACCGCGGCGGGCTCGAGGGCGACGCGCTCGGGGCCGAGCAGCCGCTCGACGAACGCGGGGTCGGCGCCCGCCCCCGTGAGGGTGTTCGCGAGCACGCCGCCGAGGAGGCCGACCGCGAGCGTGCCGCCGATGGTCCGGAAGAAGAGCGTACTCGCGGTCGCGACGCCGCGGCGGCTCCAGGGGACGCTCGTCTGGATCGCGATGACGAGCGGAGGGTTGCAGGTGCCGAGCCCCGCGCCGTAGAGCGCGACGAGGAGCTGCACGGAGCGGAGCGACGCGCCCGGGCGAAGCGAGAGGGCCAGCAGGACGGACGCCGCGGCGGAGAGCGCGAACCCGGCGAACAGGAGCCGTCGGTAGCCGAGCCGGGGCACGAGCCGCCCCGAGACCGCGCTCGCGATCGGCCAGCCGACCGCCATCGGGGCGATCGCCGCGCCCGCCGACGTGGGCGGCAGCCCGAGCACGCTCTGGACCCACAGCGGCACGTACGTCACCGTCCCGAGCATCGCGGCGCCGAGGAGGGCGCCCGCTGCCGAGGAGACCGCCATGACGCGCTGTCCGAACAGGTCGAGCGGGAGCAGCGGCTCGCGCGCGCGGCGCTCCACCGCGAGGAACGCCGCCGTCGCGGCGGCCGCGACGGGGATCGCGACGACCCCGGCGCCGCGCGAGGGCGCGGCGAGCAGCGCCGCGATCACCGCGACCGCGAGGAGGACCGCGCCCGCCACGTCGAGCCGGTGCTCGTGCCGCTCCGGCCGCTCGTGGTACGCGGCGGCGAGCACCGCCGCGCTCGCGAGCCCGAACGGCAGGTTGATCCAGAAGACCCAGCGCCACCCGACCGTGTGGACGAGGGCGCCGCCGACGAGCGGGCCGACGAGCCCGGCGAGGCCCCACACCGCCCCGAACAACCCCTGCATGCGGCCGCGCTCGTGGACGTCGAACAGGTCGCCGACGATCGTGAAGGTCCACCGGCTGCACCGCGCCCGCGCCGAGCCCCTGCACGGCGCGCCAGGCGATCAGCGCCTCCATCGAGCCCGCCGTGCCGCACGCGGACGAGCCGGCGAGGAAGATGGCGACGCCGGCGAGGAGCACGGGCTTGCGGCCCTTCAGGTCGGCGAGCTTCCCCCAGATCGGGACCGTGACGGTGGTCGCGAGCATGTACGCGGCGAACGCCCAGGCGTAGAGGGGCAGCCCGCCGAGCTCCGCGACCACGGTCGGCATCGCGGTGGACACCACCGTCATCTCCATCGCGGCGAGGAAGAGGCCGAGGAGGAGCGCGACGACGGTGAGCGGACGGCTGGTCACGGGCACGGCGCGGACGAGTAACGCGGCCGCGCGGGCGAGGCAAGCCGCGGACCGGGAGCTACCCGCCGCGCTCCTCGGGGGGGCGCACCGCGCGGAAGGCGCGCCACAGCGCGAGATCGTAGAGGATCTTGAGGACCCCCGACGCGAGGAACGGGAGGCCCGACAGCGCCGCCGACGCGTAGAGCGGCCCCGCCGCCGCCGGGGCGATCGCCGCGCCGAGCGTCCGGGCGATGCCGCTCACGCCCGCGGCCGCCGAGCGCTCGTCCGGGTCCACGACCGCGAGCGTGTAGGACTGCCGCGTCGGCACGTCCATCTGGGAGATCGAGAAGCGCAGCAGGAGGACGCCGACCGCGAGCGGGAGCGTCGGCATGAGCGGCACGAGCGCGAGCAGCACGTTCGACGGCAGGTGCGTGAAGACCATCGTGTTCAGGAGGCCGACGCGGCGGGCGATGGCCGCCGCGGAGAGCGCCGACACCCCGGCGAGCAGGTTCGCGCCGAAGAAGATGCCGCCGAGGAGCGCCGGGCCGACGCCGAACCGCTCGTGGAACCACCACGCGACGAAGCTCTGGACGACGAGCCCGCCGGCGAACGCGTCGAGGGAGAAGAGCGCCGCGAGCCGCGCCACGACGCCGCGCGAGCGATGCAGGCCGAGCGCGGGCGCCCGGGCCGCCGCGCCGGCCGAGGCGGGCCGAGGCGCCTCGATCGCGGGCGACAGCCGCCACGCGAGCGCCGCGAGGACGACCCCTGCGGTCGCGTAGGCGCCGAACACCGCGCGCGTGCTCGCGAGCGGCGCCCAGCCGGCGCGCTGGAGGCCCTCGGCGAGCCCGCCGCCGGCGAGCGCGCCCGCGGCCGTCGCGAGCGCGCCGGTGAGCTGGTACCAGGCGAGCGCCGCGGTGCGGCGCCCCGGCGGCAGCTCCTGCGCGAGGGCGGCCTGCTCGATGGGGAGGAACGGGCCCACCTCGTTCCCGGACGGCGACAGGACGCCGAGCGTCGCGGCGACCGCGAGGAGCGCGAACGAGGTCGTGGCGGCGAACGCCGCGCCGGCGAGCACGACGAGCCCGGCGCCGAGCAGGAGCATCCGCCGCCGGCCGGCGCGGTCGGCCCGGGTCGTGACGGCGAGCGACACGGCCGCGTCGCCGAGGAGCGTCAGCGTGAACAGGAGCCCGACGCGCGCCTCGTCGAGCCCCGCCGCGCCGAGGTGCAGCGCGAGCACGACGGACGCGAGCCCGTACGCGAACAGCCGCACGGCGCGGGTCGCGAAGAGGAGCGGGACGTCTCGCGCGGGCGCGGCCAGGGGACGCGGGGGCTACGGCGCCGGCTGCGCCGCCGAGCCGTCGCGCAGGCCGCACTTGCGCAGCACTAGGAGCGCGGGGCAGAAGCCGGTGAGCCCGCTCTGGAGCAGGTTCGCGCCGACGAACACCGTGAACCACAGCCAGTTCGCGTTCACGAAGATCGGGCTCCCCTCCACGCCGAGCCCGAGCGAGAGGAGCACGAAGACGCCGGCCAGCGCGCGGACGCCACGTTCTGCGGTCATGGGAGCTCACCTCCGCGGGGGCCTCCCGGCCCGCGCCACGGCGGAGCATGCCCGCCGCGGGGTTCGGAAGTAAAGTCCCGCGCATGCTCCTCTCCGCCCTGCTCGCCGCGCTCCTCTCCGCCGCCCCCCGCCCCGCCGCCGCCGCGACCTCGGCGGTGCCGCCCCCGCCGAGGGCGCTCGCCGCCGCCGCCGACCGCGCGCGGGGCGCGCTCCTCAAGCGGCACGGGGAGGCGGAGCGCGCCCGCGTGGAGCGCGGCGTCGCGCAGGCGGCCGCCTTCTGGCGGACCGGCGGCGACCGGGCGGACGGGGACGCGGCGGCGTTCGAGGCGTTCTGCCTGGAGCAGTTCCTCCCGAGGGGGCCCGCGCTCGACGCGGCGTTCGCCCGGCTCGAGGCGGCGTTCGAGGCGATCGACGGGCACACGCTCGAGATCGACCGCGAGCTGTCGCGCTGGGCCCAGCTCGACGTCGGGCCGATGCAGCCCGTGGACGGCCTGCTCGACGCGGTCGATCCCGCCGCCCACGTCACCGACGATCTCTTCGACGGCAAGGTCGCGTTCGTGGCGCTCCTCAACTTCCCGCTCACCACGCTGGACGAGCGGCTCGCCCGCGGCGACGCCTGGTCGCGCCGCGAGTGGGCGGAGGCGCGGCTCGCGAACCGGTTCGCCCGGCGCGTCCCGGCGGAGGTGAACCAGGCGATCGCCCGCGCCGCCGCGCGCGCCGACGCCTACATCGCGGACTACAACCTCTTCATGCACCACGTCCTCTCGGAGAAGGGCGAGCGCCTCTTCCCGAAGGGGAAGCGGCTCCTCTCGCACTGGAACCTGCGCGACGAGCTGAAGGCCCAGTACGCGCAGGAGGGGGGCCTGGCGCGGCAGCGGGTGATCGCGAAGGCGATGGAGCGGATCGTGACGCAGGCGATCCCGGCGTCGGTCGTGAACGACCCCGCGGTGGACTGGAACCCGTTCACGAACGAGGTCCGGCCCGCGCCGCCGGACACCGTCGAGCAGGGCGGCGGCCGCGGCCACGCCCCCACCGCGCGCGAGCCGGACACGCGCTACGCGCGGATCCTCGACAACTTCCGTGCGGCGAAGGCGGCGGACCCCTTCTCGCCCTCCGCGCCGACGCACATCGCGCGCACGTTCGACCTGCAGCGCGAGATCCCGGAGGCGAAGGTGGTCGCGCTGCTGGAGGAGGTGCTCGCGGCGCCGGAGCTCGCCGCGACCGCGAAGCTGATCTCGACGCGCCTCGCCCGGCCGCTCGAGCCGTTCGACGTCTGGTACTCCGGGTTCCGCCCGCGGTCGAGCCGCTCCGAGGCGGAGCTCGACCGGATCACGCGCGAGCGCTACCCCACGCCCGAGGCCTTCGCGAAGGCGCTCCCCGAGATCCTGCAGCGGCTCGGGTTCTCCGCCGAGAAGGCGCGCTGGCTCGCCGAGCGCATCGAGGTGGATCCGGCGCGCGGCTCGGGCCACGCGCTCCAGGCGGCGCGGCGCGGGGACCGGCCCCACCTCCGGACGCGCGTCGGCAAGGACGGGATGGACTACAAGGGGTTCAACATCGCGATCCACGAGCTCGGCCACAACGTCGAGCAGGTGTTCTCCCTCTACGGCGTCGACCACACGCTCCTGCAGGGCGTGCCGAACGTGGCCTTCACCGAGGCGCTCGCCTTCGTCTTCCAGGCGCGCGACCTCGACGTGCTCGGGCTCGGCGCGCCGGACCCGGCGGCGAGGCGGCTCGCGGCCCTGAACGACCTGTGGGCGACGGCGGAGATCGCGGCGGTCGCGCTGGTGGACCTCCGCATGTGGCACTGGATGTACGACCACCCGCGGGCGACGCCCGCCGAGCTGCGCGACGCGACGGTCGCGATCGCGAAGGACGTGTGGAACCGGTGGTGGGCGCCGCTCGTCGGCGTGAAGGACTCGCCGATCCTCGCCGTCTACTCGCACATGGTGAACAACACGCTCTACCTCCCCGACTACCCCGTGGGCCACCTCATCGCCGCGCAGATCGAGGAGCACGCCGACGCGCTGCCCTCCGGGAAGACGCTCGGGGACGAGTTCGAGCGGATGACCACGTTCGGCGCGGTGGCGCCCGACCTGTGGATGCGCAACGCGACCGGCGAGCCGGTCTCCGCGGCCCCGCTCGTGCGCGCCGCGCGCAAGGCGCTGGAGTCGGCGGCGGCGCGCTAGCCTCGGATCCCCGGGCCCGGCACGCCTCGCGACGCGTCGCGAGGCGGAGACGTGCCGCCCCGGCGGCCTCCCTACGGCTGGGCGTCCGGCTGCGTGCCGCCGGCGAGGAACGCCCGCGCCTCGTCCGTCGCGCCGACGAAGTGCCGGCGCGCGCCGGGCGCGTCGTCGTACACGAACACGCACCGGGAGGCGCAGAACGCCGGCTCGAACTCCTCCCACCCGACCTCGATCGAGCACGCGTCGCCCGCGAACGCGAGCCGAAGCCGCCCGGTCGCCGCGTCGCGGCACGGGCGTCCTCCCCGCGCCTCGGCCCATCGCCGCACCTCCAGGACGTCGTCGGTCACCCGAAGCATGGGCCGCTCCTCTCCGGACCGTCCATAGGCGGCGCCCGCGCGCGCTTCAACCCGTCGCGGCGGCCCGCGGGGATGCACACCCTCGCGTCATGACCGACGACCGGGACGAGACGGGGCGGGGCCCCGGCGAGGAGGGCGGGGAGCGAGCGCGCGAAGGCGAGGCGCCGGACCGCGAGGCGGAGCCGCGCCCGCGCGTGCCGGCGCCGGCGCCCGAGGAGGCGCCGGAGCTGCTCGGCGAGCGGTCGGACTACCCGATCGCCTGGGAGCCCGACGCCGGCGACGAGCGCTGATCCGCCGGGGCCGGCGGGTCGGGCCTCGCGCCACCGCCCGCGGCCCGGCGCGGGCGGGTGCCGCCGCCGCGCCCAGCCCCGCGGGCCGGCGCGGACGCCGCCCGGGTCCCGCCGGTCGGCGCTCGTCCGGGCCCGGCTCGGGCGGGTCCGCCGCGCCCAGCACCCGAGGGCGCGGGCGGACGCGCGGCGCCGGGTCCCGCCGGTCAGCGCTCGTCCGGGCCCGGCTCGGGCTCTGCGGGCTCCGCCGCGTCCGCTCCGGGGGACGCGCCGAGATCGTCCGCCCGGACGCCGGAGCCGGAGGGCGGCGCGACCAGGCCGGCGCGCGGCAGCGACTCCGCCGCGGAGGGGTCGGCGGCCTCGCCCGCCGAGCCGTCCCCGCGCTTCCTGCGGCCGCCCCCGCTCCGGCTGCGCCGCCCCGAGCCACGCTGCGCGCCGCTGCCGCGCCGCGCCACGCGGCTCGGAAAGGTGGGCTCCGGCGAGGCGTGCGCGATCCCGGGCTCGAGCTCCGCCGGGCTCTTCACCTCGCGGACCTCCGGCTCGGGGTGCCACGCGCCCGTGTGGGCCTCGCGATCGCGCTCCCGCTCGCGGGCGCGCTCGGCCTCGCGCGACGCCACGCGCCGCGCGAGCGGATCGCGCCCCGCGCGCGCGAGCGAGCCACGCAACGCGCCGCGCGCCAGCGCGACCCCCGCGACCGCGGCGGGGACGCCGTGCAGCCGGCCGCCGAGCAGCGCGCGCGCCGCTGCGGCCGAGCCGATCGCCACCGCGACCGCCGCCGCTCCGGCGGGCCACCCGCCGGCGCCCGCGCGCGACGGCTCGAGCGGGCCGCGGCCCTGCAGCTCCGGCACGCCCTCGGCCGAGTCGTGCGCGCGGAGCCGGTCGTCCACGTGGCGCACGCCGCGCACGCGCCGGACGCCGCGGAGCAGCCGGTCCCGCTCGGCCGCGAAGACGGCCCCGGACAGCTCGACGCGCCCCTCCCGCGCCGCGACCTCGATCGCCCGCGGATGCGCGACGAGCCGTCCCAGCCGCGCGCGCACGCGCTCCACGAGCACCTCGTCGTCGACCCGCTCGCGCGCCACGCGCGCCTTCGCCTCGTGCGCGGCGCCGCGCGCGCGGCGGCCGAGATCGCGCGCCCGCGACTCCGCCGTGCGCTCGGCGTCGTGCGCCGCCCGCCGCGTCCGGTCCAGCGCGCGCGCGCGGCGCTCGCGGCCCCGGGCGGGGTCGAGGAAGTACGCGAGCCCCGCCCCCGCCGCCAGCCCGGCGAGCGCACCGCCGAGCCCGAACCGACCGCGCCGCCGCCACGCGAACCGCCGACCCCACGCCATGGCCGACCTCCCGACAGAACGCTAGTCACGCGACCCGCGGGAGCCGGCGGCGAGCGCTCAGCCGGCGCCGCGGCGCACCTCGACGGTGAGATGGGCGAGCCCCGAGACGCCGCCGAGCGCCGCCCGCACGTCGTCGGCGGTCGCCCCGTGCGCCGACACGACCGAGACGATCGCGGCGACGTGGCCGGGGCCGACGCGCCAGACGTGCAGGTCGGAGAGCCGGTCGCCCTCGCGCTCCTCGATGGCGCGCCGGATGGCCTCGGCGGAGCGCTCGGCCGCCGCGAAGTCGAGGAGGACGCGCCCCGTGTCGCGCAGGAGGTGCACCGCCCAGCGCGCGATGACGAGCGCGCCGACGAGCCCCATCACCGGATCGAGCCACACCGCGCCGGCCCAGCGGCCGAGGACGAGCGCCGCGATCGCGAGCACGGAGGTGAGCGCGTCGGCGAGGACGTGCAGGTACGCCGAGCGGAGGTTGTGGTCGGCGTGCGCGTGCCCCTCGGCGCCGCGCGCGTGGACGTGTCCGCGGTGGTCCGCGGGGTCGCGGGCGTGGCCGTGGCCGTGGCCGTGGCCGGGGCCGGGGCCGGGGCCGGGGTCGAGATCGCGGTCGCGGTCGCGGTCGGGGTCGGGGCCGCGGTCGCGGTCGCGGTCGAGGTCGGGGTCGGGGTCGCGGTCGCGGTGGCGATGCCCGTGCCCCCGCGCGAGGACGAGCGCGCTCGCCACGTTCACGGCGAGCCCCAGGACCGCGACCGCGATCGCCTCGTCGAACGAGATCGGGAGCGGCGCCCGGAGACGGTCCACCGCCTCGCCCGCGATGAGCAGCGCGACGACGCCGAGCACGACGGCGCTCGTGTAGCCGGCGAGGTCGCCCACCTTGCCGGTCCCGAACGCGAAGCGGGGATCGCGCGCGTGCCGGCGCGCGTACCGGTAGGCGAACGCGGAGATGCCGAGCGCCCCCGCGTGCGTGGCCATGTGCCAGCCGTCGGCGAGGAGCGCCATCGAGTTGAAGATCGAGCCGGCCGCGATCTCGGCGACCATCGTCGCGGCGGTGAGGCCGACGACGACCCAGGTGCGGCGCTCGTTCGCCTCGTGCGCCTCGCCGAGGTAGACGTGCTCGTGGCGCCACGGGTCGCCGGTCGGGGTCGTCATCGGCTCCTCCCGCTCCCAGATACCGCGGCGGCGCCGGGGGCGCCAGGGCGCCCGGCTCTTGCCGTCGCCCCTTGAACCGCGCGCGCCGCGGCGCTGGAATCGCGGCATGCACCTCTTCTCCCCGCTCGCCCTGCGCTCGGCCACGCTGCGGAACCGCGTCGCCGTCTCGCCCATGTGCCAGTACTCGGCCACCGACGGCCGCGCGAACGACTGGCACCTCGTCCACCTCGGCGCGCGCGCCGTCGGCGGCGCCGGCCTCGTGGTCTTCGAGGCGACCGGCGTCGAGCCCCGCGGCCGGATCTCCCCCGCGGACCTCGGGCTCTGGGACGACGCCCAGATCGAGCCGCTCGCGCGCGTCGTCCGGTTCGTGGAGGCGCAGGGCGCCGTCGCCGCGCTGCAGCTCGCGCACGCCGGGCGCAAGGCCAGCGTCCGCGCGCCGTGGGACGTCGGCGGCGCCCCGCTCGCGCCGGCGGAGGGCGGCTGGGCGACGGTGGGCCCGAGCGCGATCCCGTTCGCGGACGGGTACCCGGCGCCGCGCGCGCTCGACGCCGCGGAGCTCGCGGCCGTCGTCCGCGCCTTCGCCGCCGCCGCGCGGCGCGCAGCCGCCGCGGGGTTCGAGGCGGTCGAGGTCCACGCGGCGCACGGCTACCTCCTCCACCAGTTCCTGTCGCCGCTCTCGAACCGGCGCGAGGACGCCTTCGGCGGGTCGTTCGAGAACCGGACGCGGCTCGTGCGCGAGGTGGTCGCCGCGGTGCGGGCGGAGTGGCCGGAGCCGCTGCCGCTCCTCGTCCGGATCTCGGCGACGGACTGGGCCGACGGGGGCTGGGACCCGGAGCAGGCCGTCGCGCTCGCGCGCGCCCTCGGGTCGCTCGGCGTGGACCTCGTCGACGTGTCGTCGGGCGGCCTCGTCGCGACGGCGAAGGTGCCGGCCGGGCCCGGCTACCAGACCGGCTTCGCGGAGCGGATCCGGCGCGAGGCGGGCGTCCGCACGGGCGCGGTCGGGATGATCACCACCCCGGAGCAGGCAGACCACGTGATCCGGTCCGGCCAGGCGGACCTCGTCCTCCTCGCCCGCGAGCTGCTGCGCGACCCGCACTTCCCGCTCCGCGCCGCGCGCGCCCTCGGCCACGAGGGGCCGTGGCCGAGGCAGTACCTCCGGGCGCGGTGACCCGTGTGCACGGCAGGGCACGGCGGCGGGGGCTCCTGCCCGGAAGGGTGTCTGGCGGGCGCCCCCATGCCACGGCCATTCCGCGGAGGGCCGCAGTAGAATCCGCTCGACCGGGAGGAAGACGGTGCGCGTCGGCCGCTGGGAGATCGCGAGCGTCCTCGACGGCTTCTTCGCCCTCGACGGCGGGGGCATGTTCGGGGTCGTGCCCCGCCCGCTGTGGGAGAGGCGGATCGCGCCCGACGCGCGCAACCGCATCCGGCTCGCGGCCCGCTGCCTCGTCGCGGTGGACCGCGACGCCGGCCGCGTGGTCCTCGTGGACGACGGCGTGGGAGACAAGTGGGACGCGAAGCGCGTGGACATCTACGCGATCGACCGGTCCGGCGGGGGGATCGACGCCGGCCTCGCGCGGCTCGGTCTCTCGCGCGCGGACGTGACCGACGTCCTGCTGACGCACCTCCACTTCGATCACGCCGGCGGCACCACCCGGCGCGCGCCCGGCGGCCGCGTCGAGCTCTCCTTCCCGCGCGCGACGCACCACGTCCAGCGACGGCAGTGGCAGCTCGCCCACTCCCCCTCGGAGAAGGACGCCGGGAGCTTCTTCGCGCAGGACTTCGAGGCGCTCCAGCACTCGAACCTCCTCCACCTCGTCGAGGGCGAGGCGGAGCTGTTCCCGGACGTGGAGCTGATCGTCTCCGAGGGCCACACCTGCGGGCAGCAGCTGCCCCGCTTCCACGGCGACGGCACGCACCTCACCTTCTGCGGCGACGTCATCCCGACCCACGCGCACCTCCGCCCGAGCTGGGTCATGGCGTACGACGTCGCGCCCGTGACCACGATCGAGGAGAAGAAGGTGCTGCTCGCGGAGGCGCTCGAGGACGACGGGATCCTGCTCTTCGAGCACGACACCGGGATGGCGGCGTGCCGCCTGCGCGAGGAGGAGGGGCGCCCGGCGTTCCGCGAGGCGGTCGATCTCTGATCACTCCGGGGTGGCGCCCGCGGCCGCGGCGCGGTACTCGACGGGCGCCATGGACGAGCCCAAGGTCACCGTCAGCCGCCGCGGCGCCGAGCGGCTCGCGAACGGCCACCTCTGGATCTACCGGAGCGACGTCGAGAAGGCGCCCGCGGCCGACGCCGGCGACGTCGTCCTCGTCGTGGACGGGCGCGGCCGCTTCCTCGGGAAGGCGTTCTGGTCCGCCCGCTCCCAGATCGCGCTCCGCGTGGTGACGCGCGAGGAGGAGCCGGTGGACGAGGCGTTCCTCGCGCGCCGCCTCTCCTCCGCGATCGCGCTGCGCGAGCGGGTCTTCGGCGCCGAGCGGTTCGTCCGGCTCGTCCACGGCGAGGCGGACCTCCTCCCCGGGCTCGTCGTCGACCGCTACGGCGACGCGGCGGTGCTCCAGACGCTCGTCCCCGCGACCGACCGGCGCAAGGCGCTCCTCGCCGACCTCCTCGCGAACGCGCTCGGGCTCCGCACCGTCGTCGAGCGGAACGACGTCCGGGTGCGCGAGCTGGAGGGCCTCCCGCAGGTGAAGGGCGTCCTGCGCGGCGAGGCGCCCGGCCCGATCGAGCTCCGCGAGGGCGAGGTCCGCATGCGGCTGGACCTCCTCGCGGGCCAGAAGACGGGCGCCTTCCTCGACCAGCGCGAGAACCACCTGCGGGCGGGCGAGTACGCCCGCGGCACGTGCCTCGACTGCTTCAGCTACGCGGGCGGGTTCGCCCTCCAGCTCGCCCGGCGCGCGGAGCGGGTCACCGCGGTCGAGATGCAGCCCGCCGCGGCCGCGCTGCTGCGCGAGAACGCGCTGCTCAACCGGGCGGAGAACCTCGAGGTCGTCGAGGCGAACGCGTTCGACTGGCTGCGCGACCGCGCCGAGGAGGAGCCCGCCTACGACCTCGTGGTGCTCGACCCCCCTGCCTTCGCGAAGAACAAGGACGCCCTCCCCGCCGCCCGGCGCGGCTACAAGGAGGTGAACCTCCGCGCGATGATGGTCCTGCGCGAGGGCGGGATCCTCGTGACCGCCTCGTGCAGCTATCACCTCGGCGAGGCGATGCTCGAGGAGCTCGTCCTCGACGCCGCGAGCGACGCGGGGCGCCGCGTGCAGGTCCTGGAGCGCCGCGGGGCGGGCCGGGACCACCCGGTGCTGCTGGGCGTCCCGGAGACGCGTTACTTGAAGTGCCTGATCCTGCGGGTCCTCTAGCGGTCGAGCGAGAAGGGCCTCGCCGGCGCGTCTCGCCCTCCCGAGCGGCGCCTGGCCCGAAGATCGGAGCGGCGTGGCCCGGAGATGGGCCGGCCTGACCGCCCCCTGTCGGCGAGGGCCGGCGCGCGCTAGCATGAGGGTCCTCGCCGCGAAGGAGGCGGCGCGAGATGCCCGTCCGGCCGCCGGAGCCCGCGCCACCCCTCGCACCGCTCGGCGGGAGCCCGCTGCTCGACCGGCTCGACGCGCGCGAGCGCGAGCGGTTCCTCGCCTGCGGCGAGGCGGTGGAGCTCGCCGCCGGCGCCAGCCTGACCGGCGAGGCGGTCCACCACCTCTCCATCGTCCTCCGCGGGGCCGCCGTGCTGCGCCGGGCCGGCGGCGCGCAGCGGCGGCTCGGGCCGGGCGACCACTTCGGCGAGCTCGCCCTCGTGGGCGGGCGCCCCGGCGACGAGGCGGTGGTGGCCGACGGGCCGGTGACGCTCGTGCGGGTCTCCCCGCGCTGCTGGGCCGAGCTGGAGCGGCGGGAGCCCGGGCTCGCGGCCAAGGTCGCGACCGGGATCGCCCGCGCGCTCGGTGAGGAGCTCGCGCGCGTGAACGGCGACGTCGGCCTGCTCCTCCGCGGCCGGTCGCTGCCGCGCGCACCCGAGATCACCGTGCGGGTCGGGCCGGAGGAGCGCCGGGTGCGGACGGGGACGCGTCTCGCCGAGCTCCTCCCGGGGGAGATCGACGGAGACCTCGTCGTGGCCGGGCTCCTCGGCCAGAAGCCGGTCTCGCTCTCGGCGCCCATCTTCACCGACGCGGCGATCGCGCCGCTCACGGCGTCGCACTGGGAGGGCCGGCAGATCTACGCGCACTCCGTCGGCCTGCTCCTGCTCGAGGCGGCGCACCAGGTGGCCCCGCGCGTGCGGGTGCGGATGGGGCCGTCGCGCGGGACGCGCCAGGTGGTGGACGTGAGCGGCGAGGGCTGCGAGGACCTGGGGGCGCTCGCGGCCGCGATCGCCGGCGCGATGGCGCGGCTCTCGGCGGCGGACCTCCCCTTCCGGCTCGAGTTCTGGGCGACGGAGGAGGCGGCGGGGTGGTTCCGGGAGCGGGGGTGGGAGGAGGCGGCGCGGCTGCTGCGCACGCGGCGGCAGGCGACGGTCCGGCTCGTCTCGTGCGGCGAGGTCTACGCGCTCTCCATGGGGCCGCTGCTCCCGGCGACCGGGCGCATCCGCGGGTTCACGCTCCGCCCCGGCGACGAGGGGCTGGAGCTCCAGTTCGGGCGCATCGACCCGCGCAACGGCCACGGCGCCGCCGCGCCGCCCCCGAGGCCGCGCCCCCGCGACGGCGACATGGCCCGCGAGCACGAGCGCTGGCTCGCCGCGATGGGCGTGACGAGCGTCGGCGCCTTCAACGACCTCTGCGTCTCCGGCCAGGTGTCGCAGCTCATCCGCGTCGCGGAGGGCTTCCACGAGAAGCGGATCGGGCAGATCGCCGACGACGTCGCCGCCGCGCGCGATCGGATCCGGATCATCTCGATCGCGGGCCCCTCCTCGTCGGGCAAGACCACGTTCATCAAGCGGCTCACCGTCCAGCTCCAGATCGACGGCGTGAACCCGGTCGGCATCTCGCTCGACAACTACTACGTGGACCGGGAGAAGACCCCGAGGGGCGAGGGCGGCGACTGGGACTTCGAGGCGCTCGAGGCGCTCGACCTGCCGCTCCTCCAGGACCACGTCGCGCGCCTCCTCGCGGGAGAGGCCGTGCGCACCTCGCGCTACGACTTCCTCACCGGGAAGAGCGACCCCGCCGGCGGTCCGGTGATCCGGCTCCGCCCCGGCGACGCGCTGATGCTGGAGGGCATCCACGGCCTGAACCCGGGCCTCCTCGGGGCGACCCCGCGGGAGGGCGAGCTGTTCCGGATCTTCGTCCACCCGGCGACGACGCTGCCCTTCGACCGGCTGACGCGCGTCTCCGCGACCGACCTGCGGCTGCTGCGCCGCATCGTCCGGGACCGGCACCACCGGGGGTACGTCGCCGCCGACAACATCATGCGCTGGCCCTCCGTGCAGGCGGGCGAGCGGGAGCACATCTTCCCCTACCAGGACGAGGCGGACGCGGTGTTCGACGCGGCGCTCATCTACGAGCCGGCCGTCCTCAAGGTGTTCGCGGAGCGGTACCTGCTCGAGGTCCCCCAGAGCCACCCCGCCTACGCGACGGCGCACCGGCTCCGGTACCTCGTGGACCGCTTCGTGTCGATCTACCCCGACCACGTCCCGCCGACGTCGATCATCCGCGAGTTCATCGGCGGCAGCGGGTTCGAGTACTAGGAGCGCCGCGTGCCCGTGGACGACCGCGACCTCGCGCAGATCGTCATCGAGACGGTGGGGGCGCTCGTGGTGGTGCTCGACGGCGAGGGGCGCATCCTGCGCTGGAACCACGCCTGCGAGACCGCGACCGGCTACGGGCGGGAGGAGATGATCGGGCGCCCGGTGTGGGACCTGCTCCTGCCCGAGGAGCGCGACGGCGTGCGCGCCGTGTTCGACCGGATCGCCGCCGGCGACTTCCCGAACCAGTACGAGAACGTGTGGGTGGCGCGGGACGGGACGCACCGTCTCGTCACCTGGTCGAACGCGGCGCTGCTCGACGACGCCGGCCGGCTCCGCGCCGTCGTCGCGACCGGGATCGACATCACCGACCGCACCCGCGCCGAGGACGCCCTGCGGCGCCAGGCCAAGCGGCTCGAGGCGCTCGCCGAGGCGTCGCGCGTCTTCGCGTCGGGGCTCGACTACAAGACCACCCTCGACACCATCGCGCGGCGGCTGTGCGAGCTCATCGGCGACGGCGCGCTCATCCGCACCGTCTCGCCCGACGGCCACTGGCTCGTGCCGGTCGCGGTCTACCACCCCTCGCCGGAGCGCGCCGCGCTCCGGCGCCGGATGCTCGCCGTCGCGCCGCAGCGCGCCAACGAGGCGATCACCGGGCGCGTGATCGCCAGCGGCCGCACGCTGCGCGTCCCGGAGGTCACGCGCGAGTTCGTGCACAACGAGATGAAGCCGGAGTACTGGCCGTACCTGGACGGCGTGACGAGCGTCATGATCGCGCCGCTCAGGCTCCGGCGCACCGTGATCGGCCACATCACGCTGATGCGCGACGCGGGGAGCCCCGCCTACACCCACGACGACGAGACGCTCCTCGAGGACCTCGCCCACCGCGCCGCTCAGGCCATCGAGAACGCGCGGCTGTACGGCGAGGCCCAGGCCGCCGTCGCGGCGCGCGACGAGTTCCTGTCGATCGCCTCGCACGAGCTGCGCACCCCGCTCACCGCGCTCCGGCTCGCCCTCGAGAACATGCGCCGCGTCTCGACGCGCGACGCGATCGCGAAGCTCCCGGCGGAGTACGTCGAGCGCGTGCTCGCCACCGCCGAGCGGCAGGGGCACCGCCTCGAGAGCCTCGTCGCCGCGCTCCTCGACGTCTCGCGCATCCAGATGGGCCGGCTCGAGCTCGACGTCGAGGAGGTGGACCTGACGCTCGTCGTGACCGAGGCGGCGGCCTCGCTCGAGGACGAGGCGCGGCAGACCGGGTCGGTCATCGCGATCCGCGGCGAGCCGGTGCGCGGCTACTGGGACCGGCTGCGCATCTCGCAGGTCGTGACGAACCTGCTCGCGAACGCGGTGAAGTACGGGGCGGGGAAGCCGGTCGAGGTCGAGTTCGGCCCGGCCGACGCGGGGGCCCGGCTCGTCGTCCGCGACCACGGGATCGGGATCGAGCCCGCCGACCAGCCGCAGATCTTCGAGCGGTTCGAGCGGGCGGTGTCGTCCCGGAACTACGGCGGGCTCGGCCTCGGGCTCTACATCGTGAAGCGGATCGTCGAGGCGCACGGCGGTAGCATCTCGGTCCGGTCTACCCCGGGCGAGGGCTCCGCCTTCGCCGTCGAGCTGCCGCAGCGGCCGGCGGTCGCGGTGCGCGGCAGCGCCGACCCCGAGCGCGCGGTGCAGTGACGCGCGGGCCGCCGGGTCATCCGCCCAGGAACGCGCGCGCCGGGAACAGCAGCACGTGCTCGATCGCGTCGGCGCCCACGAGCAGCATGAGGAGGCGGTCGAGGCCGACCGCGACGCCGCCCGCGCCGGGCATCCGCGCGAGCGCCGCGAGGAACTCCTCGTCGAGCGGGTAGACCCGGTGCCCGAGCCGGCGCCGCTGCTCCTGCTCCCCGAGCAGGCGGTGCCGCTGCTCCGCCGCGTCGGTGAGCTCGGTGAAGCCGTTCGCGAGCTCGAGCCCCCCCGCGTAGAGCTCGAACCGCTCCGCGACGGCCGGGTCGTCCGGCTTCACGCGAGCGAGCGCGGCCATGGGCGCGGGCCAGTCCAGGAGGAACGTCGGGCGCGCGAGGCCGATCCTCGGCTCGACCGCGTCGAGCATCACCCGGAAGAACACGTCGTCGAACGCCTCGCCCGGCGGCCCCGGGTCGTGCCCCGCGCGGCGCGCGGCCTCGGCGAGGCGCCCGGCGTCGCCGCCGCACGCGGCGAGGTCCACGCCGGCGTGCCGCCGGAACGCCTCCGCCACCGTCAGCCGCTCGTACGGCGCCGCGAGGTCGAGCGCCCGTCCGCCGCGCGTCGCGCGCGCGCTCCCGTCGGGCGACAGCGCCCGCGCGCACGCCTCGACGAGCCGCTCGAGGTCCTCCATCGCTCCCGCGTAGTCGGTGCCGGCCCGGTAGAGCTCGAGCATCGTGAACTCGGGGTTGTGCGTCCGCGAGACCTCGCCGTTCCGGAAGACGCGCGCGAGCTGGAAGATCCGCGGCAGGCCGGCCGCGAGGAGCCGCTTCATCGCGTACTCCGGGCTCGTGTGGAGGAACAGCGGGCGCGGCGCCCCCCCGCCCTCCGGCGCGAACGCCGCCTCGAAGGCCTGGATGTGCGGCTCCATGCCCGGGGCGGGCACGAGGCAGGGGGTCTCGACCTCCTCGTAGCCGAGCGCCCCGAGCGTCGCGCGCACCGCCGCCGAGAGCCGCGCCCGCGCCTGCGCGTTCCGCCGCTGGGCCTCGGTGATCACCGCCGGAGCTTACCGCGGCCTGCGTGGATCCGCCCGGTCTTCCAGGGGGATCTCGCCGCTCGCGGTCGTCAACCGCATCTCCGGGATGGGGTTGACGATGGGGCCGGCGCTGGTATCCTTCGCGCGCTCCGGATGCCGAGCCAGCACGCCGAGTTCGGGACGCTCCACCACGAGGACGCGGGGTCGGGCGCCCCGGTGGTGCTCGTGCACGGGTGGTCGCTCTCGTCCGCCGCGTTCGCGGACGAGCTCGCGGCGCTCGCCCGCTCGCGGCGGGCGATCGCCCCCGACCTCCGCGGCCACGGCCGGTCCGCCGCCCCGCGGGCGCCGTTCGGCCTCGCCGACCTCGCGCGCGACCTCGCCGCGCTCGTCGAGGCGCTCGCGCTCGACCGCGCCGTGCTCGTCGGGTGGTCGCTCGGCGCGCAGGTCGCGCTCGCGGCGGCGCCGCTCGTCCGCGCGCGGCTCGCGGGGCTCGTCCTCGTCTCCGGCACGCCGCGCTTCGCCGAAGGCGAGGGCTGGCCGCACGGGCTCCCCGCGCGCAGCGTCGAGGGGCTCGCCGCCCGCGTCCGCCGCGACGCGCCGCGCGCGGTGGCGCGCTTCTTCGACGGGATGTTCGTCGAGGGCGAGCTCGACGCGGCGGCGCGCGCCCGCGCCGAGGCGATCCGCGCCGCCGTCGCGCCCGCCGACCCCGCCGCGCTGCTCTGCGGCCTCGACGTGCTCGCGCGCGAGGACCTCCGGGGCGCGCTGCCGTCGCTCGACCTGCCCGTCCTCCTCGTCCACGGCGACCGCGACCCGGTCTGCCCGCCCGGGGCCTCCCGCGCGATGGCGGCGGCCATCCCGGGCGCCCGGCTCGCGCTCCTCCCCGGCGCCGGCCACGCGCCGTTCCTCTCGCGCGCCGGCCCGTTCCGCGACGCGCT
This sequence comes from Anaeromyxobacter sp., assembly GCA_035708485.1. Lineage (GTDB taxonomy): Bacteria > Myxococcota > Myxococcia > Myxococcales > Anaeromyxobacteraceae > Anaeromyxobacter. The sequence continues at coordinate 561 of DASSSJ010000024.1, read as the reverse complement.
CGCGTCGTTCCTCGCGTCGCTGCCGTGAACCTCGTCGACAAGCGCCGCGTGCGGAGCGCCTTCTCCCGGTCGGCGGCGGCGTACGACGCGCGCGCGCCGGTGCAGCGCGCGGTGCGCGACCGCGTGCTCGCGCTCCTCGCGCAGGCGGCGCCGCGCGCGCGCCGCGCCCTCGACGTCGGCGCCGGGACCGGCGCCCTCCTCGCCCGGCTCGCCGCCGCGCGCCCCGCGCTCGCCGCGGCGGCGGTCGACCTCGCGCCCGGGATGTGCGCCGCCACGCGCGCCGCGGTCCCGCGCGCCGCCGTGGCGACGGCGGACGCGGAGGCGCTCCCCTTCCGCGCCGCGGCGTTCGACCTCGTCGTGTCGACCTCCACCCTCCAGTGGCTCCCGCACCTCGGCCCGGCGCTCGCCGAGGCCCGGCGCGTGCTCGCGCCGGGCGGCGTCCTCTGCGCCGCGCTCTTCGGCGCGGACACGCTGCGGGAGCTGCGCGAGGCGTGGCGCGCCGCGGCCGGCGCGCAGGCGGGCGCGCGCACGCACGTCTTCCCCGCGAAGGAGGACCTCGAG
>DASSSJ010000023.1:0-18753 GCA_035708485.1 Anaeromyxobacter sp. | reverse complement strand
CTCGATCGCCGCGCAGGGCGGCATCAACGCCGCGAAGAACTACCCGAACGACGGCGACAGCATCTACCGGCTGTTCTACGACACCATCAAGGGCGGCGACTTCCGCGCCCGCGAGGCCGACGTGTGGCGCCTCGCGCAGGTGTCCAACAACATCATCGACCAGTGCGTCGCGCAGGGCGTCCCGTTCGCCCGCGACTACGCCGGCTACCTCGACAACCGCTCCTTCGGCGGCGCGCAGGTGTCCCGCACCTTCTACGCCCGCGGCCAGACCGGCCAGCAGCTCCTCCTCGGCGCGTACTCGGCGCTCTCCCGGCAGATCAAGCTGGGGACGGTGAAGATGTTCCCGCGCACCGAGATGCTCGACGTCGTCGTGGTGGACGGCGAGGCGAAGGGCATCACGGTCCGCGACCTCGTCACCGGCGAGATCCGCTGCCACACCGGCGACGCGGTCGTGCTCGCGACCGGCGGCTACGTGAACGTCTTCTACCTCTCGACGAACGCGATGGGCTGCAGCGTCACGGCGATCTGGAAGGCGCACAAGAAGGGCGCCTACTTCGCCAACCCTTGCTACACGCAGATCCACCCGACGTGCATCCCGCAGGCGGGCGACTACCAGTCGAAGCTGACGCTGATGTCCGAGTCGCTCCGCAACGACGGGCGCTGCTGGGTCCCGAAGGGCAAGGCGGACGTCGGCAAGCCGGCGGCCCAGATCGGCGAGGACGACCGCGACTACTACCTCGAGCGGAAGTACCCCTCGTTCGGCAACCTCGCCCCGCGCGACATCGCGTCCCGCGCCGCGAAGGAGCAGTGCGACGACGAGCGCGGCGTCGGCCCCGGCGGCCGCGGCGTGTTCCTCGACTTCGCCGCGTCGATCAAGCGGCTCGGCGAGGACAAGATCCGCGAGCGGTACGGCAACCTCTTCGAGATGTACGAGCGGATCACGGGCGAGAACGCGTACAAGCAGCCGATGCGCATCTACCCGGCGCCGCACTACTCGATGGGCGGCCTGTGGGTCGACTACAACGTCATGAGCAACCTGCCGGGCCTGTTCGTGCTCGGCGAGGCGAACTTCTCGGTCCACGGCGCGAACCGCCTGGGCGCGAGCGCGCTGATGCAGGGCCTCGCGGACGGCTACTTCGTCATCCCGTACACGATCGGCGGCTACCTCGCGCAGGTGAAGGCGCCGGGCAAGGTGAAGCCGGACTCCGCCGAGTGCGTCCAGTCGATCCAGGACGTGAAGGCGACGCAGGAGAAGTACCTCTCCATCAACGGCAAGAAGACGGTGACCGAGTTCATCCGCGAGCTCGGCACGCTCATGTGGGAGAACGTCGGCATGGCCCGGAGCGAGCAGTCGCTCACCGAGGCCCTCCGGAAGATCCCCGCCATCCGCGAGGAGTTCTGGAAGAACGTGAAGGTGACGGGCACCGGCGCGGAGTTCAACCAGCAGCTCGAGAACGCCGGCCGCACGGCCGACTTCCTCGAGTTCGCCGAGCTCCTCGCGAAGGACGCCCTCCACCGCAACGAGTCGTGCGGCGGCCACTTCCGGGTGGAGCACCAGTACCCGGACGGCGAGGCGAAGCGCGACGACGCCAACTACTGCTACGCGGCGGCCTGGGAGTTCAAGGGTGTCGGCAAGGAGCCCGAGCTTCACAAGGAGCCGCTCAAGTTCGAGAACGTCCACCTCGCGGTCCGGAGCTACAAGTGATGAGCGCGCACGCTTCCAACGGTCACAAGACGATGACGCTGAAGCTGGTCGTCTGGCGCCAGGCCGGCCCGGACCAGCCCGGCAAGTTCGAGCACTACGAGGCGAAGGGGATCACCGAGCACCACTCCTTCCTCGAGATGCTCGACGTGGTGAACGAGGACCTCATCAAGACGGGGAGGGACCCGATCGCGTTCGACCACGACTGCCGCGAGGGCATCTGCGGCATGTGCTCGGCGGTCGTGAACGGCGTCCCGCACGGCGGGCACAGGCGCACCACGCTGTGCCAGCTGCACATGCGGAACTTCTCCGACGGCGACGTGATCTACCTCGAGCCCTGGCGGGCCCGGGCGTTCCCGATCATCAAGGACCTCGTGGTGAGCCGCGGCGCCCTGGACAAGCTCATCCAGGCGGCCGGCCACATCGGCGTCCACACCGGCGGCGTGCCGGACGGGAACGCGATCCCGGTCTCGAAGCGCTCCGCCGACTACGCGATGGACGCCGCCGAGTGCATCGGCTGCGGCGCGTGCGTGGCGGCGTGCCCGAACGGCGCGGCGATGCTCTTCGCCGGCGCCAAGGTGTCGCAGCTCAACGAGCTGCCCCAGGGCCAGGTGGAGGCGCCCGACCGCGTCGCCGCGATGATCCAGGCGATGGCGGAGAACGGGTTCGGCAACTGCTCGAACCACTACGAGTGCGAGGCCGCCTGCCCGAAGGGCATCAACGTGAAGTTCATCGCGCGCCTGAACCGCGAGTTCATCAAGGCGCTCGCGAAGGACAAGGTCGGCGCCCTCGCGCAGTCCGCGGCCGCCGGCGGCGCGTAACGCGCCCGAGGTCGTCTCGAGGGGCAGGGGACGGCGCGTCCCCTGCCCCTCTCCTTTCCGTGGAAGGGAGGAGCGGCCGCATCGCCTACCAGTTCGCGTGCGACTGGGTCGGCCGCACGGTGATGGCGCGCCGCGGGCGCTGACGCGGCGCCGCCGCCGGCACCCTCCGCCCCGCCCTCGGCACCCCGCGCGCCGGGCGGCAGGGCACCCGTCCGCCCGGGGCCCCGCCCGTCGAGGGCGCTGCCCGCGCCGCGCGGAGGGCGGACTCATATTGATCGCAGGCAACGCCAGGGAGGGTCATTGGGCCTCGCCAAGTTCACGGAAGGGATCGCCCGCGTGCTGCGGGACAAGGCCGTGGCGGAGGCCAAGATGCCGGCGGAGACGCGCTACGTGAACGCGCGCGGGGTCCGCGGCTGGCTCTACCCCGTGACGAGCGCGGTCGGCGACCCGTACCGCCTCTTCCTCTGGTTCGACGGCGCCTCGTACCAGGTGCGCCTCCTCGAGCCGGACGTGGACTCGCGGCTCGATCCGCACGCCTGCCACCTGCTCCGCGACGGCCGCCTCTGCCTCACGGCGGTCCCGGGGGCAGGGGCGGAGACGCTCGAGACCGCGTACGCCCGCAGCGTGGTGTGGTGCAACGGCTTCAGCGTGTTCCTGCGCGAGGAGCGCTTTCCAGACGTGTCCGCGCTGACGGGCACGCACCCGAGGAGGACGTGATGTCCATCGACGTGCTCGACCGGCCCCGCGACGCGACGCGGGAGAAGGACCGCAGCGAGACGCCCGCGCAGGGTCGCGGCCGCGTGTACGTGACGCCCGACGGCCGCGTGGTCATCGGGAAGCCCGAGGACCCTTCGGACCGGACGCTCTCCGAGGTCCACCCGGCGGTGTTCGCCTAGCGGGCGCGTGCTCGTCGGCGACTGGGTGCTCCGCGCGATCGACGCGGAGCTCGGCGACCACCCGCCCGAGCGCGGCGGCGCGCTGCTGGGGCCGCGCGGGCGGCCGCTGCTCGCGCGCTTCGCGGCCGACCCGGACGCGGACGCCACCGCGAGCAGCTGGGCCCCGTCTCGCGCGCTCGACGCGCGCGTGAAGGAGCGCGAGCGCGCCGACGACCTCGAGCTCAAGGGGCTCGTCCACTCGCACCGGCCGGGGCTCGACGGGCCCTCCGAGCGCGACGCGCTCGAGCTCGCGGAGGGGCTCCGGCGGAACCCGCACCTCGCGCTGTACCTCGGGCCGGTGGTGTCCGGCGCGCCCCACGCCGCGGCGCCCGCGCCGCACGAGGTCGAGCTCCGGAGCGGCGCGCGGATCTCCTTCCACGCGGCACGCCGCGCGCCGGACGGCGGCACGGAGATCCTCCCGGTCGCCGTCCGCGTCGTGCCCCTGCTGCGCGACCTCGAGCGCGCCGCGGCCGAGCTCGGCGGCGAGCGTCCGGAGGTGTTCCTCCCGGAGGGCGAGGGCGGCGCCGTGCTCGGCGGCCGGATCGGGCTCGGCGGCGGACTCGAGCTGCTCGTGCTCGCCGCCGACGCGTACCCGGCGCTGCCGCCCGTCGTCCTGCTCGGGAGCGAGAAGGACCCCGAGCAGCTCCACCTCTCGTGGGCGCTCGAGCTGCCCGAGGCCGACCGGCTCGCCGGCGCGCTGCGCGCGGCGATCGACGGCGCGGCGCCGCTTCGCCGTGCGTACGGGCCGCGCGGCGGCCCCGCGCTGACGCGCGACCCGGGCCGGGCGCGGCTCGCGGCGTGGGAGCCGCGCCTCGCGGGCGACGCGCTCGAGGCGCGGAGCCGGGCGCGCCGCGCGGCCGTCCTCTCGCGCGGCGCGGGCCTCCTCTCGGGCGCGCTCCGCGCGCGGGGCGCGCTCGTCGCCGGCTGCGGCTCGGTGGGCTCGTACGTGGCCGAGCAGCTCGTCCGGAGCGGCGTCGGCCGGCTCGCGCTCCTCGATCCCGACGCGGTCGGGGCGGAGAACCTCTCGCGCACCGTCTACGGCGCCGCGGACGTCGGCGCGCCCAAGACCGAGGCGCTCGCGCGCCGGCTCCTCGCGATCGAGCCGGGGGTCGAGCTCGCGCTCGCGCCGCGCCCGGTCCAGGCGCTCGAGCCGGCCGAGCTGGACCGGCTCGTCCGCGAGGCCGACCTCGTCGTCGCGGCGACCGACGACCCCGCGGCGCAGCGCGCGCTCGACCGCTTCGCCTTCGCCCGGGGCAGGCCGGCGCTGTTCGTCGGCCTCTACGCCGGGGCGCGCGGGGGCGAGGTCGTCGTGACGGTGCCCGGCCGCACCCCGTGCTTCCTGTGCGCGACGCGGAGCCGCCACGGCGCGGCGAGCGCGGCCGGGATCGCGCGCGAGCTCGACTACGGCACGGGGCGCCTCGCCGGCGAGATCGCGCTCGGCGCGGACGTCCAGCACGTCGCGAGCGCCGCGGTGAAGCTCGCCCTCTCGCTCCTCCTCCCGCCCGGGTCCGGCGCCTCGCTCGCGTCGTTCGCCGAGGAGGCGCTCGCGGCGGGGACGCCGTACCTCACGATGTCCACCGTGCCGGGGTACTGGTTCTACCCGCAGATCTTCGGCGACGCGCCCGGGCAGGGCGCGTACCAGAGCGTTTGGCTCACGCCGCGCCCGGTCCCGGACTGCCCGGTCTGCGGCCCGGCCGAGGGGCGCGTCGACCCGCTGGACGTGCCGCTCGGTACGCCGCCGCGCGAGGCGTTCGAGGGGCTGCTCGACGCGGACCCGCCGGCGGCGGGCGCCTGAGCGCGGCGCTACTCGAACCGCGCCTCCTCGAGGGCGAAGTCCACGTACTTCAGCTCGCCGTCGGGGAGGAACCAGCTCCCCTCGAGCCGGCGCCGCAGGGTGAAGCCGCCCGCCTGGAGCGGCTCGCCCCACGCGCGCGCCCGGAACTGGCGCGGCACCACGCGATGGCCCTCCTGGCGCCCGCGCTGGACGTCCACCGCGATCTCTCCCGTCGCCGGATCGTGGTGGAACACCATCGTGGCGTGGAGGGGGCCCGCGGTGAGGTGCGCGCGCGCCGAGCGCAGGTCCATCGGCTCCCAGCGCAGGTGCGGGCCGGGGAGGAGCGCGGTCGGGACGAGCGTCAGCTCCGCGGCGAGGCGGTCGAACGCGGCCTCGTCCATCGCGGGGCCGCGCTCGTCCACCATCGGGATCGCGCCGAACGCCTTCACCAGCATGCGCCCGTGGCCGAGGGCGAACCCGTCGCGGGCGACGACGGGGACGAGCGGGACCATCCGGACCCGCCCGTACCACAGGAACGCCGGCGGCGACGCGGTGAGGACGTACTCCCCCTCGATCGGCTTCCACGCCGAGTCCTTCGAGGGCCGGAAGCGGCCGCCGTGCCGGATCCGCGCGACGCTCACGCGACGCTGGCCGACGACGCCGGCCATCCGGAGGTGCGCCGCGACGGGCGGCGGCAGCCCCGCGAGATCCGCCTCCGTGATCGGCGCCCCGGCCTGGCGCTCCGCCGCGGCGACGGCCGCGTCGGCGTCGGCGAGGAACGCGCGCCGGTTCAGGCGGTCGGCGACGGCGAGGGCGGCCGCCGCGAGGACGAGCCCGGCCGCGGCGGCGAGGGCGATCTTCGTCTTCATGCTGGGGGTCCTTCCGGGCCCGCAACCCTGCCACGGATCGGCGCCGACTGCACGCGGCAAAGGAGCGCGTCCGCGCCCGCCGGGACGCGCTCTTGGCGGCCGGAAGGCCCCCGCGGCCGCGGATCCGGGCGGGGGCGACCGTCCGGAGAATCCCGCGGCGGGGTCCGGGACTCGGAGCAGGCGAACCCCTTCCGCAGGAGCTCCGAATGCCCTCGTCGCCGCATCCCTCGCGTCCCCTCGCCCTGGCCGCCGCCGCCGTCCTGGCCGCGTGCGGCGCGTCGCCGCCGTCCGATCTCTCGCAGGATGCTCGCGGCGGCGAGCCCACCTCGATCGTCCGCGCCCGCGTCTCGGCCGCCGACGGCGGCGCGTTCTCGGACGCCGCCGGCGTCGTCACCGTCCGCATCCCGCCGGGCGCGCTCAACGCGGACGCGAACCTGCGCGTCCGGCGCGCGAGCGCCGTCCCGGCCGCGGGCCCCGACCAGACGCTCGCGAGCGACGCGTTCGAGGTCCGCCTCCAGAACGACGACGTCGCGCTCGCCCTCGCGCAGCCGATGACGCTCGAGCTCCGCGGCGCGCCCGCCGCGCACCCGCGCCTCGGCGAGCTCGCGCGCGCCGACGGGAGCCGCTGGGAGCGGCTGCCCTCGAGCTTCTACCGGCCGTCGAGCGCGACGGTGGTGTCCACGACCCGCGCGGTGAGCGGCACGTACGCCGCGGTCCACCGCTCGCTCCGGCGCGACGAGGGGCCGGCCGTCGCGCGCGGGTACGACGTCTTCGCGTACGAGACGTTCGGCAACGAGGCGTTCTTCGGCGGGGCGCTCGGGCTCCACGACGTGCTGAACGCCGTGGACCCGGTGACCGCGGTCGGCCTCGGCGCGCAGGTGGACCTCGCCCGCGTTCCGCCCGCGATCGTCGCGGTGATGACCGGGGACGACTTCGCGGCGAAGCGGTCGGCGCTGCGGGATCCGGCCACGACGCGCGCGCTCCTGAAGGCGGGCGCGGTCGTCGGCGTGAAGGGCGTGTACGGCGATCCGGCGACCGACGTGATGACGAGCGTGGGCATCACCTGCGCGCTCTGCCACGAGACGGTGAAGCCGACCCGGTTCGAGCTCGCGCCCGGCGAGCACGCGATGCTCCCCATCGGACCGCTCTCGAGCGACGGGGTCACGAACGCCGCCATGGACGCCGGGAAGATCCTCTCCTTCACGCCGTTCGCGGCGAAGCCGGGGAACGAGGCGCTCGCCGCGGCGCTCGCGGGCTGGGGCCCGAACCGCTTCGACATCCGCGCGCTGAACGCGCTCGACGACGGCGTCGACGCTCCGACCGACACGCCGCCCATCTGGAACTTCGTCGACCTCGAGGCGCAGGGCTACGGCTTCGGCTGGGACGGCCTGTTCACGGGCGCCGACGCGCTCGCGCGCCAGGCGGGCGTGGTGTTCGACGTGGTGATGCACGGCGACGCCGCGGCGATCGACCCGGCGCAGCTGCTGGACCTCCAGTCCTGGATGCGATCGCTCGCGTCGCCGGCCCCCGGCCCGTTCGACGAGGCGAAGGCGGAGGCGGGGTGGCGGATCTTCACCGGGAAGGGGAGCTGCACCGCGTGCCACGCGACCCCGGAGCTCACCGGGCCGGGGAGGTTCGACCTCACCGGCGACCTGGCCGGGGGTCTCGCCGGCGGGATCCGCGTCCCGGGCCTGCGCGGCGTGTCGCGCTCGGCGCCGTACCTCCACGACGGCCGGCTCGACACGCTGCCGGAGGCCGTCGAGGCGGTCACCGCCGTGGTGTCCGGCGTCACGGGCGCGACGTTCTCGGCCGAGGAGAAGGAGCAGCTCGTCGAGTACCTGAAGTCGCTCTGATCGAGCGGCTGCCAGCACGGCTCCGACGGGGCGCCCCCGTGGCGCCCCGCGGAGCCGCCGTTATGAGCAGGGGACGGGAGGGTGGCCTCGCCCCGAGGCCAGGAGCCTCCATGCCCGGCACCGAGACGCACAGCCCCGACGCCCCTTCCCGGCCCGCCGCCCGCGGGCCGGTGGTGAACGACTTCTCGATCCAGGTCGCCACCGCGAACGGCTCCGGCTCGCAGTCGTCCAACACCGTCCTCCTGCGCGCCATCTTCCAGATGGGCGTGCCGGTCTCCGGGAAGAACCTCTTCCCCTCCAACATCGCGGGCCTGCCCACCTGGTACACGGTGCGCGCGTCGAAGGACGGCTTCATCGCGCGCAAGAAGGAGATCGACGTCCTCGTCGCGATGAACGCGGAGACCGCGCGCGAGGACGTCCTCGCGCTCGCCCCCGGCGCGGTGGTGGTCCACGACGCGGCGCTCGCGCTCGCCGGGCTGCGCGAGGACCTCGTCCTCTACCCGGTGCCGTTCGACAAGATCGTCGCGCCGCTCACGCCCGACGCGAAGCTCCGCAAGCTGCTCAGGAACATGGCGTACGTGGGCGTGCTCGCCCGCCTGCTGTCGATCGACATGGCGGAGGTCGAGACGGCGATCGGCAAGCAGTTCGGGAGGAAGGCGAAGGCGCGGGAGCTGAACGTCGCGGCGGCGCGGGCGGGCTTCGAGCACGCGGCGACGATCGAGAAGCGGGACCCGTTCTCGGTGCGCCGGATGGACGCGACCCGCGGCAAGATCGTGGTGGACGGGAACTCCGCCTGCGCGCTCGGCGCGATGTTCGCCGGGGTCACGGTGGTCACCTGGTACCCGATCACGCCCTCGTCGTCGCTCGTCGAGAGCCTGATCGGCTATCTCAGGAAGTACCGCGTCGGCCCGGACGGGAAGGCGACGTACGCCGTGGTCCAGGCCGAGGACGAGCTCTCCGCGATCGGCATGGCCGTCGGCGCGGGCTGGGCGGGCGCGCGCGCGATGACCGCGACGGCGGGACCCGGCGTCTCGCTCATGAGCGAGTTCGCCGGCCTCGGGTACTACGCCGAGATCCCCGCGGTGATCTTCGACGTGCAGCGGGTCGGGCCGTCCACCGGGCTCCCCACCCGGACGGCGCAGGGCGACGTCCTCTCGACCGCGTTCCTCTCCCACGGCGACACGCAGCACGTGCTCCTCTTCCCGGGCACGGTGGAGGAGTGCTTCACGATGGCCGTGGACGCCTTCGACCTCGCCGAGCGGCTCCAGACGCCGGTCTTCGTCATGACCGACCTCGACCTCGGCATGAACGTCTGGATGGCGGACCCGTTCCCGTACCCCGAGCGCCCGCTCGACCGCGGCAAGGTGCTCTCCGGGGCGGACCTCGAGCGCCTGGGCGGGTTCGCCCGCTACAAGGACGTGGACGGCGACGGCATCGGCTGGCGCACGCTCCCCGGCACCGAGCACCCGAAGGCGGCCTACTTCACCCGCGGCACCGGCCACGACGAGAACGCGGCGTACTCGGAGAGCCCGGTCGTGTTCGAGCGCAACATGGAGCGGCTCGCGCGCAAGCTCGAGACGGCGCGCTCGCTCGTGCCCGCCCCCGAGGTGCACGGCGCCGGGAAGGCGAAGGTGGGGATCGTCGCCTACGGCTCCTCCCACCCCGCCGTCGTCGAGGCGCGCGTCCAGCTCCAGCGGGAGCGGGGGATCGAGACCGGCTACCTGCGCGTGCGCGGGTACCCGTTCGCGCGCGAGGTGCACGCGTTCGTCGAGCGGCACGAGCGCGTCTACGTGGTCGAGCAGAACCGCGACGCGCAGCTCGCGGCGCTGCTGCAGCTCGACCTCGCGCCCGAGCTGGCGCCGCGGCTGCGGCGCGTCGCGCACGTGCACGGCCTGCCGCTCGACGCGCGATCGGTCAGCGACGAGATCCTCACGCTGGAGGCGAGGTAGCCATGCCGACGACCGTTCCCCCCGCGGGGCCCGCCCCCGGCTCCAGGACGAACCGCATCGGCCTCGCCGTCCTCGACTACCGCGGCGGGAAGACCACCCTCTGCGCCGGCTGCGGCCACAACGCGATCTCCGAGCGGATCCTGGAGGCCTTCTTCGACCTCGGCGTCCCGCCCGAGCGCGTGGCCAAGTTCTCCGGCATCGGCTGCTCGTCGAAGAGCCCCGCCTACTTCATGAGCCGCTCGCACGCGCTCAACGCCGTGCACGGCCGGATGCCGTCGGTCGCGACGGGCGCCGCGCTCGCGAACCGGAAGCTCGTCCCGCTCGGCGTGTCCGGCGACGGCGACACCGCCTCGATCGGGATCGGCCAGTTCGTGCACCTCATGCGCCGGAACCTCCCGATGATCTACGTCATCGAGAACAACGGCGTGTACGGCCTCACGAAGGGCCAGTTCTCCGCGACGGCGGACGTCGGGTCGAAGCTCAAGACGGGGACGGTGAACGAGCTCCCGCCCATCGACACCTGCGCCCTCGCGATCCAGCTCGGCGCCACGCTCGTCGGCCGGTCCTTCTCCGGGGACAAGAAGCAGCTCTCGGCGATGCTCAAGGCCGCCGTCGCCCACCGCGGGACCTCGATGCTCGACGTGATCTCCCCGTGCGTCACCTTCAACGACCACGAGGGCTCGACCAAGTCCTACGCGTACATGAAGGACCACGACGCGCCCCTCCAGGAGCTCTCCTTCATCCCAGCGTTCGAGGACATCTCGGTCGAGTACGACCCCGGGACCACGACCGACGTGACGATGCACGACGGGTCCCATCTGAGGTTGCGCAAGCTCGAGGAGGGCTACGATCCGTCGGACCGCGCGCGCGCGGTCGCCCGGCTCATGGAGAGCGCCCGGACCGGCGAGGTGCTCACCGGCGTGCTCTTCGTGGACCCGGACGCGGCGAGCTTCGTGGACGCGCTCGGGATGGTGGACGAGCCGCTCGCCACGCTCCCGCAGGAGCGCGTGCGCCCGCCGCGCGCCGCGCTCGACGAGATCGTCGAGGCGCTGCGGTAGCGCCGCGGGCGGCGCCGCCGGCGTCGTGGAATTCGACACCGCGCCGCTGCGCGTCGCCGCGCACCCTCGGCGCGGGTGCGACCCCTCGCGCGTTGACGCGCGGCGCCGCCGGGAGTGACATCGACGCGTGCGACGGTCGAAGGTCGCGCCTCCGGGCGCCCGGCTCCCGCTCCTCATCTTCGCCGCCGCGCTCGCCGCCGGGGCGGTGCTCTTCGTCCGCGTCCACCGCACGGGCGAGGCCGCGCGCAACCCGCCGCCCTACGTCGCGACCCCGGCGACGTCGGCGCACCCGCACCTCCACGGCGCGCCGTGAGCCGGGCCGCCGCTCACGCCGGCGCGCCGCGGCGCCGGTAGGCGCGAGGGGTCTCGCCCGTCCACGCCTTGAACGCCCGGGCGAACGCCTTCTCGTCGGCGAACCCGACCGCGCGGGCGACCTGCTTGACGGGGCGCTCCGTCCGGCAGAGCAGCTCGACGGCGCGCTCGCGGCGCACCTCGTCCTTGAGCGCCTGGAGCGACGCCCCCTCCTCGCGCAGGTGGCGGTGGAGCGAGCGGGTCGAGAGGTGGAGGTGGCGCGCGACGTCTCCGGCGTCGTGCGCGTCGCCCGGGTGGTCGGCGAGGAACCGCCGGACGCGCGCGACGAGGAGCCGGTCGCGCCGGTACTGGAGCACGGTGAGCGGGAGCGCGTGCCGGAGCATCTCGCGCAGGGCGCGGTCGTCGCGCCGCTGCGGCAGCGAGAGATAGCGCGCGTCGAAGGTGAAGTGGGCGCGATCGGCCCCGAAGGAGACGGGGCCGGGGAAGAGGAGGGGGTAGACGTCCCCGTGCGGCGGCGCGGGGAAGGGGAACCCGACCTCGAGCAGGGAGATGCGCGAGTCCACCGCCCAGCACGCGTACCCGTGCACGTAGCGCAGGTACGACAGCAGGCAGAACTCCCGCATCGCCCCGAGGTCGCGCCGCTCCTCGAGCGACACGGTCGCGCGGCCGCCCGCCGACGACAGCGCGAGGACGACGTCGGAGGTGAGGAGCCGGTGGTGGCGGAACCAGCGCTTGAGCGCCACCTCGAGGTTCGGGGAGGGGAGGGAGGCGCGGCAGAGCATCCCGAGCGTGCCCCAGGGGAGCCTGCGCCCGAACCACCCGAGCGCCTCGTCGTCGAGCTCGCGCATCGCGCCCTCGGAGATCGCCTCCATCTGGCGCGCGGTGATGCGCGCGGTGGGCGAGCGGAGCATCTCTGGCGTGATCTGTCCCTGCCGGAGCGCGCCCGACGGATCGACCCCGTACCGCTCGTAGGCGAGGAGCAGCGCGCGTACGAAGGCCATGGGCGTGGCCGCGCGCGGGACGCGACGCCCCCGCGGGGGTCGGACGGTTCGTCGCGGCGGTGACATTCGTGGCACGATCTGCAACCATTCTGGCGGTTTCTGCCCCCGCGCGCCACGTACCCTTCCCCCATGGCCATCGGACTGCCCTTCGACCTCGGCGACACCATCGAGATGCTGCGCGAGACGGTGCACGCGTTCGCGAAGCGGGAGATCGCGCCCCGCGCGGCGGAGATCGACCGCAGGAACGAGTTCCCCGCCGACCTCTGGCGCAAGCTCGGCGAGCTCGGCGTCCTCGGGCTCACCGTGGCCGAGGAGTACGGCGGCACCGGCCTCGGGTACCTCGCCCACATGGTGGCGATGGAGGAGATCTCGCGCGCGTCCGCGTCGGTCGGGCTCTCGTACGGCGCCCACTCGAACCTCTGCGTGAACCAGCTGCACCGCAACGGCACCCCCGAGCAGAAGCGCCGCTGGCTCCCGAAGCTCGTCTCCGGCGAGCACGTGGGCGCCCTCGCCATGTCCGAGCCCAACGCCGGCTCCGACGTCCTCGGGATGAGGACGCGCGCGGTGAGGAAGGGCGACCGGTTCGTGCTGAACGGGCAGAAGATGTGGATCACGAACGGCGGCGACGCGGACGTGCAGATCGTCTACGCGTACACCGACCCCTCCGCCGGACCGAGGGGGCTCACCGCCTTCGTCGTCGAGAAGGGGACCCCCGGCCTCTCGTCCGGCACCCACCTCGACAAGCTCGGGATGCGGGGCTCCAACACCTACCCGGTGTTCCTCGAGGACTGCGAGGTCCCGGAGGCGAACGTCCTCGGCGGCGTCGGCGCCGGGACGCGGGTGCTCATGTCCGGGCTCGACTACGAGCGCGCGATCCTCGCCGCCGGGCCGCTCGGGATCATGGCCGCCTGCATGGACGTGGTGATCCCGTACGTCCACGAGCGGAAGCAGTTCGGGCAGCCCATCGGCGAGTTCGAGCTCATGCAGGGGAAGCTCGCGGACATGTACGTGACGTGGCAGGCGAGCCGCGCCTACGTGTACGCGGTCGGCAAGGCGTGCGATCGCTCCGACCACGCGCGCACGCTCCGCAAGGACGCCGCCGGGGCGATCCTCTACGCGGCCGAGCACGCCACCTGGATGGCGAACCAGGCGATCCAGGTGCTCGGCGGGAACGGCTACATCAACGAGTACCCGACCGGCCGGCTGTGGCGCGACGCGAAGCTGTACGAGATCGGCGCCGGCACCTCCGAGATCCGCCGCATGCTGATCGGCCGCGAGCTCTTCGGCGAGACCGCCTGATGGACGTCCTCGAGTCCCAGGTCCGGCCCCGCGCGCCGGAGTTCCGGGCCAACGCCGAGGCGATGCGCGCGCTCGTCGAGGACCTGCGCGCGAAGGCGCGGCTCGTCGCGCAGGGCGGCGGCCAGGCCGCCCGCGAGAAGCACGTCGCGCGCGGGAAGCTCCTGCCCCGCGAGCGCGTGGACCGGCTCCTCGATCCGGGCACGCCCTTCCTCGAGATCGGCCAGCTCGCCGCGCTCGGGATGTACGACGACCAGGCGCCGGCCGCCGGGCTCATCACCGGCATCGGCCGCGTGAACGGCGTCGAGTGCGTGATCGTCGCGAACGACGCGACGGTGAAGGGCGGCACCTACTACCCGATCACCGTGAAGAAGCACCTGCGCGCCCAGGAGATCGCCGGGCAGAACCGGCTGCCGTGCATCTACCTCGTGGACTCGGGCGGCGCGTTCCTCCCGCGCCAGGACGAGGTCTTCCCCGACCGCGATCACTTCGGCCGGATCTTCTACAACCAGGCCACCCTCTCCGGGCTCGGCGTCCCGCAGATCTCCGTGGTGATGGGCTCCTGCACCGCCGGCGGCGCCTACGTCCCCGCGATGAGCGACGAGGCGGTCATCGTCCGCGAGCAGGGGACCATCTTCCTCGGCGGGCCACCCCTCGTGAAGGCCGCGACGGGCGAGGTCGTCTCCGCGGAGGACCTCGGCGGCGGCGACGTGCACACGCGGCTCTCCGGCGTGGCCGACCACCTCGCCGAGAACGACGCCCACGCGCTCGGGATCGCGCGCCGGATCGTCTCGCACCTGAACCGCGTCCGGCCGCCGGGCCCGCCGGCGGCCGAGAGCGAGGAGCCCCGCTACGACCCGGAGGAGCTGTACGGGATCCTCCCCACCGACACCCGGAAGCCCTACGACGTGCACGAGATCGTCGCCCGGATCGTGGACGGCTCCCGCTTCGACGAGTTCAAGGCCCGCTACGGCGCGACGCTCGTCACCGGCTTCGCGCGGCTCTTCGGGGTGACGATCGGCGTCGTCGCGAACAACGGGATCCTGTTCTCCGAGTCGGCGCTGAAGGGCGCGCACTTCATCGAGCTGTGCGCGCAGCGCGGGATCCCGCTCGTGTTCCTCCAGAACATCACGGGCTTCATGGTCGGCCGCAAGTACGAGAACGCCGGGATCGCGAAGGACGGCGCCAAGATGGTGACCGCCGTCGCGACGGCCGCCGTGCCCAAGCTCACCGTCCTCATCGGCGGCTCCTTCGGCGCGGGCAACTACGCGATGTGCGGCCGGGCCTACTCGCCCCGCTTCCTCTGGACCTGGCCGAACGGCCGGATCTCGGTGATGGGCGGCGAGCAGGCGGCGAGCGTGCTCGCGACGGTGCGCCGCGACGGCATCGAGGCGGGCGGCGGGAGCTGGAGCCGCGAGGAGGAGGAGGCGTTCAAGGCCCCCATCCGCGCCCAGTACGAGACGCAGGGCCACCCCTACTACGCGACGGCGCGGCTGTGGGACGACGGCATCGTGGACCCGGCGCAGACGCGGCGGGTGCTCGGGCTGTCGCTCTCCGCCGCCCTGAACGCCCCGATCCCCGAGACGCGGTTCGGCGTCTTCCGGATGTGAGCCCCCGCATGTTCGAGAAGATCCTCATCGCGAACCGCGGCGAGATCGCCTGCCGCGTCATCCGCACCGCGCGCCGGCTCGGGATCCGGACGGTCGCCGTCCACTCCGAGGCTGACGCCAACGCGCGCCACGTGCGGCTCGCCGACGAGGCCGTCGCCATCGGGCCCGCCGCCGCGCGCGAGAGCTACCTCGTGGCCGGGCGGATCGTGGAGGCGGCGCGGGCGACCGGCGCGCAGGCGATCCACCCGGGCTACGGCTTCCTCTCCGAGAACGCGGAGTTCGCGGAGGCCTGCGCGGGCGCGGGGATCGCGTTCGTCGGTCCGCCCGCCTCCGCCATCCGCGCCATGGGCTCCAAGGCGGCGGCGAAGGCGCTCATGCAGGAGGCGGGCGTCCCGCTCACGCCCGGCTACCACGGCGACGACCAGGACCCGGCCTTGCTCGCCCGGGAGGCGGGGCGCATCGGCTACCCGGTGCTCGTCAAGGCGAGCGCCGGCGGCGGCGGGAAGGGGATGCGCCGCGTGGACGCGCCGGAGGACCTCGACGCGGCGCTCGCGTCCTGCCGCCGCGAGGCGGCGCAGGCGTTCGGCGACGACCGCGTCCTCCTCGAGCGCTACGTGCTCCGGCCGCGGCACGTCGAGATCCAGGTCTTCGGCGACGCGCACGGCGACGTGGTGCACCTCTTCGAGCGCGACTGCTCCGTGCAGCGGCGCCACCAGAAGGTCCTCGAGGAGGCGCCCGCGCCGGGCATGACGCCGGAGCGCCGCGCCGCGATGGGCGCGGCGGCGGTCGAGGCGGCGCGGGCGGTCGGCTACGTCGGCGCGGGGACGGTCGAGTTCATCGTCGATCCGTCGGGCGCCTTCTACTTCATGGAGATGAACACGCGGCTCCAGGTCGAGCACCCGGTGACCGAGATGATCACGGGGCTCGACCTCGTCGAGTGGCAGCTCCGGGTCGCCGCCGGGGAGCCGCTGCCGCTCCGCCAGGAGCAGCTCCGCATCGAAGGCCACGCCCTGGAGGCGCGCGTCTACGCGGAGGACCCGGAGAAGGGCTTCCTCCCGTCCACCGGGCGGCTCCTCCACCTCGCGCTCCCGGAGACCTCGTACCACCTGCGCCTCGACGCGGGCGTGGACGAGGGCGACGAGATCGGGCCCTGGTACGACCCGATGATCGCGAAGCTCGTGGTGTGGGACGCCACCCGGGAGCGGGCGCTCGCGCGGATGCAGACGGCGCTCACCCAGCTGCGCATCGTGGGCGTCGCGAACAACGTCGAGTTCCTCTCGCGGCTCGTGGCCTCGCCGGCGTTCGCGTCCGCGGACCTCGACACCGGGCTCATCGAGCGCGAACGGGAGTTCCTGTTCCCGCCGGACCGCGAGACGCCGGAGGAGGCGTGGCTGCTGGCGACGCTCGCGGAGCTCGAGCGGGAGCGGGCCGGCGCCGCGCGCGCGGGGGGGCCGTGGGACGCGCGCGACGGCTGGCGGCTCAACTCGCGCGCGAGCCGCACGATCGCGCTCCGCCTGGGCGACGTGCAGCAGGACGTGTCCGTCGAGTACGGCGCCGGCGGCTACGCCCTCGGCGTCGGCCGCGGCGAGAAGGTCTCCGCGAGCGGCGCGTGGGCGGACCACGGCGCGTTCCGGGCGCGGATCGGGGAACGGCGCGTGCACGCCGCCGTGGTGGTCGCGGGGGAGCGGCGCCACGTCTTCCTCGAGGGGCGCGCGTACCCGTTCGTGCGGGTGGATCCGTCGCTCGCCGCGGGGCGGGGGGACGACGCCGGCGGCCGCCTCACCGCGCCGATGCCGGGGAAGGTGATCGCGCTGCTCGCCGAGCCCGGCGCGCGCGTGGAGCGCGGCGCGCCGCTCCTCGTCCTCGAGGCGATGAAGATGGAGCACACCATCAAGGCCCCGCGCGCGGGCGTCGTGAAGGCGTTCCGCTTCGAGGCGGGGGACCAGGTGACCGAGGGCGTCGAGCTCGTCGAGCTCGAGGCCGAGCCGCCGGAGCGCGCGAAGGCCGCCGGCTGATCAGCCGCCGAGGAGGCCCGGCCACCAGCGCCAGGCGCACCGCTCGCGGGGGCCCTGCTGGACGACGGTGCCGTCCCAGCCCTGGTCCACCGTCCGGGTCCGGCAGGCGCCGCCCGGGTCGGAGAGCGTGACCGTGCCGCACAGCCGGCCCGACGGCGCGAGCAGCTCGATCTTCTGCGTGCAGCTCGCGGTCTCGCCGCCCGGCGGGAAGAGGGCGTAGCCGCGCTCCCCGCGCGTGTTCCGGAACGTGTAGCCCGGGCGCGAGGCGAGCCACCCGGGCGCGGCCTCGGCGCGATCGCCGAGGTGCGCGAAGCGGCGCGTCCACACGCCGCCCTCGCTCGCCACGACGGAGCCGTCGAGCAGGGGCGCGAGCGCCACCGGCTGGCCCGAGCTGAACAGGCCGGCGAAGCCGCCCGCGGCCGCGGGCGCGACCGCCTCCGTGCCGTCCGCGCGGATCCAGTGGAGCCAGGCGGACGCCTCGGCCTTCTCGACGACGAGCGCCTCCCCCTCGCGCGAGACCGCCGCGACCGCCACGCACGTCGAGGCGTGGCCGGCGAACGTCGCCGGCGGGCCGCGCGGGACCCCGTGGGCGTCGAAGCGCGCCACCGCGATCACGCAGCCCGGCCCGGCGGGCGGGTTGCCGGTGCGGACGAACGCCGCCCCGCCGCGCGGGTCCTCGACGAGCATCCACGAGAGGATCTGCCCGTCGTCGGGGGTCACGCGCGTCGGGTCGCCGCGCGCGGTGCCGTCCGGGAGGAGCCCCACCACCTCCACCTGCACCACGGGCCCGCCGCCCCAGATCGCCATGGTCGCCGCGACCCACCCGTCGAACTGCGGGAAGATCAGCGGCCGCGGCGCGACCACGCTGGACCCGTTGAACGCGACGCCGAAGGTCCGCTCGACCGTGCCGCCGGGCGAGAACGCCTGCCAGGTCGCGAGCGACTGGCGCTGGTCCATCTGGACCGCCACGTGCCCGTGGCCCTCGGAGACGCCCCAGCCGCACGCGAGCGGGGCCCCCACCGCCGGCACGGAGATCGCGTCCGGCGCCGAGCGGGGCAGGAGCCCGTCGCACTCGCCGCTCGCGTCGGATCGATCGATCGTGACGGTGCCGTCCGCCGACCTCACCGGGAAGGCTTCCGCGCCGCCCCCCGAGCCCGGGGGCGCGCCCCCGCCTCCCGAACCGCCGCCGCCCGGCGGCGCGCCCCCGTTCCCGGCGCCCCCGCCCGGCGGCAGCCCGCCGCCCGTCGCGCCGCCGCCCGGCTGGCCGCCTCCGGACGGCTGATCCCCGCCGCTCGGCTGGGACGGCTGGTCTCCGCCGGTGGGGGGACCGCCGCCCGATCCCCCGTCGCCGGCGTCGCCCGCGTCGGGCGGAGGGGCGGGCCCGTCGCCGGACCCGCACGCCGCCGCCAGCGCGGCGAGCGCGACGGCGAGGGCGAGGAGGGACGAACGCACGCGCCTCATCTCTCCACGCGCTGACGCGGAGTGAAGTCCCCCGAGCGCGCGGCGGGCCGGGCGGCGCCCGCAGTGCGGCGCGCGCGCGCGCCGCACGGGAGGTCAC
>DASSSJ010000022.1:0-27307 GCA_035708485.1 Anaeromyxobacter sp. | reverse complement strand
CCGGAGCCGCGCGCGGGTGGAGAGCCAGCAGATCACCGTCGAGGACGTGATCCGGGCCGGACGGACCCTGTTCGGCCCGGCGTTCGCGATCGAGGCGGGGGTGTGGCGCGACGCGCTCAAGGCCACCTACCGGCGGCGCGCGCTGGAGACGCACCCGGATCGCGCCCGCGCGCTCGGTCGCCGCGAGGCCGACCTCGTGCGCGAGTTCCGGGCCGTCGCCGACGCATACCGCGTCCTGTCCGCCGTCCCGGCGGGCCGTCTCCCGGCGCGTGCGCCGGCGCGTCCGGCCCCGCGCACCGCGCCGCCGCGGCCGGCGTCGCGCGCCGCGCCCGCCCACGGCGCGGAGGCGGGGGCGGCGCGCGCCGCGGCGCCGGCGGATCCCGCGCGCGCGCCCACCCGCCCGGACGCGCCCCGCGTCCGCGCCTCGGTGCACCCGCAGGACCTCCCGCGCCGCCGCCTCCGCTTCGCCGAGTACCTCTACTACTCCGGGCGCGTGCGCTGGTCCGAGCTCGTCGAGGCGATCGCCTGGCAGCGCGCGCAGCGACCGCCCATCGGGCGCATCGCCGTCGAGCTCGGGTACCTGGCGCACGACGACGTCGGCGTCATCCTCGAGCGGCGCCGGCTCGCGGGCGCGAACGGGATCCCGTTCGGTGAGTGGGCCGTCCGCCTCGGCTACCTCACGCCGTTCCAGGTGCTCGCGATCCTCGGCCAGCAGCTCCGGTCCCAGCGCCCGATCGGGCAGTACTTCGTCGAGCGCGGCCTCCTCGGGCCGGACGACATCGAGGCGATCCGCCACCGGATCGTGCGGCACAACGTCCGGTTCGCGGGGTGAGCGCCGCCGGCGCGGCCCGCGCGCCGCGCGTCCGGCTCCGCCCCGGCGAGCGCGCCGGATCCCCGACGGGGCGCTCGCCGGCCCCGAGCCTCGCGCGAGCCCCGTCCGGCCCGGGCCGTCCCGGCCTCGCCGAGGTTAGACCCGCCCGCGCAGGAGCGCGACGTGCGCCTTCCCCTCTCGCTCGCGGCGCTCGCCGCCGCCGTCCTCGCCGCGTGCGGCGACGGCGGGGACGGGCCCGGGCCGCTCCCGTACGTGGACGACGCGAAGCTGACGGTCCTCACGCGCAACGTCTTCCTCGGCGCGGAGCTGTCGCCGGTGCTCCGGGCGACGACGCCCTTCGAGCTCGCGGCCGCGACGGACGCGGTGTGGCAGCGCGTCCAGGCGAACCGCTTTCCGGAGCGCGCCGCGCGGATCGCCGACGAGATCGCCGCCGCCCAGCCGGATCTCGTCGGGCTCCAGGAGGTCACGCTCTGGCGCACGCAGACGCCCGGCGACTCGGCCTTCGGCGGGACCCCCGCGACCGCGGTCGCGCTCGACTACCTGCGGATCCTGCTCGACCGGCTCGCGGAGCGGCGCCTCGCCTACGTGCCGGTCGTGTCGCTCGAGCTCGCGGACATCGAGGCGCCGATCGCGGGCGGCACGGACCTCCGCATGACGGACCGCGACGTCATCCTCGCGCGCGCGGGCGTGCCGACCTCGAACCCGCGCGGTGCGCCGTTCGCCGCGCTGGGGCTCGTGACGGTGCTCGGGACGGACTACCCGGTGAAGCGGGGCTGGAGCTCGGTGGAGGCCACGATCGGCGGCCGCCGGATCGTCTTCGTCAACACGCACCTCGAGGCGTTCGAGCTGCGGACGGCGACGGGCGCGCTCGCGCGTCCCGCGCAGGCGGCCGAGCTCGTCGCCCTCCTCGCCGGCGAGGAGGGCCGGGTGGCCGTGGTCGGCGACCTGAACTCGGCGCCCGGCACGGAGGGCCACGCCGCGCTCACCGGCGCCGGGTTCGCCGACGCCTGGGAGGCGGTGCGCGGCGCCGACCCGGGACTCACCTGCTGCTTTCCGGAGGACCTGACGCGGGCCGCGCCCCTCTCGACGCGCATCGACGACGTGCTCGTGCGCGGCGCGCTCACGCCGACCAGCGCCACGGTCGTCGGCGAGGAGGCCGCGGACCGGACGCCCGGCGGGCTGTGGCCGAGCGATCACGCGGGGGTCGTCGCGACGGTCGAGCCGTAGCCCGCGGCTGAGGCCGCGTCTAGTCCTCGAGCCTCAGCGGGATCCGGAAGTTGTGGAGAGCGCGCGCCGCGCGAGGCAACCGAACCCCCGGAGTTCCCCGTTTCGGCTGGACGGAACGAGGGGACCGCCGATCGCGCTAGCCGTGCCCCTCGCCCGGCTCGGTCACGAGCGGCGCGAGGAAGAACAGCGCCGCGATCGCCGCGTACCCCGCCGCCCACGGCCACGCGGGAGCGAGGTCGATGGCGGTGTCGCCCGCGGTGTAGCGGAACGCGTGCGCGAGCCCCGCGGCGGAGATCGCGGCGCCGAGCAGCATCCAGCGGCCCGCGCGCGCGAACCGCCGCTCGATCACCTCGACGGTGGCCGCGGCGAGGATCATCGAGGTGAAGATGAACCCCTGCTCGAGCGCGAAGGCGCCGCGGATCCAGGTGTCCGAGGCGAGGAAGGCCGGCTCGAGCGCGGCGGAGAACGGCGGGCCGCCCGGGCTCCCCACGCCGGCGGCGCGGAGCCCCGCCTTGGCGAGGGTCGCGCCCCACGCGCCGAGCGCCGGGAGGAGCCCGACCACCACCGCCGGCGCGTGGCTCGGCGGGACCGCCTGGAACGCCTGCGCGGCGATCACCATCCCGATCCAGAGGACGATCGCCATCCCCGCGTCGATCGGGACCGCCCAGGCCACGAGGGGGAGCGTCCCCGTGAGCGCGACGAGGGTCACGAAGGCGCCGTTCAGGACCGAGTACCCGGCGCGCGCGCCGAGCGCCTTCCAGCCGGGGTGGCCGATGTAGATCGTCGTCGGGAACGGCGAGCCGAAGAGCGCCGCCGCGAGGCTGCCGAGGCCGTTGACGAGCAGCGAGGGCCGGGTCTCGTAGGCGTCGCCCGCCGCCTCCGCGGACTCGACGTTCTGGAGCGAGCCGACGACGTTGAAGAGCCCCATCGGCAGGATCACCGAGAAGTAGGCGTACAGCGTGTCGGCGCGGAGCGCGCGGGCGACCGCCTCGAGCGCGGGCAGCGGCAGCGCGACGCCGGTCCACGCCGGCCGCGTCCCCTCCGGCGCGACGCCGGTCGCCCACGCGAGCAGCGTCCCGAGCGCGACCGCCACGAGGCCGCCCGGGACGCGCCCCTTGAACCGGACGTGGCCGAAGTAGGTGAGGAGCACGACGCCGAGCGTCGCGAGGCCGACCACCGGCCGCGCGAAGGTCCGGAAGAGGAACCCGAGCGAGATGAAGCCGAGCGCGATCCCGGCCAGCGTGGAGAGGAGCGCCGCGCGCGGCGTCGCCCGCCGGATCCGCTCCGCGACGAACGCGCCGCCGCCCTCGATGAGGGCCGAGCCGATGCAGGCGAGGAGCCCCGCCTCCCACGCCGCCGCCGCGGGATCCGCGTGGCCGGCGGCCTGCGCCGCGAGCTTCGCCGGGAGCATCACGAGGAAGACGTGGCCGAAGAGCGAGACGGTGTTGATGCCGTAAGGCAGCGCGCAGACGTCGTGCCGGCCGGTGCGGCGCGCGAGCGCCTTCGCCTGCCAGGCGTAGAACAGGTTCCCGACGAGGATCGAGACCGCCGCGGCCGGCAGGATCCGGCCGTGGACGAGCGCCGCGGGGAAGCCGAGCACGACGCGGCAGAGCGCGTCCACGAGCAGGAGCTGCACGAGGTTGTCGAGCGCGAGGCCGAAGAAGCCGTCGAGGTCGCCGCGCACGAGCCAGGGCATCGGGCGGGCCGGCGCGGCCGGGGAGAGGTCCGTCATGCGGGCGCGGATCCTACCCCCGCCGGCGGAGCACGAGGAGCAGATCACCCTCCTCCGGCATCGCGACCTCGTCCTCGACCGCGAGGCCGTGCCGCCGTCCCGCCTCCTCGAGCGCCTCGACCTCGCGCACGCCGAGGAGGGGATCGGCGGCGCGCAGCGTCCGCTCGAGCCGCGCGAGCCGGCCGGCCAGGGCGCGTCCGCGGCGCGTGAACGGGCCGTAGACGGCGAGCGGCCCGCCGGCGGGGAGCGCGCGCGCCGCTCCGCGGCAGAGCGCCTCGGCGCACTCCGGCGGCGCGACGTGGAGGACGTTCACGCAGAGCACCGCGACGGCCGGGCGGCGGTGCCACGCCTCGGTCCGCAGGTCGTAGGCGAGCGGTGGGAGCAGGTTCGGCAGGCGCGCCTCCGAGGACCACGCGGCCGTGCTCGCGCGCGCCTCGGGGTCCGGGTCGGACGGCTGCCACTCGAGCGCGGGGAACGCCGCCGCGAGGAAGACCGCGTGCTCGCCCGTGCCGCTCCCCAGCTCGAGGACGCGCCCGGTGGGCGGGAGCACGCGCCGGAGCGCGGCGGCGAGGGCGTCGCGGTTGCGGAGGGCGGCGCGGGCGGTGCGCTTCACCCGGCGATCATCGCGCCCCCGAGCCGCGCGGGCCACCCCCGCGGGCGCGCCGCCGCGACCCGAACGCGCGTCGCAGCCGGGGCCGGAAACGGGTTAGAACGGGGCGAGCCTGGAGATCCCCATGACGTCCCTCCGCGCCGCGCCGGCGCGCGCCACCGCCCTCGCCGCGCTCCTCGCCTCCGCCGCGTGCGCGGGCGCGGGCGCCGGCGCGCGCCCGGCGGCGCCGAAGGTCGCCGAATACCACGCGTTCGAGGTGCCCGGGCGCGGCGCGCTCGTGATCGAGATTCCGCCCGGCTGGCGCGTCGGCTTCGAGCCCGGCGAGCCGCCGGCGCCGAGGACGATCCGGCTCACCGGCCCGGGTGGCGAGTTCGTGGCGCTCCTCTCCCCCTTCTGGAACCCGGGCGAGCCCGAGGGCGGGGCCGCGCGCGCGGACACCGCGCACCTCTTCGCCGATCTCGCCCGGCGCGGCGCGCTCGAGGGCTCCGTCGAGCGCGAGATCGCGCTCGAGGAGCTGGTCGGGGAGGACGCGCACGGGTTCTGGTTCGCGGCGACCGATCGCGAGCTCGTCGCGAGGCAGCCGGAGGAGGGCGAGTGGCGCCACCTCCTTCAGGGCGCGGCGGCGGTGGGCCCGCTCATCGTCGCGTTCACGCTCCTCGACAACGCCTCGGGCCCGCAGCGCGGTCAGCTCATCGCCCTCGTGCGCGGCGCGCGCCACGTCGCGGCCGGCGGCCACGGCGGCGGCGGCGAGGAGGGCGAGGGCGACGGGGAGACCGCCGACGGCCCCGAGGAGGACCCGGAGGTCGCGACGGTCCCGCTGAGCGTGCGGGTGCGCGGCAGGTCCTGGACCGTGCTCGTGGATCTGCCGGGCTTCCGCATGTTCAGGCCGCGCGAGGCCGACGAGGGCGTCCCGGCGCTCGTCGTGGGCCACGCGCCGGAGCGCGGGATGGTCGCCTCCGTCGTGATCCGCCCGGCGGAGGGCGCCCGCGACGCCGGGTCGTGCCGCGACGCCGACCTGGCGCGGGTCCGCGCCGCGCACCCCGCCCTCGCGGACCTCCGGCTCTCGGCGTCCGGGGACGCCGCCCGGGCGCTGTACGTGATGCCCGAGCTCGGCGGGAAGCCCGTCGCGCAGCTGCACGGGCACGCCTGGCTCTACCGCGACGACGTCTGCGCGAACGTGCACGTCTCGAGGGCGGGCCCGGAGCGGGACGAGGCGACGGCGATCGACGAGATCCTCGCCACCGTCCGGTTCGGGGCGGACCTCTAGCCGCTTCGGTGGAGAGCGGGCGCGATGCTCACGCGCACGGAGCGGTTCTCGGTCCACACCTACGAGGTGGACGCCTTCGGCACGCTCGCCGTCCCGGCGCTGTCGGGCTACCTGTCCGAGGTGGCCGGCCTGCACGCCGCGGAGCTCGGCGTCGGGCTCGACGCGCTCATGGCGCGCGGCCTCACCTGGGTGCTCGTGCGGCAGCGGATCGAGAACCCGGTCCCGGTGCGGCTCGGGGACACGATCGCGATCGAGACCTGGCCGTCCGGCATCGACCGGCTGCACGCGCTGCGCGAGTTCGTGGTCCGGCGCGGGGACGAGGAGGTGGCCCGCGCGACGACGCGGTGGCTCGTCCTCGACGTCGAGACGCGCAGGCCGGTCCGGCCGGGGGAGGTGCTCGACCCGAGGTTCCCGCGGGACCCGAGCCCGCCCGCCGTGCCGCGCCCGCCGGGGAAGCTGCCCGAGGTGCGCGCGTGGGAGTTCCAGAAGCGATTCCACGTCCGCTACTCGGACATCGACGCGAACCTGCACGTCACCAACACGAGCTACGTGGCGTGGGCGATCGAGGCGGCGCCGCGCGAGCTGTGGCGGACGTCGCGGCTCGCGACGGTCGAGGTGCAGTTCGTCGGAGAGGCCCACCACGGCGCGGCGATCCTCTCCCGCCTCGCCGCGACGGGCGCGTTCGCGTACGCGCACGCGATCGTGCGGGAGGAGGACGGGAAGGAGCTCGCCCGGCTCGCGACCGCGTGGGTGCGCCGCGAGGACGCGCCCGCGCGCTGAGGGTCCCGCGGGCGCGTCATCCGCGCCGCGCCGCGAGCGCCGCCCGCAGGGCGTCCGCGAGCTGCGCGCGGTCGAGCGGCTTCATGAGGAGCGCCCTCGCGCCGAGCGCCCGCGCCCGCTCCTCGTCGAGCCGCTCGGAGAACCCCGTGCAGATGACGACCGGCAGCTCGGGGCGCAGCGCGAGGAGCGCGGGCGTCAGCTGGTCGCCGCAGAGCCCGGGCAGCGTCTGGTCGGTGATCACCGCGTCGAACCGCTGCGGATCGGAGCGGAACCGCTCGAGCGCGCTCGCGCCGTCGCCGCAGATCGCCACCTCGTACCCGAGGCTCTCCAGCATCCGCGCGATGGCGCGGGCGACCGGCGGGTCGTCGTCCACGAGCAGCACGCATCCGTTGCCGGCGCGCGCGGCCGCGGCGCCGCAGCCCTGCGCGCCGGCGCAGCCCTCGAGCCGCGGGAGCCACACGGTCACGGACGTGCCGCGCCCCGGCTCGCTCTCGAGCGACACGGCGCCGCCCAGGGACACCGCGGTCCCGTGCACGACCGCGAGCCCGAGGCCGCTCCCCGCTCCGACCGGCTTCGTGGTGAAGTACGGCTCGAACGCGCGCGCCCGGGTCGCCGCGTCCATCCCGACGCCGGTGTCGCGGACCGCGAGCCGGACGTAGCGCCCCGCCGCGAGGCCGGGCGGCGCGCCCCCCGCGCCGGGGATCTCCGCCCGGCTCACCTCGATGGCCAGCCGGCCGCCCCGCTCCTGCATGGCGTCGCGCGCGTTCGCCGAGAGGTTGAGCAGGATCTGGTGGAGGTGCGTGGGGTCCGCGCGCACCGCGCCCGCGTCGGGGTCGAGCCGCTGCGCGATCTCCACGTGCGCGGGCATCGCCGCGCGGACGAGCGGCAGCTCCTCGCGGATCGCGGCGGCCACGTCCACCGGCCGCGCCTCGGTGGGGCGGCGCCGGGCGAACGCCAGGATCTGCTGGACGACCCCCTTGGCGCGGCGCGCGGCGGTGGCGATCTGCTCGGCGTCCTCTCGACCGCGGGCGCCGGGCGGCAGCTCGGAGGCGAGCGTGTCGGCGTGGCCCAGGATCGCGGCGAGCACGTTGTTGAAGTCGTGGGCGACGCCGCCCGCGAGCGTGCCGAGCGCCTCGAGCTTCTCCGACTGCCGGAGCCGCTCCTCCAGCGCGGCGCGCTCGGTCTCGGCGCGCTCCCGCTCGGTGAGGTCGCGCACGACGGCGACCGCCTCGCCGGGGCCGATCGGCGCGGCGGCCATCTCGACGGGGTAGGCCGAGCCGTCGCGCCGGACGAGCCGGGCGGCCTGGAAAGGGACCTGCTCGCCGGCCTCGACGCGGCGCACGCGGTCGAGCGTCGCCTCCCGGGAGTCCGCGTGGACGAAGTCCAGCACCGGGACGCCGACGAGCTCCTCCGGCCGCGACACGCCCCCGGCCCGCGCGGCCGCGGGGTTCGCGAAGGTGATCCGGCGGTCGTGGAAGGTGACGACGCCGTCGGGGAGCAGCTCGACGAGCCGCTGGTAGCGCGCCTCCGACTCGCGGAGCGCGCGGCGCGCGGCCTCCTGTTCCGACACGTCGCGGGCGAACGCGACGACGACCGGCGGCCCGCCGCGGCGGAGCAGCGCGAGCCGCGTCTCGACCGGGAACCGCGTGCCGTCCCTGCGCCGGTGGACCGCGTTGAACGTCGCGACGCCGCGGTTCTTCAGGAGCGCGATCATCTTCGCGAGCGCAGCGCCGTCGAGCCCCTCGACGAAGTCGAGCGGCTGCTTGCCGAGGAGCTCCTCGCGGGCGTAGCCCAGGCTCCGGCACGCCTCCTCGTTCACGTCGAGGACGTTGGCCTGCGCGTCGAGCAGCATGACCGCGTCCGGCGCGCGGACGAGCAGCTCCGGGATCTCCACGGCGCGGCGGTCCACGAGGGGCTCGCGACGGGGTGCGCCGGTGGCGCTGGGTCGGCCGTCGGACATGGTGGGCTCGCGGAAGCCCCACGGGAATATCGGGCGCCTCGCGCGCGGTCAAGGGAGGAGGCGTCCCGCGCCCGCGCGCGCGCGGAAAGGCGCGACCCGTCAGCCGCCCAGCACGAGCCGGACCGCGACGACGGCCGCGGTGAAGCCGGCGAGATCCGCGACGAGCGCCGCGGGCAGCGCGTGCCGGTACCGCGAGACGCCCGCCGCGCCCATGTACACGGCCAGCACGTAGAAGGTGGTCTCGGTGGAGCCCGCCATCACGGACACGAGCCGGCCGGCGTACGAGTCGGGCCCGTCGGAGCGGAGGACGTCCCCGACGACCCCGAGCGCCGCGCCGCCGGAGAGCGGGCGCACGAGCACCATCGGGACGACGCTCGCGGGGATGCCGAGCCAGCCGGTCACGGGGGCGAGCGCGCGCGTGGCGGCCTCCATCGCCCCCGACGCGCGCAGCATCCCGAGCGCGACGAGGATCGCGACGAGCGGCGGGATGATGCGCACCGCCGTCTCGAACCCCTGCTTCGCCCCGTCCACGAAGGCCGGGTAGACCTTCACGCCGCGCGCGAGCGCGACGGCGGGGATCCCGGCGAGCAGGAGCGGGATCGCCCAGGTGGAGATCACGTCGAGCACCGCGCGCATGCGCTCGCCCCCTACCCCTCTCCCCCGCCTCGCGGTGGAGCGGGGAGCGGAGCGAGTCGCGCGAGGAGCTTCGCCGTCACCACCGCCGCGGTCGCGCCGCACAGCGACGCGAAGATCGTCGCGCCGACGATCTCGGCGGGCGCCCGCGACCCCGCCGCCACGCGGAGCGCGATCACGCTCGCGGGGATGAGCTGCACGGACGCGGTGTTGATCGCGCAGAAGAGCGCCTGCGCGTCCGTCGCCGTCCCGGGGCGCGGGTTGAGGGTCTCGAGCTCCTGCATCGCCTTGACCCCGAACGGCGTGGCCGCGTTGCCGAGGCCGAGCACGTTCGCGGAGACGTTCATGATCATCGCGCCCATCGCGGGGTGCTCCGGCGGCACCTCCGGGAAGAGCCGGCGCATCACCGGCCGCGCCGCGCGCGCGACGGCGCGCACGAGCCCCGCCTCCTCGGCGACCCGGAGGAGCCCGAGCCAGAGCGCCATCGCGCCGGCGAGGCCGATCGAGAGCGTCACCGCGTCCTTCGCCGACGTCAGGGCGGCGGCGGTGAGCTCGGGCATGCGCCCGCCCGCGGCGGCGGCGACCACCGCGGCGGCGACGAGGAAGGTCCAGATCGCGCCCACGGTCGCGATTCTCGCGCGCCCGGTCCGCGGCGCGAGTTTTTGATAGAACGGGGCGCCATGGTGCGCCTCGCCCTCTTCCTCGTCCTCGCGCTGGCGGCGCCGCTCACGGCCTGCCCGGAGCAGCGGCCCCCGCCGGAGCCCCCGCGGCGGCGCACGCCGCAGGCCGCGCTCTCCGCGGGCGGCGGCGCGATCGACGTGC
Organism: Anaeromyxobacter sp.; assembly: GCA_035708485.1. Taxonomy (GTDB): domain Bacteria; phylum Myxococcota; class Myxococcia; order Myxococcales; family Anaeromyxobacteraceae; genus Anaeromyxobacter. Next base: position 17,444 of record DASSSJ010000022.1, on the reverse strand, counting down.
TCTCCGTGGAGCGCCCGGCGGAGCCGGAGTGGTTCGGCCTGTACCTCATGGGGAAGAAGGCGGGCTGGTCGCGGTCGGAGCTACGGCGCGAGATCCGCGACGGCCGCGACCTGCTCGTCCTGCGCAGCGAGACGCTCATCCGCGCCACGGTCGGGGGCCGCGAGGTGGAGCGGCGCCAGGAGGAGGAGCGCGCCTACGAGGCGCGCCCCGGCGGGCGGCTCGTCTCGTTCCGTTCGGTCTGGGCGGGCGACGGCGGCGACCGGACCGTGACCGGGAGCTGCGAGCGCACGACCTGCCGGGCCGCGCTCGTCGCAGGGGCGACGCGCGAGGAGCGGGTGGTCGAGGGCGTGCGCGACACCGCCGATCTCGCCGAGGGGGTCCGGCTCGCGGCCGCGCGCCGCGGCTCGGTGAGCGGCGGCCAGCTCGACCTCGAGAAGCTGCGCGTGCGGGACGTCCAGGATGCGTTCGTCCGGCGCGAGCGCGTGGCGGGCGCCGGCGTGCAGGAGGAGGTGTCGGTGGTCACCGAGGCCGAGGTGGGCGACCGGCTCGCGGCCGAGTACCGCGTCGCGGACGACGGCCGGATCGTGGAGATCCGGCTCGGCGAGGCGATCGTCGCCCGGCCCGAGCCCGAGCCGACGGCGAAGCGGCTCGACACCGTGGACCTCTTCGCCCTGGCGCGCGTGCCGCTCCCGCGGCCGCTCCCGCGCGACGTCCCGAAGGCGATCGTGTTCCGGCTCGCCGGCCTCCCCGCGGCGTTCCAGAAGAACGACGCGCGGCAGCGGTTCGAGCGCGGCCCCGGCGGGACCGCGATCCTGACGGTGACCGCCCGCCGGCCGGCCGCGGCGGACCCGGCGCGCGACACGCCGCTCGCGAGGGCGCGCGCGGGCGCCGCCGCCGACGACCTCGCCTCGACGCCGCAGGCCAACGCGGACGCGCCCGAGATCCAGAAGCTGGCGCGCGACGTCGCCGGCAACGCGAAGGGGAGCTACGAGGCGGCGCGCCGCCTGGCGGACCACGTCCACCGCACGCTCGAGAAGGCCTACGGCGCGAGCCACGACCGCGCGAGCGACGTGCTCGCGGCCGGGAAGGGCGACTGCACGGAGCACTCGGTGCTGCTCGTCGCGCTCGCCCGCGCGCTCGGCATCCCCGCCCGCGGCGTGCACGGCCTCGTGTACGCCCGCTACGACGACGGCCAGGACGCGCTCTACTGGCACGCCTGGGTGGAGGTGCGGAGCGGCGGCGAGTGGATCGCGATGGACCCGACCTTCGGCCAGCCGGTCGCAGACGCGACGCACGTGGCGCTCGGCGCGGGCGCCCAGGTGGACACGGTCGGCCTCCTCGGGACGCTCGAGGTGGTCGGGGCCGAGGCGCGGGACGCGAGGTGAGCAGGTCGGTGCGGTTCCGGCTAGTATTCGGACCCCCTCGAACCCCCGGGAGCCCTCGATGAACGGCCTCGACCACGTCGCCATCCTCGTCTCCGACCTCGACGCCGCGGTGAAGCTGTACCGCGACGTCTACGGCCTCGAGCTCGCCGAGATCGAGGAGGTGCCCACCGAGAAGGTGCGCGTCGCGATCTTCGGGCACGGCCGCGGCCGGATCGAGCTCGTCTCGCCCTCCGGGCCCGACAGCCCCATGGCGAAGGCGATCGAGAAGCGGGGCGAGGGGCTGCACCACGTCTGCCTCGAGGTCCCGGACATCGAGAAGGCGATGGCGGCGCTGAAGGCGCGGGGCGCGCCGCTCCTCGACGAGAAGCCGCGCCCCGGCGCCGGCGGCTCGAAGGTCGCGTTCGTGCACCCGAAGGGCAGCCGAGGCGTGCTCGTGGAGCTCAAGCAGGCCGTGCGCGGCGGCGCTTGACCCTCCGCCATTTCCGTTGTCGTATCACCCCGCTTCCACCCACGAACGGGGTCCGCCCATGTCTCGCCTCCTCGCCGCGCTCGCGGCGCTCCTCCTCGCCTCCGCGGCGCTCGCCCAGGACGAAAAGAAGCCCGCGGAGCGGCCGGCCGACGACGTCGACGCGAAGACGAAGGCCGCGATCCAGCGCGAGATCGAGCGCGCGAAGGAGGACATCCGGAACGAGGTGCGCGCCGAGATCCAGGGTGCCCAGTCCGCGGCCGAGTTCCTCGGCACCGTCGCCGAGGGGCCGAAGCTCGAGTTCTTCACGCTCGACGGATACTACCGCGTCCGCGGCCAGCTCATGGTCAACATGGACGTGACCGGCGTGACGGACGCGTCGGGCCACTACCTGTTCCCGGTTCCGCTGCAGAATCCCAGCGGCAGCGACACGCTCCAGACCGCCAACATGCGGCTGCGGCTCGAGCCGACCCTGAACGTCTCCGAGCACGTCCGCGTGCGCGGCCAGGTGGACGTGCTCGACAACCACGTCCTCGGGTCGAGCACCTCGAGCCTCTACGACGAGCCCGGCAGCCCGTATCCGGTGCCGTTCTACGGCACGACGCGCGTCGTCTCGACGGACGATCCGCGCGTGGACCGCGACGCCATCGTGCCGAAGCGGGTCTGGGCCGAGATCCAGACGCCCGTCGGCCTGCTCAGCTTCGGCCGGATGCCGTCGGAGTGGGGGCTCGGCATCCTGACGCACGCCGGCGGCGGCATCGACGACGACCTCGGCGACACGATGGACCGGATCCAGTTCGCCTTCCCGCCCGTCTCGACCCCGTTCGGCCGCCTCGCGCTCGTGCCGATCCTCGACTACGACGCCGAGGGCGTCCTGTACGGCGACACCCGGTTCGGCCAGGGCCAGGGCCAGCCGATCGACGCCGAGCAGGGCGACGACGGCCGCACGTACGGCGTGAAGGTCGGCCGCTTCGACACCGAGGACGAGGTCCGCCGCAAGCACGAGCGGAACGAGGCGTCGATCAACTGGGGCGTCTACTACAACTACCGGGAGCAGGCCTGGCACTACCCGACCTGGAACGACGAGGGCCTCGGCGGCGACTACGACCCGGGCGGCACCACCGGGTACGGCGACGCCGCCACCGCGGTGCACCGCTCGGCGTACGCGAACATCGCCTCGCTGTGGATCCGCTACCTGGGCCCGCGCCTGCGCGTCGAGACGGAGATCGCCGGCGTGTACGGCCACGTCGGCAACCCCACGAACACCGTGGCGCCGCCGGCGCCGCTGGAGATCCTGCTCCGCCAGCTCGGCGGCACGATCGTCACCGAGTACAAGGTGTCGCCGAACAAGCTCACGATGGGGCTCGAGATCGGCGCGGCGAGCGGCGACGACGCGCCCGGGTTCGGGAACGTGCCGAGCCGGATGACCACCGCCAGCCCGCCCGCCTTCACGCCGTACGGCTCGGTCGAGGGCGCCCAGTGGCGCCCCGGCACGGACGACACGATCCGTAACTTCCGGTTCAACCCCGCCTACCGCGTGGACCTCGTGCTCTGGCGCCACGTCCTCGGGCAGGTCACCGACGCGGTGTACGTGAAGCCGACGTTCCGGTGGGACCTGCTCCCCGGGCTCAGGCTCGACGCCGCGGTCGTCTACTCGCGCGCGCTCTTCTCGGAGTCCACGCCGAGCTCGACCGCGCTCGAGACGGGCGAGGTCGACGACGAGGGCAACCCGAACCTCGGGGTCGAGCTCGACACCGCGCTGACGTACACGTCCGGCGACGGGTTCCAGGCCTTCGTCGAGTGGGGCATCCTGCAGCCGCTCGGCGGCCTCTCGTACCTCGACGCGAAGCGCGAGCGCGCGCACTTCGTGTCGCTCGGGCTCGCCGCGCGGTTCTAGGCGGCGGGCCGGCGGCGCCGCCCCGGCGGCGGACGATCAGGCGCCGGCGACCACGGTCCTCACCTCGAACGCCGGCTGCGCCTGGATCGCCTTCTTCACGGCGCACTGGTCGGCGACGCGCACGAGCGCGTCGCGGTACTTGTCCGGGAACGACGGCGGGACCTCGATGTCGAGCTCGACGCGGGCGAGCACGCCGGTCTCGGGGTGGAAGTGGCTGCGCTGGCGGAGCCGGATCCCCTCGGTGGGGAGCCCGCGCTTCTGGCAGAACCCGGCCACGTAGATCCCGGCGCAGGTGCCGATCGCGGCGAGGAACAGGCTGAACGGGGCGGGGGCTCCGTCCTCGCCGCCGCCCTCCACCGGCTGGTCGGTCCGGATGACGTGCTTCCCGACCTGGGTGTCCACCCGCTTCCCGCCGGGCAGGGTGACGATCAGCTCGCTCGTCGAAGCGCTCGCCATGTCGTTCTCCTCGCCGGGATGGGAGCCACGCGGCGCCGCGAGGGTTCCGGGGCGCGCGATCGCATGGTAACTTCCGCCCTTCCGCATGAGAGCGAAAGACAAGGCGAAGCCGGTCTCCCGGGCGGCGCTCGCCGGGGAGGCCGACCCCCGGCTGGTCGCGCTGTCGGTCTCGATCCAGGACGACGCCGCGCTGTACGACGAGGACATCCGCGGCAGCCAGGCGCACGTCGCACGGCTCGCCGCGCGCGGGATCGTGCCGAAGGCGGCGGCGAAGCGGATCGTCGCGGGCCTCGACCGGGTGCGGGAGGAGTTCCGCAGCGGGAAGATCCGGTTCGACCCGGCGCTCGAGGACGTGCACACGCACGTCGAGCGGCGGCTCGGCGAGCTCGTCGGGAGGGACGCGGGGTACCTCCACGCCGGGCGCAGCCGCAACGACCAGGTGGCGCTCGACGAGCGGCTCTTCGTGGTGGGCGCCTGCGCCCGCGCGGACGGCGCCCTCGTGCGGCTCATGCGCGCGCTCGTCGGCCGCGCCCGCGACGAACGGGAGACGATCCTCCCCGGCTATACCCACCTCCAGGTCGCGCAGCCCGTCTCCCTCGCGCACCACCTCCTGGCCCACGTCGAGGCGCTCGGCCGCGATCGCGAGCGGTTCGCGGAGGTGCGGCGCCGCGCGGCGGTGTCGCCGCTCGGCTCGGGCGCGCTCGCCGGCTCCACGCTCCCGCTCGACCGCGAGGGGACGGCCCGCGCGCTCGGGCTCGCGGGCGTCACCCAGAACTCCCTCGACGCGGTCTCCGACCGGGACAGCGCGATCGAGCTCCTCTTCGCGACCGCGCTCGCGGCGGTGCACCTCTCCCGCCTCGGCGAGGAGATCGTCCTCTGGACGACCAGGGAGTTCGGGTTCATGACGCTCGACGACGCCTTCGCCACCGGCTCGTCGCTCATGCCCCAGAAGAAGAACCCGGACGTGGGCGAGCTCGCGCGCGGCCGCGCCGGGCGCGCCATCGGCGACCTCGTCGCGCTCCTCGCCGTCGTGAAGAACCTGCCGCTCTCGTACAACCGCGACCTGCAGGAGGACAAGCGGCCGCTCCTCGGCGCCGCGGACGCGCTCGCGCTCACCGCCGACGCGCTCGGCGGCGCGATCGGCAGCGCCGTCTTCCACGCCGATCGGATGGAGGAGGCGCTCGGCGGCGGCGAGGCGCTCGCGACGGACGCAGCCGAGTACCTCGTCGAGCGCGGCATCCCGTTCCGCGAGGCGCACGAGGCGGTCGGCAAGGCCGCCGCCGCCGCCACGCGGCTGCGCAAGCCCATCGCGGCGCTGGACGCCTCGGAGTGGAGATCGTTCCACCCGCGGTTCGACCGCGACGTCCTGAAGGTGTTCGACGTCCGCCGGAGCCTGCGCCGGCGCGAGCTCGTCGGCGCGCCCGGTCCCCGGCAGGTGGCGAGGCAGCTCGCGCGCTGGGAGAAGGCGCTCCGGAAGGAGCCGCCGTGACCCGCGCCGCGGTGCTCGCCGTCGCGGTCGCGGCCGCGGCGTGCGGGGTGAAGGCGCCCCCGCGGCCGCCGGTGAAGGGGGCGATCCCGACCGCGACCCCGACCCCGACCCCGACCCCGACCCCGACCGCGACCCCGACCTCGACCCCGACCCCGACCCCGACCTCGACCCCGACCTCGACCTCGACCTCGACCCCGACCTCGACCGCGACCCCGACCTCGACCTCGACCTCGACCCCGACCCCGACCTCGACCCCGACCCCGACCTCGACCCCGACCTCGACCCCGACCCCGACCTCGACCTCGACCCCGACCCCGACCTCCGCCCCGCAGCCGTGAACCACTTCCAGCGCAAGCGCGGCGTGCTCCACGCCGAGGACGTCCCCCTCGAGGCGCTCGCCGCGCGCCACGGCACGCCGCTCTACGTCTACTCGGCCGCGACGCTCACCCGGCACTGGAAGGTGCTGCACCGGTCCCTCGCGGGGATCCGCCACCTCGTCTGCTACGCCGTGAAGGCGAACGCGAACCTCTCGGTGCTGTCGCTGTTCGCGCGGCTCGGCTCGGGGTTCGACATCGTGTCGGGCGGCGAGCTGTACCGCGTGCTCAAGGCGGGCGGCGACCCGGGCAAGGTGGTCTTCTCCGGCGTCGGGAAGCGCGACGACGAGATCGCCTTCGCCCTGGAGGCGGGCGTGCGCGTGCTCGACGTCGAGAGCGCGCCGGAGCTGGCGCGCGTGTCCATCGTCGCGCGGCGGATGGGGCGGCGCGCGCCGATCGCGCTGCGCGTGAACCCGGACGTGGACCCGAGGACGCACCCCTACATCTCCACCGGGCTCCGCGAGAACAAGTTCGGCGTCTCCGTCGAGGAGGCGCGCCGGCTGTACGCGATCGCCGCGAAGGACCCCGCGCTCGCGGTGAAGGGCGTCGCGTGCCACATCGGCTCGCAGATCACGACGCTCCGGCCGTTCGTGGACGCGGTGGGGCGCGTCCTCGCGCTGGCGCGCGACCTCCGCAGGCAGGGGATCGCCCTCGAGCACGTGGACGTCGGCGGCGGGCTCGGTATCACCTACCGCGACGAGGAGCCGCCTCACCCCGACGCGTACGGCGCCGCGATCAAGAGGGCCCTCGCGCGGTTCCCGGGCGAGGTGATCCTCGAGCCCGGCCGCGTGCTCGTCGGGAACGGCGGCGTGCTCCTCACGCGCGTGCTGTTCGTGAAGCGGAGCGGGCGGAAGACCTTCGTCGTCGTGGATGCGGCGATGAACGACCTCGTGCGCCCGAGCTTCTACGAGGCCCACCACGACATCGAGCCGGTGGGCGCGCCGCGGCCGGACGCCCGCGAGATCGTCTGCGACGTCGTGGGGCCGATCTGCGAGTCCTCCGACTTCCTCGCCCGCCGCCGGCGCATGCCCGAGCCCCGGCCGGGGGACCTCCTCGCCGTCCGCTCGGCGGGCGCGTACGGGTTCGCGATGTCCTCGAACTACAACGCCCGCCCCCGGGCGGCGGAGGTGCTGGTGGACGGGGCCGCGGCGATCCTGGCGCGCCGCCGCGAGACCTACGCCGACCTCGTCCGTGGGGAGCGCGCGGCCCCGGCCGTCCGCCGGGCGAGGTTCGCCGGGCGCGCCCGGATCGGTTAGAGTTTCCGCTCCAACCCCCGCAGTCCCGCACGGGAGCCGCTGCCATGGCGCGACTCGAAGGCTCGATGGTTGCCATCGTCACCCCGATGAAGGGCGGCGCCGTGGACCTGAAGGCGCTGCGCGAGCTGACCGAGTGGCAGCTCTCCGAGGGGACCGACGGCATCGTCCCGTGCGGCACGACCGGGGAGGGCGCGACCCTGACCGCGGCCGAGCGCGCCGACGTGATCCGGGCCGTCGTCGAGACCGTCCGCGGCCGCGCCGTGGTCATCGCCGGCGCCGGCTCGAACGCGACGCACGAGGCCATCGAGTCGGTGAAGACGGCGAGGCAGCTCAAGGCCGACGCCGCCCTCGTGGTCACGCCCTACTACAACAAGCCGACGCAGGAGGGGCTGTACCGCCACTACGTCGCGATCCAGGAGGCGGCCGGCTTCCCGGTCGTCGCCTACAACGTCCCGGGCCGCACCGCGGTGGACCTCCTGCCGGAGACCGTCGCGCGCCTCGCGAAGGCGGGCGCGATCGTCGGCATCAAGGAGGCGACCGCGAACATGGACCGGCAGGTCCAGCTCGTGGAGCAGATCGGGAAGGGCAAGATCGCGTTCCTCTCCGGCGACGACTTCACCGTCCTGCCGTACGTCGCGTGCGGCGGCGACGGCGTCATCTCCGTGATCGGCAACATCGCGCCGCGCGCGATGAAGGACCTCGTCGTCGCGGCCCGGAAGCCCGACCTCGCGCGGGCGCTCGACCTCCAGGTCGCGATGGCGGAGCTCAACCGCATGATGTTCGTGGAGACGAACCCGGGGCCGGTGAAGGCCGCCGTCGCGCTCCTCGGGAAGGCGTCCGGAGAGCTGCGCCTCCCGCTCGCGCCGGTGTCCGGGGCGAACCTCGCGAAGGTGCGCGCGGCGATGGTGAAGTTCGGGTTGAAGGTGGTCTGAGGCGCCCGGCCGCGCTCGCGTGCGATCCCCTCTCCGCTCGCCCGGGGGAAGGGAGCTCGGGGTCGGGGTGGGAGGCGAGAGGGACGCATGGTGAACGTCGTCGTGACCGGCGCCGCCGGCCGGATGGGAACGCAGGTCGTCCGCCTCGTGCGCGCGACCGAGGGGATGGCCGTGTCGGGCGCCGTCGAGCGGCCCGGGGCGGCGGTCGGGCAGGACGCCGGCGCGCTCGCCGGCCTCGCCCCGATCGGCGTCGCGATCGTGGACGACCTCGCGAAGGCGCTCGCCGGAGCGAGCGCGGTGATCGACTTCACGAGCCACGAGGCGTCCGCGCGCCACGCGGAGGTCTGCGCGGAGAAGGGCGTCCCGCTCGTCGTCGGCTCGACGGGGTTCACCCCCGAGGCGAAGGCGCGGGTCGCGGCCGCGGCCCGGAAGATCCCGATCGTGCTGTCGCCCAACATGAGCGTGGGCGTGAACGTGCTGTTCGAGCTCGTGCGGCAGGCGGCGAAGGCGCTCGGCGCCGGCTACGACGTCGAGATCGTCGAGATCCACCACAAGAAGAAGCGCGACGCGCCCTCCGGCACCGCCGTCCGGCTCGGCGAGGTGGCGGCCGAGGCGCTCGGGCGGGACCCGAAGGACGCGCTCGCGTACGCGCGCCACGGCATCCTCGGCGAGCGCCCACCCTGGCAGATCGGCGTGCAGACGCTCCGCGGTGGCGACGTCGTGGGCGAGCACACGGTGTACTTCTGCGGCGAGGGCGAGCGGCTCGAGCTCACGCACCGCGCCACCTCCCGCGAGCAGTTCGCCCGCGGCGCGGTGCGCGCGGCGGAGTGGGTGGCCGGGCGCCCGGCGGGGCTCTACGACATGGCCGACGTGCTCGGCCTGCGGAAGCCGGCGTGACGCCATGAGGGTCTGCCGCTATCGCCTCGGCGGGCACGACCGCTACGGCGCGGTGGAGGGGACCGCGGTCCGGCCGCTCACCGCCGCGCCGTGGGCCGGGGGGCTGCCGGAGGGGAGGCCCGTCCCGCTCGCCGACGTGACGCTGCTCGCGCCCGTCGAGCCGACGAAGGTCGTGTGCGTCGGGCGGAACTACCGCGCCCACGCGAAGGAGATGGGAAACGAGGTGCCCGCGATCCCGCTCCTGTTCCTCAAGCCGCCGAGCTCCGTCGTCGGGCCGCAGGAGGCGATCCGCTGCCCGGAGCAGTCGAAGGAGGTCCACCACGAGGCGGAGCTCGCGGTGGTGGTCGGGCGGCCGCTCGCACGCGCGTCCGCGGTGGAGGCGCGGCTCGCGGTGTTCGGCTACGCGTGCCTGAACGACGTCACCGCCCGCGACATCCAGCGGGAGGAGAAGCAGTTCACGCGGGCGAAGGGGTTCGACACCTTCTGCCCGATCGGCCCGGTCGTCGAGACCGGGATCGACCCCCTGGACGTCTCGGTCGTGTGCCGCGTCAACGGCGACGAGCGGCAGCGCGGCCACACGCGGGACATGGTGTTCGACCCGTTCGCCCTCCTCGCGTTCATCTCGAGCGTGATGACGCTCTTGCCCGGCGACGTCGTCGCCACCGGGACGCCGGAGGGGGTCGGGGCGATCCGGCGCGGCGACTGGGTCGAGGTCGAGATCTCGGGGATCGGCGTCCTGCGGAACCCGGTCGTCTGACCGCCGGCGGGGCCGCGGCCCGCCGGGCTCCGGGCTGGAGGCATCGGATGCGCGCGTACGTCGGCGTCGGCTCGAACCTCGGCGATCGCTGGGCGAACCTCGCGCTGGCGGCGCGCGCGCTGCGCGGGGAGCCGCGCGTCTCGCTCCTCCGCGCGTCGCGCGTCTGGGACGCCGCGCCGCTCGGGCCGCCTCAGCCGCGCTACCTCAACGCGGTGCTGGAGCTCGAGGCGCTCGGGCCGGCCCCGGCGCTGCTGCGCGTCCTCGAGCGGGTCGAGCGGGCGGCCGGCCGCCGCCGCAGCGCGGTGCGCTGGGCGGCGCGCACGCTCGACCTCGACGTGCTCCTCTTCGGCGACGAGGTGATCCGCACGCCGCGGCTCGTCGTCCCGCACCCCGGGATCGTGTCGCGGCGCTTCGTGCTCGCGCCGCTCGCCGAGCTCTGCCCGGAGCGGGTCGTGCCGGGCACCGGCCGGACGGTCGCCCAGCTCCTCGCGCTCGTGCCGCCGGAGGACGTCGTCCCCGCGGGCCTCTACCCGATGTGAGGGGGATCACTTGACCCGGGCGCGGCGCGTGGAGTCCGATCGGACCATGCGCGTCCTCTCCGCCGCCGCCCTCGCCGTCGCCGTCGCCGCCTGCTCCCACAAGCCGAAGGCGCCACCGCCCGCGCCGATCCCGGTCCTGCCGCCGCTCGTCGCGCTCGAGGCCGTGGGCGTGGAGGGGCTCGGCTTCAAGGGCGCGGACCTCGCGTTCCGCGCCCGCGTCGAGAACCCGAACCCGGCGCCGCTCTCGGCGGTGCGCGTCGAGTACGCGCTCGACCTCGAGGGGAGGCGGGCCGCGCAGGGCGTGCTCCCGACGGCGGTCGCCGTGCCCGCGGCCGGCGCCGAGGGGCCGGGCACCGGCGCGGTCGAGCTCCCGGTGCAGCTCCGCTGGGCGGCGGTGCCGGGGGTCGCGCAGGTGCTCGCGAAGGACCAGGAGGCGGAGTACGCGCTCGCCGGCGCGGTCGTGTTCCACACGCCGGCGGGCGACGTGCGGGTGCCCATGTCCGCGCGCGGCCGCATGATCGTCCCGCGGACGCCGCGGTTCCGCGTCGAGAGGGTGGTCCTCCGCTCCGCGTCGCCGCGCGAGATCGCCCTCGAGCTGAAGCTCGACGTCGAGAACCCGAACGCCTTCGAGATGCCGCCCGGCCGGGTCGGGTGCGGCCTCCACCTCTCCGGCAAGGAGGTCGTCCGCGCGGACCTGGTCTTCGCGGAGCCGATCGCGGGCGGCGCCACCGCGAGCGCCGTGGCGCCGGTCAAGGTCTCCGTCCTCAAGGCGGGGAAGGCGGCCGCGCGGCTCCTCATCCCGTTCACGAGCCTCGACGCCGAGCTGAAGGGGGAGGCGGTCTTCGGCGGCGTCCCGGTGCCGCTCGACCTGCCCACGAGCATCCGCCCCGGCCAGTAGCGCGTGCGGCAGTCCGCCGCCCGCGCACGCGTCACTCCCCACGGTGCGTCACACGTCGCGGGACCGGCACCTCTCCTCCCTGCCGCAGCCACTCGAGACCAGGGAGGAGCCATGAACCGCTGCATTCGCAGGATGCTGACGCTCGCGCTCTGCGCGGCGGTGGCGGGAGCGCCCGCCGCCGCGCGCGCGTGGGCGGCCGGGACGCACGCGTACATCGCGAAGCACACGAACAAGGCGAAGGGGATCGTGACCGACGCGGAGCTGTGCCGCCGCGTCCTCGGCGCGAACGGGCCGGACCTCTTCAACTCGGTCTGGCAGGACGAGCCCCAGAAGCTCGCGGGGGTGCTGCACACCGGCGATCCCGCCGCGAACCTGTCGCCGTGGCACGCGGCCGAGGGCGAGCTGCAGCGCGCGTTCGCGTTCGGCTTCGCGAGCCACAACGACGCCTGGGGCACCGACTCGACCGCCCACGCCTCCGGGCGGACGTTCGGGCAGGGCGCGGGCTACGTCCCGGCCAAGGCGGCGATCCTCGGCGCCATGCTGGCGAGGCCCTTCGCCGACGCGCTCGGGCTGCCGCTCGAGGTCGCGCAGGCGCTCGCGACGGACGTGTCCCACAACTTCGTCGAGTTCGCGGTGGACTTCCTGCTCGTCCAGGCGGACCCGGAGCTCGGGTGGACGCTCTACGCCTCCGCCGGCTGCTACGCCGGGCCGGCCGACGACGACCTCCTGTACGACGCGCTCGGGCTCTATTTCGCCGCCGCGCTGTCGCCGGAGGATCCGGCCTCGCGGCTGCCCGAGGTGAAGGCCTGGATCGACGCGGTCGAGCGGCCGTTCGTCGAGGGGCTCGGCGCGAACGGCTACGTGCTGACCCTGCCGTACGCGGTCGCGAAGCCGCTCATCGCGGCGCAGCTCGCGCGGGAGGGCCAGGAGTACCTCGCGTGGAAATACGCCGGGCTGCTGCCGCCGGACCTCCCCTTCGACCTGCTCGTGAGGCTGGCGGAGGCGGGCCTCGACGCCGCGATGCCTCTCTGCGCGCCCGACTTCATGGACGAGATCGAGGCGACGACGGGCTGGGTGAACGGCCGGATGAGCGCGCTCGGCATCGCGCCGTGAACGGAGCGTGATCCCGCGCGGGGCGGCCGCGGCGCCGCCCCGCGCGCCGCTCCGACCCCCGCCTCGTCGGAGGCGCAGGGTCGTAGCGGCCCGTCGCACGATCGCGGTGAGGCCGGCGGTACGGGCTCGGGAGCTAGCTCCGCCGCTTCCCGGCGGCGGCGAGCACCTTCTCCACGGCGGCCGCGGGCAGGGGCTCGCACCGACCGAGGAGGCGCGCCACGAGCGCGACGCGCGCGACGCGCTCGAGCGTCTCCATCCGGTCGAACGCCTCGGCGAGCGTCCGCCCGAGCGCGAGCGCGCCGTGCCGCTCGAGCAGGAGGACGTCGTGGCCCGGCAGGAGCGGCGCGAGCGAGGCGGGCACCTCGTCCGTGCCGGGCGTCGCGAACGGGGCGACCGCGATCCGCCCGAGCGTCACCGCGGCCTCGGGCACGAGGTCGTCGGGCGGGGCGACGCCGGCCACCGTGAGCGCGACCGCCGTGATCGGGTGCGCGTGCACGATCGCGGCGACGTCGGGCCGCGCCGCGTAGGCGGCGAGGTGCATGCGGAGCTCGGTCGAGGCGCGGCCCGCGCCGCGCACGACCCGCCCCGCCGCGTCCACCACGACGAGGTCGGCGGGCGCGAGGAAGCCCTTGTTCGCGCCGGATGGGGTGACGAGGAAGGTCCCGTCCGCGAGCCGCGCGGAGACGTTCCCCTCGGCCGCACCGATGAGGTCGCGCGCGTGGAGCCGCCGGCAGGTCTCGACGAGGTCCCGGCGCAGGCGCGCCTCGGCGCCCCCGGCGCGGCGGCCCGGGGCCTGCCGCGCGGCGCGGGGCGCGGCGCGGCGGCGGAGGGGGCGGCGCCGGGAGGCCATCGCTAGAAGATCTTCGCCGCGAGGAGGTCCTGCACGTCGAGCAGGCCGACCGGCCGCCCCTCGGCGTCCACGACCGGCACCTGGTCGATCCGCGCCTGCCGCAGGATCCGCGCCGCGTCCACGACGAGCGCGTCCGGCCGCACCGTTCGCGGGTTCCGGCCCATGGCCGCCGCGACGGGACGGGCGAAGTCGGTCTCGCCGTGCTCGACGAGGCGGCGGAGGTCGCCGTCGGTGAAGATCCCCACGAGCCGCCCCGCGGCGTCCACGACCGAGGTCGCCCCGGGCCGGCCGGGGGTCTCGGTCATGACCGCGACCGCGGCGGAGAGCGGCGCGTCCTCGCGCACCACCGGGTTCGCCTCCGCGCCGCGCATGAGCTCGTGCACCTTCATGAGGCCGCGCCCGAGCTTCCCGCCCGGGTGGAAGAGCGCGTACTCCTCGCGATCGAAGGGGCGCACCGCGAGGACCGACATCGCGAGGGCGTCGCCCACGGCGAGGAGCACCGCGGTGGAAGCCGTCGGGGCGAGCCCCATGGGGCAGGCCTCCTCGACGTTGCCGATGGCGAGGGCGAGGTCGGCGCCGCGGGCGAGCGGGTTCACGCGGTCCTTCGTGATCGCCACGATCCGCGCCCCGATCTTCTTCAGCGGGGGGAGGAGCCGCAGGAGCTCCTCCGTCTCGCCGGAGTTCGAGAGCGCGATGACGAGGTCGTCCTTGGCGATCCGGCCGAGATCGCCGTGGGCCGCCTCCGCCGGGTGCACGTAGAGCGAGGGGGTCCCGGTGGACGCGAGCGTGGCGGAGATCTTCTGGGCGACGAAGCCGGGCTTCCCCATCCCGGTGACCACCACGCGCCCCTTGCACGAGAGGATCCAGCGGACCGCCTCGGCGAAGTGCTCGTCGAGCCGCACCGCCTGGATGGCGGCGGCCTCCGCCGCGAGGACGGTCCGTCCGTGCTCGAGGAGGTCCCTCGCCCGCCCCTGCGCCGTCCCCCGGCGCGGGCGCGCCCGCTGGAGCTTGAGGACGCGCGCTTTCGGTCGGCTGGCCATGTCGGTGCGCGCGGATATAGCACCTTTCCCGCCCCTTGCGGCAGCGCGGGCGGGTGCGCTAAGGAACCGGCCACCGCTCTCGGAGGACCGCCATGCAGTTCTTCATCGACACCGCCGACGTCGGCGAGATCAAGAAGGCGCTCGCGATGGGCCTGTGCGACGGGGTGACGACGAACCCCTCGCTCGTCGCGAAGACCGGCCGGTCCTTCGAGGAGGTCCTGAAGGAGATCGTGGGGCTCGTGCCCGGCCCGATCTCGGCGGAGGTCATCGCGACCGACGCCGAGGGGATGCTGGCGGAGGCGCGCCACTACGCGAAGTTCGGAAAGCAGGTCGTGATCAAGATCCCGCTCGTCGTCGAGGGGCTCAAGGCGGTGAAGGTGCTCGCGCAGGAGGGGATCAAGACGAACGTCACGCTCTGCTTCTCCGCGGTGCAGGCGCTCCTCGCCGCGAAGGCGGGCGCGACGTACGTGTCGCCCTTCGTCGGCCGGCTCGACGACGTGTCGCAGGACGGCATGGCGCTCATCGCCGACATCGTCCAGATCTTCCGGAACTACCGGTTCGACACGAAGGTGCTGGTGGCGTCCGTGCGCCACCCGGTCCACGTCCTCGAGGCGGGGAAGCTCGGGGCCGACGTGGCGACCATCCCGTACGGCGTCATCGAGCAGCTCGCGAAGCACCCGCTCACGGACGCCGGCCTCAAGAAGTTCCTCGCGGACTGGGAGAAGGTCCCGAAGGCGGCCAGGTAGGCGGGTCGCGCAGGGCTCGGCCCGTGCCCACGATCCCCTCGGCGCCACCGCGCCGGAGGGATCCCATGTCGCCGCTCGCTCGCCTCGCCGCCGCCGTCGCCGCCGCGGTGCTCCCCGTCCTCTCGCTCGCCCAGGAGGCGGGCGGGCGGGACGCCGCGGCGCCGCGCGCCGGGTACTCGTGGCTCTGGATCGTCGTCGGGGCGCTCGTGGTCGTGGCGCTGTTCCGGCTCCTCGTCTCCCGGAACCGCACCAACCGCCCGAACCCGCCCGGGCGCCCGCTCTAGAAGCGCCCTGGCGAGGCGCCCGGCCCGGAGCGGGGCGGGCGCTGGCTCACGCCGCCGTCACCCGGAAGAGCCGCCTCTCCACCTCGTCGAGCGTCGCCGCCAGGTCCTCGCGCCGGATCCTCGCGCCCTCGGCGTGCTCCTTGAGCCCGAGGCACTTCTCGGTGACGAGCCGCGCGAGGAGGTGGAGCGCGGCCTCCTCGGCGGGCGTCTGGAGCCGGTGGGCCTCCGCCCCGAGGCGCCGCTCGATCTCCTCGAACTCGCGCAGGAGGTCGAGGCGCGCGATCTCGAGGGCGAACCGGAGGACGTCGTCGCGCGGCCGCTCGGCGGCGCCGGCCGCCCAGCGGGCCCGGAGCTCGTCGCTCACCCACTCGACGAACGGCGGCGGCCACGCCGCGAGCTCGCGGGCGAGCTCCTCGGCGAACCGGCCGAGGACGTACTCCTTCACCGGCTGCCGCTGGCGGTCGTACAGGAAGTCCCAGCGGCGGTCGCGCACGGCGCGAGTCTACACCGTCACGCCGCGCCGTCCGCGGAGCGACCCGGTGTCCCCGCCGCCCCGGAACCGGCCGGGGCGCCGGGGGCGCGGCGGGACCGGCCGCCTGCCATGCCGGTGAGCTTCCCGCGGACGACGGGGGCCTGCGCGTCGGCCGCCCGCAGCTCCTGGAGGAGCGCCTCGTAGACCTTCTTCCGCGTGAGGAGCCCGCGGTGATCCGCCTCCACCTCGACGTTCGAGAGCTGCGGCAGCCCGTGGGTGTCGACGACGCAGGCCGGGTACGGAGAGGCCCCGTCGAGCCGCGACCAGATCGACGCGAGCCGCACCTGCGCCGGCCACGGGCCGTCGTGGAGCCGCGCGAGGAACGGGCTCCCCGGCGCCATCTGCACGAGCGACCGCACCACGGGCGCGATGGGCAGCCCGAGCCAGCCGAGCGGCGTCCCGCGGTAGGGCGTCCCCAGCGTCACGACCGCGCGCGTCCGCCGCCAGCCGCCGAGCTTCTTCACGTAGTACGCCGCGATGAGGCCGCCCTTCGAGTGCCCCACGATCGCGAGCGGCCCGAGGCCGGGGTTCCGCGCGTAGATCCGCTCGATCTTGGCCCGGACGAGGTCGGCGAGGTCGTCGATGCCGCGCCCGATCGCCGAGCCGCGGAAGCCGCCGAGGTCGAGCGAGAACACGCCGTAGCCGTCGCGGCGGAGCCGGCGCTCGAGGACGTCGAAGGTGCGCCGCGCCGAGAACCAGCCGTGGAGCAGGAGCACGGGCCGCGGACAGCTCGCGAAGTCGGTGAGCTTCTCGACGCGGTTCTCCGCGCCCGGCACCTCGAGCTTCGCCGCGAGCCGCTCGACCCGCCGCGCCGCCCGCCTCACCGCTCGAAGGATGCCCCCCATGCCGTCTCCTGCCTGCTTCCCGAACATAGGCAGCGAAGCGGGCGCGTGCAGGGCCGCCGGAGGGGCCGGCGCGTCCCGGGCTCGCGGGACGGCGGGCCATGCCGCAGCGCGGCGAGCGGACTTCCGCGGCGCTTGTGGGTTTTTCGCCGCGGGCGTAAGACTCCCGGCCCGGAGGACCGCGAATGCTGGTCGTCATGAAGCCGCACGCCACCGAGGCGGAGATCCAGGCGGTGGTGGACAGGATCCGGACGCTGGGTTTCACCCCGCATCCCATCCCGGGGGCGCAGCGCGTCGCCATCGGCGTGACGGGCAACCGGGCGAGCATCGACACGGCCCAGTTCGAGACGATGCCGGGCGTCGCCGAGGCGATCCGGGTCTCGCAGCCGTTCAAGCTCGTGTCGCGGGAGGTGAAGGAGGAGGACACCGTCATCGACGTCGGCGGCGTGCCGCTCGGCGCTCGCTCCCTCGCCGTCATGGCCGGGCCGTGCTCGGTCGAGTCGCGCGAGCAGATCGTCGAGGTCGCGCACGCGGTGAAGGCGGCGGGCGCGCGCTTCCTGCGCGGCGGCGCGTTCAAGCCGCGCACGAGCCCGTACGAGTTCCAGGGGCTCGCCGAGGAGGGGCTGAAGCTGCTCGCCCTGGCGCGCGAGCAGACCGGGCTCAAGATCGTGACCGAGGTGATGGACGTCGA
>DASSSJ010000021.1:0-15188 GCA_035708485.1 Anaeromyxobacter sp. | reverse complement strand
CGGGCGCACGCTCAGTCTGAGGGATTTCTTCAGCGTCTGATCGGGGTTACGCCGCCTCGCCAGGCGATCCGCGAGGTTGGGCCCGCGGCGGTGATCGGGGCAGGCGGAGGGCTGCCCGCTCCCGTGCCGAAGGATCGACAGGGGCCCATGGGCATGCTCTCTCTCGCCCCATGGCCCGAAAGCGCGCGCTGAAGCAGTTCTCGGAGAAGGAGCTCCTGGAGGAGATCGCCCGCCGCCACGCGGACAAGCACTTCCGCGACGACATGACGATGAGCGACATGGAGATCGCCGTCGAGTCGTGGAAGACGCAGTCGGACGACGCGGCGCTCGCCGCGATGCTCCTGAAGATGAAGCCGGAGAAGCCGACCGCGAAGCTCTGCCCGAAGTGCGGCAAACGCGTCCCGGTTAAGGCGAGCGACCGCGAGCGGACGGTGAAGAGCCTGTCCGGGCCGATCACCTTCAAGCGCAATTACCACTATTGCGAGAAGTGCCAGTACGGCTTCTACCCGGTGGATCAGCGACTCGGGCTTCCGGAGGAGGGCGAGCTGACGAGCGAGATGGAGAAGCGCGTCCTCGACTTCGCCGTGAACGACGTCTACGGCGAGTGCGCGGCGCGCTGGACCCTGCACTACCAGGAGCCGATCTCGGAGAACCTGTTCCGGCGCGTCGCTGCGCGGGTGGGCGAGCAGTGCGAGGCGGCCGACCAGGGCCGCCTCCAGGAGCAGCTGAAGCCGCGCAGCGAGGCCGCCGACGTGCTCGTCGTCGAGGTCGACGGGAGCCAACTCCCGATCCGCGGGAGTGAGCCGTGGAAGGAAGCGAAGGTCGGCGTCGTATATCGCCACGATGCCAAGGCGAACGCGCCGATCCCGAAGACCTCGCGCTACGTGGCCATCGTGAACGGCATGGGCGAGTTCGCGCCGGTCCTCGAGGATGCGCTCGAGGTCGAGAACATCGACGACGTCGGCAAGGTGGTGTGGCTCGGCGACGGTGCCACGTGTAACTGGACCCTCGCCGACCAGCTCTGTCCCGACGCGGTGCAGATCCTCGATTGGCACCACGCGGTCGAGCACGCGGTGGACTGCGGGAAGGTGCTGCTCGGCGAGGAGAGCCCGTGGATCCCGATCTGGCAGCGGCGCGCCGAGGAGCTCCTCGCCGCGGGGGACCCCGACGCGGTCATCGCCGAGCTCATGGATTGCGTGCCGCTCATCCCGCGCGGACGCGGGCAGCGCGAGCTGCTCGAGGGCGTCGAGAACCTCGTCCGCTACTTCCGGACGAACGCGAACCGGATGAAGTACCGCCTCTTCCGCGAGGACCGCCTGCCCATCGGCAGCGGCGCCGTCGAGAGCGCGCACCGCCACGTGCTCCAGACCCGGATGAAGCGCGCCGGCCAGCGCTGGGCACTCCGCAACGCGCGGCGGATGGCTCGGCTGCGTGCCGCCTACCGGACCGCCGGTGCCCTGCGCTTCTACGCCGCCATCCGCCGGGCCCGCTGGGAGACGGTCACCGACGCGCCCCGCGCGCGGGCCCGCCGACAGCACTTCCGCTACGCCCGCTACGGCACCCGCGACCTCGACCGCTGTGAGCGGGCGGCCTCAAACTGATCGTCCGCCCTCGGTCAACCCACCGCCACCCTGCCGGCGTGATCGGAGACGCGCGCGATCCGATCGGGCGGCGTCACGGAGTGCCCGTCCGGCGCGCGTTTCCGGCGCTCCGCCGATCGCGCGGGGGCCGATCCCGATCACGGTGCCGCGCCATCCGGGCACCCGCCTCACGGCCTCTCCGGCCCCGCTGCGAGCGCCGCCCGCACGTCCTCGACCCCCGCCGCCCCGAGCCGGCCGCGCGCGAGCGCGAGGAGCACGGGCAGCATCTCCGGCGACGCGACCGCGAGCTGCGCCCGGAGGAGGCGCCGCAGGCGCGCCTCGTCCATCCGCTCGAGCGCGGGGAGCGCCACCGCGAGGACGAGCGGGTTCGGCTCCACCTCGAACGCGCGCAGGAGGTCGTCCTCGTGGCGCGCGCCGAGCTCGGCCGGCGCGGCGGCGGCGATCTCGGCGCCGAGCAGCCTCAGCAGCTCGTCGTCCTCGGGGCGCTGGGAGCGGAGGACGAGCCGCAGGAGGTCGTCGTCGAGGTCGGGGCGGGCGGCGAGCGCGGCGAGCGCGAGCGTCCGGTCGCGCTCGCTCCCGAGCAGGAGCCGCCGCACGCGGTCCCGTGGGGGCGGGAAGAGCGCGAGGTCCGCGCGCGCGGCCTCGGCGCGGGCCTCGGCGTACGCGCCGGCGCGCGGCCGGCCGTCGAGGATGCGGCGCAGGCCCGCCGCGATCGTCTCGGCCTCGGACTCCCATCCCGCGGAGGGCTCGGCGAGGAGCACGGCCGAGGGAGATGCCGCGAGCGGCGGGGCCGGGGCGGCCGCCGGGAGCGGCGCCTCGCCGGAGCGCGCTTCCTCTCGCGCCCCGGCCGCGCGCTCCACCTGCGCCGGCCGCAGCGAGCACGCGCGCGCGGCCAGCGCAGCGGCGAGCGCCGCCGCCGACACCGGCAGGATCCAGCGTCCGCGCCGCGGTGCCATCGGACCCGCTTACCTCAGCCGCGCCGCCGCCGCCACGGGGCGCCGGGAGAACCCGCCGCGCCCGGCGCCGTCCCGGGGCGCCTCGGTAGGCCGCGTCCGGGTGCCGCGCGCCGCGCCGCGCAGCCACCGTCGCGCGAGCCCTCGCGGGAGACCCCCTCATTTCCGCACCTCCGCGCACCTCGACGCACGCTACAAGCTCCCCCAGGCGCGCCGCGGGCGCGATGGGCGGCCGCGGCGCGCGAGGGGGGGCGCGAGCCGCGCCGTCACCGGGATGGCCCCTCGGAGCGAGCAGCGCCGGACTCGCGCGATCGCCCTCGCGGCGATCGCCGCCGCGGGCGCGCTCGCCGCGTGCGGGCCGAAGGTGGTCGCCTGGCCGCGCACGCCGCCCCCGGAGCGCCCGGAGCGTCTCGCCGACTTCGATCCCCAGCCGCTCGTCGCGCGCTCCCTCGAACGCGCGGTCGTGGTCCACCCGCCCTTCCGGGACAATCGCTGCGGCTCGTGCCACGTCTCGGCGCGCGGGGGCGGGATGCTCCTCGCCTCGACCGAGCGGCTCTGCGACGGCTGCCACGCGGAGGACGTGCGCCGGGAGCGGCCGCACGCGGGCGCGCGCGCCTGCCTCGGCTGCCACTCCCGGCACGTCTCGACGGCGCCCGGGCGGATCGCCGGGCCCGCGGCGCGCATGTGCCGCCGCTGCCACGACGCCGCGGCGCGCAAGCTCGTCCGCGCGCACCAGGGCTATCCGGTCGACGCCGCGCGCTGCACGCGCTGCCACGATCCGCACGGGCGCCGCGCCGACGGCGGGCTCCGCGCCCACGTGCACCGCCCCGCGCGCCGCTGCTCGAACTGCCACGTGGCGTCCAGCGAGCCGGCGCCGCTCGCGCTCATCCGGCCCGAGCGCGAGACGTGCGGCCGCTGCCACCCGCACGCGGACCCCAGGGCCGAGGTCCCGTTCGAGCACGCCGCGTTCGGCGCGGGCTGCTCCGTCTGCCACGAGCCGCACGCCTCCGACCGGCCGCACCTGCTCGTCGCCGCCGAGGGCGCGGTGTGCGGCGGCTGCCACCCGGAGATCGCCGCGCGCGCCAGGGCCGGACCGCCGCACCCGCCCGCCGCCACCGGCAACTGCCACGCCTGTCACTCGCCCCACGGGGCGGAGCGCCCGATGCTCCTCGTCGCGGGCGCGCCGGACCTCTGCACCTCCTGCCACGCGCGGTGGCACGAGGGCGAAGACCGCGCCCCGTCCGGCCGCGACAACGACCGCTGCGTCTACTGCCACGATCCGCACGGCTCCGGGAAGGCGGGGCTGCTCAGGCGGGACCCGCGCGTCGTGCGGAGGTGATCGCCGGCCGAGCGGTGCGGGAGGCCGCGCTCGCCGGCAGCGCCGCCGAGCTCGCCCGGGCTCCGAACGCCTCCGCGAGCCGGAGCCCGAGCCCGTCAGCTCCGGGCGCGGGCGCGCGCTCGTTCACGGATCGACGCGAGCGACCGCCGTCGTCGTCAGATCGCGATCCGGTCGAGCGCCTCGGCGACGGTCGAGACGCCCTCGAGCGCGATCCCGGCCGGCGCGTCCGCGCGACGCGCGCACGCCGCGGGGACGATCGCCCGCTCGAACCCGAGCCGCGCCGCCTCCGCGAGCCGGACCTCCGGCTGCGAGACGGCGCGCACCTCCCCGGCGAGCCCGACCTCCCCGACCACGAGCGTGCGGGCGGGGAGGGCGGCCTCGCGGAACGACGACGCGAGCGCGGCGACGCAGGCGAGGTCGGCGGCGGGATCGTCCACCGAGAGCCCGCCGGCGACGTTCACGAACAGATCGCGGGGGAGGATCTGCATCCCGAGCTTCTTGTCGAGCACCGCGGCGAGCAGCGCGACGCGGTTCGAGTCGATCCCGAGGGCCGTCCGGCGCGGCGTGCCGTAGCTGGTCTCCGCGACGAGCGCCTGGATCTCGACGAGCACCGTGCGCGTGCCGTTCAGCACCGCCGCGACGGCGCTGCCGGGCGCGCCCTCGGGGCGCTCCGAGAGGAAGAGCGCGGAGGGGTTCGCCACCTCGGCGAGGCCGCCCGCCTTCATCTCGAACACCCCGATCTCGCTCGCGGAGCCGAAGCGGTTCTTGTGCGCCCGCAGGACGCGGTACGGGTGCGCCCCGCCGCCCTCGAAGTAGAGGACGGTGTCCACCATGTGCTCGAGGACGCGCGGGCCCGCGATCGCCCCGTCCTTGGTCACGTGGCCCACGAGGAACACCGGCGTCTCGGTGGTCTTCGCGAGCGCCATGAAGCGAGCGGCCACCTCGCGGATCTGCGTCACCGTCCCGGGGGCGCTCTGCAGCTCGGGGAGGTACTGCGTCTGGATCGAGTCCACCGCGACGGCGGCGGGCCGGAGCGCCTCGGCGGCGCGGAGGACCTTGTCGGCGTCGGTCTCGGCGAGCACGCGCAGCCCCTCCGCGGCGCACCCGAGCCGGTCCGCGCGCAGCTTCACCTGCCGCGCGGACTCCTCGCCCGACACGTAGAGGATGGGCCGCTCCGGCTCCGCGCGCGCGAGCCGGTCGAGCGCGGCGAGGAGCAGCGTGGACTTGCCGATGCCCGGGTCGCCGCCGAGCAGCACGAGCGCGCCGGGGACGATCCCGCCGCCGAGGACGCGATCGAGCTCGCCGATGCCGGTGCGCCGGCGCTCCTCCTCGCGCGCCTCCACGTCGCGGAGCGGGAGCGGCCGCGACGTCCCCTGCGCTCCCCAGCCGCGCGGCGTCCCCCTCGGCTCGAGGGCCTGGACCTCCTCCTGCATCGTGTTCCAGCGGCGGCACGCCGGGCACTGCCCGAGCCACTTCGGGCTCGAGTGGCCGCACTCGCCGCACGCGTAGACCGTCCTCGCTCTCGCCGCCGGGCGCGACATCGACGCCTGAAGTAGCACGGCGCCCCGACACGTCCCGGTGGACGTGCCGGAGCGCCGCCATCAGCCGCCTCGCGGGTCCGCGTCAGACCGTGGCGCGCCCGCGCCCGATCACGGCGAAGATGATCGAGATGACGGCGAGGACGAGCAGGATGTGAACCCACGCCCCCAGCGTCGAGCCGGAGAGCATCCCGAGCGCCCACAGCACCAGCAGGATGACGGTGATCGTCCAGAGCATGTTCCCCCCTCCGCGGAAAGGTACGCACCCGGCCGGCCGCGAGGCATCCGCGGCCAGGCCGCCCGCCTGCGGGGGGGAAATCCGGGCGGTCACCTTTCTTCAGGGGTGGCGCGAGGTTGGTTGCGCGGCCGGCATCGTCAACCGCCGGGCGTCCGCCCGGTTGACGAGGGGATCGAGGCTGGTATCTTCCCGCTCTCATGTGCGAGACGCCGACCCCGAAGCCGCTGCCGCCGGGCATGGAGCCGATCTCCGCCGACGAGGCGCGCCGCCTGATCCGCCACACCTCGGGCCCGGAGCTCGCGGCGCTGCTCGCGCGGGCCAACGCCGTGCGCGAGGCGGTCCACGGGAGCGAGGTCGCGCTCTGCGGCATCACGAACGCGAAGAGCGGGCGCTGCCCGGAGGACTGCGGCTTCTGCTCGCAGTCGGCCCACTTCCCCGACGCCGAGGCGCCGGTCTACCCGCTCGTCGGCGCGGACGAGATCGTGGCGCAGGCGAGGGCGGCGGAGCGCGCCGGCGCGCGCGAGTTCTCGATCGTGACCTCCGGCACGCGCATCTCGCGCGAGGAGGAGCTGGCGGTGCTCGAGGGCGCGGTGCGGCGGCTGCGGGACGAGACCGCGGTCGAGCCGTGCGCGTCCCTCGGCCTCGTGCGCGAGCCCGAGCTCGCCCGGCTGAAGCAGGCCGGGCTCATGCACTACCACCACAACCTCGAGACGGCGCGGACCTTCTTCCCGAACGTCTGCACGACCCATTCGTACGACGCGCAGCTCGAGACGATCCGGACCGCGCGGAGGCTCGGGTTCAAGCTCTGCTCGGGCGGGATCCTCGGGATGGGCGAGACGCCGGAGCAGCGGGTCGAGCTCGCCGAGACCATCCGCGAGCTCGGCGTGGACTGCGTGCCGATCAACTTCCTGAACCCGCGCCCGGGCACGCCGATGGCGCAGGTGAAGGCCATCTCCCCGGAGGAGTGCCTCGCCGCCATCGCGGTCTTCCGCCTGATGATGCCCGCGGCGCACATCTTCGTGATGGGCGGCCGCGAGGTGAACCTCGGCGAGCGGCAGGACCTCATCTTCCACGCCGGCGCGAACGGGACGATGGTCGGGAACTACCTCACGAGCGCCGGCCGGGCGCCCGACGCGACGGTCGGGATGGTCGAGGCGCAGGGGCTCGCGCTGCGCCCGCCCGACACCGGGAAGGCGTGGGGCTGGGACGGGCACGCGCCGCACGACGCGGACTGGAACCGGCGCGCGGCGGCGGCCGCGCCGCGGCGCGCGCTCCGGGTGGTGCGCTGAGCGCGATGGGACGCGCCGCGCTCGACTGGATGGACGGGGAGCTCGGCGCGCTCGCAGCCAGGGGGCTCCGGCGCGCGCTCGAGCCGCTCGCCTCGATGCAGGGGCCGGTCGTCACGGTGGACGGCCGCCCGCTCGTGAACCTGTGCTCGAACGACTACCTCGCGCTCGCCGGCGACGCGCGCCTGCGCGCCGCGGCCGGCGCCGCCGCGGAGCGCGAGGGGGCGGGCGCGGGCGCGGCGCGGCTCGTCGCGGGCGACCTCCCCGTGCACGGCGCGCTCGAGGCGCGGCTCGCCGCGTTCAAGGGGACGGAGGCGGCGCTCCTGTTCAGCTCCGGCTACCACGCGAACGCCGGGGTCCCGGCGGCGCTCGTGGGGCGCGGCGACGCGATCTTCTCGGACGTCCTGAACCACGCGTCGATCGTGGACGGGTGCCTCCTTTCGCGCGCGGAGCTCGTCCGCTACCGGCACCTGGACGTCGGCGAGCTCGCCGATCTCCTCGCGCGGACGAAGGCGCGGCGGAAGCTCGTCGTCACGGACTCGGTCTTCGGGATGGACGGCGACGCGGCGCCGCTCCGGGACCTCGCGGAGCTGTGCGAGCGGCACGGGGCGATGCTCTACGTCGACGAGGCCCACGCGGCCGGCGTCCTCGGGCCGACCGGCGCCGGCCTCGCCGAGGCGCTCGGCGTCGCCGAGCGCGTGGACGTGCACATGGGCACGCTCGGAAAGGCGCTCGGGTCGTTCGGCGCGTACGTCGCGGGCGAGCGGAGGCTCGTGGACCTCCTCGTCTCGAAGGCGCGCACGTTCGTGTTCACGACCGCGCTGCCGCCCGCGGCCTGCGGCGCGGCGCTCGCGGCGCTCGACGTGGTCGCCGCCGAGCCGGCCCGGCGCGAGCGGCTCGCGGCGCTCGGCGCGCGGATGAAGGCCGGGCTGGCGCGGCTCGGGTTCGACGTGTCGCGGGTCGTCGCGCCGATCTTCCCCGTCGTGCTCGGGACCGAGGAGCGCGCCCTCGCCGCGTCGCGCGCGCTGCGCGCGCGCGGGTTCTTCGTGCGCGCCATCCGGCCGCCGACGGTGCCGCGCGGCACGAGCCGGCTCCGGGTGTCGCTCACGGCCGCGCACGCGCCGGAGCAGGTGGACGCTTTCCTCGGCGCGCTGGAGGAGGTCGTGCAGGCGCTCGCGCCCGCGGGCCGCTAGGATCGGGCCGTGACCCCCGGTCCCCTCGGCACCCTCGGGCGCATGCTCCTCGGCGTGGGCGCGCTCCTCGCGCTCGTCGGGGTCCTGCTCATCCTCGCGGAGCGCTTCCCGGGGCTGCGCATCGGCCGGCTGCCGGGCGACGTCGCGATCGAGCGCGAGAGGTGGCGCCTCTACTTCCCGCTCGGGACGTCGATCCTGATCTCGATCGTGCTGACGCTGCTCTTCTGGCTGTTCGGGCGGCGCGGCTGATCGCGGCCGCGTCCCGGCGGGACGCGGCGGGGCGTCGGAGCCGCGCGGCGAGCGGCTCAGTGCGTCGCGTCGCGCACCCGGTCCTTGATCCGCTCCGCCTGCTCGCGCGCCCGCTCCTCGGGCGTGGACGGCGAGAGGATCCGGTGGAACCACGCGCCGGCGAGCGCGGCGAGCGCGAGGGAGACGATCCAGAGCACGAGGACGCGCTTCGAGACCTGGCGCACGGTCAGAGCCCCATCTGCTGGACCTGGTACCCGCGCTCGCGCAGCGCGCGGAGGATCTCCTCGACGTGCTCCGGCCCGCGGGTCTCGAGCGTGAGCTGGAGCGTCGTGTCGCCGAAGCGGTAGGCGAACGCGCGCGTGTGGTGGACCTCGATGACGTTGGCGCGGTGGTTCGCGATGATCGCGGACACCTTCGCGAGCTGGCCCGGCTTGTCCTGCAGCGCGACGCTGACGCGCACGAGGCGGCCGTCCTTCACGAGGCCGCGCTCGATCACGCGCGCGACGAGGTTCACGTCGATGTTGCCGCCCGAGACGATCGCCACGACCCGCTTCCCGTCGAGCCCGCGGATCTTCCGCTGCATGAGCGCCGCGACGCCCACCGCGCCGGCGCCCTCGACCACCGTCTTCTCGCGCTCGAGCAGGTAGAGGATCGCGCTCGCGATCTCCTCCTCGGAGACGGTGACGATCTCGTCCACCCACCGCTTCACGTGCTCGAAGGTGAGGTCGCCCGCCCGCTTCACCGCGATGCCGTCGGCGACGGTGTTCGCGGGATCGAGCGTCACCGGGTGCCCCGCCTCGAGCGCCTGGAGCATCGACGGCAGCACCTCGGTCTCCACGCCGACGACCTTCGCGCCCGGCCGCAGCGCCTTCACCGCGACGGCCACGCCCGAGACGAGGCCGCCGCCGCCGACCGGCACGACGAGCGCGTCCGTCTCGGGCTCCTGCTCCAGGATCTCGAGCGCGACCGTGCCCTGGCCCGCGATGATCGCGGGGTCGTCGAAGGGGTGGACGAACGCGAGCCGCTCCACCTGCTCGAGCCGCCGCGCCTCCGCGTAGGCCTCGTCGTAGCTCGACCCGTGGAGCAGGACGCGGGCGCCGTGCGCGCGCGTGTTGGCGACCTTCATGATCGGCGTCGCCTCGGGCATCACGATGGTGGCGGCGACGCCGAGCCGGCCGGCGTGGTACGCGACCGCCTGCGCGTGGTTCCCGGCGCTCGCCGCGATGAGCCCGCGCGCGCGCTCGGCGGGCGGCATGAGCAGGAGCCGGTTCAGGGCGCCGCGCTCCTTGTAGGCGCCCGTCATCTGTAGGTTCTCGAGCTTGAGGTGCGCGCTCGTCCCGGTGAGCCGCGAGAGGGTCTCGCTCCGCGCGCAGGGCGAGCGGTAGATGCGATCGCGGATGCGCCCGAGCGCGGCCTGGACGTCGTCGAGCGAGATCATGTGGAGACGGGGACGCTAGCGCCGCGCGGGCGGCGCTGCAACCGGGCCGGACCGGTCTCCCCGCGAGTAGGCCGCAAGGAGCGGGCCGGCACATCTTCGCTTCGCGAAGAAGTGCCTGGCCCGGAGATGGGGGCGGCCCTAGTGCTGCACGAGCCGCCGCGCGAGCTCGACGCGGTTCCGGACGCCGAGCTTGTCGAAGATCGTCTTCAGGTGGCTCTTCACGGTCTGCGACGCGATGCCGAGTCGCTCCGCCACCTCTCGCGAGCGCAGCCCGTCGGCCACGAGGAGGGCGACCTCGCGTTCACGCTGCGTGAGACCGTCCGCGGGCGACGGCGCCGCGACCGGCTCGGGCCCGAGGTGCATCGGCTCCGGCAGGGGCTCGCGCCAGAGGTGGAGCTGCGTCTTCCCCTTCCCGACCGCCGTGACCTCGATCCGCAGACGCTCGCCGTGCCCTTCCATGACGAGCGTGCGCCGGATCCCGGGCGTTCCCGCCTGGGCCGCCTCGCTGAGGCCGCGCAGCTCGCCGGGCGCGGCGGCGCCGTCGGCGGCGTCGGAGAAGAACACCTTCAGCATCTCCTCGGCCTGACGGTCGCAGTGGAGCACGCCGCTGGCGTCGCAGTGGGCAGCCGCGCCGCGCGGCGCCGGAACGCGAACGTTCGCCCGCATCATGCCTGCACCCCCCTCAGTTGCAGTTCCGCCCCGAACACGTCCCAATACTACCGAGGTAGCGACGAGTGGTCATCCGTTCGCCTGGACCCCCCGGAACGCTCTTTTGGGGTTGCGTCCGATTGCGCTCTCAGTTTACCCCGGGTCGGCCCCGTGTGGACGGTCGGCGGGATCCGGCTCGACGCATCCCGGAGAGATCCGCTCCACCACCCAGGCGCGGAAGTCCGCCGCGTGGAGCGGGCGCCCGGCGGCGCGGACGTAGCGGTACGCCGGGCAGTCGCCGTGGCGGCCGTGGCAGTACGCCGCGACGATGTCTCGACCGACGGGGGTGGGCTCGCCCGCGACGGCCATGCACCGGGCGGGGTGCGCGCGGCGTAGCATAGGGCAGCTCATGCGGAAACCTCGCGAGACTCCGTCGGAAAGGTAGGCGCTGTCCCGGCGCGCGACGGGCCGCCCGCCGGGGCACGTCCCGGGGCGCGCCCGCCCGGCAAGCGGACGCTTACCGGAAGGGTCGCTCGGCGGGACCCTCCAGGACGCGCCGCGTCGAGGGACCGGACCCCCGCGGTCGGGCGCCGTGCGCTACGGCGCCGCGGCGCGGATCGCGGCGACGACGAGGGCGAGCAGCACGATCGCGGCGGCGGCCGCGTACCTGCGGCGGCCCGCGCGCCAGAACGCACCGGCGGTGACGGCCAGGCGGAGCGGCGGCGTGAGGAGGATCGCGAGGACCCCGAGCCGCGCGAGCCGCGGCGCGATCGGCCAGGCCGCCGCGTGCGCGACCGCCGCCCCGAGGCAGAGCGCGACGCCGGCGAAGGTGCCGGCCCAGAGCGCGAGCGAGACGGGGCGGTTCACCCGGCCCCCCCGAGGACGCTCCACGCCATCCGGCCGCCCATGATCGCGAGGAAGACCGCGAACGCGGTCTGGAGCCTGGTCGCCGGGAGCCGCGCGAGGAGGGACGAGCCGAGCCGCGCGCCGACGAAGGCGCCGACCACCACCGGCGCCGCGAGCTCCGCGTTCACCTCGCCTCGCCCCCAGTACACGTACGCGCCGGCGGCGGCGGTCACGCCGATCATGAAGTTCGACGTCGCCGCGGCGACCTTGAACGGGAGCCCCATCGCGAGCGTCATCGCCGGCATCTTGAAGACGCCGCCCCCGATGCCGAGGAGCCCCGACATCGCGCCGGCGGCGACGCTCACCGCGAGCCCGGGCGCCCAGCCCCTCACCGCGTACCCGCCCACGACCTGCGCGTCGCTCGCCCGGTGGCGGCGCAGCCACAGGCTCACGGCGGAGTAGATCGCCACGCCCGCGAACAGCAGCTTCAGCGTCCGGACGGGCGCGAGGCCCGCGACGGCGCTGCCGAGGATCGCTCCGGCGACCGTGGCGAGCTCGAGGACCACGCCGACCTCGAGGTCGGACGCACCGCGCTCGACGTACGCGGCCGACGAGGCGGAGGAGTTCGCGATGATCACGACGAGCGAGACCGCGATCGCCTCGCGGAAGGGGACGCCGTGGAGCTCCGACAGCGCCGGCACGACGATGATCCCGCCCCCGACGCCCATGAGCGATCCGAGGAGGCCGGCGGCGGCGCCGACGAGGGCGAGGACGACGGCGGTCATCGAGGGGGGTCCAGTGTATCGCGTCCGCCGCGGAGCGCGTGACCGCGGCACCGGGTTCGCCCGGGGCCCGAGCCCGTCCACGAGCCCGAGCCCGCCGGCTCCGGGCCCCCGCTACGGAAACCGCGGCAGCCGCTCCTCCAGGAGATCGCCCATCGCGCGGCTCGGAGCCGGGACCTCCGCCCTCGGCTCGGCGACGTCGGAGGCGACGGCGACGAGCACGCGCGACTCCGGGTACCACCTGACGACCGCGTTGTGGCCCCGCTCCTCGGTCCCGCGGGTCCAGACCACGGGCTCGCCGCGGACGCTGCGGGACACGAAGAAGCCGCGTCCGGCCGAGCCGGCGGACGTCGGGACGGCGTGGGCCCAGAGGAGGTCGCGCGAGGCGGGCGCGACGAGCGTCCCGTCCGCGACGGCGCGCAGGAAGCGCGCGAGGTCCCCGGCGGTGGCGCAGATCCCCTCGCCTCCCTTGGAGCCCCAGGTCTCCCCCGCGCGCGCCCCCGTGGGCGGCCGCGCGAGCTTCGCGACGGGCGTACCCTTCGCGCAGCCCGGCCAGAAGCCCGTGTGCGCGAGGCGGGCGCGGTCGAGCACCTCGCGGCGGAGGAGGTCCTGGAACGGCGCCCCGCCCGCCTTCTCCGCCACGATGGCGAGGAGCGCGTAGCCGTCGTTCGTGTACGCGAACTTCCCGCGCTCGCCGCGGGGGAGGGCGAGGATCCGCCGCGTCGCCTCGCGGGCGTCGGCGATCCCCTCGGCCTCGTACGTCGAGCGCGGGAGGCCGGAGGTGTGCTTCAGCAGGTCGTCGACCGTGATCTCGCGCGCCGCGGCCGGCGCGTCCGGCAGGTGGCGCGCGATGGGATCCTCCAGCCGGAGCTTCCCCTGCTCCTGGAGGCGCAGGACGAGGACCGCGGTGAACGACTTCGACACGGAGGCGACCCAGAACGCGGTCGCGGGGTCGCGCCCGCCGTACCCCTTCTCGACGAGGAGCTCGCCGTCGTGCTCGATCCGCACGACGCCGCGGAACCGCAGCTCCTCCGCGGCGCGATCGGCGCAGCCGCGGGCGAGCTCGCCCTCGGACACGATGAGATCGCCGGGGCGGAACGGGCCGTCCTCGACCGGCCGGGGGGGCGGCGCCCCCGCGAGCACGAGCGCCGCGGCGGCGAGCGCGATCCTCACCGCAGCTCCACCTCGAACCCGAGCCGGCGCGCGGCCTCGAGCAGGTCGTCCGCGGGCTGCACCTTCAGCGGGACGGAGAGCGTCGTCTCGGTCTGCGACGGGATCACGGCGCGGACGGTGACGGCGGTGTTGCCCGGGTGCCGGCCGAGGAGCGCCTTCAACCCCTGGGCGCGGTCGCCGGTGAGCCGGTCGGCGTCGATGCGGAACATGACCTCCGAGGTCTTTTGCCGGCGCACGAGGGAGAGCGGCTCGACGTCGCTCGCGGTCAGCTCCGCCTTCGGGTTCTCCTCGTCGCGCGCGTTGACGCGCACCTCGCCGTGGACGAGGAGCGGCTCCTCGGACTTCGCGAACGCCTCCCAGTCCTGCCACCCCTTCTGCGGCGGCCGGCCGTTCTGCGCGGGACGGCCGCCCCAGCAGACGACCTCGACCGTGCCGGTGAGATCCTCGAGCGTGAGGATCCCGAACCGCGTCCCCTTCTCCTTCGTGACGCGCTCGCGGAGCGCCGCGACGATGCCGACCACGGAGGCCTTGTCGCCGTGCCGCTTCTGCGCGATCGCCGCGCACGTCGAGGAGGCGTAGCGGCGCGCCTCCTGCTCGTAGCCCTGGAGCGGGTGGCCGGTGAGGTAGAACCCGAGCGCCTCCTTCTCGAACGCCAGGCGGACCCGCTCCGGCCACTCCTCGACCGTGAGCTCGCCCACCGCGTCGCCCTGCCTCGGGTACCTGGGCTTCGCCTCGACCTGCGGCGCCGCCGCGCCGCCGAACAGGCTCGCCTGCCCCGACGCCCGATCGGCCTGCGCCGAGGCGCCCGCCGCGAACGCCCCCTCGATCCCGGCGAAGAGCTGCCAGCGCGGCACGCCCTCGAAGTCGAACGCGCCGCCCTTCACGAGCGCCTCGACCACCTTCTTGTTGATGCGCCGCGCGTCCACGCGGGAGGCGAAGTCGAAGAGGTGCTTGAACGGCCCGCCCTCCTGGCGCGCCTGCAGGATCGCCTCGACGGCCGCCTCGCCGACGCCGCGCACCGCGCCGAGGCCGAAGCGGATCCGGCCCCTGGACCCCTTCTTCGCGTCCGGCCCCGGCGGGAACGCCCCGAAGTCCTTCCCCGACTCGTTCACGTCGGGCGGCAGCACCTCGATGCCGTCCTGCCGCGCCTCGGCGACGTGGAGGACGACCTTGTCGGTGTTGGAGGCCTCGCTCGAGATGAGCGCCGCCATGAACTCGACGGGGTAGTGCGCCTTGAGCCACGCGGTCTGGACCGTGAGCAGGCCGTAGGCGGCGGAGTGCGACTTGTTGAAGCCGTACGCCGCGAACTTCTCCATGAGGTCGAAGATGCCGTTCGCGACCTTCTCGTCGACGCCGCGCCCGCGCGCGCCGTCGAGGAAGCCGACGCGCTCCTTCGCCATCTCCGCCGCCTTCTTCTTCCCCATGGCGCGGCGGAGCAGGTCCGCGCGGCCGAGGCTGTAGCCGGCGAGGACCTGGGAGATCTGCATCACCTGCTCCTGGTAGACGATCACGCCGTAGGTCGGCTCGAGCACCTTCGCCAGGTCGGGGTGCGGGTGACGGACGGGCTCCTTCCCGTGCTTTCGGTCGATGTAGACGTCCACCATCGTCCGCCCGTCCTCGAGCTTCTGGTCGAGCGGCCCGGGCCGGTAGAGCGCGCCGGCGGCGATGACGTCCTCGAACCGCGAGGGCTTCATCTTGATCACCATCTCGGTGAAGCCGGAGGACTCCATCTGGAAGACGCCCGCGGTGTCGCCGCGGCTGATGAGCTCGTAGACGGCGGGGTCGTCGAGCGGGATGTCGGAGGCCCTGAGGTCCTTGCGCTCGGGGTGGTTCGCGCGGACGAGCCGGAGCGCGTCGTCGATGACGGTGAGCGTCTTGAGCCCGAGGAAGTCGAACTTCACGAG